>NZ_DAMACX010000053.1:0-23282 GCF_031998825.1 Pseudescherichia sp.
GCAGGCCGTGGAACTTGTCCGGCAGCGGGCGCAGGGCTTTGGTCAGCAGGCGCAGTTCGGTGCAGTGAATGGAGAGCTCGCCGGTTTTGGTTTTGAACAGCTTCCCTTTCGCGCCGAGGATATCGCCCAGATCCCACTTCTTGAACTGTTCGTTGTAGATGCCTTCTGGCAGGTCATCGCGGGAGACATACAGCTGAATGCGGCCGCCAACGTCCTGCAAAGTAACGAAAGACGCTTTGCCCATGATACGGCGGGTCATCATCCGGCCGGCGACGCTCACTTCCACGTTCAGCGCTTCCAGCTCATCGTTCTCTTTCACGTCAAACTCGGCGTGCAGCGTATCGGAGGTGCGATCGCGGCGGAAGTCGTTCGGGAAGGCAACGCCCTGCTCGCGCAGCTGCGCCAGCTTCTCACGGCGGGTTTTTAGTTCACTGTTAAGATCGGATGCCTCGTCGGCATCGTGCACCAGTTGTTCGGACATGCTGTCTCCTTATAGAGTTAATCACGACTGGGTTGCTGTATGCAGGGGGCCGGAGACATGAGCGTTAACCTCGCAGCAGCAAGCAGCGCTACAATCAGCGCTACACAGCCGAAGGTCCACAGTCCCATCTGCGAAAAAAAGTGTTGGTAAGCAGCGAGCGCGGCGGTACTGGACTGTGGCTCGGTGGTTTGCTGGGCCACTACGCCCGCCAGCCAGTTAGCAACCGCGCCGGTTGCCAGCATATAGATACCGGTCAGTACTCCGGCCATGCCGGGCATGTTGAAGCGGGTAATTTGCGCCATTGCGACCGGGTCAATAAACAGCTCGGCAAAGCCCATTAACGCCAGACCGGCAATCATCAGGCCCATCGAGGCATGGCCGTCCTGCTGGCCACCGTGGGCATTCAGTGCCAGCAGCATAAAACCGCCCGCCATCAGCAACAGACCAAACGCAAACTTCAGCCACACGCGCAGTGCAGAGTGGACGCCGCCTCGGGGAGCTACCAGCCACGCCAGCACGACGCCCGCAGCCATCACCGCAACGGCATTGACCGACTGGAACAGCGCGGTCGGGATCTCTGAATGCAAAATGTGGCGGTTAACAAAGCGATCGATAAACAGGCTGATGGAGCTGCCGCCCTGCTGCGCCAGCACCCAGAACAGCGTGCCGGTCATCATTAGCAGGATGATTTGCCACAGCGCACGGCGATGCTCTGGAAACTTCACCATGATGCGCGCCACAATCCGGGCGGCGATGGCGCAGACGATCGCCAGCAGGTAGCCAGCCCAGTTATTTTTCAGCAGCAGAGAGAAGAAGAACGGGGCAACGCACAGAAGCAGCACCATCCATGCCCAGGCGGGCAGCATAAAGGTCGCCGCACAGAGGGCCGGTTTGTTCACGCTGCGGACATGGCGAAAATGGCGATGACCGCCTAAAAAGATGACCAGACCGATAAACATACCGATGCCCGCCAACGCGAAACCCGCATGCCAGCCATACCAGTGCGCCACCAGCCCGCAGGCTACCGGCGCGGCTATCGAGCCGACGTTTCCGGCGGCGTAGAGCAGCGCAAACCCACCGTCCCGGCGTGTATCCTCTGGCGTATACATTTCACCCAGCAGGCAGCTTACGTTAGATTTAAACAGGCCATAGCCGCAGATAATAATGGCCAGCGCAAGATAGAGGCTTTTTGTGGAGTCAGCACCCAGGCCCAGCACGACGTGCCCAAGGGTCATTAACAGTGCGCCAAAAATAACCGCCGCGCGATTGCCAAGCAGGCGGTCGGCAAGCCAGCCGCCGAGAATAGGAGTAATATAAACTAACGAAGCGTAAGCGCTGAACAGGCTGATAGCATGCCTGTCACTAAAGCCGAGCTGATGGGTAAGATAGAGGATAAGTAAGGCACGCATGCCGTAAAAGCTGAAATACTCCCAGATTTGGATCGCGACGATGTAGTAAATCGCACGCGGCTGTGAGGGTGTTTTCATAGGGTCTCCCTGAGCTGTGGAATTTGCCGGGTGGCGCTACGCTTACCCGGCCTACGATCCCGCAGGCCAGGCAGGCTCCTTCATTATTTATTTATCGTTTTTCAGCACCTTAACGGTGTAACGGCCATCCTTCTGCCGATAGGCACCGTGAATATCGGTTTCGAAGCCCGGGTAGTGCGCGCCGATTTCACACAGCATCTGCAGGAACTCCAGCACCGGACGGCTCTCTTCGGTGATCATCTCTCCCGGCATCACCAGCGGAACGCCCGGCGGGTACGGCAGGATCATGTTGGCATTGACCCGACCAACCATCTCTTCGAGGTAGACCTCCTCAGTCTGGCCGTGCAGCTCTTTCTGGAACGCCGCAAACGGGGTCATGACCATAGACGGCAGCACTTCAAAGGCGCGGAACATCAGATCCGGGAGATTGTGCTTCTCAACCAGCTTATGAATGTTGTTTGCCAGCTCCTGGACGCGCATGTTTTCATAGAATTCAGGATCCTCGCGATACAGCGACGGCAGCAGATTTTTCACCCGCAGGTTCAGATCGAAGCCGCGTTTGAAATCGGTCAGGGCGCGCAGCAGGCTCAATGCTTTGGTCTTATCGATGCCGATGCTGAACAGGAACAGCAGGTTATAAGGCCCGGTTTTTTCTACTACGATACCGCGCTCGTCCAGGTACTTCGCCACGATGCTGGCCGGGATCCCGAACTCATCCATCGCGCCGTCTTTTGTCATCCCCGGCGTCAGAATAGTGACCTTGATCGGGTCGAGGTACATGTGCTCGTTATCGATGTTTTTGAAACCATGCCAGGCACTGTCAGAGCGCAGCGGCCAGCACTCAGGTTGGTCAATATGTTCCGGCTGCCAGACATCAAAGAACCAACCCTCAGACTCCCCTTTCAGGCGCTTGATCTCTTTCCGGAACTTGATGGCGCGCTGGATAGAGCCGTCGATCAGGCGCTTCCCGGCATTGCCTTTCATCATCGCCGCGGCGGTTTCGGTAGAGGCCACAATGCCGTAGTGCGGCGAGGTGGTGGTGTGCATCATGAACGCTTCGTTAAAGGTCTCTTCGTTAACGTCACCTTTCACGTGGATCATCGACGCCTGGGAGAAGGCCGCCAGCAGCTTGTGCGTGGACTGGGTTTCATAGATCACCTTCCCTTCTACACGGCCGCCGCTCATACCGCATTTGCCGGCATAGATTGGCGAGAAGTTGGTGTAGGGAACCCAGGCAGAATCAAAGTGGATTGACTTCACATCGAGGGTTTTCTTGATGTAGTCCGTGTTGTAGAGCAGACCGTCGTATGTCGAGTTGGTGATCACCGCGTGCACCGGCCAGCTGGCGTTGCGGGTCTCTTTGACGCGCTTAGCGATAGTGGCATGCTGGAATTCGCTCTGCGGGATCCCGCCGAGAATACCGTAGGCGTTGCGGGTAGGACGGAAATAGATAGGCGTTATGTCGCTCATCATCATCAGATGGGTCAGCGACTTGTGGCAGTTACGGTCAATCAGCACGGTGCTGCCCGCTGGCGCGGAGTACATGCCAACGATTTTATTAGCGGTCGAAGTACCGTTGGTCACCATATAGCTGCGCTCGGCATTAAATACGCGCGCGATATACTCTTCCGCTTCTTTATGCGGGCCGCTGTGATCCAGCAGGGAACCCAGCTCGGAGACTGAAATTGAGACATCGGACTTCATGGTATTTGGCCCGAAGAAGTCATAAAAGAGGCTGCCGACCGGGCTTTTCTGGAAAGCCGTTCCACCCATGTGGCCCGGGGTACAGAAGGTGTATTTACCTTCACGAACATATTTGAACAGCGCTTTCGTCAACGGCGGCAGGATGGCGTCGATGTACTCATCGGTGTTCTGCTTGATTTTATGGGCGATGTCTTCAGCGGCACCCAACGCATACTCGAAGAAGCGTACCTGCATGCGCAGATCGTTGAGGCTGACATCGAGAGTGGAATAGGTATTGGCGAACGCGTACAGCGGCATATACTCGTTCATCTTGCTGATCTCTTCGCACAATTCGAGATTGTATTTATCCCAGTCGAAGATGACGCCGCACAGGCGAGCATTGTTTTCAATAAGCTTCAGCAGATCGTCGCGGTCGTTAGGGTAAACAACGCGAAAGTCGAGGCGTTCGAGAGCACGATGTAGTTCACGGATGGGCTCCTCTTTGAAGTAAACGCCCATGTGATTCATGATAGCAATAACGTTCATAATCTAATCTCCGGGTAGAGCAAGCCCCTCCCGCCGTAGGTTACAGGTGAAGGAAGGGCTACAGGAAAGGGTTAAGGTTTACAGCGCGCTTGCGGTCTCTCTTTCGGCAGCGGCGTTGTTAAGCTGGCGCTGGTGCATTTTGCGACCGTAGAACATCAGGATGATCAGGCTGACGATGAAGGTGCCTGCCAGTTCAAAGGAGCTGGCACCCATCAGAGCGATGAAGCAGAATCCACAGCCCAGCACGGAGCAGATCAGGCTGATAAGGTTGCGGGTATTAATGCCCTCGAAGCGGATCAGATCCACACAGGAGTAGAAGTAAGGCAGCATGGTCAGCAGTACCGCGATGCCGGTCAGCTCCCCGAACAGGTCAGATGCTTTGCCACCGGCAGAGTTCATCATGGTGATCAGCACCATCAGGGCGGTCATTTTCACTGCAGCCAGCAGCAGCCCTTTTTTCGGAATGCCGTTGCTGTCTACTTCGCCATACACTTTCGGGAAGTTGTTATCGTTAGCGGCGCGCACACCGGCCTGGCCGACAAGCATCATCCAGGAGCCCAGCGAGGTCAGGCAGGCAAAAGCGGTAAATCCGGATACGATTGGCGCAGCCCAGCCGCCAAGGATAGTGGAAGCACTAACGGCGAACGGCGCACCGGAGGAAGCCATCTCAGCAGCAGGATACATACCGGCGATAACCTGAGTCGCGGCGATATAGACAATCCCGGCCAGCGCCGTTCCCAGCATGGTCGCCAGCGGGACGGTGCGTTTCGGGTCCTTCACCATACCGGTACTGACCGCGGCGGATTCAACGCCCACGAAGGCCCACAGGCAGAGCAGGATACTTTTGATCACCGCGTGGCTGTCGGTGGTGGTAGAGGTATTCCAGTTTGCCTGGTAGGTCGCCATATCAAACCAGTGCCAGCCGACAACCGCCGTCATGACGACTGGAACAAGCACCAGCACCAGGCTGATAGTGGTCAGGCGGCTGACCCAGGTCCCGCCGAGCATATTAACAAAAGTAAAGAGCCAGACGATGGCAATACAGGCGATGCCAGCAGGAACAGGGTTGTTTAATACCGGGAAAAACGTTGAGAGATAAGAGACGGCGGTAATACCAATAGCCAGGTTTCCAATCCAGTTTGCGTGATAATAGAGAACGCCGGTCTGAAAACCAAAGGCGGGAGATATCTCGCCGGCATAAGCGATAGGTCCACCCTGCTGCGGGTTTTTAGTTGCCAGCCGCGCATAAACATAGGCCAGTGACATGGCACCGATAATAGAGATGACCCAGCCCCAGATAGAAATAGCCCCAATGCTAGCGAGGTTCGCAGGCAATAATGCAATACCGCTCCCCATCATATTTCCGGCAACAACACCGGTGCAGGCAAACAGCCCGATCTTTTTGGCAGTACTCATGTTTCGTAATCTCCTGAGAGTTATTTGGAGGTGCGGATCATGAGTTAAAGCATGTTATTGACCCGACCAACTGCCAGCGAGATTACGCATTTGGAAAAGCAAAGTCCTAAAGATAAAGTGAAATAAAAACAAACTGCAAAAAATTGAGACCCTGACCTTTTAGGGTTACATCTCAGGATAACCTCCAAAGGTCAGGAAAAGATAAACACACAGCAGTTACAAATAGTTAGATGCGAAGGAGCACATCATTTAAAGTTTCAACCTAAATACAAGCAATCATTTAAATAACAAAATAAATCATTATTTAAACATTAATTTAACTTTATGATATGTTATTTATTCTTTTGCAAGAAAATTATCGAGGTAAGGAACGACGCGCGTCACCGATGTTTGAAATACGCTGTTTTCTATCCAGTAGAGCGTGTTATCGCCAGGGCGTAAATTAAAGGCGGTAATATAGGCATCTGCCGCCAGGCGATTCTGCCCTTTCATTTCATACACCTTACCCAGCAGCACATAGCTCATCCATGTCATCTCCAGGTCGATAGATTTATTAACATTTTTATAGGCTTCATCAACGTTGCCTTTACTCAGCATATCGACAGTTTCAATTTGATAGAGAATAGCCATCTCTTTCATGCCTGGGGTATCACTTAGATGCCTTATCTCGCTATTAAGTGCCGCTAGCTGCTTATCATTTAAAGGCTGCTGGGAGTGGCGTAAGACATCGACCAGCGCTTTTTCCGCCCTCGCATAGATAAACTCAGGAGAGTGTTTCAATACCTCCTCTAAACGTTCACTGGCTTTACTCAACGAGTCGACATCACCATTCATTAATAGCTGATGAGCCTGGTAAAAGGCCACAAGTGACGTGCTCTGGGCAGGTTGATACTGGGTTAACATCGTCTGTAAACGTGCTGGCCACGGCTGGGTCAGCGCGTCCGACAGGCTGTTCATGAGATCGTTCTGAATGGATAGCTGATTATCACTGGTAACGAAATAACGTTTATCAAGCATGGTTGAACCATCTGCGTTATCCACCAGCTTAATCGACATAAAGCACTGCTGGGCACGGTAGTGCCGCTGATTAACAAACTCAATGGTCAGCGTTTTACCGGAGCTGCTGGGCTCATTAATGTTGTAGTTAGTTTTGTCGTGCACCATAAAGGTTGAGAAGGTGTTGAGTGTAGTCGTGATCAGGCTGCCCAGCCCTACTGCATAGGCGTGCTGCGTACTGCGGTTGGTACAGCCGCTGCCATCGACTAAATGGATATCAATATCGCGCGGGTTCAGCAGCAGGCGTGTTTTGGTTATCGGTGGACGGGAATCAAGGGTCGCCAGCGCAACCAGCGCCACGCATGAGCCCAGCGCCAACAGAAATAGCCCCCAGACAATAAAAGCGTTAAGCCGACTGCGTAGCGTAACGCTTTCAGGCGGTGGCTCAGCGGTTGCTTCAGGCAGCGTATCTGGCGCAGACGACGGCGTAGCGCCCTCCTCCTGCTCTTCAGTGTGCCATATTACCGGCACCGTGAGCTTATAGCCCCGTTTGGGTACCGTAACAATATATTCCGGCGCGTTAGGATCGCCATCTTTTAACGACTTACGCAGCTCGGAGATACTCTGGGTAACGACATGGCCGGTGACGACACTGCGTGTCCAGACGTTATCAATTAATTCATCACGGGTTAGTACCTGTCCAGGGTGGCGAGCAAAAAACACCAGCAGGTCGATTAAGCGCGGCTCAAGGGTAAGCTGACGTCCTTGCCGGCTGATTTGGTTAACAGAGGGTGTAACCAGCCATTCACCTACATACACAACGGGCTGTTGCATTTAAAAATGCCCCAAAGCGAAAAGAGAAATGAGGGGCAAGATTATACCACGGATTTATTCACTCTTGACGGTGGCAGATTCCAGTGGAAATGAGTTATGCGGCGCTGCTCGTGATATTTTATTTCAGATTCATCTCTATTCAGCGAAAAGGCATCGCCCTTTTTCATGATATAGAGGGGTACCCCACACCGCCTCGCACGGCGGCATGGAGGGTTTATTACCGTTACTCTTTCGCTGTCTGCGCCTGCTTCGGCAGGGAGACGGTGTCGCTAAGCAGAACTCGATAGATCACTCCGCCTATCAGGCCACCGACGAGCGGCATTACCCAGAATACCCATAGCTGTTGCAGCGCCCATGTTCCCTGAAAGATCGCGACGGCAGTGCTGCGTGCCGGGTTAACAGAGGTGTTGGTTACGGGAATACTGATAAGGTGAATAAGCGTCAGCGCCAGGCCAATCGCCAGCGGAGCGAACCCGACTGACGCATATCTGTCCGTTGCGCCAAGAATGACTAACAGGAAAAAAGCCGTCAGTACAACTTCAGCTATTGCACAGGCGGTAAAAGAGAAGCCCCCCGGCGAGTGTTCGCCAAAGCCGTTGGAGGCAAAGCCGCCTAGCGTCGCATCATAGCCGGTTTTACCACTGGCGATGAGGTAGAGCACCGCGGCCCCAGCAATACCGCCAACGATCTGGGCCACAATGTAGGGAATGACGTGGCGAGCAGGAGTACGCCCAGCAATCCACAGTCCCAGCGTCACCGCCGGGTTAAAGTGGGCGCCTGAGATATGGCCAACCGCGTAGGCCATTGTCAGAACGGTCAGGCCAAACGCCAACGCCACGCCAACAAACCCTATCCCTAACTCTGGAAACGCCGCTGCCAGCACGGCGCTGCCGCAACCGCCTAACACTAGCCAGAATGTACCAAAAAACTCAGCAGATAAGATCCTGAACATGAAAGACCTCCACCACAGAACGTTAAATAAATTCCTGCGCGCGCAGGCATGACGAGTGATATTCAAAGACAAAATCGGTTGTTAATAGCCGCATAGCAAAAAAACATCGTGCGGAAATACAATTTCCGGAAAAGTATGGTTCCCAAACGGCACCATCAATTTTAAAAAATGTAATAAAGCGTAATCAGTTAACGTAACGGGTTTGCCAACGCCATCAGCAATAGGATCCGCTGGGTTAGATAAGGTATATTTATAGTATTTAAAATCAATTGATTATGCCTTATGCATTCACCGCACTAATATTAAAGTATTATTTACGCATTAATGGAAAAAAGTCATCAAAAGACACAAATAGTCTTATACCCCATGCATATTTTCACTCGGTTACCGTTAGCAAAACAATTCTGCGTGGCTGGACGCATATCAAATACGTATTCTGTTATCGGCCAGGGCGAGAGAAAGTAGTCTATTCCTGCCCGGCCTTTTATTATGGCAGAGAGCGGCGACAGGCTCGGCTCGCTGGTCTGCTTTCATCGTGCTTTTTGGATAAAAATATGAACAAAATTTTGCGTTCCGCTTTACTGGTTTCCGCGCTGGCGCTCTCTTCAGGCGCGGCTTTTGCAGCAAATGTCTCTACGGCACCGGCCCCGTCCCAGGATCCCATCGTGCAGCATCTGAAACTGAGCCAGGATCAGGTAACGAAAATCCAGCAGCTGCACCAGCAGCTTAAGACCAATATTGACCATATCAAAGTCACCGGCGCGAAAGAGGGTGCGATCATCGATATGATCCGCTCAGGTAAGTGGAGTGATAACACGGTAAAAACGCAGCTTACCGCGTTCAGCAATGCCGAACAGCAGGCACGCTATTACAAGGTGAAGTATTACTTCGATCTTAACCAGATCCTGACCCCGGCACAGCGTCAGCAGGTGCAGGACGATCTGACTAAAGCTGCGATGGAGTAATGCTTTCGCCCGCCCTTCCCCGGCGGGCGTTTTACTCTGTTAATCACGACTTAAAAAGCGATCTAACGCACACTTTTTCGCCAAATACTCCTTATGAATCAAGCGCAAAAATGCACTCTGCCGGAGCGTTAATCGCGTCGCTGAAAGACAAATGATTACGTGAAGAAATAAAAGTGTCGCCGTTCCACGACACACCTAAGTGACTAAAAGTATTTGGAAAAAACCCACTTGCACCCTGTAAAAATTAAGCGTACATTAGCGCCGTCTGGCGTCAGGTACGCCCGAAATTCTGGGGTGATGCTGCCATCCTAAGCGAGAAAATTCTCAATTTGGCTTTGGTACAGTTTCAGCTCTCTATAATCAGTCCTGATGTTCATTAATGCGTACCCTGACGTATGCGGAGTGATGAAACGTGAAATATTTTTTTATGGGCATTTCAGTGATGGTCATCGTTTGGGCCGGCACGTTCGCCCTGATGATCTGAGCAGCTATCACGCATAAAAAAACAGGAGCCATTTGGCTCCTGTTTCTATTCTGTCGGCGCGTTTCTACTCTCTCTCTTCCACAGACGCTTTGGCCGTAACGGGAAGCAGACCATCGGCGCGGAACATTGCTTTAATTCCGCGCACCGCCTGACGAATACGGTCCCGGTTCTCAATCAGTGCAAAACGTACGTGTGTATCGCCATATTCACCAAATCCAACCCCTGGCGACACGCAAACTTTAGCGTCGTTGAGTAGCTTCTTAGCAAACTCCAGCGAACCCATTTCTGCGTAGGCATCCGGGATCTTTGCCCAGACGTACATCGAGGCTTTCGGCATCTCCACCATCCAGCCCGCCTCGTGCAGCCCCTTAACCAGCACGTCGCGACGACGCTTGTACTGCTCAGCAATATCGCGCACGCACTGCTGGTCGCCCTCAAGGGCAGCGATGGCCGCCACCTGTAGCGGCGTAAAGGTCCCGTAGTCGTGGTAGCTTTTGATCCGCGCCAGGGCGTTCACCAGCTCCGGGTTGCCTACCATAAAGCCAATGCGCCAGCCCGCCATGTTGTAGCTTTTTGACAGGGTGAAAAATTCTACCGCCACGTCACGTGCGCCGGGCACCTGCATGATAGACGGTGCTTTCCAGCCGTCGTAAACGATATCGGCATAGGCGAGGTCATGCACGACCAGCACGTCATAACGCTTCGCCAGCGCAACGACTTTTTCAAAGAAGTCCAGCTCTACGCACTGCGCCGTAGGGTTTGAGGGAAAGCCGAGGATCATCATTTTTGGCTTCGGATAGCTTTCGCGAATGGCCCGCTCCAGCTCGTTAAAGAAGTCAACGCCCTCAACCAGCGGCACGGAACGTACCTGCGCCCCGGCGATGACCGCGCCATAGATATGGATCGGATAGCTTGGATTGGGCACCAGCACGGTGTCACCATGATCGAGAGTCGCCAGCATCAGGTGCGCCAACCCCTCTTTTGACCCAATGGTCACGATGGCTTCGCTTTCCGGATCGATCTCAACCTGGTAGCGCTCCTGGTACCAGCGGGAGATAGCCCTGCGCAGGCGTGGAATACCGCGTGACGTTGAGTAACCGTGGGTATCCGGGCGCTGCGCCACGGTGCAGAGCTTTTCAACAATGTGCGGCGGGGTCGCGCCGTCGGGGTTGCCCATGCTGAAGTCAATAATGTCTTCGCCGCGCCGACGCGCAGCCATCTTCAGCTCAGCAGTAATGTTGAAAACGTAAGGGGGGAGACGATCGATACGCGAAAAGCGGCGTTCAGGACTGAATTCAGCCATAGATTCCTCGGATAACGTGAGCGCCCGGACCGTCCGAGCGACGTTGCCACCTGTCGTAGTGGCATAGCATTGAAAATAGCCTGAAAAATTTCCCGCTGTCGAGAGAAAAAGTAAAAATTGTTTGGCGCAGAAAAAGCGGAACCCCTGACTGGCTAATGGTGAGCGCTGGCGTTAGTTTATACATTAAATATAAAAATATTTAACATTATGATATCAAAGAAATTACCCCAGGGTTACTCTGTTTATCACGGTCTATTGCCTGGAGTGCGCCCGCCGCACAATCCCCTTTTGTGTGAAAGGTTTTTCCCCGTTTCTCATCAGGGAAGTTAACTGGTCTTCTGTCGCTAATTTTTTTATCATCACTTTTTCACGTCATTCACAAGAGCTACCCGTGCACGAAATTTTTACTATGCTGCTGGCGGTTTTCGATCGCGCGGCGTTAATGCTTATTTGCCTCTTCTTTCTTATCCGCATCCGCCTGTTCCGCGAGCTGCTGCACAAAACGGCCCACTCGCCAAAAGAGCTGCTGGGCGTTACCGCTATCTTTTCGCTGTTTGCCCTGTTTAGCACCTGGTCAGGCGTACAGGTAGAAGGCTCGCTGGTTAACGTACGTATTATTGCAGTTATGTCAGGGGGGATCCTGTTCGGCCCCTGGGTCGGCATTATCACCGGCGTGATTGCCGGTACCCACCGCTACCTGATCGATATCGGTGGCGTGACCGCTGTCCCCTGCTTTATTACCAGCATTATCGCGGGCATTCTCTCCGGTTGGATCAACATTAAGATCCCGAAAGCGCAGCGCTGGCGCGTCGGGATTATTGCGGGCATGCTGTGCGAAACCCTGACGATGATCCTTGTGGTGCTCTGGGCGCCGACCACCGAGCTGGGGCTGGATATCGTCTCGAAGATCGGCGTGCCGATGATTTTAGGCACGGTGTGCATCGGCTTTATCGTCCTGCTGGTGCAGAGCGTTGAGGGAGAGAAGGAGGCCAGCGCAGCGCGCCAGGCGAAGCTGGCGCTTGATATCGCGAATAAAACGCTGCCCCTGTTCCGCCACGTCAACAGCGAGTCGCTGCGCCAGGTGTGCGATATTATCCGTCGCGATATTCACGCCGATGCAGTCGCCATTACCAATAGCGATCACGTCCTTGCCTACGTTGGCGTTGGGGAAAAAAACTACCGCGATAGCGATGACATTATCAGCCCGACCACCCGCCAGGCGATCGATAACGGCCAAATCGTGATTAAAAACAATGATGAGGCACACCGCACCCCGGAGATCCACTCCATGCTGGTGATCCCTCTCTGGGAGAAAGGGGTTGTCACCGGCACGCTGAAGATCTACTACTGTCACGCTCACCAGATCACCTCTTCACTGCAGGAGATGGCGGTTGGCCTGTCGCAGATCATCTCCACCCAGCTGGAGGTCTCACGCGCCGAGCAGCTGCGGGAGATGGCCAATAAAGCAGAGCTGCGGGCGCTACAGAGCAAGATTAACCCCCACTTCCTGTTTAACGCCCTGAACGCCATCTCGTCGTCGATTCGTATGAATCCGGATACCGCCCGGCAGCTGATCATCAACCTGTCGCGCTATCTGCGCTATAACATCGAGCTTAATGACGATGAGCAGATCGATATTAAAAAAGAGCTGTACCAAATTAAAGATTACATCGCCATTGAGCAGGCGCGGTTCGGCGACAAGCTAACGGTGATTTATGATATTGATGAAGAGGTCACCTGCGTGATCCCCAGCCTCCTGATCCAGCCGCTGGTGGAAAACGCCATCGTTCACGGGATCCAGTCCTGCAAAGGCAAAGGTGTGGTGACGATTAGCGTCGAGGAGTGCGGTAACCGGGTGCGTATTGCCGTGCGCGATACCGGCAACGGCATCGATCCAAAAGTGATTGAGCGCGTTGAAGCCAATGAAATGCCCGGGAATAAAATCGGCCTGCTGAACGTCCATCATCGCGTGAAGCTGCTCTACGGCGAAGGGCTACACATTCGCCGCCTCGAGCCGGGTACGGAGATTGCCTTTTACGTACCGCATCAACGCACGCCGGTTCCCGGACCGGTTACGCTGCTGCGTTAAACAGGAGAGCCAGATTGAAAGTTATCATCGTTGAAGATGAGATCCTCGCCCAGCAGGAGCTTAGCTGGCTTATCAAAGCGCACAGCCAGATGGAGATTGTGGCGACCTTTGATGACGGGCTGGACGTACTGAAGTATCTTCAGCATAACAAGGTGGATGCCCTGTTTCTCGATATCAATATTCCATCGCTGGACGGGGTCCTGCTGGCGCAGAACATCAGCCAGTTTGCGCATAAGCCCTTTATTGTGTTTATTACCGCGTGGAAAGAGCATGCGGTTGAGGCGTTTGAGCTGGAGGCGTTTGACTACATTCTGAAGCCCTACCAGGAGTCACGCATCATCACCATGCTGCAAAAGCTTGAGGTAGCCTGGCAGCAGCAGTCCGGCACCGGCAACAGTACGGTAGCAACCCGCGAGAACGACACCATCAACCTCATTAAAGACGAGCGCATTATCGTGACCAGCATTCACGATATCTACTACGCTGAAGCTCATGAGAAGATGACCTTTGTCTACACCCGGCGCGAATCCTACGTGATGCCGATGAACATCACCGAGTTTTGCAGCAAGCTGCCGACGGCACACTTTTTCCGCTGCCACCGCTCCTACTGCGTTAACCTGAACAAGATCCGTGAAATCGAACCCTGGTTTAACAACACCTATATTCTGCGGCTGCGGGATCTCGATTTTCAGGTTCCCGTCAGCCGCAGCAAGGTCAAAGAGTTCAGGCAGCTAATGCACCTGTGATCAGAGAACGTAGCCCAGGGTCTGCCGCATATGCGCGCCTGCGCCCAGCAGGCCTGGGTTGTCATGCACGATCAGGTAGACCGGAATGTCCTGCACGTAGGCTTTAAAGCGCCCTTTATCCTCAAAGCCGCCGCGGAAGCCGGAGGCTTTAAAGAAGTCGAGGAAGCGCGGCACGATCCCGCCCGCGATATAGACCCCGCCGAAGGTGCCCAGCGTCAGCGCCAGGTTACCGCCAAAGCGGCCCATCACCACGCAGAACAGCGACAGCGCCCGGCGGCAGTCGGTGCAGCTGTCCGCCAGCGCACGCTCGGTCACGTCTTTCGGCTGCAGGTTTTCTGGCAGGCGGCCATCGGATTTTACAATCGCCCGGTAGAGATTGACCAACCCTGGGCCTGAGAGCACGCGCTCGGCAGAGACATGCCCAACCTCGGCACGCAGCTCCTCAAGAATGATGGCCTCCTCTTCGCTGTTTGGTGCGAAGTCAACGTGACCCCCCTCACCCGGCAGGCTTACCCAGCGCTTATCAACATGCACCAGGTGCGCGACGCCAAGGCCGGTTCCCGCGCCGTAGACGGCAATTGGTTTACCTTCGACCGGCTCCCCACCGCCAAACTGGGTCAGATGCTCTCTGTCCAGCATCGGGATCGCCATCGACACGGCGGTAAAGTCGTTAATGATCTCCAGATGAGCAAAGCCAAGGTTCTGCTTCATCTCGGCAATAGAAAAGGCCCAGGTGTGGTTAGTCATGGCGACCCAGTCACCGGTAATCGGGCAGGCGATGGCAATGGAGCCATCTTCAACACTGACGTTGTGTTCAGCAAGATAGACGCGAACCACGGCTTCAAGACTGGGATAGTCCAGCCCGGAATAGGTCTTAGCCTGGGAAATTTCGCCGCTGGCGACATCACATAGCGCTAAACGCGCGTTGGTGCCGCCTACGTCTCCTACTAAAGCATACTTTGTCATTCTTTTACGGCTCCGCTAAAGTCAGAATAAATCTTTGGCACACTGTAAATTCAAGGCGCTGTAACAACAACGACCATAGCACGAGTGCTGAGGGATTATAGAGCTTCATCACAGAATAACTTTACTCTTTCCGCATCATTTGTGTCGACGCCGCCAGGCGAGCCGTGCAATGGTGCACCTAAGTGAAAGCAGAAGGAAATCATCATGCTCCATCCGCGAGCCAGAACCATGCTGTTGCTGTCGCTCCCTGCGCTGATTATTGGCGTAGCGTCGAGCGTTGTACTGGTGGTGGTGATGAAAGTCGCCTCCATGCTGCAGTCTATTCTCTGGTCCACTCTGCCAGCAAAGCTCGGTGTCACTCTGGGGTCGCCCTTCTGGACGCTGCTGATGCTGACCCTGACCGGCGTGGCCGTCGGGCTGGTGCTGCGCTACAGCACCGGCCACGGCGGGCCGGACCCGGCGACCGAGCCGCTGATTGGTGCGCCGGTAGCCATCTCTACCCTCCCCGGCCTGCTCTGCGCGCTGATTATTGGCCTGGCGGGGGGCGTAAGCCTCGGGCCTGAGCACCCGATTATGGTGGTTAATATTGCCCTGGCGGTTGCCGTAGGTGCCCGCCTCTTTCCCCGGGTGACCGCTCTGGACTGGACGGTACTGGCCTCTGCCGGAACCATCGGCGCGCTCTTTGGTACGCCGGTTGCCGCAGCGCTCATCTTCTCCCAGACCCTGGGGGGTAATAGCGACGTCCCGCTGTGGGATCGCCTCTTTGCCCCGCTGATGTCCGCCGCCGCGGGCGCGCTGACCACCAGCCTCTTTTTCCATCCGCACTTCTCGCTGCCGATTGCTCACTACGGGCAGATGCAGCTGGTGGATATCTTCAGCGGTGCGGTAGTGGCTGCCATCGCCATTGCGCTGGGGATGATTGCGGTGTGGTGCCTCCCGCGCCTGCACCAGCTGATGCACCGGCTACGTCATCCCGTGCTGATCCTCGGCATCGGCGGCTTTCTCCTCGGCATTCTGGGCATTATCGGCGGCCATATCACCCTGTTTAAGGGGCTAAGCGAGATGCAGCAGCTGGCGTTCAGCCAGACCTTTACCGTCAGCGACTACCTGCTGTTTGCGCTGGTGAAGCTTGCCGCGCTGGTGGTTGCTGCCGCCAGCGGCTTTCGCGGCGGACGTATCTTCCCGGCGGTGTTCGTCGCCGTGGCCCTGGGGCTGATGCTGCATGAGCACGTCGAGGCTGTACCGGCCGCCATTACCGTGTCGTGCGCCATTCTCGGCCTGGTACTGGTAGTGACTCGGGACGGCTGGCTGAGCCTGTTTATGGCGGCGGCGGTCGTGCCGGACACCACCCTGCTGCCGCTGCTATGCATCGTGATGCTCCCGGCGTGGCTGCTGCTGGCGGGCAAACCGCTGATGATTGCGCCACGTCGCAAAGATTAACCCCCGCACGGGTTTTATTGGCCCGGCCGTTGTAATGTTGCTGTTTTTAACGAATGAGAGAGGATAAGGGCATGGTTTATCAGGCTAATCCTGAACGCTATCAGGGAATGGAGTATCGCCGCTGCGGCGAGAGCGGCATCAGGCTACCGGCAATATCGCTGGGGCTGTGGCACAACTTTGGCGACGCGACGCTGGTTGAGACCAGCCGCCAGCTGCTACGTCACGCCTTCGACCTGGGCATTACCCACTTTGATCTTGCCAATAACTACGGCCCGCCTCCTGGCTCTGCCGAAAGCAACTTTGGCCGTATCCTGCGGGAAGACTTTTTGCCCTACCGCGACGAGCTGATTATCTCAAGCAAGGCCGGGTATACCATGTGGGACGGTCCCTACGGCGACTGGGGCTCCCGCAAGTATCTTATTGCCAGCCTCGATCAGAGCCTCCGCCGTATGGGCCTTGAGTATGTCGATATCTTCTATCACCACCGCCCCGATCCGCATACGCCGCTGCAAGAGACTATGCGCGCGCTGGACCATATCGTGCGCCAGGGAAAAGCGCTCTACGTTGGGCTGTCTAACTACCCGGCAGATCTGGCCCGCGAGGCTATCGCTATTCTTGATGATTTGGGCACGCCCTGCCTGATTCACCAGCCGAAATATTCGATGTTTGAGCGTTGGGTAGAGGATGGGCTGCTGGATCTGCTGGCAGAGAGAGGCGTCGGCAGTATTGCTTTCTCGCCGCTGGCGGGCGGGCAGCTCACGGACCGCTACCTGAACGGCATTCCGGCCGATTCCCGGGCCGCAAGCGGCAGCCGCTTCCTCAACCCGGATCAGCTTACTGATGAGAAGCTAGAGAAGGTACGCAAGCTTAACGCCCTGGCGCAGGCACGCGGACAGAAGCTCTCCCAGATGGCGCTGGCGTGGGTGCTGCGTGGGGACAGAGTCACTTCGGTGCTGATTGGCGCGAGTAAAATTGCCCAGCTGGACGATGCCGCTGGTATGCTGGCTAACCGTCACTTTACCGACAAAGAGTGTGCCGCCATCGATGCGATTCTGAACGACGCGGATTAACTGCTTTTTAACAAAAAGTGCTGCTCTTCGCGAATTAGGAGTTAAGCCAATGCTACGAGACTTTACGTCTCGTAATATTTGCTTACAGGCCCTTCTGGCCCGCTCGTGGAGGAAATTCAATATGTTCAGGTCACTTATTCTGGCAGCACTGTTAATGGCTACTACAGCTCCGCTGGTTGCCCACGCCGGTGAGATCACGCTGCTGCCATCCATAAAATTACAGATTGGCGACCGGGACGATCGGGGCCACTACTGGGATGGCCGAGGCTGGCGAGACCGTGACTACTGGAACCGTCACTACCAGTGGCGTGATAATCGCTGGCGTCCACACGACCGCGGTCACCATCGCGGCTGGGATAATCGTAAGGCTTATGAGCGCGGCTACCGCGAAGGCTGGCACGATCGCAACGACCGTCGTGGCCCAGGACGCGGTCATGGCCACGGACATGGCCATCACCATTGATCTTGCCCGGCGGCGCTGCGCTTGCGCGGGCCTACTCTCCGTAGGCCTGATAAGCGCAGCGCCATCAGGCGTTAAAAACAAAATTACAACCCCAGCGCCGTACCAATCAGCAACCACAGGTTAAGTCCTACCACCAGCCCCACAATGACCCATCCGAGACGTTTTACCAGCCGGGTATTCACCAGCTCTCCCATCAGCTTGCCATTGCTGGTAAAGATCAGCAGCGGCACCAGCGCCAATGCAATACCGAAGCTGAGCAGCACCTGACTCATCACCAGAATACGGGTCGGATCCAGCCCCATCAGGATCACAATAAACGACGGCAGCATGGTGATAGACCGACGCAGCCACAGCGGAATGCTGAAGCGGACAAACCCCTGCATGACCACCTGCCCGGCCAGCGTGCCCACCACTGTAGATGATAGCCCTGCCGCCACCAGGCTTAAACCAAAGATGGTGGCTGCCGCATGGCTCAACAGCGGTTCAAGGGTAAGATAGGCCTGATCGAGGTCGGCAATCCCGGTATGACCGCTAAAGTGAAACGCGGCGGCGGCGGTGGCCATCATGGCCAGGTTAACGAAGCCGGCGATGGTCATCGCAATAGCCACGTCCCACTTGGTCGCCGAGTAGCGCTCCTTGCGCGATCCGTCGTGCAGGTTTTGGGTCAGAGAGGAGTGCAGATAGATGACGTGCGGCATAATGGTCGCACCCAGCACGCCCGCAGCGAGAAATACCGCTTCAGTGGTTGGCAGGCTTGGGATCAGCATCCCTTTCCCCAGATCCGCCAGCTTAGGCTGGGAGAAGATCAGCTCAACAACGTATGCCACTGCGACAAAGAGCAGCAGCCCGCCGATTACCTTCTCCAGCGGTTTATCGCCGCGACGCTGAAGCATCAGGATCAGGAAGGTGGCGATACCGGTCAGCACCGCCCCCTGCAGCAGTGAAACGCCGAGAATGAGCTTAAAGCCAATCGCCGCTCCGATAAATTCCGCCAGGTCGGTGGCCATGGCGATGATCTCTGCCTGCACCCAGTAGAACCAGACCACCGGACGCGGATAGTGATCGCGGATCTGCTCGGCAAGGTTTTTACCCGTAGCAATCCCCAGCTTGGCGGAGAGCACCTGGATCAGCATCGCCATCAGGTTCGCCCACACCACCACCCACAGTAGCTTGTAGCCGAAGCTGGCCCCGGCCTGAATATTGGTAGCAAAGTTACCGGGATCGATATAGCCGATAGCCGCCACAAAGGCAGGTCCCATCAATGCGAACCGAAGCTTCCGCGCTGTACGCCCGCTACTACTCTCAACGCTGCTATCGTTCATTTTTGCCTCTAATATAGCCTTTGCTATGTTTCATGCTAGCAAAATGCGAATGATTATCAAGTTCGTTTAGGTGGATTTCTTTGATAGATAAAACCGATTACCGGAGTGAACGTCAGGAAAAGAGCAATGATGCGTAGGTGGGTGACCCCATTTGTTACAGTCTAGCAGCGTAAATAGGTTTTACACTTCTTTTATTAACATAACAGAATTGTATCTTTGATCACTATTTTTGAGTCTCGTCACAGGACATTACGATAGTGTGTATTTGATCTCGTTTTATTTACTCTTGTTACATAGAATGTGCACGAAAACTAAATCTGCCTCATGTTTGGAGCAAAAAGTATGTCCCGCGTTCTTCACTTTGTTTTGGCGCTTGCCGTTGTGGCGCTGCTTGCCTTGCTGGTCAGCAGCGATCGCAAGAAAATTCGTCTTCGTTTCGTTGTTCAACTTTTGGTCATTGAAGTTCTGCTCGCCTGGTTCTTCCTGAACTCTGACGTTGGTCAAGGCTTCGTGCGTGGCTTCTCCGAGATGTTTGAAAAACTGCTCGGCTTTGCTAACGAAGGGACAAACTTCGTCTTTGGCAAAATGAACGATGAAGGCCTGGCATTCTTCTTCCTGAAGGTACTGTGCCCTATCGTCTTTATCTCTGCGCTGATCGGTATTCTGCAGCACATTCGCGTGCTGCCGATCGTCATCCGCGCTATCGGTACCGTACTGTCTAAAGTTAACGGCATGGGCAAACTGGAGTCCTTCAACGCGGTAAGCTCGCTGATTCTGGGGCAGTCAGAAAACTTTATCGCCTATAAAGACATCCTCGGTAAGATGTCCCGCAACCGCATGTACACCATGGCGGCCACGGCGATGTCTACCGTCTCCATGTCAATCGTTGGCGCCTACATGACCATGCTGGATCCGAAGTACGTCGTTGCGGCGCTGGTTCTCAACATGTTCAGCACCTTTATCGTCCTGTCGCTGATCAACCCCTACCGCGTGGATGAGAGCGAAGAGAATCTGCAGATGGCCAATCTGCACGAAGGCCAGAGCTTCTTTGAGATGCTGGGTGAGTATATCCTGGCAGGCTTCAAAGTGGCGATTATCGTTGCCGCTATGCTGATCGGCTTTATCGCCCTCATCTCCGGCCTGAACGCCCTGTTCGCCGCCGTGCTGGGCATCTCCTTCCAGGGTATCCTGGGCTACATCTTCTACCCGGTTGCATGGGTCATGGGCGTGCCGGCTGGCGAAGCGTTACAGGTCGGCAGTATCATGGCGACCAAACTGGTCTCTAACGAATTCGTTGCCATGATGGACCTACAGAAAATCGCCGGTACCCTCTCCCCGCGCGCGGAAGGGATCCTCTCCGTGTTCCTCGTCTCTTTTGCTAACTTCTCCTCTATCGGCATTATCGCAGGTGCCATCAAAGGCTTGAACGAAGAGCAAGGTAACGTGGTATCACGCTTCGGCCTGAAGCTGGTCTACGGCTCTACGCTGGTGAGCGTGCTCTCAGCCTCTATCGCGGCGCTCGTGCTGTAACCAGACACCGCACACGAACAAAACCGGGGCATGCCCCGGTTTTTTTATATCTAGTCCGCCAGCTTCTCGGGTTTACCCAACAGATATCCCTGCAGATAGTCTACCCCCAGCGACAGCAGCAGATCGCGCTGCTCCTCGGTCTCCACATACTCCGCCACCACCGTCAGGGATTTGGCTTTTGCCATAAAGCAGATTGATTTGACGATCATCGCGTCCAGAGAGTCGGTAAGAATATCCTTCACGAAGCAGCCGTCAATCTTCACGATGTCAGCATGCAGGCGCTTGAGGCGCTCAAAGTTAGCGTAGCCGGTGCCAAAGTCATCGATCGCAATCTTGAAACCGTAGTTTTGCAGGCGCTGAATGTTGTGCATGCTGGTTTCCGAATTGGAGAAGGCCTGCTCTTCGGTTATCTCAATGATCACGCACTGGGGCGCAACGCCATAGCTTTTAAACAGCGCCATAATCTGCGTGGCCGACTCCTTCTGCATCAGGGTCAGCGGCATCAGGTTGACGGAGAAACGCGCCTGGGTACCGGGGACCGGATGCGCACGCAGCCAGCGCAGCAGCGTCTCCAACACCTGCATATCGAAGCGAATGCTCAGGTTAAACTGGGCGATCACCGGCAGGAAACGATCGGGCGTCAGAATCTCACCCTCAATGGAGAGACGGGTCAGCACCTCATGATACCCCACCCCATCCGCGTTTTGGATCGGCTGGGCATAGAGCAACAGTCCATCCTCCTCCAGCGCACGCTTTACGCGGTTAAGCAGCAGCACGCGGTCGGTAGTATGGCCGCACACGGTCTCGAGACTCTGGGTCAGGGCCAGCACGTGTGAGGTTGCACAGGCCTGCTCGGAGAGCCAGCTTAGCTGGCCCAGCGTCTGATGAAATACCTCCCCGCCGCCTTCGATAATCCCCCAGGATGCACCGAATTCGATATCCATTGCGGTGTGGTGCCAAAAAATTTTCCGTCCGCTAAGGTAGTCCACCATATGCTGCAGCCGCGCCGTTGGATCCGCGCCGTTGAGCAGCAGCAAGAGTTCGCTTCCTGGCAGCTGATACACCTTCTCATTTCTCATCAGCAGCGGCTGTAGCTCACGGGTGATGCTGCGCTTGCACTCCACGCGCATCATCATGCCGTAGTGGCGGCTGAGAAACTCAAGGTTACTGATGTGCAGGCAGCAGACCACCCGTTGCGTATGCTTCTCCAGCTGCTGTTCAAGGGCGCGTAAATTCGGCAGGCCGGTCAGCGGATCGGTTAACGCCTGTGCCTTCCATGCTCGCTTAAGCCACTCGCTGCGCCGGTAGATCGCGGCCATATAGAGAATACAGATGGTAAAGGAGATCAGCACCGACAGCACAAAAGCCATCGAGTATTCCGTGTAAACACCCTGCAAGAAATTTTGATTATTGGCGAGCAGCATCAGCGTGGTAACGGCCCAGCTCAGACCAATTAACGGCGGGCTTAGCTTACCGATCCCTAAGGTAAATAGAATAAAGATGACCGGTACCAGGTAGCCAGCTATATAGTCAGATTGATACGGTGAGCAGACGACCATAAGAAAGAGAGTTAATGTCAGCAGCCAGCCTAAAGTGAAATTTCTCTTTCGCCGCGACAAAAAAGGCTTGATGCTTTTTCGCCATAGCGTTCGGCCATAGCGAGGATTAACCACCATGCGCAGGGGATAATAAAACATCATTGTAAAAATCAGCGCTGCACAAATCAGGCTCTGTATATCAATGATGCTGTAAATAACCGAGGTAGTATCAAAAAACTTTGCTACCGTGGCAGGAAACGACACTTCACTTCCTGCCATATACATTGTCGCTTTAATCCCGGCCGGCGCCACAAACGCTAGCCAGACGGTACGCACCCCCATGTCCCGGTTGGGCAAGCCGTGTCGCCAGCGCTTTCCCAACTGCCAGCGTACAATGGTGCACGACAGCAGGAGAGGGAAGAAAAAGCAAAAAAGAAAAACCCCCGTTTGCAGCAGAGTTAAATCCAGAAGCCACTCATAAACCAGGGCAAAACCGATCAACAGCGGAACGACTGCCCGCCGGCCGAATAGCAGGATCATTGCCAAAGATACGCTGAGCGGTAGCCACGCCAGAAAGATTTCACTCGCATCTACCTGAGCGCGAGGAGAAATAAAACGGGAAACAGGGACAACGGCTAAACACATTATTAACGCAAGTAAAAACGCTTTTATATGATTGTATATTTTAATTTTCATTTGAGTTAATAAAATGTGCTCGTAAGGCGCGACTTTGCTGGGCAGAAATAATAGGTTTATTCACAAGGTGAATCAAGTTGGCGAACTGATAGTTAACTGACGCTTAACTTTGGTTAAGCAATTCCGGAATTATCCTGGATCGCCCTAAAATTTTACCAAACGTTCATGAAATGAAAATGACAGGCATAAAAAAACCCTCGCTAAAAGCGAGGGTCTGAATTTTGGTGGAGCTAAGCGGGATCGAACCGCTGACCTCTTGCATGCCATGCAAGCGC
>NZ_DAMACX010000054.1:0-23108 GCF_031998825.1 Pseudescherichia sp.
GCGACGAAGTGCCGTGGTGGAACGTAGTGGGCGATCGCAAATACCAGAAGCAGAAGCTGGCAGGCGATCTGGAAACGTTACGCAGCTACTACCTCGATCGTGGCTACGCGCGTTTCAACATCGACTCCACTCAGGTCAGTCTGACGCCGGATAAAAAAGGTATCTACATTACCGTTAACGTCACCGAGGGCGATCAGTACAAGCTCTCCGGCGTTGAAGTCAGCGGTAACCTGGCCGGTCACTCCGCCGAAATTGAGAGCCTGACGAAAATTCAGCCGGGCGAGCTCTATAACGGCACCAAAGTGACCAAAATGGAAGACGACATTAAGAAGCTTCTGGGTCGCTATGGCTACGCCTATCCGCGCGTACAGTCTCAGCCTGAGATCAACGACGCGGATAAGACCGTGAAGCTGCATATCAACGTCGATGCGGGCAACCGCTACTACGTACGTAAGATCCGCTTTGAGGGTAACGATACCTCTAAAGACGCCGTGCTGCGCCGTGAAATGCGCCAGATGGAAGGCGCATGGCTGGGCAGCGATCTGGTCGATCAGGGTAAAGAGCGTCTGAACCGTCTCGGCTACTTCGAAACGGTAGATACCGATACCCAGCGTGTTGCAGGCAGTCCGGACCAGGTTGACGTGGTCTACAAGGTCAAAGAGCGTAACACCGGTAGCTTCAACTTTGGCGTCGGCTACGGCACCGAGAGCGGCGTCAGCTTCCAGGTTGGCGTTCAGCAGGATAACTGGCTGGGTACGGGTTACTCGGTAGGGATCAACGGGACCAAAAACGACTACCAGACCTACTCTGAGCTGTCTGTTACCAACCCGTACTTCACCGTTGACGGTGTGAGCCTCGGTGGTCGTATCTTCTATAACGACTTCGAAGCCGATGATGCGGACCTCTCCTCGTACACCAACAAGAGCTACGGCCTTGACGGTACGCTGGGCTTCCCGATCAACGAGTACAACACGCTGCGCCTGGGCTTAGGCTACGTGCATAACGACCTCTCCAACATGGAGCCGCAGGTCGCCATGTGGCGCTATCTCGACTCGGTGGGGCAGAGCGCCAACACCCAGGACAACGATAATGGCTACAGCGCAGACGACTTCACCTTTAACTACGGCTGGACCTACAACCATCTTGACCGCGGCTACTTCCCAACGGACGGCTCGCGTGTCAACCTGAACGGTAAGGTCACCGTACCGGGCTCGGATAACGAGTTCTACAAGGTGACGCTGGACACCGCGACCTACGTCCCGCTCGATGACGATCATAAGTGGGTAGTACTGGGCCGTACCCGTTGGGGCTACGGTGATGGCTTAGGCGGTAAAGAGATGCCGTTCTATGAAAACTTCTACGCCGGCGGCTCCAGCACCGTGCGTGGCTTCCAGTCCAACAATATCGGTCCGAAAGCGGTCTACTACGGTGGTAACAACCAGGAGAACTGCCAGAACAGTGTCGCAGGCTCTCTCTGTAAGTCTGATGACGCGGTAGGCGGTAACGCCATGGGCGTCGCCAGCCTGGAAGTGATTACCCCGACGCCGTTTGTGAGCGAGAAGTATGCTAACTCGATCCGTACCTCGGTCTTCTGGGATGCGGGTACGGTATGGGATACTAATTGGGATGATACGACAGCAACAAGAAATGCTGGCGTACCGGACTATAGCGATCCGAGCAACATCCGTATGTCTGCGGGTATTGCACTACAATGGATGTCTCCGCTGGGGCCGTTGGTCTTCTCCTACGCCCAGCCGTTTAAGAAATACGAAGGGGACAAAGCAGAACAGTTCCAGTTTAACATTGGTAAAACCTGGTAATTGCTCTGCGCAACGGAATGCACAGGTAGTGTAGCGCTGATGCAGGCGATCGTCAGGTCGCCTCGCCACGCAAAGAACGGTATCTTCGGATACATTGGGATGGTAAGGAGTTTATTGTGAAAAAGTGGTTATTAGCTGCAGGTCTCGGTTTAGCGATGGTTACCTCTGCGCAGGCAGCGGACAAAATTGCGATCGTTAACATGAACACCCTGTTCCAGCAGGTCGCTCAGACTACCGGTGTTTCCAAAACGCTGGAAAACGAGTTCAAAGGCCGCGCCAGCGAACTCCAGAGCCAGGAAAACGATCTGCAGGGCAAAATGCAGCGTCTGCAGCGTGACGGCTCAACGATGAAAGCTTCCGATCGTAGCAAGCTGGAAAAAGACGTCATGTCTCAGCGCCAGGCTTTCTCCCAGAAAGCGCAGGCTTTTGAGCAGGATCGCGCACGTCGTTCCAACGAAGAGCGTGGCAAGCTGGTTACCCGTATCCAGTCTGCAGTGAAGAAAGTGGCAGCCGACGACGGTATCGATCTGGTTGTTGACGCAAATACCGTTGCTTACAACAGCAGTGACGTAAAAGACATCACCGCTGATGTGCTGAAACAGGTTAAATAAGTAATGTCTACAATTCGACTGTCTGATTTAGCTCAACAGTTGGATGCAGAGTTACACGGTGATGGCGATATCGCCATCACCGGCGTTGCGTCCATGCAGTCCGCTAAAGCAGGTCAAATCACCTTCATGGTAAACCCAAAGTACCGTGAACATCTGGCGGCTTGCCAGGCCTCTGCTGTCGTGATGACGCAGGACGACCTCCCTTTTGCCCACGGTCCCGCGCTGGTAGTGAAAAACCCCTACCTGACGTATGCCCGGATGGCACAAATTCTTGATACCACGCCGCAGCCGGCCCAGGACATTGCACCCAGTGCGACGATCGATCCGTCGGCGAAGCTGGGTAACAACGTCTCCATTGGCGCTAACGCTGTTATCGAATCCGACGTTGAGCTGGGCGATAATGTCGTGATTGGCGCAGGCTGCTTCGTGGGTAAAAAGACAAAAATCGGTGCAGGCTCGCGGTTATGGGCCAACGTGACCATTTACCACGAGATCGAAATCGGTGAAAATTGCCTCATTCAGTCCAGTACCGTGATCGGTGCGGATGGATTTGGCTACGCCAACGATCGCGGCAACTGGGTGAAGATCCCCCAGCTTGGACGGGTGATCGTCGGCGATCGTGTTGAGATCGGTGCTTGTACCACCATTGACCGTGGTGCGCTCGACGACACGATCATTGGCAACGGCGTTATCATTGATAACCAGTGCCAGATTGCACATAACGTCGTGATTGGCGACAATACCGCAGTTGCTGGCGGTGTCATCATGGCGGGCAGTTTAAAAATTGGCCGCTACTGCATGATTGGCGGTGCGAGCGTGATCAACGGTCACATGGAAATCTGCGATAAGGTCACCGTAACGGGCATGGGTATGGTGATGCGTCCCATTACTGAACCGGGCGTCTACTCATCAGGTATCCCGCTGCAACCCAATAAAACCTGGCGAAAAACAGCAGCGCTGGTGATGAATATTGATGACATGAGCAAGCGTCTCAAGGCTCTTGAGCGCAAGGTCGTGCAGCAAGACGATTAATTCACCCGTTTTACGCCCAAACTTCTCGGCCTGACGGCATTAGATTGCCGCGGGCCGTGTTATTATTGCCATTCAGTATTTTTTGACAGGAAGAGTATTTTGACTACTGACACTCATACTCTGCACATTGAAGAGATTTTAGAGCTTCTGCCGCACCGCTACCCGTTTTTGCTGGTTGACCGCGTGCTGGATTTCGAAGAAGGTCGTTTTCTGCGCGCAGTAAAAAATGTTTCGGTTAATGAACCCTTTTTCCAGGGCCATTTCCCTGGTAAGCCCATTTTTCCGGGCGTCTTGATTCTGGAAGCCATGGCTCAGGCCACCGGCATTCTGGCGTTTAAAAGCGTAGGAAAACTGGAACCTGGCGAGCTGTACTACTTTGCCGGTATCGATGAAGCGCGCTTCAAACGTCCGGTGGTGCCAGGGGATCAGATGATCATGGAAGTTACGTTTGAGAAAACGCGTCGTGGCCTGACCCGCTTTAAGGGCGTGGCAACGGTTGACGGTAAAGTTGTTTGTGAAGCTACTATGATGTGTGCACGTAGCCGGGAGGCCTGATACGTGATTGATAAAACTGCCTTTGTTCATCCTACCGCCATCGTGGAAGAGGGTGCCGTTATTGGCGCTAACGTCCACATTGGCCCGTTCTGTATTGTTGGACCCCATGTTGAAATTGGTGAGGGTACCGTACTGAAGTCTCACGTTGTCGTAAATGGCCACACTAAAATTGGTCGCGACAACGAGATCTATCAGTTCGCCTCCATCGGTGAAGTGAACCAGGATCTCAAATATGCTGGCGAACCGACCCGGGTGGAAATTGGCGATCGTAACCGCATTCGCGAAAGCGTAACCATTCACCGTGGTACCGAACAGGGCGGTGGTTTGACGAAGGTGGGCAGCGGTAACCTGCTGATGATCAACGCACACGTTGCGCATGATTGTACGGTAGGGAGCAACTGTATCCTCGCTAACAACGCGACGTTAGCGGGCCACGTCTCGGTCGACGATCACGCCATCATCGGCGGCATGACGGCGGTGCACCAGTTCTGCATCATCGGCGCACACGTCATGGTGGGCGGCTGCTCCGGCGTTGCTCAGGACGTACCGCCGTACGTCATTGCCCAGGGTAACCACGCCACGCCGTTCGGGGTTAACATCGAAGGGCTGAAACGTCGCGGCTTTAGCCGTGAAGCGCTAATCGCCATTCGCAACGCCTACAAGCTGCTCTACCGCAGCGGTAAGACGCTGGAAGAGGTTAAGCCGGAGATCGCTGAGCTGGCGGAAGCGCACCCGGAAGTACGCGCGTTCAGCGAGTTCTTTGAGCGCTCGACGCGGGGCCTGATCCGGTAATGATTGACGATCGTCCGCTTACGATTGCCCTGGTCGCCGGAGAAACCTCCGGCGATATTCTTGGTGCCGGTCTCATCCGTGCGCTCAAGCAGCGTGTGCCTAACGCCCGCTTTGTCGGCGTGGCCGGGCCGCTGATGCAGGCCGAGGGCTGCGAAGCCTTGTATGAGATGGAAGAGCTGGCCGTGATGGGGATCGTGGAGGTGCTGGGCCGCCTGCGTCGCCTGCTGCATATCCGCGCCGACCTGACGCGCCGCTTCACCGAGCTTAAGCCGGACGTTTTTGTCGGCATTGACGCCCCCGATTTCAACATTACCCTTGAGGGCAACCTCAAACGGCAGGGTATTAAAACGATTCACTACGTCAGCCCCTCCGTCTGGGCCTGGCGACAGAAACGCGTTTTCAAAATAGGCAGATCCACCGATCTGGTTCTGGCCTTTCTGCCTTTCGAAAAAGCGTTTTATGACCGCTTTAACGTGCCGTGCCGCTTTATCGGCCATACCATGGCAGACGCCATGCCGCTGGATCCCGATAAAAACGCCGCACGCGACGCGCTTGGGCTCTCCCATGATGCCCACTGCCTGGCGCTGCTGCCGGGCAGCCGTGGCGCAGAAGTGGAGATGCTCAGCGCTGACTTCCTGCGTACCGCACAGATCCTGCGCCAGCACTATCCCGATTTAGAGGTGGTGGTGCCGCTGGTCAACGCCAAACGCCGGGAGCAGTTCGAGCGTATCAAAGCCGAGGTGGCACCGGATCTGGTGGTTCACCTGCTGGACGGCAAGGGCCGCGAGGCGATGGTTGCCAGCGACGCCGCGCTGCTGGCATCCGGTACCGCTGCACTGGAGTGCATGCTGGCAAAATGCCCGATGGTGGTGGGCTATCGCATGAAGCCGTTTACCTTCTGGCTGGCAAAACGACTGGTGAAAACCGACTACGTCTCGCTGCCTAACCTGCTGGCCGGGCGCGAGCTGGTGAAAGAGCTGCTGCAGGACGAGTGCCAGCCGCAGCTGCTGGCCGATGCGCTGCTGCCCCTGCTGGCCCGGGGCAATACCAGCCACACCATGCATGACACCTTCCGTGAGCTGCATCAGCAGATCCGCTGCAACGCGGATGAACAGGCGGCGGATGCTGTGCTGGAGCTAGCAAAATGAATGAATTTATTTATCCGCACCACCACTTAGTGGCAGGTGTGGATGAGGTGGGCCGTGGCCCGCTGGTCGGTGCGGTCGTTACGGCGGCAGTGATCCTTGACCCCGCCCGGCCGATTATCGGCCTTAACGACTCCAAAAAGCTGAGCGAAAAACGCCGCCTGGCGCTGTTTGCTGAGATTCAGGAAAAAGCGCTATGCTGGAGCCTGGGGCGCGCCGAGCCGCATGAGATTGACGAGCTGAACATTCTGCACGCGACCATGCTGGCGATGCAGCGCGCCGTGGCCGGGCTATCCGTTGTTCCCGAGTATGTGCTGATTGACGGCAACCGCTGTCCGGCCCTGCCTATGCCTTCGATGGCGGTGGTGAAGGGGGATAGCCGGGTCGCGGAGATTAGCGCGGCCTCCATTATTGCTAAAGTCACGCGCGACGCCGAGATGGCCGCGCTTGACCTGACGTTCCCTCAATATGGCTTTGCGCAGCATAAAGGGTATCCGACCGCTTTCCACCTGGAGAGACTGGCGGAGCACGGCGCGACAGAGCATCACCGGCGTAGCTTTGCGCCAGTAAAGCGCGCGCTGGGGCTGGTCTCCTGATTGCTGCACATTAAGTAAAGCGGAAGCTAAATAGACTATGGCTGAACCACGTTATGTCCACCTGCGGGTGCACAGCGACTACTCCATGATCGATGGGCTGGCTAAGACCGGACCGCTGGTAAAAAAGGCGGCCGCGTTAGGTCAGCCTGCGCTGGCGATCACCGATTTTACCAACCTCTGCGGTCTGGTTAAGTTCTACGGAACGGGCCATGGGGCAGGGATCAAGCCAATCGTTGGGGCGGATTTTCACGTCCAGAGCGATATCATGGGCGACGAGTTTACGCAGATCACGGTGCTCGCCGCCAACAACACCGGCTACCAGAACCTGACGCTGCTCATCTCCCGTGCCTACCAGCGCGGCTATGGCGCGCTGGGGCCCTACATCGATCGGGAGTGGCTGGCGGATCTGAACGAAGGGCTGATCCTGCTCTCCGGCGGACGCATGGGCGACGTGGGCAAAAGCCTGCTGCGCGGCAACGCGGCGCTGGTGGAACAGTGCGTGAGCTTCTACGAGACCCACTTCCCGGATCGCTTCTACCTGGAGCTGATCCGTACCGGCCGTCCTGATGAGGAGAGCTACCTGCACGCGGCGGTTGAGCTGGCCCAGGCGCGCGGTCTGCCGGTGGTAGCGACCAATGACGTCCGCTTTATCGACAGCGGCGATTTTGACGCCCATGAAATTCGCGTCGCCATTCACGACGGCTTTACCCTTGACGATCCCAAACGTCCGCGCCTCTATTCGCCGCAGCAGTATATGCGCAGCGAAGAGGAGATGTGCGAGCTCTTCTCCGACATCCCGGAAGCGCTGGAGAACAGCGTCGAGATTGCCAAGCGCTGCAACGTCACCGTGCGTCTCGGCGAATACTTCCTGCCGCAGTTCCCCACCGGTGAGATGACCACGGAAGATTTCCTGGTGCTGAAGTCGAAGGAGGGGCTGGAGGAGCGTCTGGAGTTTCTCTTCCCGGACCCGGCGGTGCGCGCCGAGAAGCGCCCCGAGTATGACGAGCGCCTCGACGTTGAGCTGAAGGTCATCAACCAGATGGGCTTCCCGGGCTACTTCCTGATCGTGATGGAGTTCATCCAGTGGTCAAAGGATAACGGCGTCCCGGTAGGGCCAGGCCGTGGTTCCGGTGCAGGCTCGCTGGTAGCCTACGCGCTGAAGATCACCGACCTCGATCCGCTGGAGTTTGACCTGCTGTTCGAACGCTTCCTCAACCCGGAACGTGTCTCGATGCCTGACTTCGACGTTGACTTCTGCATGGAAAAACGTGACCAGGTGATCGACCACGTAGCGGAGATGTACGGTCGCGAGGCGGTGTCGCAGATTATCACCTTCGGTACGATGGCGGCGAAAGCGGTGATCCGCGACGTCGGTCGCGTGCTGGGCCACCCCTACGGCTTCGTGGATCGTATCTCCAAGCTGGTGCCGCCGGATCCGGGCATGACCCTGGCGAAAGCCTTCGAGGCCGAGCCGCAGCTGCCGGAGATCTACGAGGCCGATGAAGAGGTCAAGGCCCTCATCGACATGGCGCGCAAGCTGGAAGGGGTCACGCGTAACGCCGGTAAGCACGCCGGTGGGGTGGTGATCGCGCCGACTAAAATTACCGATTTTGCGCCGCTCTACTGCGACGAAGCCGGGCAGCATCCGGTTACCCAGTTTGATAAGAATGACGTGGAGTATGCGGGGCTGGTGAAGTTCGACTTCCTCGGCCTGCGTACGCTGACGATCATCGACTGGGCGCTGAAGATGATCAACCCGCGCCGGGCGAAGCAGGGGCTGGAGCCGATTGATATCGCCGCGATCCCGCTAGACGACAAGAAAAGTTTTGATATGCTGCAGCGCTCGGAAACCACCGCGGTCTTCCAGCTTGAATCCCGCGGCATGAAGGATCTGATTAAACGCCTGCAGCCTGACTGCTTCGAAGATATGATCGCCCTGGTGGCCCTGTTCCGTCCCGGCCCGTTGCAGTCGGGGATGGTAGACAACTTTATCGACCGTAAGCACGGTCGGGAAGAGATCTCCTACCCTGACGTGCAGTGGCAGCACGAGTGCCTGAAGCCGGTGCTGGAGCCGACCTACGGCATTATCCTCTACCAGGAACAGGTGATGCAGATTGCCCAGGAGCTCTCTGGCTATACGCTGGGCGGCGCGGACATGCTGCGCCGTGCGATGGGTAAGAAGAAGCCGGAAGAGATGGCCAAACAGCGCTCGGTCTTTGAAGACGGGGCGAGAAAGAACGGCATTGACGGTGAACTGGCGATCAAAATCTTTGACCTGGTAGAGAAATTCGCCGGCTACGGATTTAACAAATCGCACTCCGCTGCCTATGCTTTGGTGTCGTACCAGACGCTGTGGCTGAAGGCCCACTATCCCGCTGAGTTTATGGCGGCGGTGATGACGGCGGATATGGATAACACCGAGAAGGTGGTCGGGCTGGTGGATGAGTGCTGGCGGATGGGGTTAAAGATCCTGCCGCCGGATATCAACTCCGGACTGTACCATTTTCACGTTAACGACGACGGCGAGATTGTCTACGGTATCGGCGCGATCAAGGGCGTGGGTGAAGGCCCGATTGAAGCTATTCTGGAAGCGCGTAATAAAGATGGCTACTTCCGCGAGCTGTTCGACCTCTGCGCCCGCACCGATACCAAAAAGCTTAACCGTCGGGTGCTGGAGAAGTTGATCATGTCCGGGGCGTTTGACCGCCTCGGGCCGCACCGCGCCGCGCTGATGAATTCGCTGAACGATGCGCTAAAAGCCGCCGATCAGCATGCTAAAGCAGAGGCGATTGGCCAGGCGGATATGTTCGGCGTGCTGGCGGAGGAGCCGGCCCAGATCGAGCAGTCCTACGCCAACTGCCAGCGCTGGCCGGAGCAGGTGGTGCTGGACGGCGAACGTGAGACGTTGGGACTCTACCTGACGGGTCACCCGATTACCCAGTATTTGAAAGAAATTGAGCGCTATGTCGGCGGGCTTCGGCTCAAAGACATGCACCCGACAGAGCGTGGTAAGATCACCACCGCTGCGGGGCTCGTCATTGCGGCGCGGGTTATGGTCACCAAGCGCGGCAATCGTATCGGTATCTGTACGCTGGATGACCGTTCCGGCCGTCTGGAGGTGATGTTATTCACCGACGCGTTGGATAAATACCAGCAATTGCTGGAAAAAGACCGCATACTCATCGTCAGCGGACAGGTCAGCTTTGATGACTTCAGCGGGGGGCTTAAAATGACCGCCCGCGAAGTGATGGACATTGACGAAGCCCGGGAAAAATATGCTCGCGGGCTTGCTATCTCGCTGACGGACAGGCAAATTGATGACCAGCTTTTAAACCGACTCCGTCAGTCTCTGGAACCCCACCGTTCGGGAACTATTCCAGTGCATCTCTACTACCAGAGAGCGGATGCGCGCGCCCGGTTGCGCTTTGGTGCAACATGGCGTGTCTCTCCGAGCGATCGTTTACTTAACGATCTGCGTGGCCTGGTTGGCCCGGAGCAGGTGGAACTGGAGTTTGACTAATACAGGAATACTATGAGTCTGAATTTCCTTGATTTCGAACAGCCGATCGCCGAGCTGGAAGCGAAAATCGATTCCCTGACGGCCGTGAGCCGCCAGGATGAAAAACTGGATATTAACATCGACGAAGAGGTGCATCGTCTGCGCGAAAAAAGCGTAGAGCTGACGCGCAAAATCTTTGCCGATCTCGGCGCATGGCAGGTGGCGCAACTGGCGCGCCATCCACAGCGTCCGTACACCCTGGATTATGTCCGCCTGGCGTTTGATGAGTTCGACGAGCTGGCCGGTGACCGCGCCTACGCTGACGATAAAGCCATCGTTGGCGGTATCGCGCGTCTGGACGGGCGTCCGGTGATGATCATTGGTCATCAGAAAGGGCGTGAAACTAAAGAGAAGATCCGTCGTAACTTTGGTATGCCGGCTCCGGAAGGCTATCGCAAAGCGCTGCGTCTGATGGAGATGGCCGAGCGCTTCAACATGCCGATCATCACCTTCATCGACACCCCGGGTGCTTACCCTGGCGTGGGCGCAGAAGAGCGCGGTCAGTCTGAAGCCATTGCCCGCAACCTGCGTGAGATGTCGCGTCTGAACGTGCCGGTGATCTGCACCGTCATCGGTGAAGGCGGCTCCGGCGGCGCGCTGGCTATCGGCGTGGGCGACAAAGTTAACATGCTGCAGTACAGCACCTACTCGGTGATCTCTCCGGAAGGCTGTGCGTCTATCCTGTGGAAGAGCGCTGATAAAGCACCGCTGGCTGCGGAAGCGATGGGCATTATCGCCCCGCGTCTGAAAGAGCTGAAGCTGATCGACTCCATTATTCCGGAGCCGCTGGGTGGCGCGCACCGCAACCCGGAGGCCATTGCCGCGTCGCTGAAGGCGCAGCTGCTGGAAGATCTGGCCGATCTCGACGTGCTGAGCAAAGAGGAGCTGCGTGACCGTCGTTACCAGCGCCTGATGAGCTACGGCTACGCCTGATCGGGTAAACGCCGGGCGGCGCTCGCGCTTGCCCGGCCTACCAAACCTACTCGCCTCAACTATGCTTATCTGTGAATTCGCACGGAGGTAAGCATTGAATATCATCGCCATCATGGGGCAGCAGGGCGTTTTTTATAAAGACGAGCCCCTCAAAGAGCTTCACCTTGCGCTGGAGCAGCAGGGTTTCCAGCTCATCTATCCCACCAGCAGCAACGACCTGTTAAAACTCATCGAACACAACCCGCGCATCTGCGGCGTCATCTTTGACTGGGACCAGCACGGCCTGGATCTGTGCAGCGACATCAACCAGCTCAACGAGTATCTGCCGCTCTACGCCTTTATCAACACCCACTCAACCATGGACGTCAGCGCCCACGATATGCGTATGGCGCTCTGGTTTTTCGAGTACGCGCTGGGCGCGGCCGACAGCATTTCGACGCGTATCCGCCAGTATACCAACGAGTATCTGGACCAGATCACGCCGCCTTTTACCCGCTCGCTCTTCACCTACGTGAAAGAGGGCAAGTACACCTTCTGTACCCCCGGACACATGGCCGGTACTGCCTACCAGAAAAGCCCGGTGGGCTGTCTGTTCTATGACTTCTTCGGTGGCAATACCCTGAAGGCCGACGTCTCGATCTCCGTGACCGAGCTGGGATCCCTGCTCGATCACACCGGCCCGCATCTGGAGGCCGAAGAGTATATCGCCCGCACTTTTGGGGCCGAGCAGAGCTACATGGTGACCAACGGTACCTCGACCTCTAACAAAATTGTCGGCATGTACGCCGCGCCTGACGGCAGCACGCTGCTTATCGATCGCAACTGCCATAAGTCGCTGGCCCACCTGCTGATGATGAGCGACGTGGTGCCGATCTGGCTCAAACCGGGACGCAACGCGCTGGGTATCTTAGGCGGTATTCCCCGCCGCGAGTTTAGCCACGAGAGCATTACAGAGAAGGTAGCGGCGACGCATGGGGCCAGCTGGCCGGTCCATGCGGTTATTACCAACTCCACCTATGACGGGCTGCTCTACAATACTAACTGGATCAAAGAGACCCTCGATGTGCCGTCGATTCACTTCGATTCGGCATGGGTTCCCTACACCAACTTCCACCCCATCTATGAGGGCAAGAGCGGCATGAGCGGCGACCGCGTGCCGGGCAAAGTCTTCTTTGAAACCCAGTCGACGCATAAGATGCTGGCCGCCTTCTCCCAGGCGTCGCTGATCCACGTTAAGGGCGAATATGACGAAGAGACCTTTAACGAAGCCTATATGATGCACACCACCACCTCGCCCAGCTATCCGCTGGTGGCCTCTATCGAGACGGCGGCAGCGATGCTGCGAGGTAATCCCGGTAAGCGGCTGATCAACCGCTCCGTTGAGCGTGCGCTCCACTTCCGTAAAGAGGTGCAGCGGCTGAAAGACGAGGCGGAGGGGTGGTTCTTCGATATCTGGCAGCCGGAGGATATTGACCAGGCCGACTGCTGGCCGGTTGCGCCGGGTGAAGCGTGGCACGGCTTCCGCGAGGCAGATGCCGACCATATGTTCCTCGATCCGGTCAAGGTCACCATCCTGACGCCGGGCATGGACGAGCAGGGCAACATGGCGGAGGAGGGCATTCCCGCCGCGCTGGTGGCGAAATTCCTCGACGAGCGCGGCGTAGTGGTAGAGAAAACCGGCCCCTACAACCTGCTGTTTCTGTTTAGCATCGGCATCGATAAAACCCGGGCGATGGGGCTGCTGCGCGGCCTGATGGAGTTTAAGCGCGCCTACGATCTCAACCTGCGGGTGAAGAACATGCTGCCGGACCTCTACGCTGAAGATCCCGACTTCTACCGCAACATGCGCATTCAGGATCTGGCTCAGGGGATCCACAAGCTAATCTGCCAGCACGAGCTGCCGCGCCTGATGCTCCAGGCCTTCGACGTGCTGCCGCATATGATCATGACCCCGCACCAGGCGTGGCAGCTACAGGTGAAGGGCGAGGTGGAGACCGTCGAGCTGGAGGCGCTGGTGGGAAGAGTTTCCGCCAATATGATCCTGCCGTATCCGCCAGGCGTCCCGCTGCTGATGCCCGGAGAGATGATCACCGAGCGGAGCCGGGCAGTGCTCGATTTTCTGCTGATGCTCTGCGCTATCGGCCGCCACTATCCTGGTTTCGAAACGGATATCCATGGTGCGAAGCGCGATGAGGATGGCGTTTACCGGGTAAGGGTCTTAAAACAGACGTGACCCCCTTGCGCAGGGATGCGCAGCGTCGTAACGTTGGCATGAAAAAAGGAGGGGTTATGCTTGGTTTAAAAAAGGTTCACCACATCGCGATCATTGCGACGGATTATGCAAAGAGCAAGGCGTTTTACTGCGACATCTTAGGCTTCGAGCTGCAGAGCGAAGCGTATCGTGAAGAGCGGGACTCATGGAAGGGCGATCTGGCGCTGAACGGCGAATACGTGATTGAGCTTTTCTCCTTTCCTTTTCCGCCCGCACGGCCCAGCCGTCCCGAGGCCTGCGGCCTGCGTCATCTGGCCTTCAGCGTGGATGACGTCGAGCGGGCCATTGCACACCTGCAACAGCACGGCGTAGAGTGCGAGCCGGTGCGTATCGATCCCTTTACCGGTAAGCGCTTCACCTTCTTTACCGATCCCGACGGTCTGCCGCTGGAGCTGTACCAGCAGGAATGACACCTTCACCTATTATGCAACGCCTGCACGCCCGCCGCCGGTTTCTGGTGGCGTTTAGCGGCGGGCTGGACTCTACCGTTCTGCTGCACCAGCTGGTGCAGTGGCGCACGCAGCAGCCTGACGTCTCCCTGCGGGCGATCCACGTTCATCATGGGCTCAGCCCAAACGCCGACGCATGGGTAACCCACTGTCAGCAGATATGCAGCCGCTGGGATGTGCCGCTAAGCATCGCCCGTGTGACGCTGGCGGAGGAGGGAATGGGTATTGAAGCCCAGGCGCGCAAGGCGCGCTATCAGGCCTTTGCCGACGCCCTGCTGCCGGGGGAGGTGCTGCTCACCGCCCAGCATCAGGACGATCAGTGCGAGACGCTGCTGCTGGCGCTGAAACGGGGCAGCGGCCCGGCGGGGCTAGCGGCCATGCCTGCCGAGCTACCTTTCCACGGCACCCTGCTGCTGCGCCCGTTGCTCAATGAAACCCGCGAGGCGCTGGAGCAGTGGGCCTGCGCCCATCGGCTGAGCTGGATCGAAGATGAGAGTAATCAGGACGCCAGCTACGATCGCAATTTTATCCGTCTTGAGGTTCTCCCCTTGCTGAAGCAGCGCTGGCCGCACTTTGCCAACGCGGCAGCGCGCAGCGCAGCGCTGTGCGGCGAGCAGGAGCAGCTGCTGGACGAGCTGCTGGCGGAGGAGCTGGCAAGTTTAGTCAGCGAAGAGGGGGCGTTAACCGTTGCGCCACTGATGACTATGAGCGCTACCCGCCGGGCGGCGCTTCTGCGCCGCTGGCTAAGCGGGCTGGGTGCGTTGATGCCGTCGCGGGATCTGCTGACCCGCATCTGGCAGGAGGCGATCCTCGCCCGGGAAGATGCGGCCCCGCGTCTGGTGCTGGGAGCCCATGAGATCCGTCGCTTTCAGGGCCAGCTCTGGTGGGTGAAAAGCACGCCCGGCCAGCGGCAGACGGTGATCCCATGGCCTGGGCCGCTGGAGCCGCTGACGCTGCCCGCCGGGCTGGGAGAGCTAACGCTGGTAACGGGGGGCAATATTCGGCCGCCGCGTGCCGACGAGCCGGTAACGGTGCGCTTTCATGCGCCGGGGATGCTCCACGTTGCCGGACGCCACGGCGGGCGCAAGCTGAAAAAAATCTGGCAGGAGCTTGGCGTCGCGCCCTGGCTGCGGGATACCACGCCAATACTGTTTTACGGCGAAACGCCAATCGCGGCGGCAGGGCAGTTTGTGACTCAGGAAGGGCTGGCGGATAACGCAGAGGGATTACGGCTGACGTGGCGGAAATGACGGGCAGCATGCTGCCCGCTGGAACAGATTCAGGATTCGCTCACCACGACGGTGCCGATATCCGGGTGGCTAAAGCTGGCAATTTTGTCGAGACGGAGTTCACGCGTTTCACCTGCTGCGTCGACGAGCAGGTACTCAACGTTCTTGCGCGAGACTAAATCGCTGGCTTTGGCCTTTAGCTCTTCGCCATCTTTCAGCGTCAGCGTCAGTAACAGATGATGCTGGCAGGCGAGTTCAAGGTTGTCATAGTCATCGCAGTTGATGGGTTGATACGTTTCATTCATTGACATAATCGCTCACCAGTAAGTTCGCGGCAGCATAGGCTGCCTTTTCCCTGACGGGCTCAGGAAGCAGATCGTCCGATGCTACTTCATTGAGCGCTTTTAATACGCAGCTCAGCGCATCCGGGATAAACCCTAAGTCTCCGCTGGCAATTTCCGCATACCGCTTGCGTATTAACTCACAATAATTGTCCACATACCCTCCTGTCAGTGTATTGACTTTGCCGTGGGATGTAAGTTTAAGCCTACGAAGATAAACTCTGTTTAGCAAGCTGACTATACCATACTCATCCCAGCAATATCAGCGGACCGAATGTTTGCTACAATGGGCGCTATTTTGCGAAGGAGCGATGACATGGCATTGAAAGCAACCATTTATAAAGCGACGGTGAACGTGGCCGATCTGGACCGCAACCAGTTTCTTGATGCCACCCTGACCCTGGCGCGCCACCCTTCTGAGACCCAGGAGCGCATGATGCTGCGCCTGCTGGCGTGGATCAAATTTGCCAACGAACGGCTGCAGTTTACCCGTGGTCTCAGCGCGGAGGATGAGCCGGAAGCCTGGCTGCGCAACGATCACATGGGGATCGATCTCTGGATTGAGCTGGGGCTGCCGGAAGAGCGGCGCATCAAGAAAGCCTGCAGCCAGTCGAAAGAGGTGGCGCTCTTTACCTACAACAGCCGGGCGGCGCAGGTCTGGTGGCAGCAGAATCAGAACAAGCTGGCTGGATTCAGTAACCTGAGCATCTGGTATCTTGATGATGAGCAGCTGGCCCAGCTGAGCGCTTTTGCCTCCCGCACCATGGCGCTTCAGGCTACTATCCAGGATGGCGCAATCTGGCTCTCCGACGCGGAGAATAACCTGGAGATCCACCTGACAACCTGGCAGAGCGCGGCATGATTGAGATTTCACGCAGCGTCGCCATTCCCGACAGCGAGATCGAGCTGACCGCCATTCGCGCCCAGGGCGCGGGTGGCCAGCACGTGAATAAAACCTCCACGGCGATCCATCTGCGCTTCGATATCAAGGCCTCCAGCCTGCCGGATGCCTATAAAGAGCGCCTGCTGGCAGCGAGCCACCATCTGATTACCAGCGACGGTATGGTGGTGATCAAAGCGCAGGAGTACCGCAGCCAGGAGATGAACCGTGAAGCGGCGCTGGCCCGTCTGGTGTCGTTGATCCAGGAGCTGATGGTAGAGCAGAAGAGCCGCCGTGCTACGCGCCCGACGCGAGCGTCGAAAGAGCGTCGGCTGGCGACCAAGTCGCAAAAGTCGTCAGTGAAGGCATTACGCGGCAAGGTGCGCGGCGGGGAGTAGGATCTGCCCGGCAGGCTTGCCGGGCAGAGCAGGGCTTAGCCTTTGATCGCTTTTACCAGATAGTCGAGAATGTCGCCGGTTTTAATCAGCTGCTTCTCGCCGTTGCGGCGGTATTTGTATTCGATATCGTCGCTGTCGAGGTTGCGATCGCCGATAACCACGGTGTGCGGAATACCGATCAGCTCCATATCAGCAAACATCACGCCCGGACGCTCTTTACGATCGTCCATCAACACCTCAATTCCCTGCGCGTTCAGCTCAGCGTAGAGCTTCTCAGCCAGCTCCTGCACGCGGAAGGATTTGTGCATGTTCATCGGCAGAATGGCAACCTGGAACGGCGCAATCGCGTCCGGCCAGACGATACCGCGCTCGTCGTGGTTCTGCTCGATGGCTGCCGCCACTACGCGGGTCACGCCGATACCGTAGCAGCCCATGGTCAGGATCTGATTACGCCCATCTTCACCCTGCACTGACGCTTTCAACGCTTCAGAGTACTTGGTGCCCAGCTGGAAGATGTGACCCACTTCGATGCCGCGCTTGATCATCAGAGTACCCTGGCCGTCCGGGCTTGGATCGCCGGCGACCACGTTACGGATGTCAGCCACTTCCGGCATCGCCACGTCGCGATCCCAGTTAATGCCGAAGTAGTGCTTGCCATCGACGTTCGCGCCCGCAGAGAAGTCGCTCATCACGGCAACGGTACGGTCGATAACTACCGGAATCGGCATGTTCACCGGGCCAAGGGAGCCTGGACCGGCGTTAACGATAGCGCGGATCTCTGCTTCGGTCGCAAAGGTCAGCGGGCTAGCAACCTGCGGCAGCTTCTCTGCCTTCACTTCGTTCAGCTCGTGATCGCCACGCACCAGTAGGGCGACCAGCGGGTAAGCACTGCCCTCTACCGCTTTCACCAGCAGGGTCTTAACGGTCTTTTCAATCGGCAGGTTAAACTGCTCAACCAGCTCGGCGATGGTTTTTGCGTTCGGCGTATCGACCAGGGTCATCTCCTGGGTTGCCGCCGCACGCGCTTCTTTCGGCGCAAGCGCTTCGGCAAACTCGATGTTGGCCGCGTAGTCAGAGCTATCGGAGAAGATCACATCGTCTTCACCGCTCTGGGCCAGTACCTGGAACTCGTGCGAGGCGCTACCGCCGATAGAGCCTGTATCCGCCTGCACGGCACGGAAGTCGAGATCCATGCGGCTGAAGATTTTGCTGTAGGCGGCATACATCGCGTCATAGGTGAGCTGCAATGATTCCTGCGAGGTATGGAAAGAGTAGGCATCTTTCATCAGGAATTCACGGGAGCGCATCACGCCAAAACGCGGGCGTACTTCGTCACGGAATTTGGTCTGGATCTGATAGAAGTTCAGCGGCAGCTGTTTGTAGGAGCTGAGTTCGTTACGGATCAGATCGGTGATGACCTCTTCATGCGTCGGGCCGAGAACAAACGGACGCTCGCCGCGATCGGCAATGCGCAGCAGCTCCGGACCGTACTGCTCCCAGCGACCGCTCTCCTGCCACAGATCAGCGGGCTGAACCACCGGCATTAACACCTCGATCGCACCGGCGTTGTTCATCTCTTCACGCACGATGTTTTCGACTTTTTTCAGAACGCGCACGCCGGTCGGCAGCCAGGTGTATAACCCAGAGGCCAGCTTGCGGATCAACCCGGCGCGCAGCATCAGCTGGTGGCTGATCACTTCGGCGTCGGCAGGTGTCTCCTTCAGGGTGGAGAGCAGATATTGGCTAGTACGCATGTTATTACGATTCCATTTGGACGATGGGCACAGGCCCAAAGCGGGCCTGACACAAAAAAAGTGATTCAGTTTACCAGCGAGACAGCTATGTCAAAAGAGAGCGGGCAGAATTTACCGCGCTTCCAGCGCAAAGACCTCAAAGCCCGTCTCGGTCACCCGCCAGCGGACGTTAAAATCGAGCAGCCAGACGGCATACTCTTTACCTGCCTCCTCCTGCTGGCGATAGGCTGGGCGAGGATCCTGGGCCAGAACGTCGACGATAAACTGCCTAAGATGCGGATAGCGCCTCTCGAGCTGCGGCAGACTCTGGGCAAGCTCGGGGGTAAAGTTCACCGGCATGGTGGCCTGCGGTGCCTGCTGGGCGTAGCTGGCTTTCGCCTCCGGTAGCGCCTCGGCAAAGGGCAGGTAGGGTTTGATATCCACTACCGGCGTGCCGTCCACCAGATCGAGGCTGCCCAGATCGAGGATTACCTGTTCACCCTGACAACGGATGCCTTTTAGCTCCACCAGCGACATGCCGATGGGATTCGGGCGAAAAGTTGAGCGGGTAGCGAACACGCCCATTCTGGCGTTGCCGCCGAGCCGGGGAGGGCGCACCGTTGGCCGCCAGCCACCCTCCATCGTTTGATGGAAAATAAACAGCAGCCAGAGGTGGCTAAACGCCTCCAGTCCGCGCACCGCATCGGCCTGGTTATAGGGGGCGATGAGATGAAGCTCACCGCCGCCGCTTTTTACCAGCCCCGGCTGGCGCGGAACGGCGAACTTCTCTTTATAGGGGGAGCGAATAACGCCTATCTGCGCAAATTGAAAGGTGCTCATTTCGCCGAAACGTTAAGCGCCGATCCGATGCACACGGCCTGGCGGTAGCAGCCCGGCGTGCCGCTGGTCACTTCGCAGCTGTGCTGAAGGACGGCGTTGGCTTTCATTTTGGCCGCGTTGATCTGCATACGTTTGCGGGCGGTTGGGATGTTTGGCGGAGAGTCCTGGTTGCTTGCCTGGCAGGAGTCACCGGAGACCTCGCCCAGATCGCGGAACGTTTTGCCGATCAGCTCTTCCGGATTAGTGATGACTCTGACCGGCGCCGGCGGGGTCACTTTCGCTTTAGCGGGCTCCGCTTTCGGCGGCGTTGCTGCGTTGCTTTGTACGGGTTCGACGGGAGATCTGCTTAGCATGGAGCAGCCGCTGAGCATGAGTGCCAGTAAACAGATCGGTAAAGCACGCATAGTATTTCCTCAATGAGTGATCAAATTGTCAGTTATTGAACCAGTTGCCTGCATAAATGACAAGGCGGGCTTGCGCCCGCCCTGAATGATATTACACCGAGGAGAGATTACCAGCCTTTAACAGCGCCGCCGTTGAAGACCTTGTTCGCCGCCTGGTCAACTTCGTCAGACTGGTAGGCCTGAACGAATTTCTTCACGTTTTCCGCGTCTTTATTGTCTTCTCGGGTCACGATCATGTTCACATACGGGGAGTCTTTATCTTCAACGAAGATACCGTCTTTCGCCGGGGTCAGGTTGATCTGGCTGGCGTAGGTGGTGTTGATGACCGCCAGGGCAATCTGTGCGTCGTCCAGCGAGCGCGGCAGCTGCGGTGCTTCCAGCTCAACAATTTTGAGGTTTTTCGGGTTATCGGTCACGTCCAGAACGGTCGGCAGTAGGCCAACGCCCTCTTTCAGCTTGATCAGACCCTGTTTTTGCAGCAGCAGCAGAGAGCGGCCCAGGTTGGTCGGATCGTTCGGAACCGCAATCTGCGCGCCATCCTGCAGCTCGCTCAGGGATTTTATCTTCTTGGAGTAGCCAGCGATAGGGTAGACAAAGGTGTTACCGGCGGAAACGAGCTTGTAGCCGCGATCTTTGATCTGCTGATCCAGGTACGGTTTGTGCTGGAAGGCGTTAGCATCAATATCGCCTTTGCTCAGCGCTTCGTTTGGCAGCACGTAGTCATTGAAGGTCACCAGCTCAACGTCGAGGCCATATTTGTCTTTCGCCACTTTCGCTGCCACTTCTGCAACCTGCTGCTCGGCACCGACGATAACGCCCACTTTAATGTGGTTCGGATCTTTCTCGTCCTGGCCACAGCCTACCAATGCCAGAGCACCAATCAGCGCACCCGCCGCTGCAAAGGTCTTAAATTTGAACACCATGTTATTTCCTTAACTCACTGAGTCGATTGTGTTGTGTACAACGCTATTTATGCGTCACTGCCCGGACGATACGATCGCCAGAGAACTGAATCAGATAAACCAGCACGACTAATAATATCAGCACCGTGTTCATTACGGTGGCGTTATAGCCGATATAACCATACTGATAGCCGATCTGGCCCAGCCCACCTGCGCCGACCGCACCGCCCATGGCGGAGTAGCCCACCAGGGTAATCAGGGTGATGGTGGCCGCGTTAACCAGTCCCGGCATCGCTTCCGGCAGCAGCACCTTGCGGACGATCTGCATCGGCGTTGCGCCCATCGCGCGGGAGGCCTCAATCAGCCCGGTCGGGATCTCCAGCAGCGCGTTCTCTACCATACGGGCAATAAAGGGCGCTGCGCCAACGGTCAGGGGTACAATCGCCGCCTGCAGGCCAATGGAGGTGCCGACAATCACGCGGGTAAAGGGGATCATCCATACCAGCAGGATAATAAACGGAATGGAGCGGAAGATATTCACCAGCGCGGAGAGGGTGCGGTAGAGCTTCGCGTTCTCAACGATCTGCCCCGGACGGGTCACGTACAGCAGCACGCCTACCGGCAGGCCAATCACGAATCCAAAGAAGCCGGAGACAAAGGTCATCGCCAGCGTCTCCCAGACGCCACGCGCCAGTAACCACATCATTGGCTCAGACATAACCCAGTACCTCTACTTTTACATGATGTTCCTGCAGCCAGGCGATGGCGGCCTGGGTATCCTGCTGCGTGCCGTGCATCTCGGTCAGCATAATGCCGAACTTCACGCCGCCGGCGTAATCCATCTGCGCACTGATAATGTTGTTGTTAACGTTGAATCGACGGGCCGTCTCAGAAAGCAGCGGCGCGTCCACGGACTGGCCGGTAAACTCCATGCGCAGCATCGGTACGCTGTCGGCTTCGGGTTCCGCCTTCAGACGCTGCTGGTAATCTTCCGGAATATCCAGATGCAGCGTGGACTGAATAAACTGCTGGGCCAGCGGCGTCTTCGGATGGGAGAACACTTCGCTAACCGTGTCCTGCTCAATCAGCTCGCCATTGCTGATCACCGCCACGCAGTCACAGATACGCTTCACCACATCCATCTCATGCGTAATAAGAAGAATGGTTAAGCCGAGACGACGGTTAATGTCCTTCAGCAGCTCGAGGATAGAGCGGGTCGTGGCCGGATCCAGCGCGCTGGTGGCCTCATCGCAGAGCAGAACTTTAGGATTGCTTGCCAGCGCACGGGCAATCGCCACACGCTGCTTCTGGCCGCCGGAGAGGTTAGCCGGATAGCTGTCATGCTTATCGCCCAGGCCGACCAGGTCCAGCAGCTCGGTCACGCGACGCTTGATTTCGACCGCCGGGGTGTTGTCCAGCTCCAGGGGCAGCGCCACGTTGCCGTAGACGGTACGGGAAGCCAGCAGGTTAAAGTGCTGGAAGATCATGCCAATCTGGCGGCGTGCGCGGGTAAGCTGCGCTTCCGATAAGGTCGTCAGCTCTTCACCGCCAACCTGAACGCTGCCCTGCGTCGGACGCTCAAGCAGGTTAACGCAGCGAATCAGCGTACTTTTACCGGCACCCGATGCGCCGATGACGCCATAAATTTGTCCGGCAGGGACATGCAGGCTGACATTATTCAACGCCTGAATGGTGCGGTTCCCCTGCTGGAACACTTTGGTGATATTCGAAAGTTTAATCATTAGAATATTTTTGTCGTATGAGTTAGCCGTGGCATTTTGTTCTGCCAGATACGGGCAGTGACCGTAAACAGAGCGGATGGTAAGGCATCCAGACGTCTAATTCAATGTAACTCGCTATGATGAGCACTTTCTTGCCGCGTGAAACATGAGATACTAGCGCGACATGCCTTTTTCAGGAGTAAGCCGGTGGCACAGTCAGTACCCGCAATTTTTCTCGATCGTGATGGCACGATTAACGTCGATCATGGTTATGTCCACGAGATTGACGACTTTGAATTTATCGATGGCGTCATTGACGCTATGCGTGAGTTAAAAGCGATGGGCTTCGCGCTGGTGCTGGTGACCAATCAGTCCGGCATTGCCCGCGGCAAGTTTACCGAAGCCCAGTTTGAGACCCTGACTGAATGGATGGACTGGTCGCTGGCAGATCGCGGCGTCGACCTGGACGGCATCTATTACTGTCCACACCATCCTCAGGGCGCAGTGGAAGAGTTCCGCCAGGTGTGCGACTGCCGCAAGCCGCATCCGGGGATGCTGAACTCCGCGCGCGACTTTTTACACATCGACATGGCCGCCTCTTATATGGTGGGCGATAAAGTAGAAGATATGCAGGCAGCGGCAGCGGCTGGCGTCGGGCATAAAGTATTAGTGCGTACCGGCAAGCCGGTAACGCCAGAGGCGGAAAATGCAGCGGACTGGGTGCTTAGTGGCCTTGCAGAGCTGCCTGCGGCTATCAAAAAGCAGCAAAAATAGCCGTTATGACGAAAAGATGAGCGGTTGAAATAAAATTGTCTTTTTCCGCTTGTCAGCTGCGAATAACTCCCTATAATGCGCCTCCATCGAAACGGCAAACGTGAATCACTTCACGGAAACAG
>NZ_DAMACX010000055.1:0-23050 GCF_031998825.1 Pseudescherichia sp.
GGCACCTTGCCCTATGGAGCCCGGACTTTCCTCCCCTCCGCCCGTCTCCCCCGAAGGAGGACGACGACGAAGCGGCGACTGTCTGGTCAGCTTCGGCGCGAAGTATAGAGGGTTTACGCCCTGCTGTCACCCCTCCGTCAACATCCCGACTCGCAGGGTCGCGGCAATGTTGCGTGAAGCGCGATAGATATTGTCGAATGCGCCCCGGAAGGCCTCTTCCAACGTGCCGATGCTGGTCAGCACGCTAAATACCGCATCGATACCGTACTGATGCACAACGCCCACGTCCCGCGTCAGGCTGCCCGCAATGCCGATCACCGGCTTATGGTATTTCTTGGCAACCTTCGCCACGCCCACGGGCACCTTGCCGTGAATGCTCTGGCTGTCAATTCGACCCTCGCCGGTGACCACCAGCGTGCAGTCGTGAATATGCTCTTCCAGGTTCAGCGCCTGGGTGACGATCTCAATGCCGCTGCGTAGCTCTGCGCCAAGGAAAGCCATCAGCGCTGCGCCCATGCCGCCCGCCGCGCCCGCGCCAGGTACATCTTTAACATCCACGCGCAGGGATCTTTTAATCACGTCGGCGTAGTGATTGAGATTGCTGTCCAGCTCAACGATCTGCGCTTCGGTGGCCCCTTTCTGCGGGCCAAAGATGCGCGATGCGCCCTGTTCCCCCGTCAGCGGGTTCGTCACATCGCAGGCGACACGGATGGTACACGCTGCCAGACGCGGATCCAGCCCGCTGATATCGATGGTGTTAAGGCTCATCAGGCTGCCGCCGCCGTGGCCGATCTCGGTGCCGTTCGCATCGCACAGCTTCGCGCCCAGTGCCTGCACCATGCCCGCGCCGCCGTCGTTAGTGGCGCTGCCGCCGATGCCAATAATGATATTCCGTGCACCATGCTCCAGCGCGCGCAGGATCAGCTCCCCGGTGCCGCGCGAGGTGGTAATCAACGGGTTACGTTGTTCAGGTGGCACGAGGGCCAGTCCGCTGGCGGCGGCCATCTCGATAAAGGCGGTGTTACCGTCGCCGGACATCCCCCAGCGGGCGTCAACGCGCTCCCCCAGCGGGCCGGTCACCGACGCCGTATGCTCCGCGCCCTGGGTAGCGGCAATCATCGCCTCAACCGTTCCTTCTCCACCGTCGGCGACCGGAACGGAGACATACTGCGCGTCCGGAAAAATTTCCCGGAAGCCTTTTTCTATCGCCTGGGCTACCTCGGTAGCAGAGAGGCTTTCTTTATAAGAGTCTGGGGCGATTACGATTTTCATATCAGTAGCCTGTTACTGCACGCGGCATAGATTCCGGGCGCGTCGCCGCGCCCGTTTTTTGTTAGCGAGCGATTTCTACCTTCGCCAGTTTTTCGTAGTAGCACGCAAGGGCGCTATGGTCGTCGTTGCCGTGACCGTCAGCGCGCAGCGCCTGCATCATCTCCATCACCGCTGCGGTCAGCGGCAGCTGCGCGCCCACGCCGTGGGAGGTATCCAGCGCGTTCGCCAGATCTTTGATGTGCAGATCGATACGGAAACCGGGCTTGAAGTTGCGATCCAGCACCATCGGCGCTTTCGCCTCCAGCACGGTGCTGCCCGCCAGGCCGCCGCGGATAGCCTGGAACACCAGATCCGGGTTCACGCCAGCTTTGGTTGCCAGGCTCAGCGCTTCAGACATGGCGGCAATGTTCAGCGCCACGATCACCTGGTTTGCCAGCTTGGTCACGTTGCCCGCGCCGATATCGCCGGTGTGCACCACCGAGCCCGCCATCGCTTTCAGCAGATCGTAGTACTTATCGAACAGCGCCTTGTCGCCGCCAACCATCACGGAGAGCGTGCCGTCGATCGCTTTCGGTTCGCCGCCGCTCACCGGGGCGTCGAGCATCTGTACGCCTTTCGCCTGCAGCGCATCGCTGATTTCACGGCTGGCCAGCGGTGCAATGGAGCTCATGTCGATCAGCACAGTGCCCGCTTTCGCGCCTTCGATAATGCCGCCTTCACCCAGCGCCACCTCTTTTACGTGCGGGGAGTTCGGCAGCATGGTGATGATCACATCACACTGCTCGGCAATCTCTTTTGCCGTAGAGGCAGTTTCTGCACCGGCGGCAATCACTTCAGCAACCGCCTCATGATTACGGTCAGAAACCACCAGCGAGTAACCGGCTTTAATGAGGTTTTTACTCATTGGTTTACCCATAATGCCCAGGCCAATAAAACCAACTTTCAGTGTCATAGTGCGTCTCTCTCTTCAGTTCGGTGGTGGTTATTTCTTAAATGAATCAGCTAAGCGCTGGGTTCCGGCGCGGAATACGCCCAGATCGCTGCCAACGGCAACGAAGGTTGCGCCCCACTCCAGGTAACGACGCGCATCGGCCTCTACCGGCGCGAGGATGCCGCTCGGCTTACCGTGCGCTTTCGCACGGGCAAAGATGTGCTGGATGCAACGCTGTACTTCCGGATGCGATGCATTGCCTAAGTGGCCCAGCGCGGCAGCAAGGTCGCTTGGGCCAACGAAGATGCCGTCCACGCCGTCGGTGGCGGCGATAGCATCCACGTTATCCACGCCCTGCTGGCTCTCAATCTGTACCAGAATGGTGATGTTCTTGTTCGCCTGGCCGAAGTAGTCCGGCACGGTGCCAAACATGTTGGCACGGTGGGAGACCGATACGCCGCGAATGCCCTCAGGCGGATAGCGGGTAGAGGCTACTGCCAGTACGGCCTCCTCTTCGCTCTCGACAAACGGGATCAGGAAGTTGTAGAAGCCGATATCCAGCAGGCGCTTAATGGCAATCGGATCGTTAGCCGGGGCGCGAACCACCGGTGCGCTGCTGCTGCCCTTCAGGGCCATCAGCTGCGGGATAAAGGTCGTGACATCGTTCGGCGCATGTTCGCCGTCCAGCACCAGCCAGTCAAAGCCCGCCAGGCCCAGCACTTCGGTGCTGATCGGGCTTGCCAGCGCGGACCAGCAGCCAATCTGAATCTGATGTGCTGCCAGCGCAGCCTTGAATTTGTTTGGGAAGATATCGTTAGTCATCATCTATACCTTGAAGTAACCGTTGCTTAATTCCGCAGTTCCATACGCTTGATGTCGCCCACCACGAACAGGTAGCAGAACATCGCCATCAGTGCTGAACAGCCGACGAACACCAGAGCAGCGTTAAAGGAGTGCAGCTCGCTGACCAGGTAACCAATTACCAGCGGAGTGACAATGGAGGCCACATTGCCAAATACGTTGAACACCCCGCCGCAAAGTCCAACAATCTCTTTTGGCGCGGTGTCGGAGATGACCGGCCAGCCGAGGGCACCAAACCCTTTCCCGAAGAATGCCAGCGCCATCAGCGTGACCACCAGGGTCGTGTTATTGGTGTAGTTACACAGAATGATGCTCGACGCCAGCAGCATGCCCAGTACGATAGGCAGCTTACGCGCCAGGGTGATGGTTGCGCCACGTTTGATCAGGTGATCCGAGAAGACCCCGCCCAGTACGCCACCGGCAAAGCCGCACAGCGCCGGGATGGAGGCCACCAGGCCCACTTTCAGAATCGACATCCCTTTCTCCTGCACCAGGTAGATAGGGAACCAGGTGAGGAAGAACCACGTGATGGTGTTGATAAAATACTGACCGAAGAACACGCCCAGCATCATGCGGTTGGTCAATAATTGCTTGATGTAGTGCATTTTCGGACCGCCAGCCGCCGCACCCGGCTTTTTGTGGTCCATATCGACCACCGCACCGCCTTTGGTGATGTACTCCAGCTCGTTGGCGGACATGTTCGGATGGTCGGTCGGGTTATGGATAAATTTCACCCACATACCGGTCAGCACAAAGCCAATCACGCCCATGACGGTAAACACATGCTCCCAGCCCCAGGCGAAGGTCAGCCAGCCCAGCAGCGGGGAGAAGAGCGCCAGAGAGAAGTACTGGGCAGAGTTGAAAATAGCCGACGCCGTGCCGCGCTCTTTGGTTGGGAACCACGCGGCAACAATACGGGCGTTCGCCGGGAACGAAGGCGCTTCAGAGAAGCCGAGCATAAAGCGCATGATAAACATCGACACGCCGGCCCAGGCCAGCGGGAAAACATCAACAAAGCCTTGCAGAAAGGTGAACAGCGACCAGAAGAAGAGGCTGTAGGTGTACACTTTCTTCGAACCGTAGCGGTCCAGCAGCCAGCCGCCGGGGATCTGCATCAGCAGGTAGGCCCAGCCGAAGGCGGAGAAGATGTAGCCCATAGAGACGGCGCTGAGCTGCAGCTCTTTGGCGACTTCGGTTCCGGCGATAGAGAGCGTCGCGCGGTCGGCATAGTTAATCGCCGTAACGATAAAGATAATGAGCAAGATTAAATAGCGGGTAGGCATACCCTTTTTTGATTCAACGGCAGTATCCAGTATCATTTATTAATCCTCGGGCACGGTACTCTATTCTTATCGTTATATGAGGTGTATTTTCCTGATTATTTATCGATAGCAGGTAATATCAGGTAACTAACCAGATGCAATGAAATCGTGAATCAGTATAATCAGGCCACAAACATCACGCATTGTTGCTTTGCTCAATTAATAAATGACTTTAAGCGATTATATTGAGCATATGCACAAGTCGCTGGGCGCTGATCCACAGATTTAGGCATTCGCCCTGCCGCAGGGCCTGTTACAACAATAATGAGTGATCTGGATCACGTTCTTAACCAGAAACTCCTGACACTATTATTCCATAGCAGTGTCTTTTTATTTCTAATAATGAGAAACGCGATCCACACTTTACCGTTTTTGTTATCTCACACCTGGCTGGAGAATACTGGACAATGGCCGACATCGAAATTAGACAAGAATCGCCAACAGCGTTTTATATTAAGGTTCATGAAACCGATAACGTGGCGATTATTGTCAATGACAATGGCTTAAGAGCCGGGACGCGTTTCCCGGATGGGCTTGAACTCATTGAGCATATCCCGCAGGGGCATAAAGTGGCGCTGGTGGATATTCCCGTGCACGGCGACATTGTCCGCTACGGTGAAGTGATCGGCTACGCGGTGCGCGATATTGCCCGGGGTAGCTGGATCGATGAGTCCACCGTAGAACTACCGACAGCGCCGCCGCTGGATACCCTACCGCTGGCCACCAGGGTACCGGAGCCGCTGCCCGCCCTTGAGGGTTACACCTTTGAAGGCTACCGCAACGCCGACGGCAGCGTCGGGACGAAAAACCTGCTGGGTATCACCACCAGCGTACACTGCGTCGCGGGCGTGGTGGACTACGTGGTTAAAATTATCGAGCGCGACCTGCTGCCGAAATACCCGAACGTTGACGGCGTAGTCGGCCTGAATCACCTTTATGGCTGCGGCGTGGCGATCAACGCCCCGGCAGCGGTGGTGCCTATCCGCACCATCCATAACATCGCCCTCAACCCTAACTTTGGCGGCGAAGTGATGGTGGTGGGCCTCGGCTGCGAGAAGCTCCAACCAGAGCGCCTGCTGCAGGGAACGGAAGACGTGCAGGCTATCGCGGTCGACAGCGCCAGCATCGTGCGCCTGCAGGATGAGCAGCACGTCGGCTTCCGCTCGATGGTTGACGATATTCTTCAGGTTGCCGAGCGCCACCTGATCAAGCTCAACGCTCGCCAGCGCGAAACCTGCCCGGCCTCGGAGTTAGTGGTCGGGATGCAGTGCGGCGGCAGCGACGCCTTCTCCGGCGTAACCGCTAACCCGGCGGTGGGCTATGCCTCTGACCTGCTGGTCCGCTGCGGCGCGACGGTGATGTTCTCGGAAGTCACCGAGGTGCGCGATGCTATTCATCTGCTCACCCCGCGCGCCATCAACGAAGAGGTGGGCAAACGCCTGCTGGAGGAGATGGCCTGGTACGATAACTATCTCGACATGGGTAAAACCGACCGCAGCGCCAACCCCTCTCCGGGTAACAAGAAAGGCGGCCTGGCTAACGTGGTTGAGAAAGCGCTTGGCTCTATCGCTAAATCTGGTCAGAGCGCCATCGTGGAAGTGCTCTCGCCGGGCCAGCGCCCAACGAAGCGCGGTTTGATCTACGCGGCTACCCCTGCCAGCGACTTTGTCTGCGGTACCCAGCAGGTGGCCTCCGGGATCACCGTTCAGGTGTTCACCACCGGGCGCGGTACGCCGTACGGCCTGGTGGCGGTGCCGGTAATCAAAATGGCGACCCGTACCGAGCTGGCTAACCGCTGGTACGATCTGATGGATATCAACGCCGGAACGATTGCGACTGGGGAAGAGAGCATTGAGGACGTGGGCTGGAAGCTGTTCCGCTTCATCCTTGACGTGGCCAGCGGCCGGAAGAAAACCTTCTCGGATCAGTGGGGCCTGCACAACCAGCTGGCAGTGTTTAACCCGGCTCCGGTGACGTGATGAAACGGTTTTAACGGCCTGAATCAACTCCTCATCATCATTTATAAAGAAGCCCCTAACGGGGCTTTAATCATTTCGGTTACGCGTTCCTGGCTGGCTTATTCCATGAATCATTATATTTAATTACACCGTCTAAATAGAACCACTCAATACCAGCAAACCTAAGACCAAACGTTTCAATCATATTCGAGCTGTTAGAGCCAGGAATATAAGTGTGATTAGCATTAATATACATCACTACGACATCACTCATAGTAACCCTATACACTTCCCTTTCTATTCCTGCTTCCGTAGTTTCGTAATATCTCATCTCTGCTTTCTGGAGTCTACGCCCTTCGCAGACGCAAATAGCCAGATAGGGTGATAACCTGTCTATCTGCTTATGAATAACATAAGGTTCATGTTGCCGAGTTCCTCCCATTCTTCCTGTGTGTGGATCTACAGGTTGTGCAACACCATAACTACTACTCATTACTTCTATAGCCCCTTCCCTTCCTGATGCTAAGCTTCCTCCATTAACTTGCATGCCGTTCTCATCATATAAAAACAAATAGGCTGGCAATGACATATTTCTATCTCCCTAAATCTAAAAGATTACCTTCATTATCAATGATGAAAGAGTAGGTGTAATTTTTATCACTTATTGCATAGGTAGCAGAATATACAACCCCTCTGTTTAGCTGAACATTAAAGCATGTTTTGGGATAGGTCAGATTAACCCCCTCCTCAACTATTAGCACTTTATAATCTTTATTATTTATAGCTAATGAATAACGCGTTAACACCTCCTCTCTCTTGACGGTGAAACATACATTTTCTCCCTCTATATAGATAGACCTCCATTCTCCAGCACCTAACTGCTCTCCTCCAGGACATCCAGTAAGCGCTAGCACTGCAGGAAGAAAAACTCTTTTTTTCATGATGGGAAACTCCCAAGTATTTCTTTATAATCCTTTATTAGCTCACTATCTGAAATATCACAACTATAATCCCTAAGCTTAATAAGATATGTGTTTCCATAGAATCCATATGTTTTTAACAACCAATAATCGCTAACGATACAGGCTTGCTGCTCCATTGAATAGTCACTTAGTTTTTCTTGGTCAAGTAAGTAGGTATAATCAGCAGCCCATGAAAACGCCCCTCTAAATCTTACCCACATTCCCCTTTGCTGCTGCCATACATGCATCATCTCATGTAGAAATATATGTTGCTGCCCTATTCTGTCTCTCTTAGGCATAGCAAAATCATTTTCATATACCCCTTCTTGAAACCACATTTCCCCGTTAGGTGTCATTGCAGTATTATTACTTTGCATGTTAAAAGGTAAATAGCTACCTCTATGGATCCAGATTTTATTGTAGTGGATTGTGTAACCGTAAAACGTACTAGCCAGGTTAATCTCACCCAAGCTCAGGCGTCTTAACCCGCCTCTTTCTATGCTGTTTTTAATAACCATTTATAGCCCTCCCTATAGAGCGCTATGCTAGCACCCTAGTTGAGGATATCAATTATTTAGATAATGAATAAATGTAGAGAAAATATCACTGAGATGAAAGATAAATCCTTACCAATAATTAGCGAAAGCCCTACCAGAAAACGCTATAAATATATATCCTATGATCGTGTTAGCCGATGCCGAGTATAAATTGCATCTGATTTTACTGGAGGTCAAAGAAAATGGCGACGCTTAAACAGTTGCTTGCACAACGCTCACCGGAAAGCCAGGAAAGGATCGCAGCGCGTGCGGCAAAGGTTCGCCAGGAAATTACCCTTGCGAAACTCCGGGCGGCGCTACGGTACGTTAATCAATAAGACGCCAGTAGCCGCTTTTGGTTGAACCGATGCGCTCCAGCCTGCCCTATTTTTGCAGCGTCTGGAGCTGACGTTCCACCGTGCGTGTCGTTACGCCAAATCGTGTGGCCATGTCGGCAATCGTGCTGGTCGGATGCCGACGTAGCCAGACAAGATACGCCTGCGTTTTAGGTGACAACTCAAGCACCTTTTCTTCCGACATTTATTCCGACATTTCTTCCGACATTTCTTCCGACATTTTCGACGCTGAATTTAGTCCCTCTTTCAGTGCCGCTGCAATGTTTCCCAGCATAAACTCGATAAATAGGGTGCAGTCACTGGCTCGATCGCATTCGCCCAATACCTGGTAATACCGCTCCTGCTGGTAATGGATCAACGTCTCTACCGGTAGCCAGGCCATTTCGGGCCGCCAGGTGCTCAAGATCAACGTTTGCCATAGGCGCCCTATACGCCCGTTGCCGTCGGCAAAAGGGTGAATAAACTCGAACTCATAGTGGAAAACGGAGCTGGCGATTAGCGGATGCAGCTCGGTACTGTCCAGCCAGTTAAGTCGTTCACCGACCAGCCGGGAAACCTGTGAGGCTGGCGGGGCCATGTGGATGAGCATCCTGTCGCGATAGATACCGACATCGTTTTGCCGGAGATTGCCGGGATTATCAACCAGCCCCGCCATGAGAATGCGGTGCGCCGAAAGTAGATCGCTAAGCCGCCCTTTCCCCCAGCCTGAAAAGTGGTCATACGCCAGAATAGCGTTTCTGGCCTCCTGAATATCTTTTGCCGGAGCCAGCACACGTTTACCGTCCATAATCGCTGTGACCTGCTCAGCGCTTAAGCTGTTATGCTCAATAGCCAGCGAAGCCTGAATAGTGCGGATCCGGTTCTCTTTACGCAGCAAAGGAGAGGCGCGCCCGGTCTGGGCAGCCCAGTATCCAAGAAGTTCCCCTACCTCAATCACCAAATTGAGGATGGGTGGCGTAATGATAAACGGCGGCTGATAGCGGCTCATAAACCTTATCCCTGCTGCTCCAGGGCGTACTTATAGAGGGCGTTTTTCTTCACGCCGTGGATCTCAGCGGCCAGCGCAGCGGCTTTTTTCAGCGGCAGCTCCGCCTGGAGCAGCGCCAGGGTACGCAGCGCGTCGGCAGGCAGATCCTCCTCCTGGGCCTTATGCCCCTCGATAATCAGCACCATCTCGCCCTTACGGCGGTTCTCATCCTCCTTCACCCACGCCAGCAGCTCGCCGATAGGCGCGCCGTGGATCGACTCCCAGGTTTTGGTCAGCTCACGGGCCAGCACCACGTAGCGGGATTCGCCCAGCACGGTGCAGATGTCCTCCAGGCTGTCCAGCAGGCGGTGGGTGGACTCATAGAAGATCAGGGTGCGCGGCTCGGCCTCCAGCGCTTTTAGCGTGTCGCGGCGGCCTTTGGATTTGGCAGGCAGAAAGCCTTCGTAGCAGAAGCGATCCGACGGCAGCCCGGCGGCGCTGAGGGCGGCGATAGCAGCGCAGGGACCAGGGAGCGGCACCACGCGGATCCCCGCCTCGCGGCAGGAGCGTACCAGGTGGTAGCCGGGATCGTTGATCAGCGGCGTTCCGGCGTCGGAAACGAGGGCGATATTTTGCCCCTCCTTAAGCTTTGCGACCAGCGTCTCTGCTTTCTGCTGCTCGTTATGGTCGTGAAGGGCAAACAGGCGGGCGCTAATGGCGAAGTGCTGGAGCAGCAGGCCGGTGTGGCGGGTATCCTCTGCGGCAACTAAATCAACGCTTTGCAACACGGTCAGCGCGCGCTGGGTGATATCAGCCAAATTCCCGATTGGCGTGGGTACAATATAGAGCTGACCATGAGAATTCTCCGCCGATTCGTGTTGTTTCATTGTTTCATCCGTATTGCCGATTTAATATTGAGCATTGCGAAAAAAATATCACTGGATACAGAATGGTACAGTCAACATTTTTCCCTTTAAAAGCAGCGCGTTGCCTGCCTGTCGTACTGGCCGCCCTGCTTTTTGCAGGCTGTGGAACACAGGCGCCGGACCAGAGCAGTGCGCACATGCAGGGCACGGCGCAGGCTGATTCTGGCTTCTACCTCAGCCAGATGCAGCAAAGCACTGATGATACCAAGACCAACTGGCAATTACTCGCCATTCGTGCCCTGTTGAAAGAGGGTAAAAGCCAGCAGGCGGGCGAGCTGTTTAACCAGCTGCCGCAGGAGCTGACCGAGACCCAGCGTAAGGAGCAGTCGCTGCTGGCCGTTGAGCTTAAGCTGGTGCAGAAGGATTTTGCCGGTGCACAGGCGCTGCTGGATAAGCTGAAGCCCGCTGATTTCGAGGGTAACCAGCTGGCACGCTACTGGCAGGCGCAGATTGATGCCAGCCAGGGCCGTCCGTCGCTGGCGCTGCTGCGGGCCTTAATTGCCCAGGAGCCGCTGCTGGCAGCGAAGGATAAGCAGAAAAATATCGACGCCACCTGGCAGGCGCTCTCCTCTATGACGCCGGAGCAGGCGCAGGCGCTGGTGATCAACGCTGATGAGAACGTGCTACAGGGCTGGCTCGATCTCCAGCGCGTCTGGTTCGATAACCGTACCGATCCAAACATGCTGAAGGCAGGGATCAGCGACTGGCAGACCCGCTATCCGCAAAACCCCGGTGCGAAGATGCTGCCGACCGCGTTAACCAACGTGCAGAATTTTAAACCGGCGTCTACCAACAAAATCGCCCTGCTGCTGCCGCTGAACGGCCAGGCCGCGGTCTATGGCCGTGCTATCCAGCAGGGTTTTGAAGCGGCGAAGAACGGCGCACCAGCCGTGAGCGGCCCGGCAACACCAGTCCAGGTTGCCCAGGCGGCGACAGCGGGAGAGGCTGACGTCGTTAGCCCCTCCCAGGCACCGGTGGATGAGCTGACCCAGACGCAGCCTGCCGCCCCGGTAACCGCCCCTGAAGCGACTCAGGCCCCAGCACCCGCTGACACAGCCGCGCCAGTAAGTACCCCTGAAACACAGGCACCGTCAGCCGCGACGCCAGCGGTAGCCAGCGCGCCGGCGAATCCCTCTGCCGCCCTGAAAATTTATGACACCAGCTCGCAGCCGCTCGATCAGATCCTTAACCAGGTCCAGCAGGATGGCGCCAGCATCGTGGTTGGCCCGCTGTTGAAGAGCAACGTTGAAGAGCTGATGCGCAGCAACACCGCCCTTAACGTGCTGGCCCTGAACCAGCCGGAGTCGGTGGAGAGCCGGGCAAATATCTGTTACTTCGCCCTCTCACCGGAAGATGAAGCTCGCGACGCCGCCCACCATATGTGGGATCAGGGCCGCCGCGCGCCGCTGCTGCTGGTTCCCCGCAGCTCGCTGGGGGATCGGGTCACCACCGCCTTTGCCGATGAGTGGCAAAAACTGGGCGGCGGCACCGTGCTGCAGCAGAAGTTTGGCTCTACGGCAGAACTGAAGATGGGCATTAACAGCGGGTCTGGTATCGCTCTGACCGGCACGCCGGTGGCCTCCAGCCTGCCGCAGCAGCAGGGGGTGACCATCGCAGGCCTGACCATCCCTGCCCCGCCGACCGAGGCGCAGATCACCGGCGGCGGCAACGTCGATGCGGCCTATATCCTGGCGACGCCGAACGAGATTGCGCTCATCAAGCCGATGATCGCCATGCGCACCGGCAGCCACAGCGGCGCGGCGCTTTACGCTAGCTCGCGCAGCGCCCAGGGCGGTGCAGGTCCCGACTTCCGTCTTGAGATGGAGGGGTTACAGTTTAGCGAAATCCCGATGCTGGCAGGCAGCAACCCTGCGCTGATGCAGCAGGCGCTGGGCAGCGTCAACAACGACTACTCGCTGGCACGCCTGTATGCCATGGGCGTTGATGCGTGGGCGCTGGCCAACCACTTCGCCCAGATGCGCCAGGTTCCCGGCTTTGAGATCAGCGGCAACACCGGCGATCTCTCGGCTACTCCAGACTGCGTGATTAACAGGAAGTTATCATGGCTCAAATACCAGCAGGGGCAGATCGTCCCGGCCAGTTAAGCCGTAAACAGACCGGCGACGCGTGGGAAGCAACGGCGCGCCGCTGGCTGGAGGGCAAAGGACTGCGCTTTATCGCCGCCAACGTGCGTTCGCGCGGCGGCGAGATTGACCTCATTATGCGCCAGGGTCCCACAACCATCTTTGTTGAGGTTCGCTACCGTAAAACGGCCCGCTACGGTGGCGCAGCGGCCAGCATCACCCGCAGCAAGCAGTTGAAACTCCTGTCGGCGGCGCGTTTTTGGCTTGCCCGGCACAATGGGAGTTTTGACACTGTGGATTGCCGGTTCGATGTGGTAGCCTTCACCGGAAACGACGTGGAGTGGATACAAGACGCCTTTAACGACCACTCATACTAGCTGACATAAAGGGATCACCGTGCTCGAAAGAATTAAAGTCTGCTTTACGGAAAGTATTCAAACCCAGATTGCGGCGGCGGAAGCCCTGCCGGATGCGATCTCCCGTGCAGCCATGACCCTGGTTCACTCCCTGCTTAACGGTAACAAAATCCTCTGCTGTGGCAACGGCACCTCTGCCGCCAACGCCCAGCATTTTGCTGCCAGCATGATCAATCGCTTCGAAACCGAGCGTCCGAGCCTGCCGGCGATTGCACTAAATACCGATAACGTGGTCTTAACCGCGATCGCCAACGATCGGCTGCACGATGAGATCTACGCCAAACAGGTGCGCGCACTCGGCCATGCCGGCGACGTGCTGCTGGCGATCTCCGCCCGGGGCAACAGCCGGGATATCGTGAAAGCCGTTGAGGCAGCCGTCACGCGCGATATGACCATCGTGGCCCTCACCGGCTACGACGGCGGCGAGCTGGCGGGTCTTCTGGGGCCACAGGATGTCGAAATTCGTATTCCTTCCCACCGCAGCGCACGCATTCACGAGATGCATATGCTGACGGTTAACTGTCTTTGCGATCTGATTGATAACACGCTTTTTCCTCACCAGGATGATTAAGGAGTAGACATGAAGGCACTTTCGCCCCTTGCGGTAATACTCTCCGCGCTGCTGCTTCAGGGATGTGTCGCAGCGGCCGTGGTCGGCAGCGCTGCCGTAGGCACCAAAGCAGCCACCGATCCGCGTACCGTGGGCACGCAGGTTGATGACGGAACGCTGGAGCTGCGCGTTAACAGCGCGCTGGCTAAAGATGAGCAGATTAAGAAGAGCGCACGCATCAACGTGACCGCTTACCAGGGTAAAGTCCTGCTGGTCGGCCAGGCACCGAATACCGAACTGGCCTCACGCGCGAAGCAGATTGCGATGGGCGTCGAGGGGGCAACGGAGGTCTATAACGAGATCCGCCAGGGCCAGCCGATTAGCCTGGGTACCGCCTCGTCAGACACCTGGATCACCACCAAGGTCCGCTCCCAGCTGCTGGGTAGCGACCAGGTGAAATCGTCAAACGTGAAGGTGACCACCGAAAACGGCGAGGTGTTCCTGCTGGGGCTGGTGACGGAGCGTGAAGCCGCCGCCGCCGCCGATACCGCCAGCCGCGTGTCGGGCGTCAAGCACGTCACTACGGCATTTACCTTTATTAAGTAGTAACTTAATAACGCCCGATGGCGCGAAGCTTACCGGGCCTACAAATCCCGTAGGCCGGATAAGCGCAGCGCCATCTGGCGATCTGTCACAATAACGCAATACCACCCACAATCATCCCGCTCACAGCCACCAGTCCACCGGTTAGCCACAGCGCCTTCGCCGGGAAGGATTTGCGCAGCATAATCAGCGACGGCAGGCTTACCGCAGGCAACGTGATGAGCAGCGCCAGCGCGGGAGCCACGCCCATCCCAGCCATCATCATGGTCTGTACAATAGGGATTTCCGCCGCGGTTGGGATCACAAACAGGCAGCCCACGATAGCCATCCCCACCACCCACAGCAGCGAGTTGTCGATAGCGCCATCGGCATGGGGGAAGAGCCAGACCCGCGCCGCACCCAGCAGCAGGACTGCCAGAATGTAGACCGGGATGGTGCTCCAGAACAGCATCCACAGCGCCCGGCCCCAGCGCGCCATGAATCCGCCCTGCGGCTCGGCGGCGGTGACCGTCTCAGGCAACGGTGACGGTCGGTCGCTCTCCTTCACCCAGCGCTGTACCAGCAGGGCCACGCCCGGCACGATCGCCAGACCGGCCACCAGGCGGATCAGGGCGAAGTGCCAGCCCAGCACAAAGCCCATAAACACCAGCGTCGCCGGGTTGAGCAGCGGGTTACCCATCCAGAACGCCAGCGCGCCGCCCATCGACACCTGCTGGCGGCGCAGCCCGGCGGTAACCGGCGCGGCACAGCAGGAGCACATCATGCCCGGCAGAGAGAAGAGCGTGCCAAACAGCGTGCCGCCGACGCGCTTCTGGCCGAGAGTGCGCAGCAGCCAGTCGCGGGGAATAAGCACCTGCACCAGTGAGCCGAGAAGGACGCCCAGCACCGCTGCTTTCCAGACCGCGAGGAAGTAGACCATCGCGTAATCGAGTGCGGCTCGCAGCGGATTGGCTTCGGCGTTAGCAAGAATGGATTTGCCGATGCTGTGGGTTTCAGCGGCGGTAAAGGCTTTACCGTAGTAGGGCTGCCACTTTACGTACCAGAGCCCAACGATAACGACGAGAAAAAAGAGCGCGGGCTTCCACCATTGGACAGGTGTTACCGCCTGAGATGAAGACTGACCAGTCATTGCATTCCCCGGAAAGATGTATGGATTATTATTAGCCGGAAGATACTACGCCTGACTGGACACGTTTGGAAACAGTTAATTCTCCTCGCCGATGGCAATCGCATGCAGTTGCTCGGAGGACAAAACAGTGACCCTCTCACGGCAGGGAGAGAACGCCGTGAGCAGCATCGCGCGCGCCACATCGCGGGCCTCAATGGATTTCCACTTGCCGGGCAGCAGGTGCAGCATTGGCCCCAGCAGAGATTCACCAAACCGCTGTTTCGCCCGGCGGCCCAGCAGCATCGCCGGACGGGCAAGGGTCAGGCGCGGCCAATCCTGGGCGGTTAAGGCCTCCTCCATCTTTCCCTTCACCCGGTTATAGAAAAAGGGCGAGCTGGCATTAGCGCCCATCGCGCTGACGACCAGCATATGCTTGGCCCCGAGCCGCAGCCCGGTCAGCGCGGTATCCACCACCAGCGTGTAGTCGGCGTGAATAAACGCCTCTTTGCTGCCCGCCTCCCGACGAGTGGTGCCGAGGCAGCAGAAGACGATATCAATCGGATCGGTGACCTGCGCCAGCGCATCGGTGAGCTGGCGATCGCAGGGGTTAAAGACCGTTGGCATGCCCAACAGAGGCCGACGCGTCGGGGCGGCAATATAGTTGACCCGCGGCTCCTGAATGAGCATACGTAACAGGTGGGAGCCAACCAGCCCGGTGGCCCCGGTAATCAGTACCTGACTCATCTCGCCTCCTTTTGCAGATTAGTCCGCCTTGCAATGTGAGGTCGCTGAACCACACTTATTCATACGTCATTATTAACGATAGATGGCGAAATAACCCATCCAGAGCTAAAACAATGGAGGAAACATGGGCAAGAAAATCGCAGTCTTGATCACCGACGATTTTGAGGATTCAGAATTTACTTCACCCGCCGAGGCGTACCGTAAAGCGGGCCACGAAGTCGTGACCATTGAGAAGGAAGCCGGGAAAACCGTGAAGGGGAAACAGGGCGAAGCCAGCATCACCATCGATAAGTCGATTGATGAGGTGATCCCAGCGGAGTTTGACGCCCTGCTGCTGCCAGGCGGTCACTCCCCGGACTCGCTGCGCGGCGACGAACGCTTCGTCTCCTTTACCCGCGACTTTGTGAACTCCGGTAAGCCGGTATTTGCTATCTGCCACGGCCCGCAGCTGCTGATCAGTGCTGAAGTGGTTCGCGGACGCAAGCTGACGGCGGTGAAGCCGATCGTTATCGATCTGAAAAACGCTGGCGTGGAGTTCTACGATCAGGAAGTGGTGAATGATAACGATCAGCTGATCACTAGCCGCACACCTGACGATCTGCCTGCGTTTAACCGGGAAACCCTGCGCCTACTGGGGAATTGATCCCCGTAGCCAGTGAAGCTTTTTGCCAAAGCCCAGGGTGTTGTCGGTAAATTTTATTTCGTCCAGTAAGATCTCCCATACCGGGGCCGACATCGCTCTGGCAACCGGAAAGCGACGGTTATAGCGCTCACGCGCGGCCTCGCTTTCCGCTCCCTCCAGACGCCGAATCTCACCTTTAAACTGCACGCCGCGGATCAACGCCACGGTTTTTGGCTGGCCGTTAACCGTGCCCGCAACCGGGGCGTGACGACCGCTCATCTGCGCATGGCGGGTGCGATCCTCACTCATTACGTAGAAGGCAACCCGCTGCGGATCGTAGTAGTAAAAAGCGTTGGCGCACCACAGATCGCCTTCGCTGGCGACGCACCAGGTGACCACGTGCTGCTTTGCCAGCCAGCGATGAATGGTGGCGAGAGTTTCCATTTTTTATCTACCTCATGCTAAGGTGCGTCCACCTAATCCTGTTAAATCACGCTATGACGCCCTGGTTTTTATATCTTATCCGTACCGCCGATGATGCCCTCTATACCGGCATTACCACCGACGTTGCCCGCCGCTTTACCCAGCATCAGACAGGAAAAGGGGCAAAGGCGCTGCGCGGCAAAGGGGCGCTGCGGCTGGCCTTTTCAGCACCAGTAGGTGAGCGCTCACTTGCTTTGAAAATCGAGTATCGGATCAAGCAGCTAACGAAGCGCCAGAAAGAGCGCCTCGTTGCCGGGGATGGATCGTTTGATATGCTGCTGGCGGCCTTGCAGCCCCAGCCGCTTAAACACGATTGAAGTGCTCGTGGTACTCCACCAGGCCATGTACGCCGTTTAGGGCATCATCCGCCAGGCGATGCACCTGGAAGGCGCTCTCCGTGCCCGGCCAGCGGCAGTGGAGATCGTAGTGTGCCGCCTGCTCAAAGCCGAGACGCTGATAGAAGTCGGCCTCCCCCAGCGCAACCACGGCGGCATAACCGAACTCGTTGAGCGAATCCAGCCCCTCATACACCAGTTGACGTGCCAGCCCCTGACCACGATAGTGCTCATCTACCGCCAGCGGCGCAAGGCCGACCCATTGCAGATCTTCCCCCTCAACGTCCACCGGGCTAAAGGCGACGTAGCCGACAACCTGACCTTCATCATCGGTGGCGACAAGCCCCAGCGTAAGCAAGCCGTCTTCCCGCAGAGAGTGGACCAGGTTAGCTTCGCTATCCCCGTCGAACGCGCGGCGGAGAAGTGCATCAATGCCTGGCGCATCGATAGGTATTTCGACTCGAATTAGCATGGCTCACCTACAGAAGTTGGTTTAGTCGCAGGCGGCGCTTGCAGGCCAGCCTCGACGAACTCCGCCAGTTGCAGCAGCATGATGCGCAGCGGTTTAGGCATCTGCTCCAGCTCAATGGCGTCCATCAGGTTCTTAACGTATAACCCCAGTTCGGTATCGCCCTCAATCACCAGCCGGCGCTGGAAGAACAGCGTGTCCGGATCCTGCTTGCGTGCGGCAATCATCAGCAGATCGCTGGCGTCGGCGCTAAAGCTCACGTCGGCAGCGGCAGATTCACGCACAATTAACTGCTCATTCTCAACGGAAGTAAACCACCTGAGGCCAATATCGCGTACTTCAATACTCAACCAGCGGCCCTCCAGGAACGCCAGCTCGCCGTCCGCCAGCGCCTGCTGAAACTGCCAGCGCAGAAGCTGCTCCAGCACCTGACGTTTAAGCGCAAAAGGCGCGAGCTTTACCGGCACGCTCAGCAGAGACGGCGCGGCATGAACGAGACGTGAGCGCAGTATATCCAACACAAGCTTTACTCCCTGATATGAAAAGTCTGGCTATTCTGCCATAACCCCGAACTCACATAGCGGCATAAATCAACAATTGCGCAGATGAAACTACCCCCTATTCCCCCCATCAATACGCGATTAGCTGCCTTAAATCAAAAATTGTCGCCGAAGGGTTAACTAAAATCCCAGTTCGTTAACAATTTTTGCACCTTACGGTGCGTGCGGGCCACCCGGCCCCTGACCTGGGATACACTATGGAGTTGCTCTGCCCGGCCGGAAACCTACCGGCATTAAAGGCGGCTATCGAAAACGGTGCCGACGCTGTTTATATAGGCCTGAAGGATGATACTAACGCCCGTCATTTTGCGGGTCTCAACTTCACCGAGAAGAAGCTGCAGGAAGCAGTCAATTTTGTCCACCAGCGGCGTAAAAAGCTGCACATTGCGATCAATACTTTTGCCCATCCCGACGGCTACGCTCGCTGGCAGCGGGCGGTGGATATGGCCGCCCAGCTGGGGGCCGACGCGCTGATCCTCGCCGACCTGGCGATGCTGGAGTACGCCGCCGAGCGCTATCCACACATTGAACGCCACGTCTCGGTGCAGGCTTCGGCCACTAACGACGAGGCGATCCGCTTCTACCATCGCCACTTTGACGTTGCCCGCGTGGTGCTGCCCCGCGTGCTGTCCATTCATCAGGTCAAACAGCTGGCCCGCACCTCGCCGGTTCCGCTGGAGGTATTTGCCTTCGGCAGCCTGTGCATTATGGCCGAGGGGCGCTGCTACCTCTCCTCTTATTTAACCGGTGAATCCCCCAATACCGTAGGGGCCTGCTCCCCTGCCCGCTTTGTGCGCTGGCAGCAGACGCCGCAGGGGCTGGAGTCGCGCCTCAATGAGGTGCTGATTGACCGCTATCAGGAGGGCGAGAACGCAGGCTATCCCACGCTGTGCAAAGGTCGTTATCACGTCGACGGCGAGCGCTACCACGCTCTCGAGGAGCCGACCAGCCTGAATACGCTGGAGCTGCTACCCGAGCTTCTGGCAGCAAATATCGCCTCGGTAAAAATCGAGGGACGCCAGCGCAGCCCGGCCTACGTCAGCCAGGTGGCAAAAGTATGGCGCCAGGCCATCGACCGCTGCATCGCCTCGCCAGAGCGTTACGCCCCGCAACCGGCGTGGATGGAGACCCTCGGTGCGATGTCTGAAGGCACGCAGACCACCCTTGGCGCATACCACCGTAAATGGCAGTGAGAGATAAAATGAAATATTCATTAGGACCGGTCCTCTACTACTGGTCAAAAGAGACGCTGGAGGATTTCTACCGGCAGGCGGCCAGCAGCAGCGCCGATACCATCTACCTGGGCGAAGCGGTATGCAGCAAGCGGCGGGCGACCAAAGTAGGCGACTGGCTGGCGATGGCGAAGTCCCTCGCCGGGAGCGGCAAACAGGTGGTGCTCTCTACCCTGGCGCTGGTGCAGGCCGCCTCGGAGCTGGGCGAGCTTAAGCGCTACGTGGAGAACGGCGACTTCCTGCTGGAGGCGAGCGATCTCGGCGTAGTGAACATGTGCGCCGAACGTAAGCTGCCGTTTGTCGCCGGGCACGCCCTGAATTGCTATAACGCGTTTACCCTGCGCCTGCTGCTGAAGCAGGGCATGGTGCGCTGGTGTATGCCGGTGGAGCTCTCCCGCGACTGGCTGGCGAACCTGCTTAATCAGTGCGACGAGCTGGGCATCCGTAAGCAGTTTGAGGTGGAGGTATTGAGCTACGGACATCTGCCGCTGGCCTACTCCGCCCGCTGCTTTACCGCCCGCTCCGAGGATCGCCCTAAGGACGAGTGCGAAACCTGCTGCATTAAGTACCCCACCGGGCGCAACGTGCTCTCCCAGGAGAACCAGCAGGTGTTTGTCCTGAACGGCATCCAGACCATGAGCGGCTATATCTACAACCTCGGCAATGAGCTGACCTCAATGCAGGGGCTGGTGGATATGGTGCGCCTCTCACCGATGGGGACGGAAACTTTCGCCATGATTGACGCCTTCCGTGCCAATGAAAAAGGCGCTGCACCGCTGCCGCTGGCGGCGAATAGCGACTGCAACGGCTACTGGAAGCGCCTCGCTGGTCTCGAGCTGGTATGAAAAAAAGCTCACTTTGTTAACTACGGTAATCAATTTTTAATGCAGTATTAAAAGATTGCCGTCGACAAAGTGAGCCTATGATGACTGACAAAACCGTTTCCTTCTCGGTGCTAGATTTAGCCCCGATCCCGCAGGGCGCTACGGCGCGTGATGCCTTCCAACGCTCTCTGGACTTAGCCCAGCTGGCAGAGAAGCGCGGCTATCGCCGCTTCTGGCTGGCCGAGCACCACAACATGACCGGCATCGCCAGCGCGGCGACGTCGGTGCTGATTGGCTACCTGGCCGCTAATACCCAGACGCTGCACCTCGGCTCCGGCGGCGTAATGCTGCCTAACCACGCTCCGCTGGTGATCGCCGAGCAGTTTGGCACCCTGAATGCGCTCTATCCGGGACGTATCGATCTGGGCCTGGGCCGTGCGCCGGGCAGCGACCAGCGGACCATGATGGCCCTGCGCCGCCACATGAGCGGCGATATCGATAACTTCCCGCGCGACGTGGCCGAGCTGGTGGACTGGTTTGACGCCCGCGATCCGAATCCGCACGTGCGTCCGGTTCCGGGCTACGGGGAGAAGATCCCGGTGTGGCTGCTTGGCTCCAGCCTCTATAGCGCCCAGCTTGCTGCCCAGCTGGGGCTGCCGTTTGCCTTTGCCTCGCACTTTGCTCCGGATATGCTCTTCCAGGCGTTACACCTCTACCGCACCAACTTCAAGCCCTCCGCGCGGCTGGAAAAACCCTATGCGATGGTGTGCATCAACATCGTTGCCGCCGACAGCAACCGCGACGCCGAGTTCCTGTTTACTTCGATGCAGCAGGCGTTTGTGAAGCTACGTCGGGGTGAAACCGGCCAGCTGCCGCCGCCGATTGCCGATATGGAGTCCTTCTGGTCGCCGTCCGAGCAGTATGGCGTTCAGCAGGCGCTGAGCATGTCGCTGGTGGGGGATAAAACTAAAGTGCGTCACGGGCTGGAGTCGATCCTCCGCGAAACCCAGGCCGATGAGATCATGGTCAACGGCCAGATTTTCGATCATCAGGCGCGGCTGCATTCGTTTGAGCTGGCGATGCAGGTGAAAGAGGAATTATTGGGGTAATTTTTTTAATTGCCCGGTGGCGCTACGCTTACCGGGCCTACGGGTATTATTGGTACACGGGTAACAGGTTAAAGCTGGAGAGCAGGTGCACTACGGCGTTGCCTACCCCGAACAGCAGGATCAGCGCAATCATCGGCTTGCCGCCCCAGACGCGGAATGTGGGGCTACCGAAGCGTTTGCGTGACGCACGCGCCAGCAGCGCCGGAACGATGGCTGCCCAGATGGTCGCCGCCAGCCCGGCATAGCCGATGGCGTAGAGGAAGCCGTTCGGCCACAGCAGCCCACCGACAATCGGCGGCAGGAAGGTCAGCAGCGCGGTTTTGAAGCGGCCGCTGGCGGAGTCGTCAAAGCCAAAGAGATCGGCCAGGTAATCAAACAGCCCCAGCGTCACCCCCAGGAATGAACTGGCCACCGCAAAGTTAGAGAACACCACCAGGAGCAGATCCAGACTGCGGCTGTTCAGCACGCCGCTCAGAGCCTGCACCAGCACGTCTATATTCCCTCCCTGCTGAGCAATGCCGATAAAGGCCGGCCGAGTGATATTTCCCATCGTCACCAGCAACCAGATGGTATACAGCCCCAGCGCCAGCAGCGAGCCATAGGCAATGCAGCGCGTAATCGTGCGCGGATCCTTGCCGTAGTACTTCATCAGGCTCGGCACGTTGCCGTGATAGCCAAACGAGGCGAGGCAGAACGGCAGGGTCATCAGCAGGTACGGCGTGTAGGAGGCGTTGCTCTCGGCCACGTTAAACAGCGTGGCGGGTTCGACGTGCCCCAGCAGGCTGCCGAAGGTGAGGAAGAAGGTGATGACCTTAGCGCCCAGCACGATGGCGGTCATGCGGCTAACCGCGCGGGTTGAGAGCCAGACAATAAACGCCACGATCAGCGCAAACCCCAGCCCCGCCAGGCGCGGCGAGACGTTGAGCGACATCTCTGAAAAGGTGTGGTGCAGAATCGAGCCACTCGCCGAGATATAGGCGTAGGTCAGGATGTAGAGCACAAAGGCGATAGAGACGCCGTTGACCAGGTTCCAGCCCTTGCCCAGCAGGTCGCGGGTAATGGTGTCAAAGCTGGATCCGATGCGGTAGTTGAGGTTGGCCTCGAGGATCATCAACCCGGAGTGCAGCATGCAGAACCAGGTAAAGACCAGCGCCGCAAGCGACCAGAAGAACCAGGCGCCTGACATCACCACCGGCAGAGAGAACATCCCTGCGCCAATAATGGTTCCTGCGATGATCACCACGCCGCCAAGCAGCGACGGGGTCGTATGGGTGGTGGAAAGCGTAGCCATTCTCTCTTCTCTCTAAAATGCGGTTCGCTGCGCATTGTACCAGTACATGAGTACATTACCGATAAAAAAAGCCCCGATTGTTGAGATCGGGGCTGGAACGCTTACTTTACAGTAACGTTGCTGTGCTTACACGCTTACGCGTCGTTGTTGAAACGACGGCGCGGTGTGGAAGCGTCATCACGGCGCGGACCGCGGCTTTCACGGCGCTCACCGCTGAAGCGACCTGCACCGGCTGGGGCAGAACCTTCGCGACGCGGGCCACGGCCGCCTTCACGACGCTCGCCGCCGCCGAAGCTACGACGCTCGCCAGCCGGACGGTCACCGCCACGGCGCTCACCACGTTCGTGCGGCTGTGCATCGCCCAGCAGCTGCATATTCATCGGCTTGTTCAGAATACGCGTGCGGGTGAAGTGCTGCAGAACTTCGCCCGGCATGCCTTTCGGCAGCTCGATGGTGGAGTGGGAAGCGAACAGCTTGATGTTACCAATGTAACGGCTGCTGATGTCGCCTTCGTTAGCGATAGCACCAA
>NZ_DAMACX010000056.1:0-22100 GCF_031998825.1 Pseudescherichia sp.
GCCCGGCCTACGGCAGACACGGTGCCGCGTGTAGGCCCGGTAAGCGAAGCGCCACCGGGCGTGACTATGCTTTTGGTTAACGTAATTCCTGGCCCGCCTTCAACACCGCCGCCACGTTGCGCGCCGTCATGCGCACGTTTTCCGCCGCGTTTCTCAGGGCATCATCCAGCGTACAGATGCCGTAGATCACGCTGAATACCGCATCGATCCCATGCTCATGCACCACGCCGACGTCCGCCGTCAGGCTACCGGCAATGCCGATCACCGGTTTGTTGTAGCGCTTCGCCACCTTTGCCACGCCCACCGGCACTTTGCCGTGCACGGTCTGGCTGTCGATCCGCCCTTCGCCGGTGATCACCAGATCGGCTTCGGCGACATAGCGATCGAGATGCAGGGCGTCGGTGACAATCTCAATGCCCTGACGCAGCTCGGCTCCGCAGAACGCATACAGCGCCGCGCCCATACCGCCTGCTGCCCCACCACCGGCCAGATCCAATACGTCGAGATCGAGATCGCGCTTGATCAGCTGGGCATAGTGCCCAAGCGCCTCATCGAGACGGGCGATCGTTTCCGGCGTCGCCCCTTTCTGCGGCCCAAAGATAGCCGATGCGCCCTCTTTACCGGTCAGGGGATTAGTGACGTCACAGGCGACCTCGATACGGCAGTCGTGAAGCCGTTTGTCGAGCGCGCTGGTGTCGATCCGCGCCAGCGCCTCCAGCGCGCCGCCGCCCTGGCCAATGGCGTTGCCTTCGCTATCCAGCAGCTTCGCCCCCAGCGCCTGCACCATGCCCGCGCCGCCGTCGTTAGTAGCGCTGCCGCCGATGCCAATAATGATGTGCTTAACGCCGACGTCCAGCGCGTGGCGGATCAGCTCCCCCGTTCCCCACGAGGTGGTGATCAGCGGATTACGCTGTTCGGGTGCGACCAGCTCAAGGCCGCTGGCAGCCGCCATCTCAATAAATGCGCTCTGCTCGTCGCCGGAGAGGCCGTAGAAACCCTCTACCTGAGCGCCAAGCGGGCCGGTCACGGTAACCTGGACGATCCGCCCCTGCGTGGCAGCGACCATCGCCTCAACCGTACCTTCACCGCCATCCGCCACCGGCAGTTTGATATAGTCCGCCGCCGGAAAGATCTCACGAAAGCCCTCCTCAATGGCGGTCGCGACATCAAGGGCGCTCAAACTCTCCTTATAAGAGTCCGGTGCGATAACAATTTTCATAAGCCGTCCTTACGCAGAGTGTGATTGCCTAAACCCTACAGCCGGAAAAACAGGGAACAGGCCGATCCCGCCGGGACCGGCCTCTGCATTAACGCACCATGCACGGACGTTTGTTATCAAACGTCCAGCCAGGGATCAGATACTGCATGCCCATGGCATCGTCACGCGCGCCGAGACCGTGCTTCTGATACAGCTCGTGCGCCTTCATCACCTGGTCCATGTCCAGCTCAACGCCCAGGCCCGGCGTGCTCGGCACCTGCACCATCCCGCCTTTGATCTCAAACGGCGCTTTGGTCAGGCGCTGGTTGCCCTCCTGCCAGATCCAGTGGGTGTCGATGGCGGTGATTTTGCCCGGCGCGGCGGCGGCCACGTGGGTAAACATTGCCAGCGAAATGTCGAAGTGGTTGTTGGAGTGCGAGCCCCAGGTCAGGCCGAACTCGTGGCACATCTGCGCCACGCGCACCGAGCCTTGCATGGTCCAGAAGTGCGGGTCCGCCAGCGGGATATCGACGGATTGCAGAGAGAGCGTATGGCCCATCTGCCGCCAGTCGGTGGCAATCATGTTGGTGGCGGTCGGCAGGCCGGTGGCGCGACGGAACTCGGCCATCACCTCACGACCAGAGAAGCCCTGCTCTGCGCCGCACGGATCTTCCGCGTAGGCCAGCACGCCCTTCAGATGCTTACCGATGTTGATCGCTTCGGCCAGCGACCATGCGCCGTTCGGGTCGAGGGTGACGCGCGCCTGCGGGAAGCGTTTCGCCAGCGCCACGATGGACTCGGCCTCCTCTTCCCCCGCCAGCACGCCGCCTTTGAGTTTAAAATCGTTAAAGCCATATTTTTCATAGGCCGCTTCGGCCAGGCGTACCACGCGATCCGGGGTCATCGCCTCTTCATGGCGCACACGGTACCAGTCGCACTGGTCATCCGGCTGGCTCTGGTACGGCAGCGGCGTCGCTTTGGCGTTGCCAACGTAGAACAGGTAGCCGAGCATCTCTACTTCGCTGCGCTGTTGGCCGTCGCCAAGCAGGGTCGCCACGTTAACGCCCAGGTGCTGACCCAGCAGGTCCAGCATCGCGGCTTCGATACCGGTCACCACGTGGATGGTGGTGCGCAGGTCGAAGGTTTGCAGGCCGCGGCCCGCAGAGTCACGATCCGCAAACTGGTTGCGTACCGCGGTCAGAATATTTTTGTACTCGCCAACGGTTTTACCCACCACCAGCGCGGCAGCATCTTCCAGCGTCTGGCGGATCTTCTCGCCGCCTGGGATCTCGCCCACGCCAGTGTGACCCGAGTTGTCTTTGATGATAACGATGTTACGGGTGAAGAACGGCGCGTGCGCCCCGCTCAGGTTCATCAGCATGCTGTCGTGGCCCGCAACCGGGATCACCTGCATAGACGTGACAACGGGGGTAGAAAATTGATTACTCATCGTTTAATCCTTTCTATGACAAATTTAGTTTCGACCAAAGACGGGACGCTTGCGATCGAACGTCCAGCCGGGGATCAGGTACTGCATCGGGCCTGCGTCATTACGCGCCCCGCCCGGGAGCGTCTTATACAGCTCGTGGGCCTTCTGTACCTGGTCCCAGTCCAGCTCCACGCCAAGGCCTGGCGCGTCCGGCACGGCAATCTGGCCATGCTTAATTTCCAGCGGCTGTTTGGTCAGGCGCGCGTCGCCCTCCTGCCAAATCCAGTGGGTGTCGATGGCGGTCGGATTCCCCGGCGCGGCGGCACCGACGTGGGTAAACATCGCCAGCGAGATATCAAAGTGGTTATTGGAGTGGCAGCCCCAGGTCAGGCCCCAGTCGTCGCACAGCTGCGCCACGCGCACCGCGCCGGAGAGGGTCCAGAAGTGCGGATCCGCCAGCGGGATATCTACCGCGTTGAGCATCACCGCGTGGCCCATCTCACGCCAGTTGGTAGCGATCATGTTGGTGGCCACCGGCAGGCCCGTTGCCCGACGGAACTCCGCCATCACTTCCCGGCCAGAGAAGCCCTGCTCTGCGCCGCACGGATCTTCCGCGTAGGTCAGCACATCGTTCAGCCCCTTGCAGAGCTCAATGGCCTCATCCAGCAGCCACGCGCCATTGGGATCGACGGTAATGCGGGCGTCGGGAAAGCGTTTTTTCAGCGCGCGGGCGGTGTCGATCTCCTGCTCGCCCGGCAGTACGCCGCCTTTCAGTTTGAAATCTTTAAAGCCGTAGCGATCCTGGGACGCTTCGGCCAGGCGCACCACCGCTTCGCTATTCATCGCCTCCTGATGACGCAGATGATACCAGTCGTGGTTGCCCTCGGTTTTGACGAGATACGGCAAATCGGTCTTCTGACGATCGCCGACGTAGAACAGGTAGCCGAGCACCGTCACGGCGTCGCGCTGTTTGCCTGGACCCAGCAGCTCGCAGACCGGCACGCCAAGGGTTTTACCCAGCAGGTCGAGCAGCGCGGCCTCCAGAGCCGCGACCGCATTCACCCGCAGCTCAAAGGTCCAGGCACCTTTACCGAAGGTATCAAAGTCAGCCGCCTGGTTGCCCTTATGCACCCGCTGTACCACCTGGTTTAAGCGGGCTACCTGCTGACCAATAACCATTGGGATCGCGTCGGTCAGCGTCTTGAGGATCACCTCTCCGCCGGGGGCTTCCCCAACGCCGGTGTTCCCGGCGTTGTCGGTCAGCACCACGATATTGCGGGTGAAGTAAGCGTTATGTGCCCCGCCGATATTCATCAGCATACTGTCGTAGCCAGCGACGGGGATCACTTTCATATCGGTAATAACGGGGCTGGATTGTGTAGTCATCATTAGCGTCCTGTCACAGGTTTCAGTTCGACACGTTTGATATCACCCACGATGACCAGATAGCTGAGCACCGCGACCAGGGCATGGACACCGACGTAGATCAGCGCACCGTTAAAGGAGCCGGTGGTGCCAACGATGTAGCCGATGGCGATCGGGGTGACGATCCCGGAGACGTTGCCGAACATGTTGAACAGACCGCCGGAGAGGCCGCTGATCTCTTTCGGTGCGGTGTCGGCCATAACCGCCCAGCCCAGCGCGCCGATGCCTTTGCCGAAGAAGGCCATCGCCATAAAGCCGATGATCATCCACTCTGCGTCAACATAGTTACAGAAGACCATCACCATCGAGAGCAGCATACCCAGCACGATAGGCGTTTTACGGGCGATGTTCAGCGAGCCGGTACGACGCATCAGCCAGTCGGAGATGATGCCGCCCAGCACGCCGCCGGCGAAGCCGCAGATGGCCGGGACGGAGGCGACAAAGCCCGCTTTCAGAATCGACATACCACGCGCCTGCACCAGGTAAACCGGGAACCAGGTGATAAAGAAGTAGGTCAGGGCGTTGATGCAGTACTGGCCGATATAGACACCGATCATCATGCGCGAGTTAAGCAGCTGCTTGATCTGGGCCCACTTGACGCTGAACGGCACTTTCACTTTGGTGCCCGGCTGATCCATGTTAATCAGCCCGCCGCCTTCGGCGATGTACTCCAGCTCTTTCTTGTTCACGCCAGGGTGCTGATTCGGCTCGTGGATCACCTTCAGCCAGACAAAGCTGATGACAATGCCCAGTCCGCCCATGAAGAAGAAGACGTGTGACCAGCCCACCTCGTGGGTCAGCCAGCCCATGATCGGGGCGAAGATAACGGTGGCAAAGTACTGAGCGGAGTTAAAGATGGCGACCGCCGTGCCCCTCTCCTGCGCCGGGAACCAGGCCGCCACGATGCGGCTGTTGCCGGGGAAGGATGGCGCTTCCGCTAAGCCCACCAGGAAGCGCAGGGTGAAGAGCGCAACGATGATGCCGAAGCCGCTGAAGATATCCACGAAGCCCTGCAGCAGGGTAAACAGTGACCAGATGAAGATTGACCAGAAGTAAACGCGTTTGGAGCCGAAGCGGTCAAGCAGCCAGCCGCCCGGTATTTGGCCGATAACATAGGCCCATGAAAATGCAGAGAAAACATAACCCATGCCAACAGCATCGAGACCGATATCTTTTGCCATTTCAGAGCCAGCAATAGATAGCGTCGCGCGGTCACCATAGTTGAAGGACGTGACGATAAACAGCATCACCACTATCCAATAGCGAGCGTTAGTGCGCTTTTCGGCGCTGCTCGCTGCCTGGCTTAATGAACTCATTATTGCACTCCTGAATTATAGCGTTGAGCTACATTCATTCTGAAAAGCACAACCTGTAGGGGTATCAGAATGACGTACTGGTGTTTTATTGCAGTATCTGTGCAGCGGCTCGTTATCACCCTGCGTACTGCGTTTTAATAACTGGCGAGAAAAGTATATGAAGCGGCCAGAATCTGCTCACCGTGCAAGCACACAACATTCAGGATGCTTATCACTCTGCTTTGGGGCAAAGGCACAAGCCGATGGGGGGAAGTTCACGGAATTGAAAAGCGTCAGGGATAAAAGAGAGGAAAAAGGACGATAGCCCTCCACAGCCGGGAGGGCTAAATGGGATCTATTTTAGCAGCGTTCCCCACTGCTCAACCCACGGATTCGACTCCGTCTCGGGCTCAGGATGCTCGCTGGCGTCAATAAGCAGAACCTCACCGACGCGCTGCGCCTGCTGCTCTGCAAGCAGCTCGGCAAACCGCTTCCCGCCGCCGCAGAAGTGGCTGTAGGTGCTGTCTCCCAGCGCAATCACGCCGTAGCGCAGGTTGGGCTGATAGCCGAGCGAGTCGCGGATCCCCTGATAGAGCGGCGCGATGTTATCCGGCAGATCGCCCTGCCCCGTTGTGGAGGTGACCACCAGCACGGTCTTGTCCTGGTAATAGGCCCAGTCCGCCAGCGTCCCGTCCTCAAAGACCTTAACCTTATGCCCCTGTCCGGTCAGCAGCGTCTCCGCCTCTTCGGCCACCAGCAATGAGTTGCCATACATGGTGCCAACAAAAATACCAATTTCTGCCATTTTTCACTCCCTGGTTGCTACCTGATACGTTTCATCCTGGTCGCTGTCCGGCACAAACTCAACCCTTTCATTCATCGGGAGAAGGCCGCGCCAGCCAAACTGGGTTAACGCCTGCATCCAGACATCGTCCAGCCCGGCGCGCAGGGTTAACGGTTCGTCAGTAAAGGGATGAGTCAGCGACAGCTCGCTGGCGTGCAGCATCAGCCGGTTCAGGCCAAAGTGCGCCGCTGCGCTACGGTTCTGACGCAGGTCGCCATGCTTGCTGTCGCCAATAATCGGATGGCGCAGATGAGTAAGGTGGCGACGCAGCTGGTGCTTGCGCCCGGTTTGCGGATCCAGCTCTACCAGCCCGTAGCGGGTCGTCGGAAACTTGCTGATGGCAACCGGCAGCTCAACGGTAGCCAGCCCACGGTAGCGGGTCACCGCCGGCTGCGGCTCTTTGTCAGCCCGGGCGAACTTATCGGCAATCTTATCCAGCTCCTCCACCAGCGGGTAGTCCAGCGTTGCGGCATCCATCAGCCAGCCGCGGACAATCGCATGGTAGCGCTTCTGAATCTGATGTTGCTCAAACTGCTGGGAGAGCCGCCGCCCCGCCTCGCTGGATAGCCCCATCAGCAGCACGCCGGAGGTAGGCCGATCCAGGCGGTGGGCAGTAAAGACGTGCTGACCAATCTGGTCGCGCACGGTCTGCATCACTACCACTTTTTCATCGCGGTCGAGCCAGCTACGGTGTACCAGCCAGCCGGAGGGTTTGTTCACCGCCACCAGCCACTCATCCTGATAGATAATCTCCAGCATCAGGCGTCGCTACCGGCAAAGAGCGTGTCGAGGCGTTGCAGATGCACAAGGACGACATCACGCAGCGGATCGCTGGCGTCGAGCGCCATCTCATAGTAAGGGGTAACGGCAAAAGCCTGCGGCAGCGGCTGACCGCTGTCCAGCAGAGCGTGCATACGCGGGATCAGCACCCACTGCAGCCACTCCAGCGGCGCCAGCGTATCCAGGCAGAAGGGCTGGGTACTGGCAAACGCGCTGCTCTCTGGGGCAACGCCCTGCCAGGCATTTTTCTCACGCAGCAGCGCCTCAATGGCGTGCAGCTGCTCGCGTACGCTGATATGAAGGGACATAGAAACCTCGAATGACGATCGAACTGGCACGCAGAATAGCATTGCGGGGAGAGAAATAAAAAAGGGAGCACTGTATACACAGTGCTCCCGGTTCGTTTAGCAGCAGTCCGGCTACCTTGGTGCTCCCTGCTCATCCATGAAAACTTTTCCTGCGGTCTCCTGACCTGTTCATCCGTAAACCGTGCTGCCTGCTCGCATCGCCCGATACGACACGCTTAATCCCTAAAGCGACTTCCTAATCATCCTGATCCACCGGATATCCTGCCCGGCTCACATTCTCCTTCCTGGAGGTGTCCTTTAACGCGCTCCGGCGTTATCCTCTCTGCTTCATCCCGAAGCCTTCCCTGTCATACCTTCCCGGTATGTCCTGAGTCGGAAGCGACATCATCCTGACATTCACTTCGTACACAACATCCTGTCGACACAGATAGAATCGGACTTTCCGCTTCGTCTTGCAAGGATGCCATAAGACTTTAGTACCGATTAATTTGCGTTAAATATTGCTCAATTTTTAGTAAATGACTGATTTAAATTTGCTTTATCGTTTTTACATATTAAAAATATTTTTTAACAAAATGGCAATATCTTACAGGCGTGTAGGAGATCTCTCACAAGCATAGTAGCGGATCGGATTACATAACCGGCTCAAGCTGGTTGAGGAATGAGGCTACCGAAGGGGCAAGCACGGTGCGTTGGCGAGTACCCAGCGTCTCTTTCACCACCTCGCCGGTCAGGTTACAGATCGAGATGATGTCAAGTTCGCTGTCGAGCGTGGCGATAAATAGCGTTGGTGAAAGCTTTAGCCGCTTTTGCGTCACCAGATGACCGATGAGATTCTCCTGAACACGCAGGAAATCGTCTGCACTCCAGGTTTGCAGGAGCGTCAGCGTCTCATTATCGAATCGTGCCAGCATATCACCGGCAAACTGTGTGGAATAGAAGCTGTGAACTGCAGGTTGTATCACAATATCTAATGCTCGTTCAACAGCGTTTACATTCGGCTCTGCATCAAAAGGCTGAGGCTGCCAGATCACCCGGTCGTTGAGGGAGGAGATCACGCAGGGCGACGGCACGCCGTAAAGCGCCTCGCTCTGCGGCCAGCTATTGTGCGTTTCGTGCCAGGCGTCGCAGTAGCGTGCGGTAAAAGCCTTCAGGGCATGGGATGTCTCTTGGTCCACCGGTTCCTCTCTTCACTCAGCCAGGATAAACTTAAGGCTGAGAGTTTACCTGCAAAACGGCGATGAAACATGTCTTCTTCTTATGAGAACCACCAGGCGCTGGCTGGCCTGACCCTGGGTAAAACGACCCGCTACCAGGATATTTATGATGCGGCTTTGCTGCAAGGCGTTCCCCGCAGCCTGAATCGCGATCCCCTCGGCCTGCACGCCGGTAGCCTGCCTTTTCACGGCGGCGATATCTGGACGCTCTATGAGCTGTCATGGCTTAATGCCAACGGCCTGCCGCAGGTAGCGGTGGGCCATGTCGAGCTGGACTACGCCAGCGTCAACCTGGTGGAGTCGAAAAGCTTTAAGCTCTACCTGAACAGCTTTAACCAGACGCGCTTTAACAGCTGGGAAGAGGTCCGCGCCACGCTGGAGCGGGATCTCAGCGCCTGCGCGCAGGGCAAAGTGAGCGTGATGCTCTATCCGCTGGATGAGATCGAAGGCCAGCCGATCGCCCATTTCAACGGCAAGTGTATTGATAATCAGGATATCGCGATCGATGACTACCAGTTCAACGCTGACTATCTGCAAAACGCCGCCGTTGGCAGCGTAGTGGAAGAGACGCTGGTCAGCCACCTGCTGAAGTCCAACTGCCTGATCACCCACCAGCCGGACTGGGGTTCAGTCCAGATTCAGTATCGCGGGCCGCAGATCGATCGCGAGAAGCTTCTGCGCTATCTGGTCTCTTTCCGCCATCATAACGAGTTTCACGAGCAGTGCGTGGAGCGCATCTTTAACGATCTGCTGCGCTTCTGCCAGCCAGAAAAGCTGAGCGTCTACGCTCGCTACACCCGTCGCGGTGGCCTGGATATCAACCCATGGCGTAGCAACACTGACTTCCAGCCTGCCACAGGGCGTCTGGTACGTCAGTAACGGCGGCAAAAAGTACGATTTTTTACTGATTTGCGCGGTGGATTCCGCGCCTGAGGTTGTTAAACGTCATATGCCAGGGCTATTGTAATCACAGGGAGCGGCGATCTTCGCCCCATAAGGAGTTCACTTGATTACACATATTAGCCCGCTAGGCTCAATGGATCTGTTGTCGCAGCTGGAAGTCGATATGCTCAAAAGCTCGGCCAGCAGCGACCTTTACCAACTGTTTCGTAACTGTTCACTTGCCGTTCTAAACTCAGGAAGCCAGACCGACAGCAGTAAAGAGCTGCTGTCCCGCTTCCAGAATTTTGATATCAACGTGTTACGTCGTGAACGCGGCGTGAAGCTGGAGCTGATCAACCCGCCGGAAGAGGCGTTCGTTGACGGGCGTATTATCCGCTCGCTCCAGGCTAACCTCTTTGCCGTGCTGCGCGATATCCTCTTTGTTAACGGACAAATTCACAACGCCGGACGCTTCCAGCACCTTAATCTCGAGAGCTCTACCCACATTACCAACCTGGTGTTCTCGATCCTGCGCAACGCCCGGGCGCTGCACGTGGGGGAAGCGCCCAATATGGTGGTGTGCTGGGGCGGTCACTCAATCAACGAAACTGAGTATCTCTATGCCCGCCGCGTCGGGACCCAGCTGGGCCTGCGCGAGCTGAATATCTGCACCGGCTGTGGGCCAGGGGCGATGGAAGCCCCGATGAAGGGTGCCGCGGTGGGCCACGCTCAGCAGCGCTATAAAGAGGGACGCTTTATCGGCATGACCGAGCCGTCCATCATCGCTGCCGAGCCACCTAACCCGTTGGTCAACGAGCTGGTGATCATGCCGGATATCGAGAAGCGTCTGGAAGCCTTCGTGCGCATCGCCCACGGGATTATCATCTTCCCCGGCGGCGTGGGTACGGCGGAGGAGCTGCTCTACCTGCTCGGCATTCTGATGAACCCGGCCAACCAGCATCAGGTGCTGCCGCTGATCCTCACCGGACCAAAACAGAGCGCCGACTACTTCCGCGTGCTGGATGAATTTATCACCCATACCCTCGGCGAGTCGGCCCGTCGCTACTACCGCATCATCATTGACGATGCGCCGGAAGTGGCGCGCCAGATGAAAAAAGCGATGCCGCTGGTGAAAGAGCACCGCCGCAATACCGGAGACGCCTACAGCTTCAACTGGTCTATCCGTATCGCGTCGGATCTGCAGATGCCCTTCGAGCCGACCCACGATAACATGGCTAACCTTCAGCTCTATCCGGATCGGCCGGTCGAGGTGCTGGCGGCGGACCTGCGTCGGGCCTTCTCCGGAATTGTAGCGGGTAACGTCAAAGAGGTGGGTATTCGCGCTATCGAAACCGCCGGACCGTATAAGATCCACGGTGACCGGGCAATGATGCGCCGAATGGACGACCTGTTACAGGGCTTTGTTGCCCAGCACCGTATGAAGCTGCCAGGCTCGGCCTATATCCCCTGCTACGAAATCTCTGCCTGATTTTTTTTTCACGCCGGGCGGCGGCCTCCGCTTTGCCCGGCCTACAGCCCCCATATGCGACTCTTATACATTTACGTTTCCCTTCGCTAAGCAATCGATTGCTTATAAAACGCTCCCCGTTATTTATGCAGAAAAGTTTTGCTTAAATCTGATAAAACGCTGCCATCTACGCCTTTTACCACGTGATTATCGTATTTCACATCTGCCGCTTTGATCGCAAATCCTGGCGATGGTAGCCTTCGCCACCATAAATCTCCCAATAGGCTTTTTTAGCAGCGTGTTGGTCTAAACCTATCCACATAGAAAGTGGATTATTGCATTTGAGATCGCGATCACTGTCAGAGTCATAACATAAATGTATCTTGCCGCCGCAAAATGTAACGAAGAAAAACTATTCCAACACGTTACTTCCCGAATTTCATATTACCGTCAGGCGCTTTTTCATGGGTTTTGACTAAGCGCCTGACATTTAGCTTTTAAAGTAAATGGAGATAGAGATGGAAACCACGCAAACCAGCACCATTGTTTCGCAGGAAACGCGAAGCACGTGGCGTAAGAGCGATACCATGTGGATGCTGGGCCTGTACGGCACGGCAATTGGTGCAGGGGTACTGTTCCTGCCGATTAACGCAGGCGTTGGCGGCTTGATCCCGCTGATCATCATGGCGATTATCGCCTTCCCGATGACCTTTTTTGCCCACCGTGGCCTGACCCGTTTCGTGCTGTCCGGGAAAAACCCTGGCGAAGACATCACCGAAGTGGTGGAAGAGCACTTTGGCGTGGGGGCCGGTAAGGTCATCACCCTGCTCTACTTCTTCGCTATCTACCCGATCCTGCTGGTCTACAGCGTGGCGATCACCAACACCGTTGATAGCTTCCTGACCCACCAGCTGGGCATGGTTTCGCCGCCGCGCGTCGTGCTCTCACTGATCCTGATCGTTGGCATGATGACCATCGTACGCTTCGGCGAGAAGATGATCGTGAAAGCGATGAGCATCCTGGTGTTCCCATTCGTCATTGCCCTGATGCTGCTGGCGCTCTACCTGATCCCGCAGTGGAACGGCGCGGCGCTGGAGACCCTCTCCTTTGAGTCTGCCGCTAACACCGGTCAGGGCCTGTGGATGACCCTGTGGCTGGCGATCCCGGTTATGGTCTTCTCCTTCAACCACTCGCCGATCATCTCCTCCTTCGCCGTTGCCAAGCGCGAAGAGTATGGCGATGACGCAGAGAAAAAGTGCTCCCGCATCCTCTCTTACGCCCACATCATGATGGTACTGACGGTGATGTTCTTCGTCTTCAGCTGCGTGCTGAGCCTGGCCCCAGCCGACCTGGTGTCCGCGAAAGAGCAGAACATCTCTATCCTCTCTTACCTGGCTAACCACTTCCATGCTCCGGTGATTGAGTGGATGGCACCGATTATCGCCATGGTCGCGATCACTAAATCCTTCCTCGGCCACTACCTGGGCGCGCGCGAAGGCTTTAACGGCATGGTCATTAAGTCCCTGCGTGGCAAAGGCAAGACCATTGAACTGAGCAAGCTGAACCGCATCACCGCGATCTTCATGCTGCTGACTACCTGGCTGGTGGCGACGCTGAACCCGAGCATCCTCGGCCTGATCGAGACCCTCGGCGGCCCGGTTATCGCGATGATCCTGTTCCTGATGCCGATGTATGCCATTCAGAAAGTACCGGCCATGCGTAAATACAGCGGCCATATCAGCAACGCGTTTGTGGTAGTGATGGGCCTGATTGCTATCTCCGCTATCTTCTACTCGCTGTATCAGCTTATCGCTTCACTGCTTAATTAATTCCCCCCCTCGCCGCCCACCCGGGCGGCGAACCCAGACCAACGCCACGGACAATGCATCATGATCAGCGTATTCGATATCTTTAAAATTGGTATTGGCCCCTCCAGCTCGCACACCGTCGGGCCAATGAAAGCCGGAAAGCAGTTCGCCGATGACCTCATTACGCGCGGGATCCTTACCGATACCACCCGTGTCGTAGTCGACGTGTATGGCTCGCTGTCGCTTACCGGCAAAGGCCACCACACCGATATTGCGATTATTATGGGCCTCGCAGGCAACCTGCCGGACAGCGTCGATATCGATGCTATCCCGGCATTTATTGCCGATGTGAGCGCCCGGGGCCGCCTGCCGCTGGCAAACGGCCAGCACGAGGTAGAGTTCCCTCTCGAACACGGCATGAACTTCCATGCCGACAACCTCTCCCTGCATGAAAACGGGATGCGCATCAGCGCCCTGGCAGGCGACAGGCTGCTCTACAGCCAGACCTACTACTCTATCGGCGGTGGGTTTATCGTTGATGAGGCGCATTTCGGCCAGGCCAGTGACTCGTCGGTTGCCGTGCCCTACCCCTATAAAAACGCAGCCGATCTGCAGCGCCACTGCCAGCAAACCGGCCTGTCCCTCTCCGGGCTGATGATGGAGAACGAGCTGGCCCTGCACAGCAAAGCGGCGCTGGAGCAGCACTTTGCCAGCGTCTGGGCGGTCATGCGCGGCGGCATCGAGCGTGGCACCAACACCGAAGGCGCACTGCCGGGCAAGCTGCGGGTTCCGCGCCGGGCGGCAGCGCTGCGCCGGATGCTGGTGAGCAGCGATAAAACCACCACCGATCCGATGGCGGTCGTCGACTGGATCAACATGTTTGCGCTGGCGGTAAACGAAGAGAACGCCGCCGGGGGGCGCGTGGTCACGGCCCCGACCAACGGCGCATGCGGTATCGTGCCCGCCGTGCTGGCCTACTATGACAAGTTCATCCGCGAAGTGAATGCTAACTCGCTGGCGCGCTACCTGCTGGTGTGCAGCGCCATCGGCTCGCTCTATAAGATGAACGCGTCGATCTCCGGTGCGGAAGTGGGCTGCCAGGGCGAAGTGGGCGTTGCCTGCTCAATGGCGGCGGCCGGGCTGACAGAGCTGCTGGGTGGCAGTCCGGCCCAGGTCTGCATTGCGGCAGAGATTGGTATGGAGCACAACCTGGGTCTCACCTGCGATCCGGTTGCCGGTCAGGTACAGGTTCCCTGCATCGAGCGTAACGCTATCGCCTCGGTCAAAGCGGTGAATGCCGCCCGGATGGCGCTGCGTCGCACCAGCGAGCCGCGCGTCTGCCTCGACAAGGTAATCGAGACCATGTACGAGACCGGCAAGGATATGAACGCCAAATACCGGGAGACCTCCCGCGGCGGACTGGCAATGAAAATCGTCGCCTGCGACTGATCCCCTCTGGCGATGAATGGTCTCCGCCTCCCGTCAATGATACCCTTAGCCGGTCTGTCATTGCCGGGAGGCTCATGTGGCCGTTCATCTGCTTATCGTTGATGCGCTTAACCTTATTCGCCGTATTCATGCCGTACAGGGTTCGCCCTGCGTGGATGCCTGTTCGCATGCCCTGGGGCAGCTGATTGTCCACAGCCAACCGACCCACGCGGTCGCGGTGTTCGATGACGAGGCCCGCAGCAGCGGCTGGCGGCACCAGAAGCTCCCGGACTATAAGGCGGGTCGCCCGCCGATGCCCGATACCCTGCACGACGAAATGCCTGCTCTCCGCGCTGCGTTTGAACAGCGCGGCGTGCGCTGCTGGATCTCCGAGGGCAACGAGGCGGACGATCTCGCCGCCACGCTGGCGGTGAAGGTGGCCCAGGCGGGACATCAGGCTACTATCGTCTCAACTGACAAAGGCTATTGCCAGCTTCTCTCCCCTACCCTGCGCATTCGCGACTACTTTCAGAAGCGCTGGCTGGATGCCCCTTTTATTGAGAGCGAGTTTGGCGTCCTGCCGGAGCAGCTAACGGATTTCTGGGGGCTGGCGGGCATCAGCAGCTCGAAAATACCCGGCGTTGCGGGGATTGGCCAGAAGAGCGCCGCCCAGCTGCTGACGCAGTTTCAAACGCTGGAAGGGATCTATGCTCATCTGAACGACGTACCGGAGAAGTGGCGCAGCAAGCTGGAGGCGCACCGGGAGATGGCGTTTATCTGCCGCGAGGTGGCAAAACTCCAGACGGATCTGCACCTCGACGGCAATCTACAACAGCTAAGGTTAACGTAACCGCCCGGTGGCGCTCTGCTTACCGGGCCTACAAAACCAATAACCTAACGCTCGTCGCGACGACCGCCGACGGCCGCCCACCAGCGGCGGACGTGCACCGTCACCTCTTCGCGGTCGTGATAGAGCTGACGGGCCTGGATCTGAGCGTTAATGCCGTTCTCCTCCAGCTGCTGCTGGATGTACGCCAGGTTGTTCGATACTTCCTCATAGCGCTTTTTCATCGGCAGCTTGAGGTTGAAGATAGCCTCCCGACACCAGCCGTTCACCAGCCACTGGGCCATCAGCGCCGCCACTTTGGCGGGCTTCTCCACCATATCGCACACCAGCCAGGTAATGTTGCTGCGCGTCGGGCGATACTTAAAGCCATCCTCCCGCAGCCAGGTCACCTGCCCGGTATCCATCAGGCTCTGCGCCATCGGGCCGTTATCCACCGACGCGACCCACATGTTGCGCTTCACCAGCTGATAGGTCCAGCCGCCAGGGCAGGCACCCAGATCGACGGCGTGCATACCGTTCGCCAGGCGTTCATCCCACTCGTCCGCCGGGATAAAGACGTGGAACGCCTCTTCCAGCTTCAGCGTAGAGCGGCTCGGCGCATCGGCCGGGAACTTCAGCCGCGGAATGCCCATGTAGAACGGCGAGTTGTTGGTTGAGTAGGAGTAGCCGGTATAGCAGCAGCCAGGGGCGATAAAGAAGACGTGCACCACCGGGCGCTTAGCGGTTTCGTAGCTGGTGAGGATCTTTGCCTCGCGCAGCGCAGCGCGCAGCGGCACGGTGAACTTGCGGCAGAACTTCATCAGCTCTTTGCTTTCGTTGGTATCGGCAACCTCAACGCGCAGCTCGCCACCCTTCTCCACCACGCCCTGCAGCATGCCGACGATCGGCGTAATGCGATCTTCCGGCGGCAGATCCTGCAGCAGTTCGCCAACCACAAACATCTGGCGGACAAAAATCAGCGAGCTAAAGGGCAGATCGCGTGCCAGCTTGTCGGCCTCTTCCGGCTGGTAGCACTCAAAAATCACATACCCGGCGTTCTCTTTGACGCGGGCAAAGCCGAATACGTTCAGCCGTCCGGCCTTATCGGTAATCTCTGCGGCGCACTCTTTTTCAAATCCGGGGCGACACAACAATACAAGCTTATTCATGACCAGGGCCTTTACGTTTCAGACGAATTGCGCCAATTAACATTAATACCCAGCCGGTAAGGAAGCTGACGCCGCCGACCGGGGTAACAAACGCCCACAGGCGCAGATGCGACAGCGCAAGGCAGTAAAGGCTCCCGCTGAACAGTACCGTACCCAGCGCCAGGAAGACGCTGCTCCAGTAGAACCAGATGCTGATCCGGCGCTGCATCGCGACCGCCAGGCCCAGCACTGCCAGGGTATGGAACGCCTGGTACTCAAGACCGGTCTGGATCCAGCCCATCTCGGCAGCGCCTAGAGATTTGCTTAATATATGTGCGCCAAAGGCGCCGAGGGCCACAAAAATAAAACCGCTGATAGCGGCAAAAATCAGCATAAATCGGCTGGTCATAGTCTTACCCTAAAGTCATGCGCTAACCACGCGTCTAAATAAGTTATTGCTCATAGCGAAAGCGAAATTTTTCCTGCTCGGCTGCCGCCTTGGCCAGGATCCACTGGCGAAAGGCGGCTATTTTACCCAGTTCTGCCTGACTGTCATGACAAACCAGATAAAAGGCGTTTTTACTGACCAGCACGTCGTTAAACGGACAGGCCAGCCGCCCGGCCTCAATCTCCGACTGAGCCATGACGTTATTCGCCAGCGCAACGCCCTGGCCGTGAATAGCGGCTTGCAGCACCATTGCGCTGTGGCTGAAGATCGGCCCCTGCTGCACGTTAAGATTCAGGCCAAGCTGACGGGTATAGGTCTGCCAGTCGCGGCGGGAGGCGTCATGCAGCAGCGTATGCTTTGCCAGGTCCTCTGGCGTTTTTAACGGTTTGTCACCGGTAAGCAACAGCGGTGAGCAGACCGGCAGCAGATATTCTGCGTATAATTTTTCTACACGCAAGCCTGGCCAGTTACCCCGACCGTAAAAAATGGCCACGTCGACGTCGTCCGCCAGCTTATCAACCTCACGGTCCACGGCCTGGATTCGAACGTCAATTCCCGGATAAGCTGAGTTAAAGCTAGAGAGTCTTGGCACCAGCCACTGAATAGCGAAACTGGGCAATAAACTGACGGTTAACGCCCCCTTTGCGCTGCGCGACTGAAGCTTACGCGTGGCCTCGGTGAGCTGGGAAAAAATCTCTTTGATATCCTGAAAATAGCTCTGTCCCTCTTCCGTCAGCAGCAACGATCGGTTGCGGCGGCGGAACAGCTTGAGTCCAAGAAAATCCTCAAGAGACTTGATCTGGTGGCTTACTGCGGCTTGCGTCACAAAAAGCTCATCGGCGGCGCGAGTAAAACTTAAATGGCGGGCGGCAGCATCAAAAACACGTAATGCATTTAAGGGCGGTAATCGCTTAGACATGGGTTATTTTGGCTTAGGTGTTAAATCATTTTAACAAACAGGAAACAACAGGTTACCTATTAGTTTTTTTTATCTGAGCCATTATAAATTGTCCGTTGAGGAACTACCAGCAAATACCTATAGTGGCGGCACTTCCTGAGCCGGAACGAAAAGCTTTTTTTGGAATGCGTGTTCTGATGGGCTTTTGGCTTACGGTTGTGATGTTGTGTTGTTGTGTTTGCATTTGGTCTGCGCTTCAGACCACGGTAGTAAAACTACCCTATTTCACTTCCTGTACATTTACCCTGTCTGTCCATAGTGATTAATGTAGCACCGCGAATTGCGGTGCTTTTTTTTAGGCTATTTTCAGTAGCTTAAATGTCAGTAGCTTAACCGGAGATTATTTCTCCAGCGCGACCATCTCTTTCACGTCGCTGCGGTTAATCTGCTGTTTATTACCGTTCGCATCTTTATACGAAATCATCCCGGTCTGATCGTCAGTCTTCGGCTTACCGTCGGAAACGATAGTACGACCGTCGTTGGTGTGCATGACGTAGTTCGGACCAGAACAGGCGCTCAGGGCAAAAGCCAGTGTACAAGCAGAGATAATTGCGGCAGTCTTTTTCATTTTCTTCTCCTTTTAGCAATAAATGCTATTCAAACCGTTTTTCATAACAGGCTTCAATCGACACCTAACACTTATCAGCATAATCGGCTTACAAAAATTCGCCAGGATAAACAGATAATTCCGATGGTTAGCACTTTGCTTGTACATTGGTGAAAATTGCGCGACGATCCTTATATCGATATGAGGAATTCTATGAACGCTTTTAACCCTGCGCAATTTCGTGCCCAGTTCCCGGCGCTTGCCGATGCCGGTATCTACCTGGACTCTGCCGCTACGGCGCTAAAGCCCCAGGCGGTTATCGATGCGACGCAGCAGTTTTACAGCCTGAGCGCGGGCAACGTCCACCGCAGCCAGTTTGCCGAGGCCCAGCGGCTAACGGCACGCTATGAAGCGGCGCGGGATCGCGTTGCCGCCCTGCTGAACGCCCCCTCCGGCAAGAATATCGTCTGGACCCGGGGCACCACCGAAGCCATCAATATGGTCGCCCAGTGCTATGCCCGCCCTCGCCTCAAGGAGGGAGATGAGATCATCGTCAGCGTGGCCGAGCACCATGCTAACCTGGTGCCGTGGCTGATGTTGGCGGAGCAGACCGGGGCGCGCATCGTTCAGCTGCCGCTGGCGGCCAACGGCGTGCCGGACGTTGAGCAGCTTGATGAGCTAATCACCCCGCGCAGCCGCATCCTCGCCCTCGGGCAGATGTCCAACGTCACCGGCGGCTGTCCGGATCTGGCCCGTGCTATCGCCTGGGCCCACGGCGCAGGCATGGTGGTGGTGGTCGACGGCGCGCAGGGGGCGGTGCACTTCCCCGCCGACGTGCAGAAGCTGGGCATCGATTTCTACGCCTTCTCCGGCCATAAGCTCTATGGCCCGACTGGCATTGGGGTACTCTACGGCAAGGCCAGCCTGCTGGACGAGATGTCGCCCTGGCTGGGCGGCGGCAAGATGATTGCTGAGGTGACCTTCGACGGCTTCACGACCCAGCCCGTACCCTACAGGCTGGAGGCAGGTACGCCGAACGTTGCTGGGGTGATTGGCCTTTGCGCCGCGCTGGAGTGGCTGGAGGGGTTTGATATCGTGCAGGCCGAGAGCTACAGCCGTGGCCTGGCGACGCTGGCCGAAGAGGCGCTGGCCCAGCGGCCGGGTTTCCGCTCGTTCCGCTGCCAGGACTCCAGCCTGCTGGCGTTCGATTTTGCCGGGGTGCACCACAGCGATATGGTTACCCTGTTGGCGGAGTACGGCATCGCCCTGCGCGCCGGGCAGCACTGCGCCCAGCCGCTGCTGGCAGCCCTTGGGGTGAGCGGGACGCTGCGCGCCTCGTTTGCTCCCTACAACACGAAAGCGGACGTCGATGCGCTGGTTAACGCCGTCGATCGCGCCCTTGAAATACTGGTGGATTAATGACTAGCTCTGCTTTTGCCGGACACCCGTTTGGCACCGCCGTCACCGAAGAGACGCTAAGAAAGACCTTTGGCCCGCTGACCCAGTGGGAAGATAAGTATCGCCAGCTCATCATGCTCGGCAAGCAGCTCCCGCCCCTGTCGGAGGAGCTAAAGGCGCAGGCCCGGGAGATCCCCGGCTGTGAGAATCGGGTCTGGCTAGGTCATACGCGCACGGCAACGGGGAAAATGCACTTCTTTGGCGACAGCGAGGGGCGCATCGTACGTGGTCTGCTGGCGGTGCTGCTGACGGCCGTTGAGGGAAAAAGCGCTGAGGCGTTGCTGGGGGGCGATCCGCTGGCGCTGTTTGATGAGCTGGGGCTGCGTGCCCAGCTGAGCGCCTCGCGCAACCAGGGCCTGGCGGCGTTGAGCGAGGCGGTGGTTGAGGCGGCGAAAGAATGAAAATGCCGGGTGGCGGCTTCGCCTTACCCGGCCTACACGTTACGGAGTACGTGCTGCTTTTGCCATCATCTTCTTCAGCGCGTGGGAGACGGCCACGAAGCCAAAGGTGGCGGTAACCATGGTCGCCGCGCCGAAGCCGGACGCGCAGTCCATCCGTTTTGGCCCCTCCGCCGTGCTCTTCATGGCGCACACCGTGCCGTCCGCCTGCGGGTAGACCAGCGCCTCGGTAGAGAAGACGCAGTCTACGCCCAGCTTGCCTTTGCTGTTCTTCACCACGCCAAAGTCGCTTTTCAGCCGCTCGCGTAGCTTGGCCGCCAGCGGATCCTGAATCGTCTTCGCCAGATCGCTGACCTGAATCTGCGTCGGATCGATCTGCCCGCCCGCGCCGCCGGTGGTCACCAGCGGAATTTTATACCGACGGCAGTAGGCGATCAGCGCCGCTTTGGGCCGCACGCTGTCGATCGCGTCGATAACGTAAGTGAAGTCCTTATTTAGCAGCGTCGCCACGTTGTCGGCGGTGACGAAGTCGTCCACTACCGTCACCAAACACTCGGGGTTAATCTGGCGGATGCGGTCCGCCATTACCTCAGCCTTGGCCAGCCCGACGCTGTCGCGCAGGGCGTGGATCTGCCGGTTGGTGTTGGTCACGCAGACGTCGTCCATGTCGATCAGCGTGATAGCACCGATCCCGGTACGAGCCAACGCTTCTGCAGCCCAGGAGCCGACGCCGCCGATCCCGACCACGCAGATATGCGCGCGGGCAAACAGCGCCAGCGCATCTTCACCATACAACCGCGCCGTGCCGCCAAAACGCTGACGCCAGGCATCGCTGATTACCACAGACATAAGACCTCAGATATATAAATTGGGCGCGCAGATTAGCATACTCAGCCGCTAAAGACGTTACCGGTTCCTGCCCCCGGCGCGTTTTTCAGTACCCATACGCGGCCGTAGTGGTTATACCATCCGGCGCGGTGCCCGGCGTCAGGACCAATCCCCTGATAGATATCAAAGTGCTGGCCTTTGATTGCGCCACCCACGTCGAGGGCGACCATCAGGCGCAGCTCATACTGACCGCTGAACTTGCCGTTGTTATCCAGCAGCGGGACCTCCGCCAGCAGCGTTGTCCCCGCCGGAATAATGCTGCGGTCGGAGGCTACCGAGGCGCGGCCAATCAGCGGCACGGCGCTGGCACCTTTCACCGGCGCATAGGACTGCGGCTTGAAGAAAACAAAGGAAGGGTTCTGCTCCAGCAGCTCCTGCACCTCGGCCGGGCTGTGGGTCTCCCCCCAGTGGCGGATCGCCTGCATCGACATATCCTCACGCTTCACTTCCCCACGATCGATCAGCACTTTACCAATACTGCGATAGGCATGGCCGTTTTTACCACCGTAGCTAAAGAAGTTAAGCGGGCTGCCGTCGCCAAAATCGATATAGCCGCTGCCCTGCACGTCCATAATAAAGTTGTCCATCAGCGAGTTGCTGTAGGCCAGCACGTAGCTGTCGCTGAGCGCACCGGAGTAGATCTCTGCCCGGGACGGCAGGCGGCCGCGTTTAGGCGGCATGCGGTAGATAGGATACTGGAACTCGCCCTGCCGGGTATGGCGAGCCTGTACGACCGGGGTGTAGTAGCCGGTAAACTGGACGTTGCCGTAGTTATCGGTGCCGTTCATCTGCCAGGCATCAATGCCGTACTGGCGCATGGTGCGGGTATCGCCCCCGGCGCGCAGCCACTCCTGCACCGCACTATAGACGGCGCTCTGGTTGCCGTAGAGGCGCGGCGAGGCGCTGCGGATCTGGCCAACCTGCTGGGCAAAGTCACCGCCGTTGATAGGAGCACCAACCGCATCCGGCTGGTTTACCAGGGTGAAAGGCTGGGTTAATTTCCCGTCTTCATACTGCTGACCGCGATCGGTCGGTTTTGAGGAGCAGGCGGCAAGCAAAGCCAGCGCTGCGCCCGTTAGGAGATACTTCGACCAACGTCCTTTCATTATTTCTCGTCTTTTGGTTAACCAGGGTGCGTGATGAAGATAACAAACCAGTTTCGCTAATGAAATGCGAAATACGGGACTTAAGGGCAATTACGTTCAAAAAACGCGCATTTTGTGCCATTTTTATGCGGATGCTTTCATTATTTAACAATTTTTTCGAAAAAGGGTTGCGTCAAAGAGCGAGCGGAGTATAGTGCGCTTCCACGGACGCGGGGTGGAGCAGCCTGGTAGCTCGTCGGGC
>NZ_DAMACX010000057.1:0-21802 GCF_031998825.1 Pseudescherichia sp.
ATGCAGGCGGCATCGTGGCGGTGAAGGGCCTCGGCGGCTTTCATCTTGCCTGCGACGCGCGTAGCTTGCAGGCGGTGGCGCGTCTGCGGCTGCGCAAGCGGCGTCCTGCCAAGCCGCTGGCGGTAATGATCGCCGGTGCGCAGCACCTTCCTGACGCGGCCCGTGCGGCGCTGGAGACTCCCGCCGCGCCGGTGGTGCTGGTGGATGATGCAGCGCCTCAACCGCCCGCTGGTGATGACTTCCGGCAACCTCAGCGGTAAGCCGCCGGCGTTAAGCAACGACGAGGCGCAGCGGGATCTCGCCGCCATCGCCGACGGTTTCCTGCTGCATAACCGCGATATCGTCCAGCGGATGGACGACTCGGTCATGCGGCCCGACGGGGAAGTGCTCCGGCGCTCGCGGGGTTTCGTGCCGGACGCGCTGCCGCTGCCGCCGGGCTTTACTGACGTGCCGCCGCTGCTCTGCATGGGCGCGGACATGAAAAATACCTTCTGCCTGGTGCGCGGCGGGCAGGCGGTGATGAGCCAGCACTTCGGCGATCTCGGCGATGAGGGCGTCGAGGCGCAGTGGCGACAGGCGCTGGATCTGATGCAGTCTATCTACAACTTCTCTCCTCGCCAGATTGTCTGCGATGCCCATCCGGGTTACCGATCCAGCCAGTGGGCAGAAGAGAGCGGGCTGCCGGTCACGCAGGTGCTGCATCACCATGCCCATGCGGCGGCCTGCCTGGCCGAACACGGCTGGCCGCTGACGGGCGGGGACGTTATCGCCCTGACGCTGGACGGCATCGGCATGGGAGCCGATGGCGCGCTGTGGGGCGGGGAGTGCCTGCGGGTGAACTATCGTGAGTGTGAACATCTGGGCGGGCTGCCCGCCGTGGCGCTCCCCGGTGGCGATCTGGCCGCGCAGCAGCCCTGGCGGAACCTGCTGGCCCACTGCCTGGCGTTTGTTCCCGAGTGGCAGCGCTACCCTGAAACCCAGCCAGTACAGGCGCATAACTGGCTGCTGCTGGCGCGGGCAATCGACCGCAGCATTAACGCGCCGCTGGCCTCCTCCTGCGGACGGCTGTTTGACGCCGTAGCCTGCGCGCTGGGCTGCGCCCCGGAGACCCTGAGCTATGAAGGGGAGGCGGCCTGTCGGCTGGAGGCGCTGGCCGAACGCTGCGCTGGCGTAGCGCATCCGCTCACCCTGCCGCTGCATGAGGGCGGGCTCGACCTGGCGCGCTTCTGGCAGCAATTGCTGGGCTGGCAGGCGGAACCGCACGAGCGGGCGTGGGCTTTTCATGACGCGCTGGCTCAGGGCCTGGCTGAGCTGATGCGGCAGCATGCCGATGCGCATGGGATCCGCACCCTCTGCTTTAGCGGCGGGGTGATCCATAACCGACTCCTGCGTGCCCGCCTGAACATCTATCTGCACGATTTTACGCTGCTGTTTCCTCGCAGGCTGCCTGCGGGAGACGGAGCCATTGCCTTTGGGCAGGCGGCCATCGCCGCCGCCAGACTTTTATAAATAAGGAATCTGATAATGTTGATGCGAGTTTTACGCAGCGAGCCGCGTGCGGCGCTGCTGATGCTGGGGCTGGTGATGGCTAACCTGCTGGCCTGGGGCTGGGCGTGGCACGCCTTTGCCAGCAGCCCGGCGTTGATGGCCGCCAGCCTGCTGGCCTGGGGCTACGGGCTGCGCCACGCGGTCGATGCGGATCATATTGCCGCCATTGATAACGTGACGCGCAAAATGATGCAGCAGGGCAAACGCCCGTTTGGCGTTGGCGCCTGGTTCTCGCTGGGCCATTCCAGCATCGTTGTGCTGGCCTCTGTGGCCATTGCCGCCACGGCAGCGGCGTTTCAGCACCGGATGGCATGGTTTCACGAAACGGGCGGCATGATTGGCACGGCGGTGTCGGCTATCTTTCTGCTGGCAATGGCGCTGGTGAATCTGGTGATTTTGCGCGGCGTATGGCGCAGCTTCCAGGCCCTGAAGCAGGGTAAGCCGGTGGATGCTGAAAGCGCTACGCCGGGTGGGGTGATGCACTGGCTGTTTAGCGCCGCCTTTCGCCTGGTGGGCAGGAGCTGGCACATGTATCTGGTAGGCTTTCTCTTTGGCCTGGGCTTCGATACCGCAACGGAGATTGGCGTGCTGGGGATCTCTGCCGCCAGCGCCTCTAACGGCATCTCAATCTGGTCGATTATGGTCTTCCCGGCGCTGTTTGCCAGCGGCATGGCGCTGGTGGACTCGCTGGATAATCTGCTGATGGTCAACGCCTACGGCTGGGCCTTTGCTAAACCCCAGCGCAAGCTCTACTACAACATGACCATCACCGGTACGTCAGTGGTGGTGGCGCTGTTTATCGGCGGGCTGGAAGCGCTGGGGCTGCTGGTGGATAAGTTCACGCTGAGCGGCGGCGTGTGGGACGCCATCGCCACCCTGAACGACAACCTCGGCGACGCCGGTTTCATCGTGGTGGCGATTTTTGTTTTCTGCTGGCTAGCCTCGATCGTTAACTACCGGGTGCGGGGTTATGACTCGCTGGCGGGAGCTGCTTCAGCAGAGTAAACGCCTTTTTCATGCGATCCTCGCTAATCGCAAAGGCGCAGAGCTGACCACCTGCATCAAACCCCTGAGCGACCATTCCTTCAGCGCTGGTTTCCATCTGCCAGCGCAGATCGCGCCGTCCGGACTCGCCCGCCAGCTGTAGGGGCAACTCAGGGGTTTTGACCTTGACCAGCATCGCGGGCAGCGTAAGCGGAACGCGGGCACCGAGCAGGTTTTTCGCCAGGTACATGGCGCTGAGCTGAATCGGCTGGAGGAACGGCAGCACGCTGTCGTTGATCTCCGCGCAGTCGCCAAGCGCATAGATATCCGGCTGCGTGGTTTGCAGGTAGCTGTCGACCTTCACCCCGCGATGCGTTGCAGCTCCGGCGCGCTGTGCCAGCGCGGTTTCCGCCCGCAGGCCGGTGGCAGCCACCACCGCATCCACTTCAACACTGCGGCTGCGATCCAGCTGAACGCGGATACCGTCAGGAGTTTTCTCCAGGCGTTGCAGCTGCGATTTCAACAGCAGCTGCACGCCCATATCGGTCAGGCGATGCTGTAAGCGACTGCTTACTTCTGGCGGCATCAGCATCGGCAGAATGCTGGCCGCCTGGTCAATGAGAGTCACCGCTTTGCCAGCGCGGCAAAAATCCATCGCCAGCTCGGTGCCAATCAGACCGCTGCCGACAATCATCACTCGCTGCGCGTCGCGAAGCGCGGTTTCACAGGCGTAATACTCCCGCTGGCTATTGAGGGTAAGCATCAGCTCGCGTCCCTCAACCGGCGGCACAAAGGCGGATGCGCCCGTCGCCAGCACCAGCTTATCGTACGGCCAGGATCGTTCTCCCGCTTTCACCACCTGCGCGGCGGCGTCAATATCGGTTACCCAAGTCCAGGGAAACAGCCGCAGATTAAACTGTTCGGCAAACTCACCCGCCGTCTGGCGGATGAGGTCGTCTGCACGCTGGCCCTGGCTGATAACGTGGCTTAAGTCCGGTTTGTTGTATTCGTCGATGCTATCGGCTGCAATCAGCGTCAGCGGCACGTTCGCATCAAGCTTGCGGATGTTTTTTACCAGCTGGCGGGCGGCAAAGCCCGAGCCAATAATCACGATGCCGTGGTTCATTTGACCTCCGTTGCCAGTTCATCAAAGACCTCTTTCCCCAGGGAACATTCCGGGCAGAGGAAGTTGTCCGGCACATCGCACCATGGCGTTCCAGGGGCAACGTCCTGCATCGGCTCGCCTTTCGCTGGATCGTAGATCCACTGGCAGACGCTGCACTGCATGCTCGGCCCCAAATCGGTGGCAGTTGCACAGGGGCTGGCTTCCGGCGTCGTTGCGGCCGCAGGTGCAGCGACAGGCAACGGAGTAAGCGCCCACTGACGTGCGATGTCACGGCCATGCTGGCGGCAAATTTCCAGCGCATCAATATCGGGACGCCATTTCGCCTTCAGGCTCAGGGACATCTCAAAACCGGCATCCTGAAGACGCGTAGAGAGGCGGTCTACCGCGCCGCCGCTCCAGCCGTGGGAGCCAAAGGCGCTGGCGCGTTTGTTGCGGAAGCGCAGGCCGGTCATCTCCTCTACCAGACCGGCAATTTTCGGCATCATCACGTTGTTCATGGTGGAGGTGCCCACCAGCACGCCTTTAGAGCGGAAGACGTTGGTTAATACCTCGTTTTTATCGCTGCGCGCCACGTTGAAAATTTTCACCGCCACGTTGGGATCGACTTCGTTGATCCCCTGGGCAATGGCGTCTGCCATCATGCGGGTATTGTTTGACATGGTGTCGTAGAAGATGGTGATGCGGTCTTCCTGATAGTCCGCCGCCCACTTCAGATACAGCTCAACAATTTGGGTCGGATTTTCACGCCACACCACGCCGTGAGAGGTCGCAATCATATCCACCGGCAGGTTAAAGCCGAGGATTTCGGTGATTTTTGGCGTCACCAGGCGGCTAAACGGCGTCAGGATGTTGGCGTAGTAGCGCTGGCACTGCTCAAAGAGCTCGCCCTGATCCACTTCATCGTTGAACAGGCGCTCGTCGCAGTAGTGCTGGCCGAAGGCATCGTTGCTGAACAGCACCGCGTCACCGGTCATGTAGGTCATCATGCTGTCCGGCCAGTGCAGCATGGGAGTTTCAACGAAGATCAGCTGCTTGCCGTTGCCGATATCTAACGTATCGCCGGTCTTCACGGTATGGAAGTTCCACTCCGGATGGTGGTGGTGGCCGTTAATGGAGTCGATGGCGTTGGTGGTGCAGTAGATCGGCGTATTCGGAATATGGGACATCAGCTCGGTCAGCGCACCCGCGTGGTCCTCTTCGGCATGGTTAATGATGATGTAGTCGATGGCGTTGAGGTCGATCTCGCTGCGCAGGTTCTGCACGAACTCGCGGCTGAATTTGTGATCGACGGTATCGATCAGCACGTTTTTGCCTTCGCGAATGAGATAGCTGTTGTAGCTGCTGCCGCGCAGCGTTTTATATTCGGTGCCGTGGAAATCACGAACTTCCCAGTCACGTTGGCCAACCCAATGAATGTTATTTTTAACCAGAATAGACATAGCAACCTCAATGTGAATAAAGCATATTTGACTCAGATGCTTTGCTTATATCAAGTTGCGTGCCAATTATTTAAGTCACTGAAATTTATATTAATAATTAGAAGGTAACTCCAGATAGGTAGTCATTATGACTATCGTTGCTGTTGTCAATATGACACTATAAATTGTCAAAATGACAGCGAGGCAGAGATGAGTTTTTCAGTTGAGGTTTTAGCGGGGATCGCCATTGAGCTGCAAAGCGGTATCGGCCACCAGGATCGCTTTCAGCGGCTAATTGCTACCCTGCGCCAGGTCTTAGGCTGCGACGCCTCGGCGCTGCTGCGCTACAGCGCACGGGAGTTTATTCCCTTGGCTATCGACGGCCTGGCCCCGGACGTGCTGGGGCGGCGTTTTACTCTGGAAGGGCATCCCCGGCTGGAGGCCATTGCCAGGGCAGGGGACGTGGTGCGTTTCCCGGCCGATAGCGATCTGCCCGATCCCTACGATGGCCTCATTCCGGGCCAGGAGGCGCTGAAGGTGCACGCCTGCATCGGTCTGCCGCTGTTTGCCGGGCAGCACCTGATTGGCGCGCTGACTCTCGATGGCATGTCGCCGGATCGCTTCGATAACTTCAGCGACGAGGAGCTGCGGCTGATTGCTGCCCTGGCGGCGGGAGCGCTCAATAACGCCCTGTTGATTGAGCAGCTGGAGAGCCAGAACATGCTCCCGGGCGCGCCCGCGATCTTCGAGCCGGTGACCACCACCCGGATGATTGGCCTGTCGCCGGGCATGACGCAGCTGAAAAAGGAGATCGACATTGTTGCCGCCTCGGATTTGAACGTGTTGATTAGCGGCGAGACCGGCACCGGCAAAGAGCTGGTGGCGAAGGCTATCCATGAAGGCTCTCCGCGTGCAGACCAGCCGCTGGTCTATCTTAACTGCGCGGCGCTGCCGGAGAGCGTGGCAGAGAGCGAGCTGTTTGGTCACGTCAAAGGGGCATTTACCGGGGCGATCAGCAACCGCAGCGGTAAGTTTGAGATGGCCGATAACGGCACGCTGTTCCTCGATGAGATTGGTGAGCTGTCGCTGGCATTGCAGGCCAAGCTGCTGCGCGTATTGCAGTATGGCGATATTCAGCGCGTCGGAGACGACCGCAGCCTGCGGGTCAACGTCCGGGTGCTGGCGGCCACCAACCGCGATCTGCGAGAAGAGGTGCTGGCCGGGCGCTTTCGTGCCGATCTGTTTCATCGCCTGAGCGTCTTTCCACTGGCGGTGCCGCCGCTGCGTGAGCGCGGTGAGGACGTGGTGCTGCTGGCGGGATACTTCTGCGAGCAGTGTCGGCAGCGCTTTGGCCTTGCGCAGGTGCTATTAAGCAGCGGAGCGCGTTCGCAGCTGCTACAGTATGGCTGGCCGGGCAACGTGCGCGAGCTGGAGCACGCCATCCACCGCGCCGTGGTGCTGGCGCGTGCCGCACGGGCAGGGGATGAGGTCATACTGGAGGCGCAGCACTTTGCCTTTGCCGATGCGCCTCTGCCGCAGGTGCCCGAGGCCGCGCCGTCCGTGCCGGGCAGAAACCTGCGCGAGGCGACGGAGGATTTTCAGCGTCAGGCTATCCGCCAGACGCTGGCGCAGCATAACCAGAGCTGGGCCGCCTGCGCCCGGGCGCTGGAGATGGACGTCGCCAACCTGCACCGGCTGGCGAAGCGGCTGGGCTTGAAGCGTTAAATAATCCCGGCCTGATAGAAATTCTGTAGGTTGATCGCACCGCACAGCCTACCGTGTTCATCCACCACCGGGGCGGCGGTGACTTTACGTTTCATCAGCACCTCTTTGGCCTCAACGGCGCGGCTATCGGCATTCAGCGTTAGCCCACCTTGAGTCATCGCTTCCTTTACTCGCGATTCCAGTTTGCCGCCACCTACCAGCCAGCGGCGCAGGTCGCCGTCAGTAAAGACCCCTTTAACCTGACCGTTTTCTTCACATACGGCGACCAGCCCCAGCCCTGTGCGGCTCAGCTCCAGCATGGCATCCATCACGCTGGCGTCGAGTGTGACCTGCGGTATGGCATCGTCGGTGCGCATCAGGTGGTGCACTTTATTAAGCAGCCGGGCGCCGAGCGCGCCCGCAGGGTGGGAGCGGGCAAAATCCTCTTCATTGAAACCGCGCGCCTGCATCACCGCCATCGCCAGCGCGTCGCCCATCATCAGGGTATTCACGGTGCTGGAGGTTGGGGCGAGGTGCATCGGGCAGGCCTCACGCTCAACGGAAATATCCAGTACCGCTTTGGCTGCCAGCGCCAGCGGCGAGCGGGATTTTCCAGTCATCGCCAGCAGGGCGACCGATTTCTCCTCCAGGCGCGGGATGATGAGGTCCAGCTCTTTGGCCGAACCGGAATAGGAGATAAAAAGCATCACGTCACGGCTTTCGATCATCCCCAGGTCGCCATGCAGCGCTTCGGCGGGATGAACAAAGAAGGCAGGCGTACCGGTGCTGGCAAAGGTGGCGGCGATCTTCTTACCGATATGGCCGGATTTCCCAATACCCGCCACAATCACTTTGCCTTCGCAGTTGATAATGGTGTTGGCGGCGCGAACAAAATCATCGCCCAGACGTTCTGGCAGGCGGCTGGCCTCCTGTAGCTCCAGCATTAGCGTCTGGCGGCCTGTGTCTAACAGAAAATCACTCATCTCTTACTCCGGTTACGATGACCTCGATCCCTTTCTCTCCCAGCGCTTTTTTGAACGCCGGGTCGATACCCGCGTCGGTAATCAGCTTATCGACACTTTCGAGGCTACAGACAATATTGGGGCTTTTACGGCCAAACTTTGAGGAGTCTGCCATCAGGATCACCTCGCGCGCGGCGTTGCACATGGCTTTACTCACGCTGAACACCTCATTGAACGTGGTAACGCCTGCGTTCAGGTCGATGCCGTCGGTGCCCATAAAAAGTTTATCAAAGCTGAAGTGGTCAAAAGCGTTCTCCGCCAGTTGGCCGTGAAACGAGGCCGATTTTTTCCGGAAGGTGCCGCCGGGCATCAGAATGGTTTGTTCACTGTCAAATTCTGCCAGGGCATTGACGATATGCAGGCTGTTGGTCATCACCGTAATGTTGTTAAAGCGGCTAAGCATCGGGATCATTTGCAGGACGGTGCTGCCCGCATCAAGGATGATGGAGTCGCCATCGTGGATAAATTTCACGGCGGCTTCGGCAATCAGCGCTTTCTGGTGCGTATTGATTAACGTTTTGTGATCGATAGGCGGATCGGCCTCATCTTTATTGAGCACCACTCCGCCGTAGGTTCGAATGACTGCGCCAGAGTTTTCGAGCAGTACCAGGTCCTTGCGTATTGTCGTGCCGGTGGTGTCAAAGTAGTGGGCCAGCTCTTCTACCGAGCTTTTTCCCTGCTTTTGCAGATGCTCAAGAATGGCCGCCTGCCGCTGACGAGGTTTCATAGGCGCTTCGTTCCTTAGGTTGCGAAATGATAATTTCGCAAGCTTATAGCGTTCACAACGAAATTACCCATGTTTCAGTTTGAGCGCTAATGATAATGCATTCTGACAGAGTGAATCATTGGGAAAGATCACATCAGGCTGCAATTCCTGCAATGACATGCCGTTAATGGCCTTGATTTTTCTCGGTCGAGCAAACACCGTCATACCGCGCATGATGAGTGAATCACAGACATTGTTCTGTTCATCCAGCGCAATCGCCACCACCACGCGTGGTTTAAAGCGTCCGCCGGAGCGCCCGACCCCCACGCGACCTTTCTGACACAGGCCATCGAACGCGCGGTTGAACTGGTGAATTTGCCAGCCGCCAAACGCCATCTGGCAGATCCAGGCGATAGCAGCGACGGTGATTAATGCGGTGACCATATCAGCTCCTTAGTTGCTACGGGGGGTAGGCCCGGTAAGCGCAGCGCCACCGGGCGTTGATGCGCGATCAGAACATGACCTGTCCGCCGGTCACGTTGATCGACTGCCCGGTGCAGTAAGAGGCTTTCGGGCTGGCGTAAAACAGCAGCATGTTCAGCACATCCTGATAGTCGCATCCGCGCTTAAGCGGCACCTTGTCGATGTAGTACTGCTCCACTTCGTCGGCGTTAATGCCCAGTTTGGCGGCATATTGCGGCAGCAGAGACTGGAACATCGGCGACTTCAGCAGGTTGCCGAGCATTAACGAGTGCACGGTGATACCGTATTCAGCCAGATCCAGGGCCAGAGACTGCGTCAGCCCTACGCCGCCAAACTTGGCCGCGCTGTAACCGGAGTTATGTTTGCTGCCTACTTTGCCCGATTTCGAGTTGATCTGAATAATGCGTCCCTGAATATTGTCCCGGATCATCAGGCGGGAAAATTCACGGGCGCAGAGGAAATAGCCCACCAGGTTCACCTGTAGCGAGCGATCGAAGTCGCCCAGCTCGAAGTCGCTAATAAACGCTGCTTTTGCAATCCCGGCGCTGTAAACCAGCAGATCGGTACGACCAAAAATCTCGTCTACGCCGCGGGAGAGCGCTATTACGCTCTGCTCGCTGGTGGCATCAGCACCGAAACCGTACGCCATCCCTTCACCGAATTCGGTGTTAATGGTATCCGCCACGCGGGCGGCTTTTTCACTCTGAATATCCACTACCGCCACGCGGTAACCCTCTGCGGCAAGCCCACGGCAGAGGAACTCGCCTAAGGTTTGTCCCCCACCAATGACAACGGCAACCTGACTCATATCTCTCTCCTTCAATTACGCAACAAATTTTAATGTGCAGCCTGGGGTCACAGCCTGCGGAACCGGGCCATCCACATGAACCGTACCGGGGTATTCCGCCTGCGGCTGGCCATCGAAACGCAGGGTGATGTGACCCAGCTCGCGCAGGTTTTGCTCGGCCACATCGCCGACGGCGGTGACGGCATAGCGCGCTTCACCCAGCTCCAGCTGGCTGCCAGCCTTCAGCTCACCGTTTAGTTCGCCATGACAGTGGATAAAGCAAAACTCTTCGATATCCGCGGGGGCGCCTTCTCGGAAAGTAATCAGCATCTGGTCGCTGAGGGCATCGGCCGCGCTCTGGCCGATACGGGTAATGGTGGTTTGGTAAATAATGGTCATCGCAGGAACCTCTTATTGATAAATAAAGCCGGAGACAAACCAGGCAATCAGCACCGTCGGTGCGCCCGTCAGGAAACGACTTACCAGTACCGACGGCACGCCAACGCGTACGGTGTCCTGGCGCGCTTCGGCAAGCGACAGCCCAACGGGTATGAAGTCGCACGCCGCCTGGGCGTTAATAGCAAACAGGGCGGGCAGGGCGAGATGAGGTGGGATATGGCCCAGGCCAATCTGTACGCCAATCAGCACACCGATCACCTGCGCAATCACCGCGCCAGGGCCGAGGAACGGCGACAGCAGCGGGAAGGAGCAGATCAGCGCCAGGGTTACCAGCCCGAGCGGGTGGCTGGCGAGCGGGGCGAGGCCGTGGGCAATCCAGTCACCCAGACCGGATGCCATGATGATGCCGATCAGCGCCGAGACAAACGCCATAAACGGCAGAATGGTTTTCAGGACGGTGTCGATAGTGTCGCGCCCGGACTGGAACAGCACCGCCACGGCGGAGCCCATGCCCATGCCAACCTTCGCCAGCAGGCCGTCACTCTGTTCGGTAATTTTCTTGCTGGTATCGTAATCACGCGGGGCAGCTTTTTGCGGTATCGGTGAGCCATCCACAAGAGTAATGTTGTCTTCCTTCACGCCGGAAACATAAATATCTTCCACGATATACTGCGCCAGCGGGCCAGATTTGCCGGTTGAGTGAATATTGACGGTCGGGATACGACGCTTGGGGTAAATACCGCAGCGCAGGGTGCCGCCGCAGTCGATTACCGCCACGCCGATTTCGGCTTCCGGCGGTTCGCCCTCTTTAAAGCCATCGACCGCTTCCCAGCCGGTCAACTCTTGCAGTCTATCGACAATCGCCGGGCGCGTGCCTGCGGTGATGTAAACGATTTTTTTGCCTTCAGCGGCCTCGAACTCCAGCGGGCCACCCCAGCCGCCCGTTCCTTTTTCAATGCGAATACGGCTCATGCTGTGGCTCCTGAAAGATGGACTTTTTGTTCAAGCTGGATGCCCATTTTTTTCTCGAAAATGGTGGTGGTGAGGTCAGTGGCCCAGCCGCGGAAAAAGTTAGTGACCAGACCAACTAGCAGATAGCTTACCGCTAGCGGGCCAAGCGGCAGACCTAGCGTGGTCAGGCCGCTGGCTATGCCAAGGTAGACAAACAGCTCGCCGGGATTGATATGCGGGAACAGGCCGTTCATTGAGTGGCAGCTGTAAGAGGCAGCTGCGTAGTAACTCGGTTTGTACTTCTCTGGCATAAAACGGCCAAGGCTTAAAGTCATTGGGTTGCAGAAAACAAAGGTACCGATGCAGGGCAGAACCAGGTAGCGGGATAGCGGGTTCCCGGCACAGCGCTGGGCGAAGCGCTCGATACGCTGCTGGCCGATGAAGTTAATCAGCGCGTTCATGATCACCAGCAGGCTGATCAGCAGGGGCAGGATCCCGGTCACCATGCCGGTAAACACCTCTCCGCCTTTCTGAAACAGCCCGATGAACCACTCGGCACCGTGGGTGATGGTTTCTATCATTCTTCTCTCCTGTGGGCTTTTTGTCTTTGTACAATTGTGGCTAATGATAATCACTTTGAAAGATTTTAAAGTGTTAATTAGATCTCACAATGAAAGAAAAAATGATTATTTTGAAAGTTTTTTTATCAGGATGAATATTTCATAGCTGAAAAAATTACGGATTTGCGTAGGGGAGCGTAAAGATTGGGCGGGGGAGGTGAGTACCACTTCCTTGAGGTGTCAGGGATGCTTTACCATACTGGGTTCTTACCGAACCCGTAAAATGGATGTCTCATGTTCAAGCGTCGTTATGCAGCGCTGTTACCTGCGCTTATTTTGCTGTCCGCCTGTAGTAGTAGCAAACCAAAGCCCGAAGCTGTCCAGCAAACGGCTGGCACGCCGTCTGGCGGTTTCCTGCTTCAGCCACAGCATAACGTCACCATGTCAGGCGGCGACTTTGCCAATAACCCTGCGGCAGAGCAGTTCATCAACAAAATGGTCAGCAAGCATGGTTTCGATCCCCAGCAGCTGCATGAAATTTTATCCCAGGCCAAACGTCTCGATTACGTCCTGCGCCTGATGGATCGCCAGGCACCTACCGGACCCGCGCCTGTCGGCCCGAATGGCGCATGGCTGCGCTACAAGAAGCAGTTTATTACCCCGGACAACGTGCAGAACGGTGTCGCATTCTGGAACCAGTATGAAGACGCTCTCAACCGCGCCTGGCAGGTCTACGGCGTCCCGCCCGAAATTATCGTTGGCATTATTGGCGTCGAGACCCGCTGGGGCCGCGTGATGGGTAAAACCCGCATTCTGGATGCGCTGGCGACCCTGTCGTTTAACTATCCGCGCCGCGCCGAGTACTTCTCCAGCGAGCTGGAGACCTTCCTGCTGATGGCGCGCGATGAGCAGGACGATCCGCTGGAGCTGAAAGGCTCCTTTGCCGGGGCGATGGGTTACGGGCAGTTTATGCCCTCATCCTATAAAAAACTGGCGGTCGACTTTAACGGCGACGGGCACATTAACCTGTGGGATCCGGTTGACGCCATCGGCAGCGTGGCGAACTACTTCAAGGCTAATGGCTGGGTGAAGGGCGATCCGGTTGCGATCCCGGCTAGCGGCCAGGCGCCTGGCCTGGCGAACGGCTTTAAAACCAAATACAGCGTGTCGCAGCTGGTCGCCGCGGGCCTGACGCCGCAGCAGCCGGTGGGCAACCATCAGCAGGTGAGCCTGCTGCGTCTTGATATTGGTACCGGCTACGAATACTGGTACGGCCTGCCGAACTTCTACACCATCACCCGCTATAACGCGAGTACTCACTATGCAATGGCGGTCTGGCAGCTGGGCCAGGCGGTATCGCTGGCGCGCGTGCAGTAATCTTTTTTCCCCCTCCTGCGGGAGGGGGCCTGTAACATTTTGACGCACTCCATTTTTTGCCCCTGTTTACATCAGCGCCTCGCTTGGTTATTGTTATGTTATAACATACAAAACTAACGATTCAGGTGTCTTCATGGTTTCCCGCTCGATCTTCTCCCTCTCCGCGCCGCTGCGGCTGGCTATGGCCGCCTTGCTTATGGCTCTGCTGTGGGCCTTCACGCTCTGGGCGGTGGCACTGCCATGATAACGCTCGATCATCTGGTGGCAGGCTACGGCGGAAAAGGCGTGACGCCGACGCTGTGCGGCGTCGTTGAACAGGGCAGCATGACGGCCATAGTCGGTGCGAACGGCTGTGGCAAATCAACCCTGCTAAAGACCCTTGCGGGTTTTTTACCGGCGGTGAGCGGCATCCAGACGTGGCACAGGTCGCGTCCCACAATCGGCTGGCTGGCGCAGCGTCATGCCCTGCAGTCAGATTTTCCCGTCACGGTGCGAGACGTGGTAAGCATGGGCTGCTGGCCGCGCACCAGTCTCTTCTCCGGACTGGGGCGCAGCGCCCGTCGGCGTGTGGCATCGGCTCTTGAACGTGTCGGCCTGCTTGCCCTTGCCAACGCGACGATTGACCAGCTCTCTGGCGGCCAGTTTCAGCGCATGCTTTTCGCCAGGGTGCTGGTGCAGGAGGCCCCGCTGGTGATGCTGGATGAACCCTTTACCGGCATTGATGAGAGCACCAGCCAGCTGCTGATGGAGGTGATGGTCGATATGCACCAGCAAGGACAGACCGTGCTGGCGGTGCTGCACGACAGCGAACGGGTAGCACGCTACTTCCCGCAAACGCTGCGGCTGGATGCGGATATTGCTTACTGGGGCATAACGGCGGGGGCAGTATGATCTGGCATCACCTTTTCCTGCCCTTTATTGAGTTTGGCTTCATGCGCCGGGCCCTGGTGGTCTGCCTGGCCCTGTCGGTGAGCACCACCGCGCTGGGCGTCTTTTTGCTGCTGCGGCGCATGAGCCTGATGGGTGATGCGCTGTCGCATGCCATTCTTCCCGGCGTGGCGGTGGGCTACCTGCTGAGCGGCATGTCGCTGCTGGCCATGACCATCGGGGGCTTTATCGCCGGGATCGCCGTGGCGCTGATCGCTGGCCTGGTCAGCCGCCGCACGCCGTTGCGGGAGGATGCCAGCTTCGCCGGATTCTACCTCGGCTCGTTAGCGCTGGGCGTCACGCTGGTCTCGCTACGCGGCTCCAGCGTCGATCTGCTGCATCTGCTGTTTGGCTCTATTTTGGCAGTCGATAGCAACTCTGCCTGGTTTGTCTGCGGCGTGGCGAGCCTGACGCTGCTCTCTCTTGCGCTCTGCTATCGCGGGCTGGTAAGCGAAGCCTTTGACAGCGCCTTTCTGGAAGTGAATGCCCGTCGCCTGCCGTCGCTGCTGCACGGGCTGTTCCTTGCGCTGCTGGTGCTTAATCTGGTGGCCGGTTTTCAGGTACTCGGCACGCTGATGGCGGTCGGCGTGATGATGCTCCCCGCCGTGGCTGCCCGCTGCTGGGCACGAACGCTGCCCGGGCTATTGCTGCTGGCGGCTCTCGGTGGCGCGCTCAGCGCCTGGCTGGGGCTGAGCCTCTCCTGGTCAGCGGGACTGCCCGCCGGGCCAGCGATTGTCCTCACCGCCAGCCTGCTCTTTTTTATCTCGGTTTTATGTGGCACGCGCAGCAGGCTCGCAGACGGCCTGCGCGCGTTTTTTAATTAAAAGAGGAAAATAGATGAAACGTACAGGGGTAGTTCTGGCGCTAACGCTGGGCATGATGGCGCAGGGGGCGATGGCAAAAACGCTGAACGTCGTCGCCAGCTTTTCGATTCTCGGGGATATGGTGACCCAGATTGGCGGCGAGCACGTTAAGGTGACGACGCTGGTGGGGCCGGACGGCGATCCGCACACCTTTGAGCCATCGCCAAAAGAGAGCGCTGCGCTGGCAAAAGCGGACGTGGTGGTGGTCAACGGCTTAGGCCTTGAAGGCTGGCTGGATCGGCTGGTAACCGCCTCCGGGTTTCACGGTCCGCTGGTGGTGGCTTCGCAGGGGGTAGAGACCCATACCCTTAACGAAGATGGCGAGACGGTAACCGATCCCCACGCATGGAACAGCGCGGCTAACGGAGTGCGTTATGCACAGAATATTCTGGCGGCGCTGGTGAAGGCCGATCCGCAAGATGCCGCAGCGCTGAACGCCAGCGGCCAGCGCTATATTGCTCAGCTCCAGCAGCTCGATATCTGGGCGAAAAATCGCTTTAGCAGCATTCCGGAAGGGAAACGCAGGGTGCTCACCAGCCATGACGCCTTTGGCTACTTTGGCCGCGCCTATGGCGTACAGTTTATGGCTCCGCAGGGCATCTCCTCCGAGAGCGAGGCCAGCGCGGCGAAGGTGGCCGCGCTCATCCAGCAGATCAAAGCTGACGGCGTCAAAACCTGGTTCCTGGAGAATCAGCTTGACCCACGACTGGTGAAGCAGATCGCCAGCGCCACCGGCGCACAGCCCGGCGGGGAGCTTTACCCTGAGGCGCTTAGCCCACAGGGCGGCGAGGCGGATACTTACGTCAACGCGTTTCGTCACAACGTCGAAACCATTGCTAACAGCATGAAGTAAGTTGAGGCCAGCGCACGCTGGCCTTTTTTCTGAATCGGCCTCGTAAAATCCCGCCTTCGTCCCCATATTAAGAGAGAAAGTGCTATCTTATCTCTCTCATTTCAGCCGTTTACGGAGCGGTTATGACTGACAGTGAATTGATGCAGCTGAGCGAGCGCATAGGCCAGGCGCTGAAGGCGCGCGGCGCAACCGTGACCACGGCCGAGTCCTGTACCGGCGGCTGGGTAGCCAAAGCCATTACCGATGTTGCCGGCAGCTCCGCCTGGTTTGAACGGGGGTTTGTCACCTATTCTAATGAAGCCAAGGCGCAGATGATCGGCGTTAAACCCGAGACGCTGGCCCAGCATGGCGCAGTGAGTGAGCCAGTGGTAGTTGAGATGGCGATCGGTGCGATTAAGGCTGCCCGTGCGACCTATGCGGTATCGATTAGCGGCATCGCTGGCCCCGACGGCGGCAGCGAAAGCAAGCCGGTGGGCACGGTCTGGTTTGGCTTCGCCAGCGCGGCGGGAGAGGGGATCACACGGCGGGAGTGCTTCGCTGGCGACCGTGAAAACGTGCGTCGTCAGGCCACCGCGTATGCCCTGCAAACCCTGTGGCAACATTTTCTACAAAGAGCTTGATACTGTATGCGTATACAGTATAATGAGCGCAACAAAACAGTAATCCCCGGCGAGCATCACCTGCTTTACCCGGCATGACAGGAGTAATAATGGCTATCGACGAAAACAAACAGAAAGCGTTGGCGGCAGCACTGGGCCAGATCGAAAAGCAATTCGGTAAAGGCTCCATCATGCGCCTGGGTGAAGACCGTACTATGGACGTAGAAACGATCTCCACCGGTTCGCTTTCGCTGGATATCGCCCTTGGTGCGGGCGGCCTGCCAATGGGCCGTATCGTAGAGATCTACGGGCCGGAGTCCTCGGGTAAAACGACCCTGACGCTGCAGGTTATCGCTGCTGCGCAGCGCGCGGGTAAAACCTGTGCCTTTATCGATGCAGAGCACGCGCTTGACCCTGTGTACGCGCGCAAGCTGGGCGTTGATATCGATAACCTGCTCTGCTCCCAGCCGGATACCGGTGAGCAGGCACTCGAGATCTGTGACGCGCTGGCGCGCTCCGGCGCGGTTGACGTGCTGGTCGTTGACTCCGTTGCGGCACTGACCCCGAAAGCCGAGATCGAAGGCGAGATCGGTGACTCTCACATGGGCCTCGCGGCACGTATGATGAGCCAGGCGATGCGTAAGCTGGCGGGTAACCTGAAGCAGTCCAACACCCTGCTGATCTTCATCAACCAGATCCGTATGAAGATTGGTGTGATGTTCGGTAACCCGGAAACCACCACCGGCGGTAACGCGCTGAAATTCTACGCCTCCGTGCGTCTCGACATCCGCCGTATCGGCGCGGTGAAAGAGGGCGATAACGTGGTCGGTAGCGAAACCCGCGTGAAAGTGGTGAAAAACAAAATCGCTGCACCGTTCAAACAGGCTGAGTTCCAGATCCTCTACGGCGAAGGTATCAACTTCTACGGCGAGCTGGTTGACCTGGGCGTGAAAGAGAAGCTGATCGAAAAAGCGGGCGCATGGTATAGCTACAACGGTGAGAAAATTGGTCAGGGTAAAGCGAATGCGACCACCTGGCTGAAAGAGAACCCGGCTACCGCGAAAGAGATCGAGACGAAGATTCGTGAAATTCTGCTCACGAACCCGGACACCAAACCGGACTTCACCGTTGACGACAATGACGTTAACGCGAAAGAGACCAACGAAGATTTTTAATAATCTGACGTGATGAACAAGGGCTGCCGATGCAGCCCTTTTTGCTATCTATCCATCCAGCAGGTGTGCCATGACAGATACCTCGCCCCGCCGCTCCGCCTATGCCCGCTTGCTCGATCGCGCCATGCGCATCCTTGGCATGCGCGACCACAGCGAAAAGGAGTTCCGCCGCAAGCTGACCGCCCCGGTGATAACCAAAACCGGACCTGAGCCGGTAGACGCTACTGAAGACGATATTAATAACGTGGTGAACTGGTGCTATGAAAACCGCTATCTCGACGACGCCCGCTTCGCCCGCCAGTTTATCGCCAGCCGTGGCCGCAAGGGCTATGGCCCGGCCCGCATTCGCCAGGAGCTGACCCAGAAGGGAATCGATCGGGAAACGGCAGAGGAGGCGATGCGCGAATGCGACATCGACTGGATTGAGATCGCCCGCGAGCAGGCGCAGCGCAAGTATGGCGATCCGCTGCCAGCGGTCTTTGCTGAGAAGGTGAAAGTACAGCGGTTTTTACTCTATCGGGGGTTCCTGATGGAGGATATTAAAGAACTTTGGTGAAATTTTACGGCCTGGCTGCATACGGGATTTTACTTCGCAGTCAAGAAAACTTATCTTATTCCCACTTTTTCCAGTAGCTGGTCGTTGCCTGTAACAGGGAGAAACGTCCGCTACGACATTTCGTTAGCTTGATTTCAGGATAATTATGAGCAAGAGCACCGCTGAGATCCGTCAGGCGTTTCTCGATTTTTTCCATAGTAAAGGTCATCAGGTTGTTGCAAGCAGCTCCCTGGTACCCAACAACGATCCAACTCTGCTGTTTACCAACGCCGGGATGAACCAGTTCAAGGATGTTTTCCTTGGTCTCGACAAGCGTAATTATTCCCGCGCAACTACCGCGCAGCGCTGCGTGCGTGCGGGCGGTAAACACAACGATCTGGAAAACGTCGGTTACACCGCGCGCCATCACACCTTCTTCGAAATGCTGGGTAACTTCAGCTTTGGCGACTATTTCAAACACGATGCTATCCAGTACGCATGGGAACTGCTGACCGGTGAGAACTGGTTCAACCTGCCGAAAGATCGCCTGTGGGTAACCGTCTATGAAACCGACGACGAAGCTTACGAAATCTGGGAAAAAGAGGTAGGTATCCCGCGCGAACGTATCATCCGCATTGGGGATAACAAAGGCGGTGCCTACGCTTCTGATAACTTCTGGCAGATGGGCGACACCGGCCCGTGCGGCCCATGCACCGAGATTTTCTTTGACCACGGCGCACATATCGCTGGCGGTCCTCCGGGCAGCCCGGACGAAGACGGCGATCGCTATATTGAGATCTGGAACATCGTCTTCATGCAGTTCAACCGCCAGGCCGATGGCACCATGGAGCCGCTGCCGAAGCCGTCGGTAGATACCGGTATGGGCCTCGAGCGTATTGCGGCGGTATTGCAGCACGTCAACTCAAACTATGAGATTGACCTGTTCCGCGATCTGATCGCTGCCGTGGCGAAAGTGACCGGTGCAACCGATCTGAACAACAAATCCCTGCGCGTGATCGCCGACCATATCCGCTCCTGTGCGTTCCTGCTCGCCGACGGCGTGCTGCCGTCGAACGAAGGCCGTGGCTACGTGCTGCGCCGCATCATTCGTCGCGCGGTTCGTCATGGCAACATGCTCGGCGCGAAAGAGGCCTTCTTCTACAAGCTGGTTGCGCCGCTAATCGACGTGATGGGTGCAGCAGGCGAAGAGCTGAAGAGCCAGCAGGCGCAGGTTGAGCAGACCCTGAAAACTGAAGAAGAGCAGTTTGCCCGTACGCTGGAGCGTGGTCTGGCGCTGCTCGACGAAGAGCTGGCGAAGCTGACCGGCGATACGCTGGACGGTGAGACCGCCTTCCGTCTGTATGACACCTACGGCTTCCCGGTGGATCTCACCGCCGACGTCTGCCGCGAGCGTGGCATCAACGTGGATGAGAAAGGCTTTAACGCCGCGATGGAAGCGCAGCGCAACCGCGCCCGTGAATCCAGCGGCTTTGGCGCAGACTACAACGCGATGATCCGCGTTGAAGGCGCATCCGAATTCAAAGGCTACGATAGCCTGGAGCTGACCAGCAAGGTGACCGCGCTGTTTGTCGAAGGCCAGTCCGTCGACACCATTGGCGCAGGGCAAGAGGCAGTAGTCATTCTTGACGCGACGCCGTTCTACGCGGAATCCGGCGGCCAGGTGGGCGACAAGGGCGAGCTGAAAGGTAACGGCTTCACCTTTACCGTGACCGATACCCAGAAGTATGGCCAGGCGATTGGTCATCAGGGCAAGCTGGCATCCGGCTCCCTGAAAGTGGGCGACGGCGTTAAGGCCGAGGTAGATGAAGCCCGCCGCGAACGTATCCGTCTGAACCACTCTGCGACGCACCTGATGCACGCCGCGCTGCGCGAAGTGCTGGGTACCCACGTAGCGCAGAAAGGCTCGCTGGTGAACGACAAGGTGCTGCGCTTTGACTTCTCCCATTTTGAGGCGATGAAGCCTGCGGAGATCCGCGCGGTAGAAGATCTGGTTAACGCCCAGATCCGTCGTAACCTGCCGATCGAAACCCAGATTATGGATCTGGAAGACGCCCGGGCCAAAGGCGCTATGGCGCTGTTTGGCGAGAAGTATGACGAGCGCGTACGCGTGCTGAGCATGGGCGACTTCTCTACCGAGCTGTGTGGCGGTACTCATGCCTCCCGCACCGGTGATATTGGTCTGTTCCGCATCGTGTCTGAATCCGGCACGGCAGCAGGCGTTCGCCGCATCGAGGCCGTTACCGGTGAGAATGCCATTGCCAGCCTCCATACACAGAGCGATCAGCTGCAGGATATTGCCCAGCTGCTGAAGGGTGACAGCCAGAACCTGGGCGACAAAGTGCGCACCGTTCTGGACAAAACCCGCCAGCTGGAGAAAGAGCTGCAGCAGCTGAAAGCGCAGCAGGCGGCGCAGGAGAGTGCGAACATCTCCGATAAAGCAGAAGAGATTAACGGCGTGAAGCTGCTGGTAAGCGAGCTGGCGGGCGTCGAGCCGAAGATGCTGCGCACCATGGTTGACGATCTGAAGAACCAGCTCGGTTCTGCGGTTATCGTTCTCGCCACGGTAGCAGAGGGTAAGGTTTCTCTGATTGCGGGGGTCTCAAAAGAGGTGACCGACCGCGTGAAGGCAGGGGAGCTGATTGGTATGGTTGCCCAGCAGGTTGGTGGTAAAGGCGGTGGACGTCCGGATATGGCCCAGGCCGGCGGTACGGACGCAGCCGCGCTGCCTGCGGCATTAGCCAGCGTGAAAGGCTGGGTAAGCGCAAAACTGTAATAACAAACAAAGCGAACGCAGACGCCATAGCCCCTGGGTTATGGCGTACTTGCCACTACGCTATTGATAACGATAAAGTCAGGTTGAAGTTGTGTATATCGGCTAAACTTACGTTTAACAGAATGTGATGCCGTGACTGCTTACACTTTACGTGTTTGTCATCGCTTACTTTTTGGCGTTATATGATGGATAATGCCGGGATACAAGAGACCCGACTCTTTTAATCTTTCAAGGAGCAAAGAATGCTGATTCTGACTCGTCGAGTTGGTGAAACCCTCATGATTGGGGACGAGGTCACCGTGACAGTTTTAGGGGTTAAGGGCAACCAGGTTCGCATTGGCGTGAACGCCCCTAAAGAAGTATCTGTTCATCGTGAAGAGATCTACCAGCGTATCCAGGCTGAAAAATCACAACAGTCCAGCTACTGATATCATCGCGTCTCGCCGTCTGGCGAGACGCGGCTCTTTTCAGCCCGCTTTTTTCACTCTTCTTTCTCATTCTCCCCCTTTTGCATGACATTTTCATTTCTCTGCTCTCTTTCTTTACGCTGCGCTACGGCAAGGATTCTGCTGATAAAACACTCTTTTTGATCCTTTTCAGCGCAAATTGTTTGCGAAGTGTGCAAACGAATCAGGGGTGGGAAAAATTGTTTGACTTATAAGTCCCAGAAAGTAATATGTGCGCCAACGCAGCGACGAAGAGCGAAAACAAGTTCTTCGAAGCACTCGCAAGAGGCGTGTTGGTGAGGTGGCCGAGAGGCTGAAGGCGCTCCCCTGCTAAGGGAGTATGCGGTCAAAAGCTGCATCCGGGGTTCGAATCCCCGCCTCACCGCCATTTGCATCCGTAGCTCAGCTGGATAGAGTACTCGGCTACGAACCGAGCGGTCGGAGGTTCGAATCCTCCCGGATGCACCATCTTCTCTGAGATGACAGCTACACTGTTGTTTCACGGTCTGCGAGATTATCGCCAGCACCAGGGAGGATAACGTTGC
>NZ_DAMACX010000058.1:0-21487 GCF_031998825.1 Pseudescherichia sp.
CCATGGAGCGCCACATTCTTGTGGTATGAAATATCGGCTCAGGGGACTGGCCCGCTTGCGAACATCTCAGAGAAATTTTTTCTTCACGGTCACTCTACCATAGTAGACCTTGAAGTGTTATTCAAACTTAGGCCCCGGTCTTTCGTTTATGCGACCCTGATCAAGCAATGCCTGTTCGATGGTCTGCTGTAACAGTCGAATACGCTGCTCCATGCTGGATGCGTAGTCGCGGGTTTTTGCCTTTTCCTGAGCCAGTTCGTAGCTAATGTTCAACGCGGCGATGAAAACGAGCTGCTCAGTATTTGTGACTCTAGTGCGAACTTTCAGATCTTGCAACCGCTGATTCAGATCATCTGCAGCCTGATTGAGAGCGTCCCGCTGTTCAGGCGGACAGTTCACGCGCAGTGAACGGCCAAAAATTTGGATATCGACGGGTTGTGCAGACATGACACCTTCCTGCTGTTTGACTGCGCTCTACCTTGGCAACCGAGTCATGGCTGCGAAGGGGCGACACTATAGCTACCCTGGTTAGAGGATTCAAGCAGATTCTCATAACCTGAACTCTTAGCCTATTCTCTTAACATAGCCGTAAAAAGAAACCTATACGTAAAGGTCGCAAACGCATGTTTGGCGAAATCTGACGGCTATATCACCAGGGTCCAAAGTGGTAGCATACCATGAATCTTCCTCCCAACGACGACGAATGCGCATGTCAATACAGAACGAAATGCCTGGTTACAATGAATTGAACCAGTTACTCAACCAACAGGGTGTTGGCTTAACGCCAGCCGAGATGCACGGTCTGATCGGCGGGATGCTTTGCGGCGGCAATAACGACACGTCGTGGCAGCCGCTGCTGCACGATCTCACCAACGAAGGCCTGGCGTTCGGCCATGAGCTGGCCGAGGCGCTGCGCAAGATGCACGCCGCCACCAGCGACGCGCTGGAGGACGATGGCTTCCAGTTCCAGCTCTTTCTGCCGGATGGCGACGAGGTCAGCGTGTTTGACCGGGCCGACGCTATGGCGGGCTGGGTGAACCACTTCCTGCTGGGGCTGGGCGTCACGCAGCCGAAGCTCGATAAGGTCACCGGCGATACCGGCGAGGCTATCGACGATCTACGCAATATCGCGCAGCTGGGCTACGACGAGGACGAAGATCAGGAAGAGCTGGAGATGTCCCTCGAAGAGATCGTTGAGTACGTCCGCGTGGCGGCGCTGCTCTGCCACGATACCTTTACCCGTCCACAGCCGACCGCACCGGAAGTGCGTAAGCCAACGCTACATTAAGCGTCGTACTGAATGCTAAAAAGGAGGTGTCATGACCCAGTCTGAGTTTCTTCGCCGCCGCCAGGCGCTGCTTGCGCAGATGGCTCCGGCCAGCGCGGCGCTGATCTTCTCCGCTCCGGAGGCGACCCGCAGCGCCGACAGTGAATATCCTTACCGTCAAAACAGCGACTTTTGGTACTTCACCGGCTTTAACGAGCCAGAAGCGGTGCTGGTGCTGATCAAGAGTGATGACACCCACAACCACAGCGTGCTGTTCAACCGCCTGCGAGATAAAACCGCAGAGATCTGGTTCGGCCGTCGGCTGGGCCAGGAGGCCGCCCCGGAGAAGCTGGGCGTGGATCGGGCGCTGGCGTTCAGTGAAATCAACGAGCAGCTCTACCAGTTGCTTAACGGCCTCGACGTGGTCTACCACGCGCAGGGCGAATACAGCTATGCGGATGCGATCCTCTTCACCGCGCTGAATACGCTGCGCAAAGGATCCCGGCAGAATCTCACCGCGCCGCTCTCCATTACCGACTGGCGTCCCCTCGTTCACGAGATGCGCCTGTTTAAATCCCCGGAAGAGGTTGACGTTCTGCGCCGCGCAGGGGAGATCAGCGCCTTAGCCCACACCCGGGCGATGCAGACCTGCCGTCCGGGCATGTTTGAATATCAGCTTGAAGGCGAGATCCTGCACGAGTTCAACCGCCACGGGGCGCGCTTTGCGTCGTACAACACTATCGTCGGTGGCGGTGAAAACGGCTGTATCCTGCACTACACCGAGAACGAAAGCGAGCTGCGCGACGGTGAGCTGGTGTTGATCGATGCTGGATGCGAGTATCAGGGCTACGCAGGGGATATTACCCGCACCTTCCCGATCAACGGCAAATTTACCCCGGCCCAGCGCGAGATCTATGACATCGTGCTGGCCTCTCTCGACGCTGCGCTGACCCTGTTCCGTCCGGGCACCTCTATTCAGGAGGTGACCGGTGAAGTGGTGCGGATCATGATTACCGGGCTGGTGAAGCTCGATATCCTGAAGGGCGACGTTGACCAGCTGATTACCGATAACGCCCACCGCGCCTTCTTTATGCACGGCCTGAGCCACTGGCTGGGTCTGGACGTTCACGACGTCGGCGTTTACGGGCCTGACCGCTCCCGCACTCTTGAGCCGGGCATGGTGCTGACCGTTGAACCAGGCCTCTATATCGCCCCGGATGCCGACGTGCCGCCCCAGTATCGTGGCATTGGCATTCGCATCGAGGATGACATCCTCATCACCGAAAATGGCAACGAGAACCTGACCGCCAGCGTAGTGAAAAAGGCCGATGAGATCGAGGCGCTGATGGCGGCGGCGACGCGTTCATGAGCGTCATTATCGTCGGCGGCGGGATGACCGGCGCTACGCTTGCGCTGGCTATTTCGCGCCTGACGCACGGCTCGCTGCCGGTGCATCTTATCGAAGCGACCGCCCCGGAAGCACAGGCGCACCCTGGGTTTGACGCCCGCGCTATCGCCCTGGCCGAGGGCACCTGCCAGCATCTGGCGCGGATCGGTATCTGGCAGCACATTGCCCAGTGCGCTACGCCCATCACCACCGTTCACGTGAGCGATCGCGGTCATGCGGGCTTTGTCACGCTGGAAGCGCAGGACTACCGCGTCGATGCCCTCGGGCACGTCGTAGAGCTGCACGAGGTGGGGCAGCGGCTGTTTTCGCTGCTACGCCGTGCGCCCGGCGTCACGCTGCACTGTCCTGACCGCGTGAGCGATTTCGCCCGCAGCGAGGAGGGCGTCAGCGTCACGCTGGAGAGCGGTAAAACGTTACAGGGAAGCCTGCTGGTGGCGGCTGACGGCTCCCGATCGGCACTGGCAGCCCAGTGTGGTATCGGCTGGCAGCAGGAGCCGTATCATCAGGTGGCGCTGATCGCCAACGTCACCACATCGGTTGCTGGCAATGGGAGAGCCTTCGAGCGCTTCACCGAGCACGGCCCGCTGGCGCTGCTGCCCATGTCGCAGGGGCGCTACTCGCTGGTCTGGTGCCATCCGCTGGAGAAGCGTGACGAGGTGATGGCCTGGTCCGATGAACGTTTCTGCCACGAGCTGCAAAGCGCGTTCGGCTGGCGGCTTGGGCGCATTGTCCACGCGGGCACCCGCAGCGCCTATCCGTTGGCGTTAACTACCGCGTCCTCGCCGGTATCGCACCGCGTAGTGCTGGTGGGTAACGCTGCCCAGACGCTGCACCCCATCGCCGGGCAGGGGTTCAACCTCGGCATGCGCGATGTGATGAGCCTGGCCGAGACGCTGGCTGATGCGCGGGCAGAGAATACCGACATCGGATCTTGGTCCGTGCTGCACGGCTATCAGCAGCGCCGCCAGAGTGACAAAGAGGCGACAATCGGCGTCACTGACGGGCTGGTGCAGCTGTTTGCTAACCGCTGGTCGCCGCTGGTCGCGGGTCGCAACGCCGGTCTGATGGCAATGGAACTTTTTACTCCGGCACGCGACGTGCTGGCGCAACGGACATTAGGCTGGGTCGCACGATAAAAGGCGCTAGCTTTGGGAGTGAATTTTGCAGAATATAGATGTAGCAATTGTTGGCGGCGGCATGGTTGGTCTGGCGGTAGCCTGTGGATTACAGGGGAGCGGCCTGCGCGTAGCGGTGCTGGAGCAAAACCCGCCTCAGCCGCTGCCGGAGAACGCACCGCCTGCGCTTCGCGTCTCGGCTATCAACGCCGCCAGTGAAAAACTGCTGACGCGCCTTGGCGTCTGGTCATCCATCGTAGCGAACCGCGCCAGCTGCTATCACGGTATGGAGGTGTGGGACAAAGACAGCTTTGGCCGCATCGCTTTTGACGACCGCAGCATGGGCTATAGTCACCTGGGCCATATTATCGAGAACGATGTGATCCATCAGGCGCTGTGGCAGAAAGCGCAGCAGTGTCAGGACGTCACGCTCCTGGCACCCGCTGGGGTGCAGCAGGTCGCCTGGGGTGAAAACGAAGCCTTTCTGACCCTGAAAGACGGCGGCATGCTAACGGCGCGGCTGGTCGTCGGCGCGGATGGGGCGAACTCCTGGCTACGCGATAAGGCCGACATTGCGCTTACCTCCTGGGACTATCGCCATCACGCGCTGGTTGCCACCATTCGCACTGATGAGCCTCACGAGGCGGTAGCGCGTCAGGTCTTCCACGGCGACGGCATCTTAGCCTTCCTGCCGCTGAGCGATCCGCACCTCTGCTCCATCGTCTGGTCGCTGCCGCCGCTTGAAGCAGCCAGCATGCAGGAGGCGACAGAGGAGACCTTCAATCAGGCGCTGGATATGGCGTTCGACAACCGTCTCGGCCTCTGCCACGTTGAGAGCGAGCGGCTGGTCTTTCCGCTGACGGGCCGCTATGCGCGCCAGTTTGCCGCGCACCGACTTGCGCTGGTGGGCGATGCAGCGCACACCATCCATCCGCTGGCAGGGCAGGGCGTAAATCTTGGCTTTATGGATGCCGCCGAGCTGGTGAACGAGCTTAAGCGCCTGCACGGTGCGGGCAAAGATATCGGCCAGCATCTCTACCTGCGCCGCTACGAGCGCAGCCGCAAACACAGCGCCGGGGTGATGCTGGCGAGTATGCAGGGCTTTCGCGAGCTGTTTTCCGGTACGCATCCGGCGAAAAAGCTGCTGCGCGATCTCGGATTGAAGCTGGCCGATACGCTACCGGGCGTCAAGCCGCAGCTTATTCGCCAGGCGATGGGGCTAAACGATCTGCCAGAGTGGTTACGTTAACCCGATCACACTTTCCCTCCCCAGCCCTGGGGAGGGGTACCCTTCCCTCATTTGAAATATTCTAATTTCACCCCTGTTTTCGGATTACTTTTTCTCATCCCACTATTTTTCCCGCTCTGGAAATCTGCGCGCTTTGCCGCGTAATACGCTGACTTATGGGCCGCTCATCGTCTGTTTTATGATGTTTATCGCAAAACCATGGCCTGTTGGCAGTGTAATATCCTGCCGCCCGGTTTGGCTTTTTGGGTCATAAGCTAATGTGATGGAACATTTTTGCTTATGGTTATGCCTGCTGTTCGATGATAAGTTCAGGCAAAAGGTAACGTTTGCGTCGCCGTCTGGAAACGAGGCTACCTGCTTACGACTTCGCCTTATTTATCCTGGCCCCGCTTATTCAATGAGGAAAAGATGGCTCAGCAAACCCCTTTATACGAACAACATACGCTTTGCGGCGCACGCATGGTGGATTTCCACGGCTGGATGATGCCGCTGCACTACGGCTCGCAGATCGATGAGCATCACGCGGTGCGTACCGATGCCGGTATGTTTGATGTCTCGCATATGACCATCGTTGACCTGCGCGGCAGCCGCTGCCGGGCGTTTCTTCGCCACCTGCTGGCCAACGACGTTGCCAAACTGACCCAGCCGGGTAAGGCGCTCTACAGCGGTATGCTCAACGCCTCCGGCGGCGTCATTGATGATCTGATCGTCTACTTCTTTACCGAAGAGCACTTCCGCCTGGTGGTGAACTCCGCTACCCGGGAAAAAGATCTTGCCTGGATCACCCAGCATGTGGCTCCCTTTGATATCGACATTACCGTCCGTGACGATCTGGCCCTGATCGCCGTCCAGGGGCCAAATGCCCAGGCGAAAGCGGCAGGCCTGTTTACCGATGCTCAGCGTCAGGCCGTAGCAGGCATGAAACCCTTCTTTGGCGTGGAGTCAGACGGCTGGTTTATCGCTACCACCGGGTACACCGGCGAGGCGGGTTATGAGATTGCGCTTCCGAGTGAGCAAGCGGCGGATTTCTGGCAGGCGCTGATTGGCGCGGGCGTGAAGCCCTGTGGCCTGGGCGCACGCGATACGCTGCGTCTGGAGGCAGGCATGAACCTCTACGGTCAGGAGATGGACGAAGGCGTTTCGCCGCTGGCGGCCAACATGGGCTGGACCATCGCCTGGGAGCCCGCCGATCGTGACTTCATCGGCCGCGAAGCGCTGGAGGTACAGCGTGAAAAGGGGACTGAGCAACTGGTTGGCCTGATCATGACCGAAAAAGGCGTGCTGCGTAACGAACTGCCGGTGCGCTTCACCGACGCCAGCGGCAATTCACAGGAAGGCATTATCACTAGCGGCACCTTCTCGCCGACGCTGGGCTACAGCATTGCGCTGGCCCGCGTACCGGCAGGGATTGGCGACACGGCCATCGTGCAGATCCGCAACCGTGAAATGCCGGTGAAGGTAACGAAACCTGTTTTTGTACGCGCTGGCAAAGCCGTCGCGTAACCTAATCTATCGTGGAGAAATGTTAATGAGCAATGTACCTGGCGACCTGAAATACAGTAAAGAACACGAATGGCTGCGCAAAGAGGCAGACGGCTCCTACACCGTAGGCATCACCGAACATGCGCAGGAGCTGCTGGGCGATATGGTGTTCGTTGACCTGCCGGACGTGGGCGCTACCGTCAGCGCGGGCGATGACTGTGCAGTGGCAGAATCCGTTAAGGCGGCTTCTGACATCTATGCGCCGGTGAGCGGCGAGATCGTGGCAGTTAACGATGCGCTCAGCGACAACCCGGAGCTGGTCAACAGCGAGCCATACGCTGGTGGCTGGATCTTTAAGATCAAGGCCAGCGACGAAGCAGAGGTTGAAGCCCTGCTGGACGCGACCGCGTACGAATCTCTATTAGAAGACGAGTAAAGCCTGTAGGCCCGGTAAGCGATAGCGCCACCGGGCATTTCAGGTTAAGACAACCACGATTCACCGCACGTTTCAGGAACCATCGCTCATGACCCAGACTTTAAGCCAGCTTGAACACCGCGACGCCTTTGTCGATCGCCACATCGGGCCGGACGCTGCTCAGCAGCAAGAGATGCTGAAAACCGTTGGGGCAGATTCACTCAACGCCCTGATTGGCCAGATTGTCCCGCAGGACATTCAGCTGGCGACGCCGCCGCAGATTGGCGACGCGACCACGGAGTTTGCTGCGCTGGCCGAGCTGAAAGCCATCGCAGCGCGCAACAAGCGCTTTAAGTCTTACATCGGCATGGGCTATACCGCCGTGCAGCTGCCGCCGGTGATCCTGCGCAATATGCTGGAAAACCCAGGCTGGTACACCGCCTATACCCCTTATCAGCCGGAAGTTTCCCAGGGCCGCCTTGAGGCCCTGCTCAACTTCCAGCAGGTTACATTGGATCTGACCGGCCTTGATATCGCCTCCGCATCGCTGCTTGATGAAGCGACCGCTGGGGCCGAAGCGATGGCGATGGCCAAACGCGTCAGCAAGCTGAAGGGGGCAAACCGCTTCTTTGTCGCCGCCGACGTGCATCCGCAGACTCTCGACGTGGTACGCACCCGCGCGGAAACCTTTGGCTTTGAGATCGTGGTCGACGACGCCGACAAGGCGCTGGATCATCAGGATCTCTTCGGCGTGCTGTTCCAGCAGGTAGGCACCACTGGCGAAGTCCATGACTACAGCACCTTCATTAGCGAGCTGAAAGCGCGCAAGGTTATCGTGAGCGTCGCGGCAGACTTTATGGCGCTGGTGCTGCTGACCGCACCAGGCAAGCAGGGGGCGGATATCGTCTTCGGCTCCGCGCAGCGCTTCGGCGTGCCGATGGGCTACGGCGGCCCGCACGCAGCCTTCTTTGCTGCCAAAGATGAATTCAAACGCTCCATGCCGGGCCGCATTATCGGCGTATCGAAAGATGCTGCCGGTAATACCGCGCTGCGCATGGCGATGCAGACCCGCGAGCAGCATATCCGCCGCGAGAAAGCGAACTCCAACATCTGTACCTCGCAGGTGCTGCTGGCTAACATCGCCAGCCTCTACGCCGTCTACCACGGTCCGGTAGGGTTGAAGCGCATTGCAGGTCGTATCCACCGCCTGGCCGATATCCTGGCCACCGGCCTGCAGCAGAAAGGGTTGAAGCTGCGCCATACGCACTTCTTTGACACCCTCTGCGTAGAGGTCGCTGACAAAGCGGCGGTGCTGGCGCGTGCGGAAGCGGCAGAGATCAACCTGCGTAGCGACATCCATCACGCCGTAGGTATTACCCTCGACGAAACCACCACCCGCGAAGATGTGGTTAAGCTCTTTGACGTGGTTGTCGGCGATGGTCATGGCCTGAATATCGATGCGCTGGACAAAGAGGTGGCCCACGACAGCCGCGCGATCCAGCCGGGCATGCTGCGTGATGACGCCATTCTGAGCCATCCGGTGTTCAATCGCTACCACAGCGAAACCGAGATGATGCGCTACATGCACTCCCTGGAGCGCAAGGATCTGGCTCTGAACCAGGCGATGATCCCGCTCGGCTCCTGCACCATGAAGCTGAACGCCGCCGCTGAGATGATCCCCATCACCTGGCCTGAGTTCGCCGAGCTGCACCCGTTCTGCCCGGCAGACCAGGCGGAAGGGTATCATCAGATGATCAACCAACTCTCTGACTGGCTGGTGAAGCTGACCGGCTACGATGCCCTCTGCATGCAGCCGAACTCCGGCGCGCAGGGTGAGTACGCAGGCCTGCTGGCGATCCGCCACTATCATGAGAGCCGCAACGACGGTCACCGCGATATCTGTCTGATCCCAAGCTCCGCCCACGGCACCAACCCGGCGTCGGCGCAGATGGCCGGGATGCAGGTGGTTGTGGTCGCCTGCGATAAAAACGGTAACATCGACCTGGCCGATCTGCGTGCCAAGGCCGAGCAGGCGGGGGATAACCTCTCCTGTATCATGGTGACCTACCCGTCTACCCACGGGGTGTATGAAGAGACGATCCGCGAAGTGTGCGAAATCGTCCACCAGTATGGCGGTCAGGTCTATCTTGACGGCGCGAACATGAACGCCCAGGTGGGGATCACCTCTCCTGGCTTTATCGGCGCAGACGTGTCGCACCTCAACCTGCATAAAACCTTCTGCATTCCGCACGGCGGCGGCGGTCCAGGCATGGGGCCTATCGGCGTGAAAGCGCACCTGGCCCCGTTCGTGCCGGGCCACAGCGTGGTACAGATTGAAGGGATGCTGACCCGTCAGGGTGCAGTCTCTGCTGCTCCGTTCGGCAGCGCCTCTATTCTGCCGATCAGCTGGATGTACATCCGCATGATGGGCGCGGAGGGGCTGAAAAAAGCCAGCCAGGTGGCAATCCTCAACGCCAACTACATTGCGACCCGCCTGCAGTCTGCCTTCCCGGTGCTCTATACCGGCCGCGATGGCCGCGTGGCGCACGAGTGCATTCTGGATATTCGTCCGCTGAAAGAGCAGAGCGGCATTAGCGAGCTGGATATCGCCAAACGACTCATCGACTACGGTTTCCACGCGCCAACCATGTCCTTCCCGGTGGCGGGTACCCTGATGGTAGAGCCGACAGAGTCCGAGAGCAAAGCCGAGCTGGACCGCTTTATTGACGCGATGCTGGCTATCCGCATGGAGATCGATCGCGTGCAGGACGGCGAGTGGACGCTGGAGGACAATCCGCTGGTTAACGCCCCGCATACCCAGCACGAGCTGGTGGCGGAGTGGAGCCACGGCTACAGCCGCGAGCTGGCGGTCTTCCCGGCAGGGTCTGCAAACAAGTACTGGCCGACCGTGAAGCGTCTTGATGACGTCTACGGCGACCGCAACCTCTTCTGCTCCTGCGTGCCGATGAGCGAATATCAGTAATATTTTGTGCCATATTGTAGGCCGGGCAAGCGTAAGCGCCGCCCGGCTTTTTTCTATCTGGAGAATGACGAATGGCAATTGCACTGGTAACCGGCGCAAGCCGGGGGATTGGCAGGGCCACTGCGCTGGAGCTGGCGCGTGAAGGCTACAGCGTGGCGGTTAACTATCATCACAACGTGGAGGCGGCAACTGAGGTGGTGAATACCATCCTCGCTGCGGGCGGCAGAGCGTTCGCGGTACAGGCGGATATCAGCGATGAAGCGCAGGTGCTGGCGATGTTTACCCGTATCGACAGTGAGAACGAGCCGCTTACCGCGCTGGTTAATAACGCAGGCATTCTTTTTACCCAGAGCACCGTGGAAAACCTCACCGCCGAGCGCATTAACCGCGTGCTGGCGACCAACGTGACGGGCTACTTTCTCTGTTGTCGCGAGGCGGTAAAGCGGATGTCGCACCGGCACGGCGGCAAGGGCGGGGCCATCGTCAACGTATCTTCGGCGGCGGCAAGGCTGGGATCGCCCGGTGAATACGTTGACTATGCCGCCTCGAAAGGGGCGGTCGATACGCTGACTACAGGGCTGTCGCTGGAGGTCGCGGCGCAGGGCATTCGCGTTAACGGCGTGCGGCCAGGGTTTATCTATACCGAGATGCATGCCGACGGCGGGGAGCCTGGACGAGTAGATCGGGTTAAATCAGCGCTGCCGATGCAGCGTGGCGGCCAGCCGGAAGAGGTGGCGCAGGCGATAGTCTGGCTGCTGAGCGAGAAGGCGTCGTACGTGACGGGGAGTTTTATTGAGATGGCGGGCGGCAAATAACGCCCGGTGGCGCTACGCTTACCGGGCCTACAGGGTTCGTAGGCCGGTGCAAGCGCAGCGCCGCCCGGCAATACGGCGTTACAGATTCTCGCCGTTGCTGGCGATCACCTCTTTGTACCAGTTAAAGCTCTTCTTACGGGAGCGGGACATGTCACCGGTGCCGTCGTCGTGCTTGTTCACATAGATAAAGCCATAGCGCTTGCTGTACTGACCGGTGGTGAAGGATACGCAGTCGATGCAGCCCCACGGGGTATAGCCCATCAGATCGACGCCGTCGTAGGTCACGGCTTTGATCATCTCTTCCACGTGGGCGCGCAGGTAATCAATGCGGTAGTCGTCATTGATGCTGCCATCCTCTTCCACTTTATCGTACGCGCCGAAGCCGTTTTCCACGATAAACAGCGGCTTCTGGTAGCGCTCGTACAGCTCGCACAGAGCATAGCGCAGGCCGACCGGGTCAATCTGCCAGCCCCAGTCAGAAGCTTTAACGTGCGGGTTCGGCACGCTGCCTTCGAAGCCAGAGATCGCATCGCCGCTGCCGCCTTCCGCTTTCACCGCGTTGGTCATGTAGTAGCTGAAGCCGAGGTAGGCGCAGGTACCGTCACGCAGGATCTGCTCGTCGTTGGCTTCCATTTTGATATCAAAGCCACGGCGCTCCCACTCGTTCAGAACATAGGAAGGGTAGTAGCCGCGCAGCTGCACGTCGGTAAAGACCCAGCGCTCGCGCATTGACTCCTGGGCATACATCACGTCTTCCGGCTTACAGGAGAACGGATAGAGCGGTACCATCGCCAGCATGCAGCCAACCTGCATCTCTGGATTGATCTCCCGCGCCGCCTTCACTGCCAGGGCGCTGGCAACGAACTGGTGGTGCAGCACCTGATACATGGTCTCTTCCGGGTTTTCATGCTCGGTATAGACCACGCCGGAGCAGCAGTAGCCAAACAGCGGTGCGCGCCAGTTACGCTGGTTGTTGATCTCGTTAAAGGTCATCCAGTATTTGACCTTGCTCTTATAGCGCTCGAAGACCACTTCGGCGAAGCGCACAAAGAAATCCACCACTTTACGGTTGGTCCAGCCGCCGTAGGCCTGCACCAGGTGCAGCGGCATCTCAAAGTGGGAGAGGGTGATCACCGGCTCGATGTTGTATTTCAGCAGCTCATCGAACATATCGTCATAGAACTTCAGACCCTCTTCGTTCGGCGTCTGCTCATCACCGTTCGGGAAGATGCGCGTCCAGGCGATAGAGGTACGGAAACACTTAAAGCCCATCTCGGCAAACAGCTTGATGTCTTCTTTGTAGTGGCTGTAGAACTCAACGGCTTCGTGGTTCGGATAGTATTTGCCGGGCACAACTTCCTGGGTGATCTCACGCGGTACGCCGTGTGCGCCGCCGGTCAGCACGTCGCAGATGCTAGGGCCTTTGCCGCCTTTGTTCCAGCCGCCTTCAACCTGATGCGCAGCAACCGCGCCGCCCCATAAAAAGTCTTTTGGTAAGGTGATCTTTTTCATGCTTATTTATCCCGCTGTAACCGACAGAAAATAGGTCTACGCCGAGTCTAGCAAAGCTTAATCGAAAGTCACGATATAACACTTTGCCGCTTCGGTAATATGTTACAGGGAAAAAACAGCCTGTTTTTTCAGGCTAATTTTTTCGCCAGCTTGCGGCCCAGCGTTTCAAGAATATAGATCACGGGAATTTGGGTAGTCAGATCATAGCCCCCTGAAATACGCGTCTGGGGAATATGCCAGGAGAGGTTAAAATCCGCCAGCTTAGCCAGCGCTGAGTGCTCGTGGCTGGTAATCGACATCACCTTACAGTGATGCAGGCTGAACTGGCTGGCGAAGCGCAGGATCTCCTCGGTCTCGCCGGAGACGGAGAGAACAATTGCCAGCGCGTTTTTTGCCATATCGTTGGTGACGGGAAAATAGGGGTCGTCAACGTGGTTACTGAATTTACCCACGTTAGAAAAGAAGCGTGCGCCATATTTTGCCAGCGATCCGGATGTGCCTACGCCGACAAATATAATTCGCTCGGAGGCCAGAATAATATCCGCGGCCTGATCCAGCAGGCGATCGAATTCATCGTTATTAACGCTTTTAAAAAAGCTAATAATTTCGCTGGCACCGAAATTAGCGGGCTGCGGTTCGCTCTGCGCTAAATATAATTTAAAGCGCACGCGGAACTCCGAATAGCCTTCGCACTCCAGCTTACGGCAGAAGCGGAGAACGGTAGTGGTGGAGACGCCTGCCGCATCGGCCAGCTCGCGAATGGTCATGTACATCACCTTGTCGCGATTTTTAATGACCACGTTGTAGACCATCATCTCAAGGTTGTTGAGGCTGGCAACAGCGGAATGGTTAAACAGGGTCACGAGGCTTCCTTTTTCAGACGGTTATCTGCGCGGTATGGCACCTCTCTATGCTGCCACATTTTGCCCGAAACGGGAATCCGCGTCGCAACGCGCCCCGCTCTGAAAAGCGGAACAGCTGTAGCCTGAGCGAAGCGTGAGTTTATTATACTTTTTTGACGGAAATATTTATTTTGGCTAACAGGTGTGCACTGGAATCATTCTCAGTTACTCTATACTGGTTATCATTCAGGCAGCTATCGGCTACTGAGTGACCCGGCGTAAGCCTCTGTTTTATGGAGTAAGCTATGGTTGATAAGCCATTAAAAAAACAGGGATATTCACTGGCTGAGGAGATAGCCAACAGCATTAGCCACGGTATTGGACTGGTGTTCGGCGTAGTGGGACTGGTTTTACTGCTGATGCAGGCGATGGATAATCACGCCAGCCCACTGGCCATTACCAGCTATAGCCTTTACGGCGGCAGTATGATCCTGCTGTTTCTGGCCTCAACGCTCTATCACGCTATTCCCCATCCGCGCGCAAAGCCGTGGCTGAAGAAGTTTGACCACTGTGCTATCTATCTGCTGATAGCCGGTACCTACACGCCTTTTTTACTGGTAGGGCTGGATTCGCCGCTGGCGCGCGGCCTGATGATTGTTATCTGGGGTCTGGCGCTGCTCGGGATCCTGTTCAAATTAACCATTGCCCACCGTTTTAAGATGCTTTCCCTGGTAACTTATCTGGCGATGGGCTGGCTGTCGCTGGTGGTCATCTATGAGCTGGCCGTCAGGCTCTCGGCGGGCGGGCTCATATTGCTGGCCGCTGGGGGGATCGTCTACTCGCTGGGGGTGATCTTCTACGTGTGCAGGCGCATCCCCTACAACCACGCGATCTGGCACGGCTTTGTGCTAGGCGGTAGCCTGTGCCACTTCCTCGCGATCTATCTTTACGTCGGGCAGGTTTGAGTTTTCGCCCGGCGGCGCAAGCTTGCCGGGCCTACGGTTTTGTAGGCCGGGTCAGGCGAAGCCGCCACCCGGCGTAACGGCTCACTCTTCCAACGAATAGGGCAGTGGCTCGATGCTGAGCGTATTGGCATCGTCGCGCACGCGGAAGACGCTGTCCGGCTCCATATCGTTGTTCATCACTACCTGTACCAGCAGACGACCATCTTCAAGCTGTACCGCTGCCAGAATGGTACCGGTGCGACGCCAGTTTTCACCCATCTTCAGCTCAAGATCTTCACCCGGCTCCGGCAGGCGGCTCGCTTTACCTGCGAGATACCACAGGGCGCGCTTGTTGGCACCGCGGAACTTCGCCCGGGCCACCATCTCTTGCCCGGTGTAGCACCCCTTCTTAAAGCTGATGCCGCCCAGCGCCTGCAGGTTGGTTGCCTGCGGAATAAACTGGGCGCTGTTAGCGGCGTCGATCACCGGCAGGCCCGCTTCAATATTCAGCGCCAGCCACTGTTGGCTGTTGTTCAGCTGCGCTTCACCGCGTAGCTTCTCGGCAATCAGCTCCGCTGTGGCAACGTCCGTCACCAGCAGGAAACGCTCTGCCGGGTGCTCGAACCACAGAATCGAGGTTGTCCCCTCCTGCACCATCTGCTTTTCAGCGTCGGGCAGGGTGGTAAATACGTTCGCCAGCGCGGCGCGGGCCTGAAAACCGGCCACGCCCAGCAGCACATGTTCGTCATCCGGTGCGATAGTGACCTTAGAGAAGACCGCGTATTTTTTTAGCTCGGTCAGCTGAGCGTCACGAATGCTGCGGCGCTCAATCAAGGCAAAGCCACCGTCGCGGCGAAACAGGCGCAGGTTGCTCCACATTTTGCCTTTGGCATCGCAGTGCGCGGCCAGCAGATGCTGGTGCTCGGTCAGGGCGGCAACGTCAGCAGTAACCTGGCCCTGCAGATACTTTTCGCTATCTGCGCCGGTCAGGGTTGCCAGCGCCCAGTCGTCGAGGGTCATAAGCGTCAGCGGCAGACGCGCAGAGGCGGAAGGCTGGCGCGGAGGAAAAGGAGTAAAGGCCATAATAGTATCCTGGTTTGCTTAACGCTGTTAGATGCTTAATGGTAAAAGAGCCGCCGACCAATGCAAGCGGTAAAAGCATACAATTCGTGCTCACTGTGCCGGGATGCGTAGCGCTACGCAATAAAATGCAAAACGTACCTACGGCATGTTTTATGTTGGAAGCACCCTTCCTAATTATCAACTTTCCAGTAAAGGATGAACAAAAAACACGATACACTGTCTGCACTATCGATACTTCTATATCGTAATGCAGGGAGAAGACATGGACATAAATAATAGAGCCCGCATCCATTGGGCATGCCGCCGGGGAATGCGCGAGCTGGATATCTCCATCATGCCTTTTTTTGAACATGAGTACGATACGCTGAGCGACGACGATAAACGACTATTCGTCCGCCTGCTGAAAAGTGACGATCCAGATTTATTTAACTGGTTAATGAATCACGGTGAACCTGCCGACACGGAGTTGCAGAGAATGGTGCAGTTAATTCAGACACGGAATCGGGAACGTGGTCCTGTGGCAATCTGATCTACGCGTCTCCTGGCGCTCCCAGTGGCTCTCTCTCCTGCTTCACGGCCTGGTGGCAGCGTTAATACTGCTGGCCCCCTGGCCGCTGCGCTATACGCCACTGTGGCTCATGCTGCTCTCACTGGTGGTGTTTGACTGCGTGCGCAGCCAGCGGCGTATCAACGCCTGTCACGGTGAGATTAAGCTGCTAATGGACTCCCGGCTGCGCTGGCAAGGCGTGGAGTGGGAGATTATCGGCACGCCCTGGATGCTGACCAACGGCATGATGCTGCGCCTGCGTAAAGAGCAGGGCGGGCGTATTCATCACCTGTGGCTGTCGTCGGACAGCATGGATGAGAGCGAGTGGCGTGACCTGCGCCGGGTGCTGCTACAGCAACCGGCGGCGGGAGCACGTTGAAACCAATCAGGCGAACTGCTCGGCCATTTCGTTGAGGATCTGTTCGCACCAGCTCTGGATGCGCTCTTCGCTCTGATCGTACTGGTTGGTTTCATCCAGCGCCAGGCCAACAAAGAGCTGTCCGTCGGCAATCACCGGCTTAGGACTGGTAAACTCATAGCCCTCTGTCGGCCAGTAGCCAACAAAGGTGACGGCTTTGGTGGCCAGCTTGTCGTGCAGCATGCCGAGCGCGTCGAGAAACCACTCGCCGTAGCCGAGCTGATCGCCCATACCGTACAGCGCAATAATTTTACCGTCGAGGTTCAGGCCGTCGAGCTGGTCCCAGACCGCCTCCCAGTCCTCCTGAAGCTCGCCAAAATCCCAGGTGGGAATGCCGAGGATCAGGACATCGTACTGCTCCATTAAGGAGACAGCGTCGTCTTTCAGGTTGTGGAGCGTGACCAGTTCCGGGCCGATAACGTCGCGAATTTTCTCCGCTGCCATTTCGGTGTAGCAGGTACTGGAACCATAGAAAAGACCAATGTTCATAGCGTAAACGTCTCAATTCCTGATGGGGCTTTGCGCACAGTGTACCAGAATCGGTAGGCAATCAGGCATAATGGAGAGCCGCAGACCCCAAGAGGCTCAAATGGATCAGGATCTCGCACGCATAGAACAGTTTCTTGATGCGCTCTGGCTGGAGCGTAATCTGGCGGAGAATACGCTGAGCGCCTACCGCCGCGACCTCAGCATGATGGTGGAGTGGCTACATCATCGCGGCCTCTCATTACAGAGTACACAAAGCGACGACCTGCAGGCGCTGCTGGCGGAGCGCATTGAGGGCGGATATAAAGCCACTAGCTCTGCGCGCCTGCTGAGCGCTATACGGCGTCTCTTTCAGCACCTGTATCGGGAGAAGCTACGTCCGGACGATCCCAGCGCGCTGCTGGCGTCGCCTAAGCTGCCGCAGCGGCTGCCAAAAGATCTCAGCGAGGCCCAGGTTGAACGCCTGTTGCAGGCCCCGCTGGTGGATCAACCGCTGGAGCTGCGTGATAAGGCCATGCTGGAGGTGCTCTATGCCACCGGCCTGCGCGTCTCGGAGCTGGTCGGACTGACCATGAGCGACATCAGCCTGCGCCAGGGCGTGGTGCGGGTTATTGGTAAAGGTAACAAAGAGCGTCTGGTGCCGCTGGGCGAAGAAGCAGTCTACTGGCTGGAGAACTATCTTGAGCATGGGCGGCCGTGGTTGCTGAACGGCACCTCAATCGATACGCTCTTCCCTAGCCAGCGCGCCCAGCAGATGACCCGGCAGACCTTCTGGCACCGGATTAAGCACTATGCTCTGCTGGCAGGCATCGACAGTGAAAAGCTTTCGCCGCACGTATTGCGCCACGCGTTTGCCACGCATCTGTTAAACCACGGCGCTGACCTGCGCGTAGTGCAGATGCTGCTGGGACACAGCGATCTTTCAACGACGCAGATCTATACCCATGTGGCTACGGAACGCCTGCGACAACTTCATCAACAGCATCACCCCCGGGCATGATGCTGAACAGTTAAGGATGGTTATGAAAAAGAGTTTAATGATGTTTACCCTGCTGGCGGCAACGCTCTCCGGGATGGCCCACGCTGATGACGCGGCAATCAAACAGTCGCTGGCGAAGCTGGGCGTGCAGAGCACCGAGATCCAGCCTGCGCCGGTGAGCGGCATGAAAACCGTAATGACCAACAGCGGCGTGCTGTACGTCACCGACGACGGTAAGCATATTATTCAGGGGCCGATGTACGACGTCAGCGGCGCGCAGCCGGTCAACGTCACTAATCAGATGCTGATGACCCATCTCAACGCGCTGGAAAAAGAGATGATCGTCTATAAGGCCGCACAGGAGAAGCACGTCATTACCGTGTTCACCGATATCACCTGCGGCTACTGCCATAAGCTGCACGAAGAGATGGCGGACTACAATGCGCTAGGCATCACCGTGCGCTATCTGGCCTTCCCGCGTCAGGGGATCCAGAGCGATGCGGCAAAAGACATGAAGTCGGTCTGGTGCGCGAAAGATCGTAACAAAGCCTTCGACAACGCGATGAACGGCAAAGGCGTGCAGCCGGCCAGCTGCGATATCGACATTGCTAACCACTATGCGCTGGGCGTGCAGTTCGGCGTCAGCGGCACCCCGGCTATCGTCCTGAGCAACGGCTACGTCGTGCCGGGCTATCAGGGTCCGCAGGAGCTGAAGGCATTCCTTGACCAGCAGAAATCTATGAGCGGTAAATAATTTTCGTGAAACATCAGAGACAACTTCGCCGCCGAACAGTGGATGAGGCGGCGGATCTACCCGCGAACCTGCCCCCACTGCTGCGGCGCTTATATGCCAGCCGCGGCGTGAGTTCGGCCGGGGAGCTGGAGCGCAGCGTAAAAGGGATGCTCTCATGGCAGCAGCTCAGCGGCATCGATAACGCCGTGGCGCTGCTCTATCGCGCCCTGCAGGAGGAGCTGCGTATTGTCGTTGTCGGTGATTTTGACGCCGACGGTGCCACCAGCACCGCCCTCAGCGTGCTGGCCCTACGTTCGCTGGGCTGCGGGAACGTCACCTGCCTGGTGCCAAACCGCTTTGACGACGGCTACGGGTTAAGCCCGGAAGTGGTCGATCAGGCGCATGCGCGTGGCGCGCAGATGATCCTCACCGTGGATAATGGTATCTCCTCTCATGCCGGCGTCGATCGCGCCCACGAACTGGGGATCCCGGTGTTGGTGACCGATCACCACCTGCCGGGCGAGACGCTGCCGGACGCCGAGGCGATCGTGAATCCGAACCTGCGCGACTGCACCTTCCCGTCGAAGTCGTTGGCAGGGGTGGGCGTCGCGTTCTACCTGATGCTGGCCCTGCGCGCCCATCTGCGCGCCCAGGGCTGGTTTGCCGCACGCGGTCTGGCCGAGCCTAACCTGGCGGAGCTGCTGGATCTCGTGGCCCTTGGCACGGTAGCCGACGTGGTGCCGCTGGATGCCAACAACCGTATTTTGACCTGGCAGGGTCTGAGCCGCATTCGGGCGGGCAAGTGCCGCCCAGGCATTAAGGCGCTGCTGGAGATCGCCAACCGCGATGCACAGAAGCTGGCGGCCAGCGATCTCGGCTTTGCCCTTGGCCCCCGGCTTAACGCTGCCGGGCGGCTCGACGATATGTCGGTAGGCGTGGCGCTGCTGCTCTGCGACAACGTGGGTGAAGCCCGGGTGCTGGCCAGCGAGTTGGACGCCCTCAACCAGACGCGTAAAGAGATTGAGCAGGGGATGCAGGCCGAAGCGCTGGCGCTCTGCGAGAAACTGGAGCGCAGCAGCGAGACGCTGCCCGGCGGGCTGGCGATGTATCATCCCGAGTGGCATCAGGGCGTGGTCGGTATTCTCGCCTCACGTATCAAAGAGCGCTTCCACCGCCCGGTGATAGCCTTTGCCCCGGCGGGGGATGGCCTGCTGAAAGGCTCCGGCCGCTCCATTCAGGGCCTGCATATGCGCGATGCCCTTGAGCGTCTCGACACGCTCTATCCGGGCATGATGCTGAAGTTCGGCGGCCACGCCATGGCGGCGGGGCTGTCGCTGGAAGCGGCGCGCTTTGAGGAGTTCCAGCAGCGCTTTGGTGCGCTGGTCACCGAGTGGCTGGATCCCGCCCTGTTACAGGGTGAAGTCGTTTCTGACGGCCCGCTTTCACCCGCCGACATGACGCTGGAGGTCGCAGAGATGCTGCGCGACGCCGGGCCATGGGGACAGATGTTCCCGGAGCCGCTGTTTGATGGACGTTTTCGCCTGTTACAGCAGCGTATCGTCGGCGAGCGTCATCTGAAGGTCATGGTCGAACCGGTCGGCGGCGGCCCGCTGCTGGACGGTATCGCGTTTAACGTCGATACCACCATCTGGCCGGACAACGGCGTGCGTGAAGTGAGCCTTGCCTATAAACTTGATGTTAACGAGTTCCGAGGTAACCGCAGCGTGCAGCTAATCATCGACGATATCTGGCCGATTTAGCATCACTTTCACTGTAAAAAAGGGCGCGAATCCGCTAAGATCCCGCCCTTATAACCGCATTTTGACAAGCGCAGAAAAGAATACAGCCATGTTTGAAATCAATCCTGTAAAAAACCGCATTCAGGACCTCACAGAGCGCTCAGACGTTCTTAGGGGGTATCTTTGACTACGATGCCAAGAAAGAGCGTCTTGAAGAAGTAAACGCCGAGCTGGAACAGCCGGACGTCTGGAACGAACCCGAACGCGCGCAGGCGCTGGGTAAAGAGCGCTCCTCCCTGGAAGCCATCGTCGATACGCTGGATCAGATGCGCCAGGGCCTGGAAGATGTCTACGGCCTGCTGGAGCTGGCCGTAGAAGCCGACGACGAAGAGACCTTTAACGAGGCCGTTGCCGAGCTTGACGTGCTGGAAGAGAAGCTGGCGCAGCTTGAGTTCCGCCGCATGTTCTCTGGTGAATATGACAGCGCCGACTGCTACCTGGATATCCAGGCCGGCTCCGGCGGTACGGAAGCCCAGGACTGGGCCAGCATGCTGACACGTATGTATCTGCGCTGGGCCGAAGCGCGCGGTTTCAAAACCGAGATTATCGAAGAGTCCGAAGGTGAAGTTGCTGGCCTGAAATCGGTGACCATCAAAATCATTGGCGATTACGCCTACGGCTGGCTGCGCACTGAAACCGGCGTCCACCGCCTGGTGCGTAAGAGCCCGTTTGACTCCGGCGGCCGTCGTCACACCTCCTTCAGCTCTGCATTTGTCTACCCGGAAGTGGAAGACGATATCGATATCGAAATCAACCCGGCGGACCTGCGTATCGACGTTTACCGTGCCTCCGGCGCGGGCGGCCAGCACGTTAACCGGACGGAATCGGCGGTGCGTATTACCCACATTCCGACCAACACCGTGACGCAGTGCCAGAACGACCGTTCCCAGCATAAGAACAAAGACCAGGCCATGAAGCAGATGAAAGCGAAGCTTTATGAGCTGGAGATGCAGAAGAAAAATGCTGAGAAGCAGGCGATGGAAGATAACAAATCCGACATCGGCTGGGGCAGCCAGATCCGTTCTTACGTACTGGACGACTCCCGTATCAAAGATCTGCGCACCGGGGTTGAAACCCGCAACACGCAGGCGGTGCTGGACGGCAGTCTGGACCAGTTTATTGAAGCAAGTTTGAAAGCAGGGCTATGAGGAACCAACATGTCTGAACAACAAGCACAGGGCGCTGACGCGGCAGTCGATCTTAATAACGAACTAAAAACCCGCCGCGAGAAGCTGGCGCAGCTGCGTGAGCAGGGCGTTGCGTTCCCGAACGACTTCCGCCGCGATCGTACCTCCGATACGCTGCACGCCGAGTTTGACGCGAAAGAGAACGATGAGCTGGAAGCGCTGAACGTGGAAGTGAGCGTGGCCGGGCGGATGATGACCCGCCGTATTATGGGCAAGGCGTCCT
>NZ_DAMACX010000059.1:0-20873 GCF_031998825.1 Pseudescherichia sp.
AGGCGGCGCGCCGAAATCAAGCCAGCCGCGCCGCAGCGGCGATGCGAAACCCGCCGGGGAGCAGGCGCGCCGTCGCCGTCCGCGTAAACCAGCGGCATCGCAGTAATAATCCTGAAGCCCGGCCGCAAAGCCGGGCTTTTCTTTTGCGGCATGCCAACGATCGTGAGACAATAGTGGCTGTTTATACAGTATTTCAGGTCTCCCGATGGCTCTTTCCGCCGCGCTGAAAGCGCAGATTGCCGCCTGGTATAAGGCGCTACAGCAACAGATCCCCGACTTTATCCCGCGCGCACCGCAGCGGCAGATGATCGCTGACGTCGCCAAAACCCTGGCCGGGGAAGAGGGACGGCATCTGGCCATTGAGGCCCCCACCGGCGTCGGTAAAACCCTCTCCTATCTCATTCCCGGTATCGCCATCGCGCGTGAAGAGCAGAAGACGCTAGTGATCAGCACCGCCAACGTGGCGTTGCAGGATCAGATCTTCAGCAAGGATCTCCCGCTGCTGAAGAAGATTATCCCGGATCTGCGCTTTACCGCTGCCTTTGGCCGCGGGCGCTATGTCTGCCCACGCAACCTAACGGCCCTTGCCAGCAGCGAGGCCACTCAGCAGGATCTGCTGGCCTTTCTCGACGACGAGCTGACGCCGAACAGCAAAGAGGAGCAGCAGCGCTGCGCCAAACTCAAGGCCGATCTCGACAGCTACCGCTGGGATGGCCTGCGCGATCACACCGATCAAAACATTGAAGATAACCTCTGGCGGCGGCTCAGCACCGACAAGGCCAGCTGCCTGAACCGCAACTGTCACTACTACCGCGAGTGCCCGTTCTTTGTCGCCCGCCGGGAGGTGCAGGAGGTCGAGGTGGTGGTGGCAAACCACGCCTTAGTCATGGCGGCGATGGAGTCCGAGGCGGTGCTGCCGGAGCCGAAAAACCTGCTGCTGGTGCTGGATGAGGGCCACCATCTGCCGGACGTAGCCCGCGACGCGCTGGAGATGAGCGCCGAGATCACCGCCCCCTGGTATCGGCTCCAGCTCGATCTCTTCACCAAGCTGGTGGCGACCTGCATGGAGCAGTTCCGCCCGAAGACCACGCCGCCGCTGGCGCTGCCGGAGCGGCTCAATGCCCACTGTGAAGAGCTGTATGAGCTTATCGCCTCGCTCAATTCCATCCTCGGACTCTACATGCCCGCCGGTACCGAGGCAGAGCACCGCTTTGCCATGGGCGAGCTGCCTGACGAGGTGATGGAGATCTGCCTGCGGCTGGCGAAGCTGACCGAGATGCTGCGCGGGCTGGCGGAGCTGTTCTTAAACGATCTCAGTGAAAAGACCGGCCAGCACGATATTGTCCGCCTGCACCGGGTCATCTTGCAGATGAACCGCGCCCTGGGCATGTTTGAGAGCCAGAGCAAGCTGTGGCGGCTGGCCTCGATGGCCCAGGCGTCGGGCGCGCCGGTGACCAAGTGGGCCACCCGCGAGCTGGTTGAGGGGCAGATGCACCTCTTCTTCCACTGCGTCGGCATCCGCGTCAGCGACCAGCTTGAGAAGCTGCTGTGGCGCAGCGTACCGCATATCGTTGTTACTTCGGCCACCTTACGCTCCCTCAACAGCTTCTCCCGGTTACAGGAGATGAGCGGCCTGAAGGAGAAAGCGGGGGATCGCTTCGTGACGCTCGACTCGCCCTTTAACCATATTGAGCAGGGCAGGCTTGTGATCCCGCAGATGCGCTACGAGCCGCTGATGGAGCACGAAGAGAAGCATATCGCCGAGATGGCAGCCTACTTCCGCGAGCAGGTCGAGAAAAAAGAGCACCCTGGTATGCTGGTGCTGTTTGCCAGCAACCGCGCCATGCAGCTGTTCCTGACCTACGTCACCGATCTGCGGCTGATGCTTTTGGTGCAGGGGGATCAGCCGCGTTACCGGCTGGTGGAGCTGCACCGCAAGCGTATCGACGAGGGGGGGCGCAGCGTGCTGGTGGGGCTTCAGTCCTTTGCCGAGGGGCTGGATCTGAAAGGGGATTACCTAACCCAGGTGCATATCCATAAGATCGCCTTCCCACCCATCGACAGCCCAGTGGTGATCACCGAGGGCGAGTGGCTGAAGAGCCTCAACCGCTACCCCTTTGAGGTTCAGAGCCTGCCGAGCGCCTCCTTCAACCTTATCCAGCAAGTGGGGCGGCTGATCCGTAGCCACAGCTGCCGGGGTGAAGTGGTGATCTACGACCGACGGCTGCTCTCCAAAGGCTACGGTAAACGGCTGCTCGATGCGCTGCCTGTTTTTCCTATTTCCCAACCGGACGTGCCTGACGTTATAGTAAAAAGTAAACCAAAACAGAATCGTCGTCGGCGACGCTGATCATCACCTATGACGCAAGGAGTTAGCTATGGATTTCCGCAAGATCATTAAAGAGGTCGGGCGCGGTAAAAATCACGCCCGCGATCTGGATTTTGATACCGCACAGGCGTTGTACACCCACATGCTCAACGGCGAGGTGGACGATCTGGAGATGGGCGGGATCCTGATCGCCCTGCGCATCAAAGGCGAAGGCGAAGCGGAGATGCTGGGCTTCTACGAGGCGATGCAGGCTCAGACCCTGCGCCTGACCCCGCCGGTGGCGAAGCCGATGCCCATCGTCATTCCCACCTATAACGGTGCGCGCAGGCAGGCGAACCTGACTCCGCTGCTGGCGATGCTGCTCCAGCGGCTGGGTTTTCCGGTGCTGGTGCACGGCGTGAGCGAAGATCGCGATCGTGTCATCTCGGAAACCATTTTTACCCTGCTGGGCATTGAGCCGACCCTGACCGCCGGTCAGGCGCAGGCGAAGCTGGAGGGGCGCAACCCGGTATACGTCCCCATTAGCGTACTCTGTCCGCCCCTGGAGAAGCAGCTGGATATGCGCTGGCGCATGGGGGTGCGTAACAGCGCTCACACCCTCGCCAAGCTGGCGACACCCTTTGCGGAAGATGCCGCCCTGCGTCTCTCCAGCGTCTCTCATCCCGAATACGTCACCCGGGTGGCAAAATTCTTTGGCGATATCGGCGGGCGTGGACTGCTGATGCACGGCACGGAAGGGGAGGTGTATGCCAATCCTCAACGTTGCCCACAGCTAACGTTGATCGATGCGCAGGGGGCTCGCGTCCTGAGCGAGCGACAGGACGAAACGGCGGAGCAGGCTGTTTTGCCAGCCAGCAAAGATCCGGAGGTGACAGCTCGCTGGATTGAGCGCTGTCTGGTGGGCAGCGAGCCGGTACCAGAGTCGCTGAAGCGGCAGATCGCCTGCTGTTTCATCGGCACGGGGGAAGTGGAAACGCTGGAACAGGGCCTGGCGCGCGTGGCGCAGCATTTTTGATAAACAGCGGGCAAAAAAAGCCCGTCCAGAACCGGACGGGCAACAAGGGTAACAACAAACAGGGTCAATGCAGTAATAATGAGGGGTAATACAACCCGCCGATGATGAGCCGACGGGGCAGACACGGTAAGGCGATTACTGATAGATAACCGCAGTACCGCTCATTTTGTTGTAGGCGTTGGCAGAGGTGATGCTATAGCCTTTCGCGCCTGCGGCAGCGGCTTTCTGAGCCAGCTGTGCTTCCAGACCATCCAGCGTGGTCGCGCCCTGCGCGGAAACAACGCCAATCTTATGCATGCTCTGAGCCTGTTCAGCGGTAACTGCCTGGGCGGCGAACGCGCCAAAGGAGAGGGTGGTCAGTGCAAGAGCAGCAACAGCATATTTGATGGTTTTCATGGTTCAATTCTCGCAGTTTGTTCTGTATGGGAGACGATGTTCCGTCGATGTGATGAGTATCACGTTTTTCTGCGAGAGATAAAATCAAATAGAATTGACGACCTTCATCTAAAATTTTGAACGATCGTTAATATATTGAAAATGAATGATTTTTAACAGGAATTATTCATACGACGGCTCATTTGCATCGTGCCGCCGTTTTAGCGGCACGAAATGCCACTTCAGCAGCGCTGTTTTGTGATTCAGATAGCAACCGCTTGCGCTGCCTAATCCGCCGTTATTTAGTTAACGAAGCTGGCTGTCTTTCGAACCTCTACGGTTATATCCTGAAAAGGCGTCATTTTTCAAATCTTTCTTCTGCTGGCACTCCACGCACAGCCTGACGCCCGGGATCGCCTTGCGGCGCGCTTCGGGAATAGTGGCTCCGCACTCTTCGCACTCGTGCAGGCTCTCACCCTTCGGCAGTTCGCGGCGCGCGCGGGCTACCGCATCGTCAATGGTGCTGTCGATCTGGTCCTGTACCGCACCGTCGTTCGCCCAACCTGAAGCCATAGCGCTCTCCTTAGTGAGAAATATGACTTAAGTTTAGACTATTATCTCCCGGCTTCCTCACGCAGCCACTGCTGGAGCAGCTTGCCCTCGTGGGTCATCTCCACATCCTGGCGCACGCAAAGATAGTAGTCGCGTCCGTCGTCGATGGGCAGGTCAAAAATCTTCACCAGCTCGCCGGTTTGCAGATAGGGCAGGATCATCGGCTCGCGCATCAAAGCGCAACCCAACCCGGCCTGCACGGCGGCCAGGGTCAGGAGCCCATCCTCAAACATCGCCCCATCCCGACGCACGCGCTTAACCTGCTGCTCGCCAAACCACTGCGTCCAGGTCGCGCGCTCTTCGTCATGCAGGAGCGGCATCTGCGCCAGCTGCGCCGGAGTCTCAATATAGCCATGCAGGCGGATAAACTCCCGGCTGCATACCGGGATCATGCGCCCGGAGATCAGCTTCTCGCTGCGATAGCCCACCCACTGGCCATTGCCAAAGCGGATCGACATATCCGAGGCGTCGCTCAGATAGTTGCGATGGTTGGCGTAGACCACGTTGATCTCCATCTGGGCGTGGGCCTGGATGAAGCGCGGCAGGCGGGGAATAAACCAGCCCATCCCAAAGAGCGGGATCAGGCTGATGGTCACCTGACGCGAGCGGCCCTGCTCAAACAGCTGGCCGGTGGCCTGGCGCAGCACGCTGAAGGCGGCGCGTATTGAGCGGTAGTACTCACGCCCCTCGCTGCTCAGCACCAGATGGCGTCCCTGACGATGGGTGAGCGGCAGCTGTAAGAAACTCTCCAGTACCTTGAGCTGGTGGCTAACCGCCGAGGGAGAGACGCTCAGCTCCTCGGCGGCGGCGGAGACGCTGCCCAGCCGGGCGATGGCTTCGAAGACCCGTACCGCACGCAGAGGCGGATCGTCCGGCAGTCCGCTTTCGCCTAACTCTTCTGTTTTTTTCATATGTTGAAGCAAACCCTGTCTAATTCTCAAAAATCGTTTTTATTTTATAATTGAATATCAGTCAGTTAGTGAAATACGCTTTTATAATAAGAAAGAATATATCTGTATTTCAAAATTAAATTCAATTGTTGGATGCTTACGCTGAAAAAATTCTCAGCAGGCACGTATTGTGGACACACTTATTCAGCAACTGATCAATGGCATGATGCTGGGCAGCATTTATGGCCTGATTGCCCTCGGCTATACCATGGTGTATGGCATTCTGCGCATCATCAACTTTGCCCACGGCGACATCTTAATGGTCGGCGCGCTCACGACCCTTTCGGGGATCAATCTTCTCTCCCAGTGGTTCCCCGGCATGAACCTGCTGGTGCAGCTGGCCCTTGCCCTGATGGCGGCGATGGTAGTCTGTGCCCTGCTGGCGATGGCGGTAGAGCGCTTTGCCTATCGTCGCCTGCGTAACGCGCCCCGGCTGGCACCTCTGATCAGCGGGATCGGCATCTCGGTGCTGCTGCAAACCGTTGCCATGCTGATCTGGAGCCGTAACCCCCTGATGTTCCCGCAGATCCTGCCGATGGATCCCATCGAGATCACTGCGGGCAGTGCTGAACATCCGCCTGCGATTATCACCGTGACCGGCATGGTCACCCTGGCCGTCACCTTCCTGGTGATGCTCGGCCTGTGGCTGCTGGTGGAGTACAGCCGTCTGGGTCGCGGAATGCGCGCCGTGGCGGAAAACCCGCAGGTTGCCAGCCTGATGGGCGTCTCGCCAAATCGGATTATTACCCTAACCTTCGCTATCGGCGGCGCGTTTGCCGCCCTGGCGGGGGTGATGATGGCCAGCAACTACGGCAACGCCAGCTTTTCCATGGGCTTCCTGCCGGGCATCAAAGCCTTTACCGCCGCCGTGCTGGGGGGGATCGGCAACATTCGTGGTGCCATGCTGGGCGGCATTCTGCTCGGGCTGATCGAAGCGCTGGGCGCAGGCTACCTGGGCGATCTCACCGGTGGCGCGTTCAGCAGTAACTATCAGGATATTCTGGCCTTTATCGTGCTGATCCTGGTGCTGGTTTTCCGTCCTGCTGGCCTGCTGGGCGAGCGTGTTGCACAGCGTGCCTGAGGATCCTATGACTATCTTAACTTCCGAACGCAGCGCCGCACCGCGGCTTAACCTCGGCATCATCCTGCTGGTGGCTGGGCTGCTGCTCGCCCCGTGGCTGGCCTCCGCCGCCGGTGGCAACTACTGGGTGCGGGTAATCGACTTTACCCTGCTCTATATCATGCTGGCGCTGGGCCTTAACATTGTGGTCGGCTTTACCGGCCTGCTGGATATGGGCTTTATTGCCTTCTACGCTGTCGGTGCCTATCTTGCGGCGCTGCTCGCCTCGCCGCATCTGCTCGATGCCTTCCCGGTACTGCAGGGCTACTTCAGCGACGGGCTGCACGTCTCCTACGGGGTACTGATCCCGCTGGCGGCCTTTATTGCCGGGATCTGCGGCATCCTGCTGGGCGCGCCGACCCTGCGCCTGCGCGGGGATTATCTGGCGATTGTGACTCTCGGCTTCGGAGAGATTATCCGCATCCTGATGCGCAACCTCGACCGCCCGGTCAACATCACCAACGGCGCGAAGGGTATCTCGGGCATCGACTCCCTGAGCCTGTTTGGCCTCGAGTTTCGCGGCGTCTACCATCTGCTGGGAGTGAAAATCCCGGCGCTCTACCTCTGGTACTACCTTTTTGCCGCGCTGATTGTGGCGATCGTCTTTATCTGCATTCGCCTGCAACGCTCCCGAGTGGGCCGGGCCTGGCACGCCATCCGCGAGGATGAAGACGTGGCGCGGGCGATGGGCATCAACGTGCGTAACTTTAAGCTGCTGGCCTTCGCGATGGGTGCCTCCTTTGGCGGCGTCGCCGGGGTGATGTTTGCCTCGTTTCAGGGCTTCGTCTCCCCGGAATCCTTTACGTTGCAAGAGTCTATCGTCGTGCTGGCGATGGTGGTACTGGGGGGCATCGGCCACGTGCCGGGGGTAATCCTCGGGGCGGTGATGCTTTCGGCCCTGCCGGAGCTGCTGCGCAGCCAGGCCGTGCCGGTGCAGGAGGCGCTGTTCGGCACCGTGCTGGTGGATCCAGAGATCCTGCGTCAGCTCTTCTACGGTCTGGCGCTGGTGCTGGTGATGATTTTCCGTCCGGGCGGCGTCTGGCCTGCTAAACATGCGGGGGCAAAAGCATGAGCCTGTTAACGATCCGTAATCTGAGCAAGCGCTTTGGCGGCCTGGTGGCGGTCAACGACGTCAGCCTGTCGGTAAAGGCGGGCGAGATCTACGGCCTGATTGGTCCTAACGGCGCGGGGAAAACCACCTGCTTCAACCTGATCACCGGCCTCTACACCGCCGACAGCGGCGAGTTTAGCCTGGCCGACACGCCTTACTCGCCAAAGGCGATTGAGAAAGTGACCCAGGCAGGCATCGCGCGCACCTTTCAGAACCTGCGCCTGTTTAACGACATGAGCGTGCTGGAGAACGTGATGATCGGTCGCCACGTCCGCACCCGCAACGGTCTCTGGGCCGCTATCACCCGCCATAAGCGGGCGAGAGAGGAGGAGGCGGAGACCGAGCGCCAGGCCTGGTACTGGCTGGAGTACACCGGCATCGCCCAGTTTGCCCACTACCGCGCCAGCGATCTCGCCTACGGCCACCAGCGCCGTCTTGAGATTGCCCGCGCCCTGGCAACCGATCCTAAGCTGCTGGCCCTTGACGAGCCTGCGGCAGGCATGAACGCAGCGGAGAAAGTCGCCCTCGGCGAGCTGCTGCGCCGCATTCGTGACGATGGCAAAACTATTTTGATTATTGAGCATGACGTGAAGCTGATTATGAGCCTCTGCGACCGCATCAGCGTGCTGGACTACGGCAAGGTGATTGCTGAAGGGGAACCGGAGGTAGTACGTAGCCATCCGGACGTGATCCGCGCCTATCTTGGAGGAAACGCCCATGTCTGAGCCTATATTGCAGGTGCGTAACCTCTCCGTGCACTACGGCGGCATTCAGGCCGTACGCGGGATCGAATTTAGCCTCAACGAAGGTGAGCAGGGCACGCTGCTGGGAGCCAACGGCGCGGGCAAAAGCTCTACCGTGCGGGCCATCGCCGGGCTGCAACCCTACGGCGGAGAGATCCTCTGGCAGGGCAAATCGATTCACCGCCGCGCCCCGCAGGATCTGCTCCGTGACGGCGTTGTTCTCGTGCCGGAGGGGCGGGGCATATTTACCCGCATGACGGTAGAAGAGAACCTGCTGATGGGGGCCTGGCGGCGCAAAGGTCGGCAGGCGGTGAAGCAGGAGATGACCCAGATCTATGAGCGTTTTCCGCGTCTTGGCGAACGTAAAGATCAGCTGGCCGGGCTGCTCTCCGGCGGCGAACAGCAGCTGCTGGCTCTGGGCCGGGCGCTGCTTAGCCAGCCGCGCCTGCTGATCCTCGACGAGCCGTCGATGGGGCTGGCTCCGATCATGGTCGAGACCATTTTCAACGAGATTGCCGCCCTGCGCGATGCCGGGGTCACGCTGCTGCTGATCGAGCAGAACGCCCGGCTGGCGCTGGAGGTCACTCATCGTGCGTGGGTGATGGACAGCGGATCTATCGCCCATCACGGTGACTCTGCTGCACTGCTGGCCGACAACCGAATTCAGGAAATTTATTTAGGCGAAATTGCCGTTTAAAACACCACCAACATCAGGGAAACCATAATGAAAACCATGCAACATAAAGTGCTGAGCGCCATGATCGCCCTCGCTGCCCTCGGCGGGGCAGCGGTAAACCCGGCCCAGGCTGATGAGACCGTGATTATCGGTCTGGCTGGCCCGCTGACCGGCCCGTCGGCGCGTATCGGTAAGGATCTGGAGAACGGCGCGCAGCTCGCCATCGATGACGTGAACAAAACCCACCCGACGATCGGCGGCAAAGCGGTGACCTTTAAGCTGCAATCCGAGGACGATCAGTCCGATCCGCGTACCGCCGTGGCCGTGGCCCAGCGCCTGGTAGACAGCGAAGTGGCAGGCGTGGTGGGTCACTGGAACACCGGGACCAGCATTCCGGCGGCGCGCATCTATCACGATGCAGGCATCGCCCAGGTTGCCCCGGTCGCTACCGGTCACGCCTACACCCAGCAGGGCTTTGACACCAGCTTCCGCGTGATGGGCCACGACGATGACGGCGGCGACTACGCGGCAAAATATGCGGTGCAGACCCTGAAGGCGAAGCGCATCGCGGTAATCGACGACCGTACTGCATTCGGTCAGGGGCTGGCCGACGAGTTTATCAAGTCGCTGGAAGCGCAGGGCATCAAGCCGGTTGACCGTCAGTACGTTGATGAGAAGACAGTGGATTTCAACGCCGTGCTGACCGCCATCCGCAGCAAAAATGCCGATCTGGTCTTCTTTGGTGGCGTGGACAGCCAGGCGGCTCCGCTGGCGCGTCGTCTCAAGCAGCTGGGCATGAAGGCCACGCTGATGGGCGCGGGCGGCTTCGTTAGCCAGACCTTCCTGAGCCTGGCGCAGAAAGAGGGCGAGGGCGTGGTGGCGCTGGAGCCGGGTCTGCCGGTAGACAAAATGCAGGGCGGTAAGGCATTCGAGCAGGCCTACCAGTCTAAATACCACACCCATATCGAACTCCACGCGCCGTTTGCCTATGACGCCACCCGCGTGCTGATCGCCGCGATGCAGAAGGCCGACTCCGTTGATGCCGGTGACTATCTGCCTGCGCTGCGCGCCATCAACTACGCTGGCGTAACCGGCAATATCGCCTTTGATGAGCAGGGCAACCTGAAGAATCCATCCTTTACCGTCTACAAAGTGGTGAACGGTAAGTGGGAACCCCAGACCGTGCTGGGCGGTAGCGCGAAGTAATTTGTGAGGCAATGATGAGCTGTGAGCAAAAACAAGAGCTGGGCATTCTCGCCCGCCGTAAAATTGAAGCTGAAATAATTAAACCGATCTATGACATCCTGGTGCGCGAGGTGGGTAAAGCCCGCGCCCAGGCGGTGATTGGCGAAGCCATCGAGCAGGCGGCTATCCAGGCCGGGCAGAACTTTGCTGCCGCCGAACCGAAAAAAGCGGATCTGCGCAGCTTCGTGGATCTGCAGTATCTCTGGGAGAAGGATAACGCCCTCGACGTGCGGGTGATCGAAGATGACGGCCAGCGCTACGACTATGACGTGACGCGCTGCCGCTACGCCGAGATGTACCATGAGATGGGCCTCGGCGAGATCGGCCATCTGCTCTCCTGCGCGAGAGACGATAAGTTTATCGTCGGCTATGCGCCTGACGTTGAGCTGACCCGCACCCAGACCATTATGTCCGGCGCGCCGTGCTGCGATTTCCGCTATCGCGTCAAAGACAAGGAGGCGTGATGGCGTCTCCTCTAAAGGTGGATAGCGCACGCCTGTGGCAGACCCTTAATGAGTTTGCCACCCTTGGCGCAACGGCGGGGGGCGGGGTGACCCGGCTGGCGCTGAGCGACGAGGATCGGTGTGGGCGCGACCTGCTCGCTGCCTGGGCGCGTGAGGCGGGCTTTAGCTGTGACGTTGACCGACTGGGGAATATGTTTATTCGCCGGGCGGGCAGCAATCCCGATCTGACGCCGGTGCTCACCGGCTCGCACGGGGACTCCCAGCCGCTGGGCGGCAACTACGACGGCATCTATGGCGTGCTCGCCGGGCTGGAGGCGCTGCGTACCCTTAACGATCGCGGCATCACCACCGAGCGCGACCTCATTCTGGTGAACTGGACCAACGAAGAGGGGGCGCGTTTTGCTCCGGCGATGCTGGCCTCCGGCGTCTGGACCGGGGTATTCAGCGAAGCCTATGCCCTGGCGCGGGAAGATCGCGACGGCATCAGCGTGGGTCAGGCGCTGGCGGCTATCGGCTATCAGGGCGAGCGTCCGGCGGCGGCTATCCCGCTACACGCCTGCTATGAGCTGCATATTGAGCAGGGACCGCTGCTTGAGGCGGAGGAGACGGATATTGGCGTCGTCCACGCCGCCATGGGCCAGCGCTGGTATGAGATCAACCTGACCGGCTTTGCTGCCCACGCGGGAACCACCCCGATGGATCTGCGTCGCGACGCCCTGTGTGCCTTTGCCGAGCTGACCCTGGCGGTTGAAGCCATTGGCCGCCGCTTCGCCCCGGACGGGCGGGCCACCGTAGGCAGCGTGCAGGCGACGCCGAACTCGCGTAACGTCGTGCCGTCTGCGGTCTTCTGCACCGTCGAGTTCCGCCACCCAGAAACCGCTGCGCTGGTGGAGATGGAGGCGGCGCTAACCGAGGCGCTGAACGGGCTGTCGGCCCGCAGCATTGACGTCGCCTGGGAGCGCATCTTTGACTACGCCCCGGTGGATTTTGATAAAGGCTGTATTACGCGTATCGAGCAGGCCACCCGTGAGCTGGGCTACTCTCAGTGCCGGATAGTCTCCGGGGCGGGCCACGACGCCTGCTACGTTAACCGGGTCGCCCCTACCGCAATGATCTTTATCCCCTGCGAAAAGGGCATTAGCCATAACGAGGCGGAAAATATCACCCCGCAGTGGGCAGAGCGTGGGGCAAACGTGCTGCTCAACACCCTGCTGGCGGCGGCTAACGAAAACGAGGCCTAGGGTAACCAGCGCTCAGCGGTGGCGCCCTCATCGTAGTGCAGCGGTGAGGGGAGGGTAATCAGCTCGATCAGCACACCAAAGGGAGTGCGGCAGAACCAGGTCTGGTTGCCGGCTCCCTCCTCCTGGGCGAAGCTATCGCTCGGCCCCTCCAGCATCTCCGCCCCGTGGGCGCGCAGCGTTTCCCCTGCCTCTTTAATGTCATCCACATAGATCGAGAAGTGGTTAATCCCCGGCTGGCAAATATTGGTTTGCTGATTCTTCACGCCCGGATCGAGCTGGAACAGCTCGACGTTAGCACCGTTACCCAGCCGCAGCATCGCCAGGCCGATCACGCGCATATCAACCGGAAAGCCGTTCAGCGGATGCATGCTCTGGCCGTCAACGGCTTTCGCAGGCTCGTCAGGGGGAACGATACGGTAGAGCACGCTGGCACCCAGCGCATTAATAAAGAAGGTCTCGGCGGCTTTCAGATCGGTAACGGTAATGCCAATATGCTCTATGCCCTTGAATTTCATCTTCTACTCCTCAGCTTAAGGTGAATATTAAGGGTAGTAAAAGATATGAACGGGGTAAAAAAATGCCCCACAAAAGACTCTCAGACTTTTACGGGGCGGTTTTAATAAAACTCATTTGTAGATGGTTGCCGTGCCGTACATCTGGTTTTCACCGCCAGCGGAATTAATCACAAATCCTTTCGCGCCTTGTTGACGGGCTTTTTCAGCCAGCTCATCCTGGAGATCGTCCAGGCTCAGCGCACCCTGTGCGGAGACCGTGCCTGCCGGGCGTAGCGTCCCGGTATCACCTCTCATCAGTTGCTGTGGTGCGGCAAAGGTGCTGACCGTCATGGCGGAAAACGCCAGTGCGGCAGCCATTGCCAAATATTTTTTCATCATGACATCCTCTTATCAGGGAACCGCAGCTTAAGTTTAGGTCTGGCGAAGAGAGGCTTACGGGCAAAAATTTCGCCAACATGCTGCGGTTTTTTGCATGAATCGCTGTTTACCGCGCCGCTTTCAGGGGGTATCTTACGCCGCTTATTACAGGAGAATGCCATGAATGCCCAGAAGCCGGGATTACACCCGCGTAATCGTCACCGCAGCCGCTACGATCTCGACGCGCTCTGCGTCGTAGAGCCACAACTACGCGGTTTCATCATTGCTACCCCAGCTGGGGAGCCGACGGTCAACTTCGCCGATCCCGATGCCGTCAAGGCGCTGAATAAAGCGCTGCTGGCGCACTTTTATGGCGTGGCGCACTGGGATATTCCACAAGGCTTTCTCTGTCCGCCGGTGCCGGGCCGGGCGGATTATATCCACCACCTGGCGGATCTGCTGGCCGAAACCAGCGTTGACGGTGCGATCCCGCGCCAGGCGAGCGTGCTGGATATCGGCACCGGGGCCAACTGCATCTACCCGCTGATTGGTCATCATGAGTACAGCTGGCGCTTTACCGGCACCGAGGTAAACGACGCGGCCTTTGCCAGCGCTCAGGCGATCGTTACCGGCAATCCTGGCCTGACCCGGGCTATCCGCCTGCGTCGCCAGAAAGATCCGGCCGCCATCCTTAACGGCATGATCCACAAGAACGAGCAGTACGATGCCACGCTGTGCAACCCGCCGTTTCACGACTCGGCGGCGGCAGCCCAGGCGGGTAACGACCGCAAGCGGCGCAACCTCGGCCAGAGCGAGGCGAGCGGCCTTAACTTTGGCGGCCAGCAGCAGGAGCTGTGGTGCGAGGGTGGGGAGGTGGCCTTTATCAGCAAGATGATCGCCGAGAGCCAGGCCTTTGGCCGTCAGGTCTTGTGGTTCACCACGCTGGTATCACGCGGCGAGAACCTGCCGCCGCTCTACCGCGCCCTGACCGCCGCTGGCGCGGTGAAGGTGGTGAAAAAAGAGATGGCCCAGGGGCAGAAGCAGAGCCGCTTCATTGCCTGGACCTTCCTGGATGAGGCCCAGCGTCGCCGCTGGGCACAAACGCGATTTAAAGCGTAGGTTGCGCAGGGGGCAGGGTCTGGCCGCCCCCTGGCTCTGCGGCCCCCGGCTGCGCAGCCGCTGGGTTAGCCAGCACCTGATAGGTCTGTACCGGCGCACGCACGTCGGCGAGATCAAAGTGCTTTTTCACCATGCTGTCGAGGGCAAAGCGCACCGTCCACTGCTTCAGCGGCTGGGTGGTAAAGGTCACCCGCAGCGTGAAGGCGGTGTTGGTCAAGCCAACAATGCCCACGAAGCTCGGCTCGCCAATGATCAGCTTGCGGATATCCTCCTGCTCCATCAGTTCGCCCACCGCTGCCTTCAGCGCGTTATTCGCTTTCTCCGCATCCTCATGGCGATCCACATCGTAGTTCGCCACGATCGACCCAATTCCGCGCACAAAGTTAGCAAAGGTGGTAATCGACGACCACGGAATGATGTGGTAGGCCCCGGTATCCTGACGCACCCCCACCGAACGAATCGACATCCGCTCTACCGTGCCGGTGAGCGGCCCAATGGTGACCAGATCCCCGGTGTTCATCCCGTTCTCAAACTGAATGAAGATCCCGGTGATAATATCTTTTACCAGGGTTTGCGCCCCGAAGGAGATGGCCAGACCCAGCGCCCCGGCACCGGCCAGCAGCGGGGCGATGTTCACCCCAATCTCCGAGAGCACAATCATCACCGTAATGGTGCTGATCACTACCGCCAGCGCGTTTCGGAACAGGGTAAGCAGGGTGCGGGTGCGGGCGCTGGGCAGCGGTCGACCGTGAATATCCGAGGAGAGACGGTTTTCGATCAGGCTCGCCAGCACGGTCCAGCCCACCGCTGAGAAGAAGAGGATCAGCGCGATGCGGATCAGTATATCAACGGCTTTTTCGCCCGCCCCATAGTGCAGCCAGTTCCAGAAATCGAACAGGCCCCACGCGCTGAGCAGCAGCATGATGGCGACAATGACGGTGAGGAATCGCGCCACCTTCAGCGCCGTCGACAGCCAGCCGTTGACCCGCTTCTGCAGCTCAGGGTAGTTACGCTGCACCTGAGGTGAGAGGGTGATCCGCTTAGCAATCCAGCGCGACAGCATGCCCGACACAAACGCCGCAATACCGATAATCGCCAGGCTGCGCACCGTCGCGCCCATCATAAATTTCAGGCTGTTGCCTGGATCGAACAGCGAGAAGAAGAACAGCACCACGAAATAGGCGCAGGCCAGCCAGTGCCAGACCAGCGCAAAGGCGCGAATAAAGAGGCTAAAGAAAGCCAGCGAGCGATCGGCAAGGTGGTGGAGGTTCTCATATACCGTGGTCTTATTGTGAAAAATAAGGTAGAGCGCCCAGGTGGTGATACAGAGCATGATCAGCACGTTCGCCAGCGCGCCAAACTGAACGTTAACCTGGTTTGAGATAATCGGTACGGCCACCAGCAGGCCATAGCCAATCAGGCTGCTCAGGGCGCTCAGGCGCAGGTGCCAGTATTTCGCCGCTTCGTTTTTAATCGAGAAAGGACGCAGATCGGGGAAGCGCGGGCAGAAGATGAGTCGCAGGATCGCCTTAAAGAACTCAATAAGCGCAAAGGCGTTGAGGAACAGGCTCTGCTGAAAGGCAATGGTGCGGTTGCCGCCGTTCAGATTATCGCTCAGCAGCTGGCCGATAAAGAGGGTAAGCGCCAGCAGCATCAGGTCGATAATAAACGCCCCGACGATCATTGCAGGCAGCTGTAACCAGTTGGCCCGGTCATGATTCTTACGCCGCCCCCATTTGCCCATCTTGCGGTAGAACGGGAAAGCACAGAGGCGCACCAGCCAGTAAAAGACAAACACCAGCCCGGCGAGCAGCAGGAAGTGACCGGCGGCGTTAATGAAGGTGTGTGGGTTAAAGGTCTTGTGCGGCGAGCCGGTAATGTTGCGGTAGAGCTGGGCAAAGCGCGACGACAGCTCCTCGCCGTAGTGCCGGCTGACCTCCTGCACGTTCTCCAGCACCGTCTTCTCTTCGGCAACCTCTTCCGGTGGCGTGATAGTGGGCACCGGCTCCGGCGGCGGGGTGGCGGCGACCTTGCGCAGCTGGCCAATCAGCTCCTCACGGGAGCTGGTATTTTCCAGCACGTCCGCCAGGGCGGCATAGGCCGCTTTCTTTTGCTCGAGATCCGGCTCGGCGGCAGGTGCGGTCTCGCTGGTGGCAGGGGCGGCGGACGTGGATGTGACGCCCGGAATAGTGGCCGCGTGGAGCGGCATGATAAACAGGCTAAGCAGCAGCAGTAACCACGGCACGGTCTCTCTCCTGAGAAAATAGTGCAAAAAGATAAGTATAGATGCTGCCAGCGCTGCGTCTGGAAATGGGAGAAATCCGGCGGAGGAAAAAAAACGCTCTCCGGATGGAGAGCGTTGATAACTCAGGATACGTGCTGGAGGAACTCTTGCAGACGCGGGCTGGGCGGGTTCTCAATCAGCGTTTGCGGATTGCCATCTTCAGCAATACGGCCTTTATCGATAAAGATCAGACGCGAGGCAACCTTCTCGGCAAAGCCGATTTCATGGGTCACGATCACCATCGTCATCCCCTCTTCGGCCAGGTCCTGCATCACCTTCAGTACCTCGTGGCGCAGCTCAGGGTCGAGGGCCGAGGTCGGCTCATCAAACAGCATCATCTTCGGCTTCACCGCCAGCGCACGGGCAATCGCCACGCGCTGCTGCTGGCCGCCGGAGAGTTCAGACGGATAGTGGTGCGCACGCTCGGCCAGGCCGACCTTCGCCAGCAGCGAATTTGCCAGCGTCTCGGCCTCGCTTTTACTTGCTCCACGCACGCGCAGCGGGCCAAACATCACGTTCTCCAGCGCCGTCAGGTGCGGGAAGAGGTAGAACTGCTGGAATACCATGCCCGCTTCCTGGCGGATCAGGCGCTCATCCACCTTCGGGTCGTTTACCTTCAGGCCGTCAACGATCAGATCGCCGCTGGTGATCTCTTCCAGCTTGTTGATGCAGCGCAGCAGCGTCGACTTACCGGAGCCGGAGGGACCGATGATGACCACCACTTCGCCCTGGTTGATGTTCAGGTCGATGTTATGCAGCACCTGGGTTTTACCAAAGTGCTTGGAGACGTTTTTAAATTCAATCACAGGATTTTCATCCTTCTTTCAAGACGACGCAAAATAAAGCTCAGAACCAGGGTAATGATGAGATAGAACACCGCAACGGCGCTCCAGATCTCCAGCGCACGGAAGTTGCCGGCGATGATCTCCTGGCCCTGGCGAGTCAGTTCGGCCACGCCGATAACAATAAACAGCGAGGTATCTTTAATGCTGATGATCCACTGGTTACCCAGCGGCGGCAGCATACGGCGCAGCGCCAGAGGCAGGATCACCCGGCGGATGGTCTCACGCTTAGAGAGACCCAGCGCCAGGCCCGCTTCGCTAAAGCCTTTGTGGATCGAGAGCACCGCGCCGCGGGTAATTTCGGCGATATAGGCGCCGGAGTTGATCATAATGGTGACAACCGCGGCGCTGAACGGATCGATGCGCAGATCGTTAAAGGCCATCGGCAGGGCGAAGTAGATAAACATCACCTGAACAACGATAGGCGTGCCGCGAATGATCTCGATAAATACCAGTGCGATGTGGTTTGCTATCCAGCCGCCGAAGCTGCGGGCGAAACCGGCTGCAAGGCCGATAATTAAACCGCCCGCCAGACCGAGGACCGAGATCCACAGGGTCATTTTGACGCCTTCAAACAAAATGGGAATGGCAGGCCAGATGGCACTCCAGTCAAACTGCATGATGAATTCCTGTATACCGTGGTGAAATACTAGAAATGTAGGCCCGGTAAGCGCTGGCGCCACCGGGCGTTACAAACCTGAATTCAGGCTGAATTATTTAGGCTCTGTACCGAACCATTTTTTATAAATTTCGTTATAGGTGCCGTTCTCTTTCAGGGTTTTCAGCGCGCCGTTCACTTTCTCACGCAGATCGTCGCTGCCTTTCGGGAAGGCGATACCGTACTGCTGCGCTTCCAGAGAGTCGCCAACCGCTTTGAACTGGCCTTTGCCGGCAGTCTGGATGAAGTACAGAATGTTCGGCGTGTCGTGCAGGACCGCATCAGCGCGATTAGTACCCAGCTCCATGTAGGCGTTGTCGATGTTCGGGAACTGTCGCAGATCTTTAGTTTTGATATTGGCTTTCGCATAATCAACGGAGCCGGTGCCGCTCTTCACCGCCACCACTTTGCCATCAAGGTCTTTAACGCTTTTTACGTCGTTATTGTTGGCTTTGACCATCACCAGCAGGCCGCTTTTGTAGTAGCCATCAGAGAAGTCGACCGCTTTTTTACGCTCGTCGGTAATGGTGATCCCCGCCAGCGCCAGGTCAACGTTTTTGGTTTGCAGCGCCGGGATGATGCCGCTGAAATCCATTGGCTTCAGGGTGTAATCCAGCTTTAGCTCTTTCGCTACCGCAGCCCACAGATCCACGTCAAAACCGACGTATTTATCGCCCTGTTTGAATTCGAACGGAACGAACGCGGTATCGGTTGCCACAACCAGTTTGTCAGCGGCGTGAGAAGAGACCGCAAAAGCCAGGGTAAGTGCAGCAAGGGAAACTTTAAACACAGACTTCATAACATTTCCTTTTATATCCACGGGGCGATCCCCTGAGAGAACGTACGCAGTATGAAAAAATCGTGCCAGGTTTACAACCTATTGTTTTGTAAAGGCGATATTTTCAACTACCGTACAAAAAGCATGCATGGCTGAGCGATGTGCACCATTTCAGTGACCCATTTTGGTGCGCAGGTGACATGTTGCACAATATGCTGCTATTAAGCGCATAAAGCGGCGATAAAACAACCCTTGATTAACGATTGTGTGAGGTAATTATTACAAGTGATTTACTTTACGAGGGGGATAGATAGCGCAGTTTGACTTGGGTTGCACTAGAGAAGTGCAAAACCCTCTCCCGGGCGGGAGAGGGTAATAGATAAAGCTTATGGCTTATTCGATGTTAGATTCGATAAACCACAGGAATTTATCCAGGTCGCGAGACGCGGCGGTGAAGATATCTGCGGTATCTTCATCTTTCGCTTCGCTAATGGCTTTACGGGTGCTGTTGGCCACGATGGCATAGCGCTCGGCCAGCTCTTTCAGGTGATCCTGAACAGTGTGAATATCCAGCGGATAGCTTTTCAGCGGAGTCTTGCTGTTGACGACCTGAGTTGTACCCAGCGCCACGCCACCCAGCTGAACCGCACGCTCGGCAATGGTATCGAGGTGATCGGTCAGGGTGGTACGGAAGCCGTCCAGCATCTCATGTACGCCAATAAAGTTAGCGCCGCGCATATTCCAGTGAGCCTGCTTGGTGATCAGGGACAGATCAATGAACTGGATCACCTGGCGGTTCAGCAACTCAACGGTTGCCTTTTTATCGTCGTCCGCGACATCGTTACGAGTATAAAGCAGATCGGATGATTTGGTTTTTACCAGTTTAGCGGTACTCATAATCTCATATCCTCTTGATGTATGTTCCCAGGTAATTACTGGAACTAAGTATAGCACCGGTTTTTGGCTTTGCTATTTTGGCTATTCCTATCGGTTCAATAGTAATAATGAGGGTGCAAAAAGCTATTTTTTACATATCAGTAACTTACATTTCACCAGGGAGATGATTCTTAATTTATATAAGGCATTGAGAATGCTAATGAATATTATTCATAGCGAGAGGCGAAGCTGGAGGGATTATTCTGCACGGTACGAGACCGTGCAGAAAAATAATTAACCGATATCAACTTCTTTTATTTTGCTCTCCCGGCGCAGCGTCAGCGTAGAGCCAATAGAGGCAGCAACAATGGCTGACAGCGCCAGCCACTGCACCAGCGTCAGGGTTTCACTCAGGAAGACCATCCCCGATACCGCTGCTAGCGCAGGCTCCATACTCATTAAGGTGCCAAAGGTACGGGTCGGCATGCGCGTCAGGGCTACCATCTCCAGCGAGTAGGGGAGGGCAGTGGAGAGCACAGCCACGGCCAGTCCCAGGGGGAGAATCGACCAGTGCCAGAGCGCGTCCCCCGCCTGGATTGCGCCCAGGGGAACAAACACCACGGCGGCAATCAGCGAACCCAGCGCCACGGTGGCCGGGCCGTGCTCCTCTCCGGCACGCTGGCCGCAGATAATGTAGATGGCCCAGCAGGCACCTGCCCCCAGCGCGAAGGCCGCCCCGGTGAGATCGACATGGGAGACGTCCTGCCCCAGCGGCAGAAGAAACCACAGCCCCAGCACGGCCAGCACAACCCAGATAAAGTCTACCGGGCGGCGGGAGGAGAAGAGAGCTACCGCCAGCGGGCCGGTAAACTCAAGCGCCACCGCAATACCCAACGGAACCGTCTGGATAGAGAGATAGAAGAGGTAGTTCATTGCCCCCAGCGCCAGGCCATAAAACAGCAGCGGCTTACGCTGCTCCGGCGTAAAGCGTAGCCGCCAGGGCCGGAAGATAACGACAAGGATGATTGTTCCCAGAGCAAGACGCAGGGCGGTCACGCCGGGCGCACCAATCAGCGGAAAGAGCGACTTCGCCAGGGATGCGCCGCTTTGAATCGACGTCATCGCGATAAGCAGTATTAATACAGGTAACCAGACGGGCAATTTGCGCGGTAAAGCAGGCATCCTTTCTCCTGTCAATTTATGTCAAACAGAGTAAAGAGGGCAGTGTAATGGAAATAGATGTCTGTGGTTGAGTCTCCGTTGAAAATAAATGTCAGGAAAGCGATAGAATGGTGACAAGTTGCTGGATTATTCACCGTATCTTTAGGAATAATCTGGATGAATATGTCGCTTTTATGGCGCGATAATAGCGACATGACTTGAAAAAAAGCTTTTTTTTGAAAGAGATACGCGGAAGAGGAAACGTTCTGTTACATCAAAAGGCGCGTTAGACAGCGTGAAGCGCAAAGAGTTTCTCAATATTTTTTGTTATATTTAATACTTAGGACTTACTTGAAGCACATTTGAGGTGGTTATGAAAAAAATTGCATGTCTTTCAGCACT
>NZ_DAMACX010000060.1:0-20009 GCF_031998825.1 Pseudescherichia sp.
GTCTTCCAGCAGCCACAACGGGCTGGCACGCCGCAAATCACCATCCTCGGCCGCCTGAATTCGCTGGGGCATCCCCGTATCGGTCTTACCGTCGCCAAGAAAAACGTTAAGCGTGCGCATGAACGCAACCGGATCAAACGTCTGACGCGTGAAAGCTTCCGCTTACGCCAGCATGAACTGCCAGCAATGGATTTCGTGGTGGTGGCGAAGAAGGGGGTTGCTGACCTCGATAACCGTGCTCTCACGGAAGCGTTGGAAAAACTATGGCGCCGCCACTGTCGCCTGGCTCACGGCTCCTGATAGCCCTCATCCGGGTATATCAGCGCCTGATCAGTCCGCTGCTTGGGCCGCACTGTCGTTTCACACCGACCTGTTCGCAATATGGAATTGAGGCATTGCGCAGGTTCGGGGTGATAAAAGGCAGTTGGTTGACGGTGAAACGCGTATTAAAATGCCACCCTTTACACCCGGGTGGTGACGACCCCGTCCCGCCAGGACCTTTTAATACCAGAGAACACTAACGATGGATTCGCAACGCAATCTTTTTGTCATCGCTTTGTTGTTCGTGTCTTTCATGATCTGGCAAGCCTGGGAGCAGGATAAAAATCCTCAGCCTCAGACGCAGCAGACCACGCAGACTACGACCACCGCAGCGGGTAGTGCCGCAGACCAGGGCGTACCGGCCAGTGGCCAGGGGAAACTCATTACCGTTAAGACCGACGTGCTGGAGCTGGTCATCAACACCCGTGGTGGTGATGTTGAGCAGGCCCTGCTGTTGGGCTACCCGAAAGAGCTGAAGTCTACCGAGCCGTTCCAGCTGCTGGAAACCACGCCAGAGTTCATCTATCAGGCACAGAGCGGCCTGACCGGTCGTGACGGCCCGGATAACCCGGCAAACGGCGCGCGTCCGCTGTATAACGTCAACAGCGACACCTTTGTGATGGCCGACGGCCAGAACGAGCTGGCGATCCCGCTGACCTACACCGACGCGGCAGGCAACACCTTCACCAAAACCTTCACCCTGAAACGCGGTGATTATGCGGTGAGCGTGGGCTACAACGTGGCGAACAGCAGCGCGAAGCCGCTGGAGATCTCCACCTTTGGCCAGCTGAAGCAGTCCATCAATCTGCCAGCCCATCGTGATACCGGCAGCAGCAACTTTGCTCTGCATACCTTCCGCGGTGCGGCCTACTCTACGCCGGACGAGAAGTACGAAAAATACAAATTCGATACTATCGCCGACAATGAGAACCTGAACGTCTCCTCTAACGGCGGCTGGGTCGCCATGCTGCAGCAGTACTTTGCCACCGCATGGATCCCGCGTAGCGACGTCGCAAACAACTTCTATACCGCTAACCTGGGCAACGGCGTAGCTGCTATCGGCTACAAATCTGCGCCGGTACTGGTACAGCCTGGCCAGACCGCTGCGCTGACCAGCACCCTGTGGGTCGGCCCGGAAATTCAGGACAAGATGGCTGCCGTTGCACCGCATCTGGACCTGACCGTGGACTACGGCTGGCTGTGGTTTATCTCTCAGCCGCTGTTCAAGCTGCTGAAGTGGATCCATAGCTTCCTGGGCAACTGGGGCTTCTCCATCATCATCATCACCTTTATCGTTCGTGGCATCATGTACCCGCTGACCAAGGCGCAGTACACCTCCATGGCGAAGATGCGTATGCTGCAGCCGAAGATTCAGGCTATGCGTGAGCGTCTGGGCGATGACAAACAGCGTCAGAGCCAGGAGATGATGGCTCTGTATAAAGCTGAGAAGGTTAACCCGCTGGGCGGCTGCTTACCGCTGGTTATCCAGATGCCTATCTTCCTTGCGCTGTACTACATGCTGATGGGCTCCATTGAGCTGCGCCATGCGCCGTTCGCCCTGTGGATCCATGACCTGTCTGCACAGGACCCGTACTACATCCTGCCGATCCTGATGGGCGTAACGATGTTCTTCATCCAGAAGATGTCGCCGACCACCGTGACCGACCCGATGCAGCAGAAGATCATGACCTTTATGCCGGTCATCTTTACGGTCTTCTTCCTGTGGTTCCCGTCTGGTCTGGTGCTGTACTATATCGTCAGCAACCTGGTGACCATTCTGCAGCAGCAGCTGATCTACCGCGGTCTGGAGAAGCGTGGCCTGCATAGCCGCGAGAAGAAGAGCTCCTAATACGCTTCATTCTTTAGACAAGGCGGTCAAATGACCGCCTTTTTTATTTTGAAATTTCGGAAAACTATCATGAGCCATAACGACACTATCGTCGCCCAGGCAACCCCACCGGGACGCGGTGGTGTGGGCATTCTGCGCATCTCTGGCCTCAAGGCCCGCGAGGTGGCGCAGGCCGTGCTGGGCAAGCTGCCAAAATCGCGCTACGCCGACTACCTGCCGTTTAACGACGCGGACGGCACGGCGCTGGACCAGGGCATCGCCCTCTGGTTCCCCGGCCCGAACTCCTTTACCGGCGAGGACGTGCTTGAGCTGCAGGGACACGGCGGGCCGGTGATCCTCGACCTGCTGTTAAAGCGCATCCTCACCCTGCCCGGCCTGCGCATCGCTCGTCCCGGCGAGTTTTCCGAACGCGCGTTTCTCAACGACAAGCTGGACCTCGCCCAGGCCGAGGCGATTGCCGATCTGATCGATGCCAGCTCCGAGCAGGCCGCACGCTCGGCGCTGAACTCCCTGCAGGGGGCATTCTCCACCCGCGTTAACCATCTGGTGGAAGCACTTACTCACCTGCGCATCTACGTAGAGGCCGCAATTGACTTCCCCGACGAGGAGATCGACTTCCTCTCCGATGGCAAAATCGAAGCGCAGCTTAACAATGTGATGAACGATCTCGAGGCCGTAAGGGCGGAAGCGCGCCAGGGCAGCCTGCTGCGTGAGGGAATGAAGGTGGTCATCGCCGGTCGCCCGAACGCCGGGAAATCGAGCCTGCTGAACGCGCTGGCCGGACGCGAAGCGGCCATCGTCACCGATATCGCCGGTACTACCCGCGACGTGCTGCGCGAGCATATCCACATCGACGGGATGCCGCTGCATATCATCGATACCGCCGGGCTGCGCGACGCCAGCGACGAGGTAGAGCGCATCGGCATTGAGCGCGCCTGGCAGGAGATCGAGCAGGCCGACCGGGTGCTGTTTATGGTCGATGGCACCACCACCGACGCCGTAGACCCGGCGGATATCTGGCCGGACTTTATCGCCCGTCTGCCTGCGAAGCTGCCGATCACCGTGGTACGTAATAAAGCCGATCTGACCGGCGAGACGCTGGGTATCAGCGAGGTGAATGGTCACTCACTGGTTCGCCTCTCCGCCTACACCGGCGAAGGCATAGACGTCCTGCGTAATCATCTCAAGCAGAGCATGGGCTTTGATACGCAAATGGAGGGCGGCTTCCTGGCCCGCCGTCGCCACTTGCAGGCGCTGGAGCTGGCGGCTGAGCATTTACAGCAGGGTAAAGCGCAGCTGCTGGGCGCATGGGCGGGCGAACTGCTGGCGGAAGAGCTGCGTCTGGCCCAGCAGAACCTGAGCGAGATCACCGGCGAGTTTACCTCCGACGATCTGTTAGGACGGATCTTCTCGAGTTTCTGTATTGGGAAGTAAACGTTATATGGATACGTGAAGAGTTGTTAACCCGCATTGACTGGTGTTGATGCGGGTTTTTTAATATCTCCCTAGTCATCGCCCAGTTTGAAAATAATCCTCCCTGTCCCCATTTTAGTTTCTGAATCTTGTGAAAACTGTTTTACCGATATATCACCATCGTCAGACAAACGAGGAAATCCTGGCCTGAATGTAATTCTAATTACACACGATGAATATTCCCCTGCTTTATTCTTCTGACCTGCTACGCCAAAGCCACCCTCCAGAACAGCTTTTATCATCCACACAGATGATTCACTATCGTAAAGGATATCAACCCGATCGCCTATCTCGATTCCTGTTGTATCCATTGCACTTCGACTGATTCTGAATCCCAGCTCAACAGAGCCAGCAGTGCGTCTGCGCTGAGTAACAGTGACATAGTTACTTTGTACCACACGGCCGCTTTTCGCTGCCATTGTAGATAAAGATACGAAAGCCATAAAAACCTCTTAAGATATTTGTTTAATCGCATTGTACGACCAATTAATTTGCAATGACAATTATTTTTGTGTGGTTTTTATCCCGTAAATTCACATTGATTTTACCTACACCGATAAACTTAAAATTTATCCGCGCCTGAATCCCGCACTAAAAAATATAAGTAAACGCTTACCAATTTGTATTTTATATAATTAAGTCTCACTGATTGTTAAGTTTCTAAATATTATAAAAAGTATATAAAGAGCATTGATAGGGGGAGCTTATGCCATAGCAAAGGCGCTGACGCGTGTCGCTTGCTTCTTCCCGCGCCTTACCCGAATTGTAAAAGTCCCGCAGAGTCCTTTTTACCCCCTTTTTTCCGTGTTAAAACCTGCACACAATAGGCAATACTGCTTTACCATTGCTAGCGGGCTAACCATTATCAAGGAGTGAAAAATGGCGACACATTTTGCAAGAGGGATCCTTACCGATGGACAGCTGGTCTCCGTCCGCCTGCCTGCATCCTGTCACGATCGGGCCCGGACGCTGCCGGAACATCACCGCACCCGCTATTTAGCCTCCCGGGCTCTGCTCGCCGAACTGGTATTTATGCTCTACGGTTTAAGCGAGCTACCTGAAATCATCATCCAGTCCAATGGCCGCCCGGTCTTTGCCGATCGCAGCCTACCCCACTTTTCATTGGCCTATGCCGGAAATATGGTCGGCGTGGCGATCGCCACCAGCGGTATCTGCGGTCTGGATATGGAGTTGCAGCGGGCAACCCGCAGCTTTCACACGCCTCATGCCCCGGAGCGCCAAATCTTCAACAGCAACGAAAGGCTGTGGATCAACAACCAGAGCGATCCCAACGAGGCGCAGGCACAAATCATCACCCTGCGGCAGAGCGTGCTAAAGATGGCCGGCCAGCCCCAGGACACATCGGGTTTTCTACAGCTGCTGCCCGGCTCCGGCAAGCTGCGCGCGGCGCAGCCTGAACCCGTTGAGGCGCTCTGCGATGCGGAGGACGTGCTAATCTGGTCAGTGGCGGTTTCACCCGCTATTGAAAGCCTGAAGATTTGGGAGTTTGATACGAAGCGGGGCTGGCGCTGCCTGTCGGATATACAAACCCGAGCGAACAATCCCGCCACCCGCCTGATGCGTTTTACCAGCCTGCCTGCGTAACTCGCTTCACTACACTTATCGGTAAGGAGTAAAGATGTCTGATTCACTGCACGTCGTTACGTTACTTGGCAGCCTGCGCAAAGGCTCATTCAATGCGATGGTAGCCCGCACGCTGCCAAAGGTTTCGCCAGAAGGCATGACGGTGGCACCGCTGCCAACCATTGCCGACATCCCGCTGTACGATGCCGATATCCAGCAGGAAGAGGGCTTTCCGCAGAGCGTTGAGTCCATTGCCGAGCAGATCCGCAACGCCGATGGCGTGGTAATTGTGACGCCGGAATATAACTACTCCGTACCGGGCGGCCTGAAGAACGCTATCGACTGGCTGTCACGTCTGCCTGCGCAGCCGCTGGCAGGTAAGCCGGTGCTGATCCAGACCAGCTCTATGGGCGCAATCGGCGGCGCACGCTGCCAGTATCATCTGCGACAGATTCTGGTATTCCTCGACGCGATGGTAATGAACAAGCCGGAGTTTATGGGCGGGGTGATCCAGAACAAGGTGGATCCGCAGACGGGCGAAGTTATCGATCAGAGCACGCTGGACCATCTGACCGGCCAGCTGACGGCGTTTGGTGATTACATCAAAAAAGTCCGGGCATAAAAAAAGCCCGGCAGCGCGAAGCCTGCCGGGCCAGTTTTTAGCGGTTAATGCGCGTCGATAAATACAATCTTCAGAACAAACAGCAGCGCAACGATAATCACGCACGGGCTGAGATCGCGGAAGCGCCCGGTACCGATCTTCATGATGCAGTAGGAGATAAAGCCCAGCGCGATCCCTTCGGTAATCGAGAAGCTGAACGGCATCATCACGGCGGTGATAAAGGCCGGCACGGCTTCGGTCAGATCGTCCCACTTCACGCGGGAGAGGCTGGAGGTCATCAGCACGCCGACGTAGATCAACGCACCCGCAGCAGCATACGGCGGTACCATACCGGCCAGCGGCGACAGGAAAATCACCAGCAGGAACAGCACACCGACCACTACGGCGGTGAGGCCGGTGCGCCCGCCGACGGAGACGCCGGAAGAGGACTCAATATAGGCGGTGACCGACGAGGTACCGATAAACGAGCCTGCTACGGAGGAGACGCTGTCAACAAACAGGGCCTGCTTCATGCGCGGGAACTTACCCTTCTCATCGGCCAGACCGGCTTTATCGGTGACACCAATCAGCGTCCCGGAGGAGTCGAACAGGTTGACCAGCATAAACGAGAAGATCACGCCTGCAAGGCCAAGGTTAAACGAGCCTGCAAGATCAACGTGGCCGACAACGCTGGTCACGCTCGGCGGCGCAGAGACAATTCCGCTGTAGTGCACATCACCCAGCCACCAGCCCAGCAGGGTAGTTACCACGATAGAGACCAGCACCGCCGCATGGACGTTACGCGAGGCCAGAATGGCGATGATAAAGAAGCCCAGCACGCCCAGCAGCACGCTGTGGGAGGTCAGGTTGCCGATGGTCACCAGCGTCTCTGGGTTCGCCACAATCACGCCCGCATTTTTCAGACCCATCATACCGATGAACAGACCGATACCGCTGGTGATACCGACGCGCAGGCTCACCGGGATATTAGCAATCATCCAGTAGCGGACGCGGAAGATAGTTAGCAGCAGCAGGCCAATAGCGCCCCAGAAGATAGCGCCCATCCCCACCTGCCACGGCAGGCCCATTGCGCCAACCACCACAAAGGCGAAGAAGGCGTTCAGCCCCATCGCGGGCGCAAGCGCCACCGGCAGGTTAGCAAAAAGTCCCATCAGGATGCTGCCAAAGGCGGCGATCAGACAGGTGGTAACGAATACCGCGCTGGTATCCATGCCAGCAACACCCAGAATCTGTGGGTTAACAAAGACGATGTAGACCATCGTCAGGAAGGTGGTAAAACCGGCGATCACCTCGGTGCGTGCCGTGGTGCCATGCTCGCGCAGTTTAAACACGCGGTCGAGCAACCCCTGGCCCGTGGCCTGGGTAGTGTGTTGTTGGCTCATTATCTATTTCCGAACAGGGAAGGAAAATTCGTCGCTATCCTATACCAAAATGCGACAATGTTGACGGTTATCACACACTTTTTTTCATTGATTTTGCTTATACGGCATCGATTGCGCGGAGAAATCTGCGTTAAGTAAACGTTAAACTTGCAATAAACAGGAAACAGCATGTCCCAAATAGAAGCGATTTTTTTCGACTGTGATGGCACGCTGGTCGACAGCGAGGTGATCTGTTCCCGCGCGTACGTGCATATGTTTGCGCAGTTTGGTATTTCGCTCGATCTGGCGGAGATTTTTAAGCGCTTTAAGGGCGTTAAGCTGTACGAAATTATCGACATTATTAACGCCGAGCATGGCGTTAATCTGGCCAAAGCGGAGCTGGAGCCGATCTACCGCGCCGAGGTCGCGCGCCTGTTCGATGCCGAGCTGGAGATTATTGCCGGGGCGGATGCGCTGCTGGCGTCCGTCAGCGTGCCGATGTGCGTGGTTTCGAACGGCCCGGTCAGCAAAATGCAGCACTCTCTCGGCAAGCTTGGGATGCTGCACCACTTCCCGGATCTGCTCTTCAGCGGCTACGACATTCAGCGTTGGAAGCCAGACCCGGCCCTGATGTTCCATGCCGCCAGCGCGCTGGACGTCGATCCGACGAAGTGCATTCTGGTGGATGACTCTGCGGCAGGCGCGCAGTCGGGTATTGATGCGGGGATGGAGGTGTTCTACTTCTGTGCCGATCCGCACAACCAGCCGATCGACCACCCGAAGGTGACGGCCTTTACCGATCTGGCCCAGTTACCAGAACTCTGGAAAGCACGTGGCTGGAACGTCACTGAGAAATAAACGTAGGCCGGATAAGCGTCAGCGCCATCCGGCGAATTGCCCGGTGGCGCAGGCTTACCGGGCCTACAAAAACAACAGAAGCGACAAAGCAGGTTACTCTTTCGGGTCTTTCCCGGCGAGCAGCTTGTCCAGCTCGTCGCCGCCAACGTGGCGGAAATCCTGGCCCTTCACGAAGTAGAAGATGTATTCGCAGATGTTCTGGCAGCGGTCGCCGATACGCTCGATAGAGCGAGCGCAGAATAGCGCGGTCAGTACGCTTGGGATGGTACGTGAATCTTCCATCATGTAGGTCATCAGCTGACGCACAATGCCTTCATACTCCTGATCCACCTTCTTGTCTTCACGGTAGATACGCACCGCTTCATCAAGATCCATCCGCGCAAAGGCATCCAGCACGTCGTGCAGCATCTGCACCGTATGGCGGCCCAGCGACTCCAGGCTCACCAGCAGGGGCTGGTGCTGCTGAGAGAACTTCTCCAGCGCCGTGCGGCAGATTTTATCCGCGACGTCACCGATACGCTCCAGCTCGGCGATGGTTTTGATGATCGCCATCACCAGACGCAGGTCGCTCGCCGTCGGCTGACGCTTGGCGATAATGCGCACGCAGGCCTCGTCGATCGCCACTTCCATCATGTTGACCTGATGGTCACCGGCTACAACACGCTTGGCCAGCTCGCTGTCTTGATTATGCATGGCGGTGATCGCGTCGGAGAGCTGCTGCTCTACCATCCCGCCCATGGTCATCACCTGGGTGCGGATGCTCTCCAGCTCGGCGTTAAACTGGCCGGAGATATGTTTATTAAGGTTTAAATTGTCCATCAATCCTCCAGATGCCCAAAAGATTTCTGGCTGTAGCAAGGCGGCAACTGAGCGAGTCCCCGGGAGCGTAGATAACTACGTGACCGGGGTGAGCGAAGGCAGCCAACGCGGGTACAGCCTGAAAGATGAAGGGCATTCAGCCGTAGCGGCCAGTTATATAATCTTCTGTTTGTTTCTTCGCGGGTTTGGTGAACAGATCGTCCGTGTTGCTGAACTCAATCAACTCGCCCAGATACATAAAGGCCGTATGGTCGGAGCAACGCGCAGCCTGCTGCATGTTGTGGGTCACGATCACTACGGTGTAATCCTGCTTCAGCTCGGTGATCAGCTCTTCAATACGCCCGGTAGAGATAGGGTCGAGGGCTGAACAGGGCTCATCCAGCAGCAGCACTTCTGGACGAATGGCGATACCGCGCGCAATGCACAGACGCTGCTGCTGACCACCGGAGAGAGAGTACCCGCTCTGGTGCAGTTTATCTTTGGTTTCGTTCCAGAGTGCGGCCTTGGTCAACGCCCACTGCACGCGCTCGTCCATATCGGCGCGAGAGAGCTTCTCAAACAGGCGCACGCCGAAAGCGATGTTGTCATAGATAGACATCGGGAACGGCGTCGGCTTCTGGAAGACCATGCCAACCTTGGCGCGCAGCAGGGCGATATCCTGGCTGTGGGTGAGAATATTCTCGCCATCCAGCAGAATTTCACCCTCGGCGCGCTGCTCTGGATAGAGGGAGTACATTTTGTTAAAGGTACGCAGCAGGGTGGATTTACCGCAGCCTGACGGACCGATAAACGCCGTTACCTGATTCTTGGCGATATCCAGGTTGATGTTTTTCAGCGCGTGGAACTTCCCGTAGTAGAAGTTCAAATCGCGAACCTGAATCTTGCCGGAGGTGGTGTCAACCATACTCATTTACTCTTTTCCTCAATCGGGCGCGGCCGGGGCCACGCCGCCTAATTTTAACCGTTCTTCTTCGCGAAGATAACGCGAGCCAGGATGTTCAGCAGCAGCACGCACAGGGTAATCAGCAGTACGCCAGCCCAGGCCAACTGTTGCCACTCGGCAAACGGGCTCATGGCAAACTTAAATATGGTGACCGGCAGGTTCGCGATAGGCTGCATCATGTCCGTGCTCCAGAACTGATTGGAGAGGGAGGTGAAGAGCAGCGGTGCGGTTTCGCCAGCGATACGCGCCACCGCCAGCAGCACGCCGGTCAGGATGCCGGAGATAGAAGCCTTCAGCGTAATCGCGGAGATCATCTTCCACTTCGGCGTACCCAGCGCGTAGGCGGCTTCACGCAGGCTATCCGGAACCAGCTTCAGCATGTTCTCGGTGGTGCGGATAACAATCGGCACCTGCAGCAGCGCCAGCGCAATCACGCCTGCCCAGCCGGAGAAGTGCTCCATCTGTGCCACCACGATGGTGTAGACAAACAGGCCCACTACGATAGAGGGCGCGGAGAGCAGAATATCGTTAATAAAACGGATCACCTCTGCCAGCCACGACTTACGCCCGTACTCGGCAAGGTAGATGCCCGCCATAATGCCAAGCGGGGTACCAAACACGGTTGCCCAGAGGATCAGCAGGCCGCTGCCCGCCAGGGCGTTTGCCAGCCCACCGCCTGCGGTGTTCGGCGGCGGCGTCATCTCAGTAAACAGCGCCAGCGACATACCGTCGATGCCGCGGGTCACGGTGGAGAAGAGGATCCAGATCAGCCAGAAGAGGCCAAACGCCATGGTTGCCAGCGACAGCGTTAGCGCGATGCGGTTTTTCATGCGGCGACGCGCCTGCATTTTACGGCGCGACTCGGCCAGCTCCATCGTGGTTTGCATTTCGAGCGTAGCCATTAGCGTGCCCCCTCGTTTTTCGCCAGACGCAGGATCATCACTTTCGAAATCGCCAGCACGATGAAGGTGATCACAAAGAGGATCAGGCCCAGCTCCATCAGCGCGGCGACGTGCAGCCCAGACTCCGCTTCGGCAAATTCGTTGGCCAGCGCAGAGGTGATGCTGTTGCCCGGCATATAGAGCGAGGCGCTGTCGAGCTGGTAGGTGTTACCGATGATAAAGGTTACCGCCATGGTTTCACCCAGCGCACGGCCCAGGCCAAGCATGACCCCGCCGATCACGCCGTTTTTGGTGAACGGCAGCACGATGCGCCAGATCACCTCCCAGGTGGTGCAGCCGATGCCGTAGGCCGACTCTTTCATCATCACCGGCGTCTGCTCGAATACGTCGCGCATTACCGAGGCAATGTACGGAATGATCATGATGGCGAGAATAATCCCCGCCGCGAGGATACCGATACCAAACGCCGGGCCGGAGAAGAGCGCGCCGACAAACGGAATGGCGGAGAGCACGTTGCCCACCGGCTCCTGGAAATAGGTGGCAAACAGCGGAGCGAAGATAAACAGCCCCCACATGCCGTAAACGATACTGGGGATAGCAGCGAGCAGCTCAATGGCGATACCCAGCGGACGCTTCAGCCAGCCGGGAGCCAGCTCCGTCAGAAACAGCGCGATACCAAAACTCACCGGAACGGCGATCAGCAGCGCGATAAAGGAGGTCACCAGCGTTCCGTAGATCGGCACCAGCGCGCCGTAGATATCGTTCGGGGCGTCCCACTCTTTGGTCCACAGGAAGGAGAAACCAAATTTCTGGATGCTTGGCCAGGAGGAGACAATCAGCGAGATGATGATGCCGCCGAGCAGCAATAGCACAATCAGCGCAGCCAGTTTGACCAGCGCGCCGAAGATCATGTCACCTTGTTTACCCGGTGGGTTAAAAGCAGGCTTGGTTGCAGCCATAAATTACTCTTCTGTTATGTACGTCTTACGAATTTGCCCGGTGGCGCGAACGCTTACCGGGCCTACAGTTTTCATCCGTAGGGCGGGAAGCCTACGCCACCCGCCATCTTCGTCAAAAAGATCCTGTTAGTACAGCGCTTTACCGCTGCTGTCTTTCACATTGGTTTTCCACGCGGCACGAACCTGCTCAACCACGCTGTCCGGCAGGGTTGCATAATCCAGATCGTTAGCCTGTTTTGCACCGTCTTTATATGCCCAGTCGAAGAACTTCAGCACTTCAGCGCCCTGCTCAGGTTTCTTCTGCTCTTTGTGGATCAGGATGAAGGTGGTGGAGGTGATTGGCCACGCGTCGTCACCCTTCTGGTTAGTCAGGTCCTGAGCGAAGCTTTTGCTCCAGTCCACGCCTTTCGCGGCGTTAGAGAAGCTCTCTTCGGTCGGGGAAACCGGTTTGCCATCGGCAGAGATCAGCTTGGTGTAGGCCAGATTGTTCTGCTTAGCATAGGCGTACTCAACGTAGCCGATAGAGCCAGGCAGACGCTGTACGAACGCGGCGATACCGTCGTTACCTTTACCGCCCAGACCGGTCGGCCAGTTCACGGTAGAGCCAGAGCCGATTTTTGATTTCCACTCTTCGTTCACTTTCGCCAGGTAGCTGGTGAAGACGAAGGAGGTACCGGAGCCGTCAGCACGACGCACTACGGCGATATTCTGTGAAGGCAGCTTCATGCCTGGGTTGAGCTTAGCGATCGCTTCGTCATCCCATTTTTTGATTTTGCCCAGGTAGATGTCACCCAGCGTTTTACCATCCAGCACCAGCTCACCAGATTTCACGCCCGGCAGGTTAACCGCCAGCACCACGCCACCGATAACGGTCGGGAACTGGAACAGGCCTTCCTGGTTCAGCTTCTCATCAGACAGCGGAGCATCAGATGCGCCAAAGTCCACGGTGTTAGCAGTGATCTGCTTCACGCCGCCGGAGGAGCCGATACCCTGGTAGTTAACTTTGCTACCGGTCTCTTTCTGATAGGTATCCGCCCATTTGGCATACACTGGCGCTGGGAAGGTTGCACCCGCGCCGGTCAGGCTTGCCGCTGCGTTAACAGCGAAAGCGCTCAGGGATAAGGTCGCGGCGACAACAGTAGCGACAGTGGTACGCATGACTTTCATAATGTCTCCTGAGGGATCGTAAATCGTTGTTTGGTTTCTACGATATGCAAAATAGGACAACCAGGTGACAGTTAAATGTACGTATTATGACATTTTTATGACAGGCACTTATTTGACTGAAAATAGTCTATGGATTGTTTAAAAATAGCACAACGAGGAGAGACGTCCCGCCGATAACGACGGGACGTAAGAGGAAGATTACTCTACGGTTACAGACTTCGCGAGGTTACGCGGCTGGTCAACGTCGGTGCCTTTAATAAGCGCGACGTGGTAGGCCAGCAGCTGTAGCGGCACGGTGTAGAAGATCGGCGCAATCACCTCTTCCACATGCGGCAGCTCGATGATGTGCATGTTATCGCTGCTGGTGAAACCGGAATCCTGACCAGCGAAGACATAGAGCACACCGCTACGGGCGCGAACTTCTTCGATGTTGGACTTCAGTTTTTCCAGCAGTTCGTTGTTAGGTGCCACAACGATAACCGGCATATCGGCGTCAATCAGCGCCAGCGGGCCGTGTTTCAGCTCGCCTGCGGCATAGGCTTCCGCGTGAATGTAGGAGATCTCTTTCAGCTTCAGCGCGCCTTCCAGCGCGATAGGGTACTGATCGCCACGGCCAAGGAACAGGGCGTGGTGCTTCTCAGAGAAGTCCTCTGCCAGCGCTTCAATGCGTTTATCCTGGGAGAGCATCTGCTCGATACGGTTCGGCAGCGCCTGCAGGCCATGCACGATATCCTGCTCGATAGAGGCATCCAGACCTTTCAGGCGGCTCAGCTTCGCCACCAGCATCAGCAGCACGGTGAGCTGGGTGGTGAAGGCCTTGGTGGAGGCCACGCCGATCTCGGTTCCGGCGTTGGTCATCAGCGCCAGGTCGGACTCACGCACCAGCGAGGAGCCAGGCACGTTACAGATTGCCAGCGAACCGAGGTAGCCCAGCTCTTTAGAGAGGCGCAGCGCGGCCAGAGTATCCGCCGTCTCTCCGGACTGGGAGAGGGTGATCATCAGGCTGTTGCGGCGCACGGCAGATTTGCGGTAGCGGAACTCAGAGGCGATTTCCACATCGCAAGGGATGCCAGCCAGTGATTCAAACCAGTAGCGAGACACCATCCCGGAGTTGTAGGAGGTACCGCAGGCGATAATCTGGATATGCTCAACCTGAGAGAGCATCTCGTTGGCTTTCTCGCCCAGCTCGCTGAGGTCGATCTCGCCGTGGCTGATACGCCCGGTCAGGGTGTTTTTAATCGCGTTCGGCTGCTCGTAGATCTCTTTCTGCATGTAGTGGCGGTAGATACCTTTATCGCCAGCGTCATATTGCAGGTTGGATTCGATGTCCGGACGTTTCACTTCGTGGCCTGAACGATCGAATACCACGACGCTACGGCGGGTCACTTCCGCGATATCACCCTCTTCGAGGAAGATAAAGCGGCGGGTCACCGGCAGCAGGGCCAGCTGATCGGAGGCGATGAAGTTTTCGCCCATGCCAAGGCCGATAACCAGCGGGCTACCGGAGCGGGCAGCCAGCAGAGTGTCAGGATCGCGGGTATCCATAATCACCGTACCGTACGCGCCGCGCAGCTGCGGGATAGTACGCAGAACGGCATCACGCAGAGAGCCGCCTTTAGCCAGCTCCCAGTGCACCAGGTGAGCGATCACTTCAGTATCGGTTTCGGAGACAAATTCATAGCCGCGCGATCTTAACTCTTCGCGCAGCGGTTCGTGGTTCTCAATAATGCCGTTATGCACCACCACGATATGTTCAGAGACATGCGGGTGAGCGTTGCCTTCAGACGGTTCACCGTGCGTTGCCCAACGGGTATGGGCAATACCGGTTCCGCCATGCAGCGGATGCTCTTCAGCTGCCTGAGAGAGCATCTGGACTTTACCGAGACGACGCAGGCGGGTCATATGCCCTTCACTGTCGACCACTGCCAGACCGGCAGAGTCATAGCCACGGTATTCGAGACGACGTAAGCCTTCGAGAAGGATTTCAGCAATATCACGCTGCGCAACTGCGCCAACAATTCCACACATAGTTAGATTTCCTGATTATGGCGTAAGCCATGCGTTGTCGGTCAACCTGCGTTACCCGTTTTCCGGGCGCCCCGAGCCTTGTAGAGAGTGGGGTTATATTTATAGCTACTGCTAGTGGGCGGGAGATCTATATTGACCTCCTCATCCCTGTTTGCCGGACGGCGTTGCCGCTTATCCGGCTTACAAAAAACGTTACTTCTTCTTGACCGGACGCTTCCAGCCCTTGATATGGGTCTGTTTCACACGGCTGATCACCAGCTCGTCCTCGGCCACATCACGGGTCACCGTGGTTCCCGCAGCGATGGTGACGCCGCTGGCCACGCTCACCGGGGCAATAAACTGCGAATCGGAGCCGACAAAAACATCGTCGCCGATAATGGTTTTATGCTTGTTGGCACCATCGTAGTTACAGGTGATGGTCCCTGCGCCGATGTTAACGTTGTCGCCAATCTCCGCGTCGCCGAGATAGGTGAGATGTCCTGCCTTCGAGCCTTTGCCCAGACGCGCCTTTTTCATCTCAACGAAGTTGCCTACGTGCGCGCCGGCCAGCAGCTCCGCGCCTGGGCGCAGACGGGCAAACGGGCCGATGGTGCAGGCGGCTTCCAGGGTGGCATCTTCTACCACGCTGTAGGGGCTGATTTCGCAGTCGTCACCGATGATGCTATTTTTGATCACACAGCCCGCGCCGATTTTAACTCGGCTACCCAGCGTGACGTTACCTTCCAGAATAACGTTGGTGTCGATCTCGATGTCACGACCATGGCTCAGCGTACCGCGCAGGTCAAAGCGTGCCGGATCGCGCAGCATAACGCCCGCCAGCAGCAGCTTCTCTGCCTGCTCGGCCTGATAGACGCGCTCAAGGCGTGCAAGCTGCAGGCGGTTGTTCACGCCCTCGACTTCGCTCAGGCGCTGCGGATGCACCGCCGCGATCTCACGTCCTTCCAGGTAAGCCAGCTCGATAATGTCGGTGATGTAGTATTCACCCTGTGCATTATCGTTGGTGAGCTTGCCCAGCCAGCGCTTCAGATCCGCACCGTTGGCAATCAGGATCCCGGTATTAATCTCTTGAATCTTGTGCTGTTCAGGCGTCGCGTCTTTGTGCTCAACGATGCCGGTTACCTTCCCATCTTCACGGGTGATACGGCCATAGCCGGTGGGATCGTCAAGTTTCACGGTTAACAGCCCGATGCCGCCCTGCGGTTTTGCATCACGCAGGCGCTGCAGTGTCTCAACGGAGATCAGCGGTACGTCGCCGTAGAGCATCAGGATATCTTCGTCGTCGGCGAAGCCAGGGGCTGCCTGCTGCATAGCATGGCCCGTGCCCAGCTGTTCCGCCTGCAGGACCCAGTTCAGGTTATCGTCACGCAGCGTCTGTTTAAGCAGATCGCCACCGTGGCCGTAGACCAGATGAACCCGGCTGGCGCCTAGATTATTTGCGGCATCAATGACATGCTGTACCATCGCTTTTCCGGCGAGAGTATGAAGCACTTTAGGAAGATCCGAATACATACGGGTTCCCTTGCCAGCGGCAAGGATCACCACGCTCATGCTACTGTTTAACATACGCGTCCTGACTCTCATTTGAAGAAGAATTTTTACCTTTCGCCGTTGAAAATACTACATTTTTTTCAACGTGAAATGGGGTGCGTATAAAACATGCGATCGGCCGCTTTTATCCGCTTTTATTCCCCTGGTTTGACCCATCATAAAACGAATTACCGCATAACGCGTACATATTGCTGTGTCTTTACCCGCTATGCTGATGTTTTTACATTTCTTTCGCCTCTTGAATAAAGAGGGCACAGTAAATCAGCTGCCGCTTCGGCGCAAAGTGAGGGTGAGTATAAAGGGATCCGGCAGAGGAGAATCCAGGCCGATCGGGCGATATTTGTCTAAATAAAGAGAATAGAAGCAGGTATAAAAAAAGCCAGCCTGGAGACCAGACTGGCTTCGTACGTTCAAGCCGGTGTTACATCGCTTTTTTGGTCAACTCGATAACGCGCAGTTTCGCAATAGCTTTGGCCAGCTCCGCAGACGCCTGAGCGTAATCCACGTCGCCGTGCGAGCTCTTAATGTGCTCTTCTGCTTTACGCTTCGACTCCAGGGCTCGCGCTTCGTCGAGATCCTGGCCACGAATCGCGGTATCAGCCAGTACGGTCACGGTGCCCGGCTGTACTTCAAGTACGCCACCAGACAGATAGATAAACTCTTCATGACCGTGCTGTTTCACGATGCGGATCATACCAGGCTTAATGGCGGTGAGCAGCGGGGCGTGACCCGGGTAAATCCCCAGTTCACCTTCGCTACCCGTTACCTGGATTTTCTCGACCAGCCCAGAGAACATCTGTTGCTCTGCGCTGACCACGTCCAGGTGGTAAGTCATTGCCATATCACCCTCCGATTAAGGCGTTAAAGTTTTTTGGCTTTTTCCACGGCTTCGTCGATGGAACCCACCATGTAGAACGCCTGCTCCGGCAGGTGATCGTACTCGCCTTCCATAATGCCTTTAAAGCCACGGATAGTGTCTTTCAGGGAGACGTATTTGCCTGGAGAACCGGTAAATACTTCTGCCACGAAGAACGGCTGGGACAGGAAGCGCTGGATCTTACGTGCGCGTGCTACCACCAGTTTGTCTTCTTCAGACAGCTCATCCATACCGAGGATGGCGATGATGTCTTTCAGCTCCTGGTAACGCTGCAGGATAGACTGTACGCCACGCGCGGTGTCGTAGTGCTCCTGGCCAACCACCAGCGGATCCAGCTGACGGCTGGTAGAGTCCAGCGGGTCAACGGCCGGGTAGATACCCAGAGACGCAATCTGACGGCTCAGTACCACGGTTGCGTCAAGGTGCGCAAAGGTGGTTGCCGGAGACGGGTCAGTCAAGTCATCCGCAGGTACGTATACCGCCTGTACGGAGGTGATAGAACCGGTTTTGGTGGAGGTGATACGCTCCTGCAGAACGCCCATCTCTTCCGCCAGGGTCGGCTGGTAGCCTACCGCTGAAGGCATACGGCCCAGCAGTGCGGATACTTCCGTACCGGCCAGGGTGTAACGGTAGATGTTGTCAACGAACAGCAGAACGTCACGACCTTCGTCACGGAACTTCTCAGCCATGGTCAGGCCGGTCAGTGCAACGCGCAGACGGTTTCCCGGCGGCTCGTTCATCTGGCCGTACACCAGGGATACTTTGTCCAGAACGTTGGAGTCGGTCATCTCGTGGTAGAAGTCGTTACCCTCACGAGTACGCTCACCCACGCCTGCAAACACGGAGTAACCGGAGTGCTCGATCGCGATGTTACGGATCAGCTCCATCATGTTTACGGTTTTACCTACGCCCGCGCCGCCGAACAGGCCGACTTTACCGCCCTTGGCGAACGGACACATCAGGTCGATAACCTTGATGCCGGTTTCCAGCAGTTCCTGAGAGCTGGAGAGCTCTTCATAGGACGGTGCTGCGCGGTGGATAGCCCAACGCTCTTCTTCACCGATGTCGCCTTTCATATCGATCGGCTGACCCAGTACGTTCATGATACGACCCAGGGTCGCTTTACCTACCGGCACTTCGATCGGGTGCTCGAGATCCTGAACTTCCAGACCACGACGCAGACCGTCGGAAGAACCCATAGCGATGGTACGTACGATACCGCCGCCGAGCTGCTGCTGAACTTCCAGCACCAGACGCTCATTACCATTTGTCACTTCGAGGGCGTCGTACACGTTCGGTACGGCGTCCTGCGGGAACTCGACGTCCACCACGGCGCCGATTACCTGGACAACTTTTCCAGTAGCCATCTTGAATCCTCTACGAATTTCCTAAACCTGGTTAAACCGCAGACGCGCCACCGACGATTTCGGTGAGTTCCTGAGTTATGCTGGCCTGACGAGCTTTGTTGTAAACCAACTGCAACTCTTTAATCAGGCTACCGCCGTTATCGGTTGCGGCTTTCATCGCCACCATACGCGCGGCCTGCTCGCTGGCCAGGTTTTCTACAACACCCTGATACACCTGCGACTCGACGTAACGACGCAGCAGGGTATCCAGCAGCGCTTTCGGATCGGGTTCGTACAGGTAATCCCATGCTTTATGTTTCAGATCGTCATCCTCTGATGCCGGCAGCGGCAGCAGCTGGGTGATGGTCGGAGACTGGGACATGGTGTTGATAAATTTGTTACTGACGATGTAAAGCTTGTCCAGACGACCTTCGTCGTAGGCCTGCAACATCACTTTTACCGGGCCGATCAGTTCGGACAGGGAAGGGTTATCCCCCATGCCGGTTACCTGAGCAACAACGTTGCCGCCTACGGAGTTGAAGAACGAGACGCCCTTCGAGCCGATCATCGCGAGTTCGCTCTGAACGCCCTTATCGGACCACGCTTTCATATCCGCCAGCAGTTTTTTGAACAGGTTAATGTTCAAGCCACCGCACAGGCCACGGTCGGTAGACACCACCAGGTAGCCCACGCGCTTAACGTCGCGTTCTTCCAGGTAAGGGTGCTTATATTCCAGATTACCGTGTGCAAGGTGACCAATCACTTTGCGCATGGTGTCTGCATAAGGACGGCTGGCTGCCATTCTGTCCTGCGATTTACGCATTTTGGAAGCGGCGACCATCTCCATCGCTTTAGTGATCTTCTGCGTGTTCTGGACGCTTGCGATCTTACTACGTATCTCTTTTGCGCCGGCCATGAGCTTCTCCTCAATGCCTTGCGGTCTGCCCTAAGACAGACCGCCAGACGTTACCAGGACTGGGTTGCTTTGAAGGAATCGAGGATGCCTTTCAGCTTGCCTTCGATTTCGTCGTTATAGCCACCGGACTGGTTGATCTCTTGCATCAGCGGAGCGTGGTCACGGTCAACGTAAGCCAGCAGAGCGGCTTCGAAGCTACCGATTTTCGCCAGTTCCACATCTTCGAGGTAACCGCGTTCAGCCGCGAACAGCACCAGACCCTGCTGCGCAACAGACATTGGAGCGTACTGTTTCTGCTTCAGCAGCTCGGTCACTTTCTGACCGTGGCTCAGCTGTTTACGGGTTGCTTCATCCAGATCGGATGCGAACTGAGAGAACGCAGCCAGTTCACGATACTGTGCCAGCGCGGTACGGATACCACCGGACAGTTTCTTGA
>NZ_DAMACX010000061.1:0-19964 GCF_031998825.1 Pseudescherichia sp.
GCAGCTTCATCCACGGAACGTTCGATGATCTTCTCGGCGCCAGCAACAGCCAGAACGGCGACCTGCTTACGCAGCTCTTCGCGAGCGCGCTTACGTTCGGCATCAATTTCTGCCTGCGCCTGCGCCACGATTTTAGTACGTTCCTGCTCTGCTTCGGTTTTGGCTTCGTCCAGGATCTGGGCACGGCGTTTGTTCGCCTGCTCAATGATTACCTGGGCTTCCGCTTTCGCCTTTTTCAGCTGGTCGGTCGCGTTGGCCTGTGCAAGGTCCAGATCCTTTTTAGCTCGTTCAGCAGAAGCAAGACCGTCAGCAATCTCTTTTTGACGTTTTTCGATGGCAGCAATCAACGGCGGCCATACATACTTCATGCAGAACAGAACGAAAAGGACAAACGCGATGGCCTGGCCGAGGATTGTTGCGTTAAGATTCACAGCACAATGCCTCTTATCTAGTTAACGTTCTGATATTGCCCGTAAAAATCAAGCAACGCTTACTACGCGACAGCAAACATCACGTACAGACCCAGACCTACAGCGATCATTGGGATAGCATCCACCAGACCCATAACGATAAAGAACTGAGTACGCAGCAGAGGGATCAGATCCGGTTGACGCGCTGCGCCTTCCAGGAATTTACCTCCGAGGATGCCGATACCGATCGCAGCACCGATTGCCGCCAGACCCATCATCACAGCGGCAGCCATGTACAGCAGATCCATATTCAGGTTTTCCATGACAGTCTCCAGTTTGTTTCAGTTAAAACGTAGTAGTGTTGGTAAAAAAATCAGTGCTCTTCAGACGCCATCGACAGATAGACGATCGTCAGAACCATGAAGATGAAGGCTTGCAGCGTAATGATCAGGATGTGGAAAATGGCCCACGGCACATTCAGAACCCACTGTGACCACCACGGCAACAGACCAGCAATCAGAATGAAAATCAACTCACCGGCATACATGTTGCCGAACAGTCGCAGACCGAGCGATACCGGTTTAGACAGCAGGCTTACCCCTTCAAGGATTAAGTTGACAGGAATAAATGCCCAGTGGTTGAACGGCTGCAGCGTCAGCTCTTTCGCGAAGCCGCCAATGCCTTTCATTTTGATGCTGTAGAACAGAATGAGGATAAATACGCCCAGCGCCATCGACAGGGTGATGTTCACGTCCGCAGACGGTACCACGCGCAGTGCCGGCAGGCCAAAGATGTGCTCGCCGATGTACGGCAGCAGATCGATAGGCAGCAGATCCATCAGGTTCATCAGGAATACCCAGACGAAAATCGTCAGGGCCAGCGGCGCGATCACCTTGCTCTTGCCGTGGTACATGTCTTTCACGCTACCGTGGACAAAACCAATGACCAGCTCGATCGCCGTCTGGAATTTTCCTGGGACGCCGCTGGTTGCTTTTTTGGCAACGCTGCGGAACATCATCAGGAACAACAGGCCCAGAACCACCGAGAAGAACATGGAGTCGATGTTCAGCGTCCAGAATGTGGCCGGGGGGTTATGCGGATCCACCAGCGAGAACGTACGCAGGTCAATCTGAAGGTTATTCAGATGGTGACCGATGTACTCCTGCGGTGTTGAGATTTCTCCTGCAGACATGATGCCTCTTACCCTTTGTTGTTAATTACAGCGGGTGCCAGTATCTGTACAACCAGCACCGAAACCCACGTCACGATCAGCGGCAAAAACACCGCCTTCAAAACCGCCAACGCCACCACCAGCAACACGAAGGTTGCTAACACCTTGAACGCTTCACCGAAGGCGAAGGACCAGGCCATGCGGCCTTTAGCAGGTGTATGCGCCTGATGACGCCAGGCAAAAATCATAAACAACATATTTGGCAGTACGACTGCCAGTCCACCGCATACCGCGGAGACGCCCCAGAAGGGGTCTTTGAGGCTAAATAGTAATCCACTTACTATCACAGCCAGAAACTGAATGAACAGAAGCTTACGAGCAACGTTTCTACTCAAGAGCGACAAAGACATCACGTTTTTACTCCTGCTCACTTCGAGGTATGTCGCGTGTCGTATAAAACGTTCTTTATGGCTCAGAGTCAAGCAGCAAAAAGCGAGCAAATTATACGGTGCGGCCTCGTGATTTCAAACAATAAGTAGCAAAAAGGTGAATAAATGTTTAAATAAATTTCCCGAGCGCTATTTTTCCACTTTCAGACAAACTGTGAGCGCTAGTGCAAATTTGCGCATTGCGCGCCAATGCTGACGTTAAAGCGTGCATCAGATCACAATTTAAGCATTTGCGGTCAGGACATATTATTCTTGATAAGAAATTCTATTGACTCATCTTTTTGATATTTTTGATGAATTTTATCCACTCTTTTTAAAACAGCCCGATATACAATAAAAACGTTTTATTGACATTCTTAATAAATATTTAACATCTCTGTAAAAAAGATTTTGCTGATTTTTAGCAGACTGATATTTTCCATGTTGACTATTTTCACGGTTAAGCAAAATATGAGGTTAACAACTGGAAAAGTCACAGTAAATTCAAGGTTAAATCCTCAAAAATCTTCCGCTGCTTTGTTTCGCTTTTTTTAACAGATTCTCTACAGCGGAATATTGCCATTTTTTGATAAAAATTAAAGCGCGTTTGCCTTAACGATCACTAAATGTCGCTCCCCGTCCAGCTGCGGAACGCGAAGTTTTACCACCGACTCCACGCTGAATCCGGCTGGCAGCTGAGCAATTTCGTCGTCAGGTAGCTGGCCCTTCAGGGCATAGAAACGCCCCTCCCCTGCCGGCAGGTGATGACACCAGCTGACCATATCATTGAGCGAGGCAAAGGCGCGGCTGATAACGCCATCGAACGGCGGCTCGGCCGGGAACTCCTCTACGCGGCTCTGTACCGGCGCGATATTGTCAATCTTCAGCTCATGCTGCACCTGCCGCAGGAAGCGGATGCGTTTGCCAAGGCTGTCCAGCAGCGTGAAGTGCGCCTGGGGCAGAACGATAGCCAACGGCACACCCGGCAGCCCCGGTCCCGTTCCTACGTCGATAAAGCGCGTTCCGGTCAGGTGAGGCGCAACCACCACGCTGTCCAGAATGTGGCGAATCAGCATCTCGTTCGGATCGCGTACCGAGGTAAGGTTATACGCTTTATTCCATTTGTGGAGCATATCGACATAGGCCACCAGCTGCTGTTTCTGGTGATCGGTGAGCGAAATGCCTGCGTCATTAAGCAGACGAGAGAGTTTGTTGAGCACGGTAGTTCCTGTCTAAAATTGAATTGCCCGGTGGCGCTGCGCTTACCGGGCCTACAAATTCGTAGGGCGGGTTAGCGAAGCGCCACCCGCCGAAAGTTGACGTCAGGCGCTGCGGCGCAGCATACCCTGTTTTTTCAGCCAGACCAGCAGAATGGAGATGGCCGCCGGGGTGATCCCCGAGATGCGCGACGCCTGGCCAATAGACGACGGTTTGTGATCGTTAAGCTTGGCGATCACCTCGTTAGAGAGGCCGCTTACCTGACGGTAGTCGAGGGTTGCTGGCAGAATAGCGCTTTCGTTACGCAGCTGCTTTTCAATCTCATCCTGCTGGCGAGCGATGTAGCCTTCGTATTTGACCTGGATCTCTACCTGCTCGGCCGCCTGCGGATCGTCGAGTCCTGGCGCGAACGGCGAGAGGTTTACCATTTCGCTGTAGGTCATCTCTGGACGGCGGAGCAGATCTTCCCCGTTGGCCTCGCGTGACAGCGGCGCGCTGAGGATAGCGTTCACTTCGTCGACCTGCTCAGAGTGCGGGTGCACCCAGATATCCTTCAGGCGCTGACGCTCACGCTCAATACGCTCCAGCTTCTCGTTGAAGCGCGCCCAGCGCAGATCGTCGACAAGACCCAGCTCGCGGCCTGCCGCTGTCAGACGCAGGTCGGCGTTATCTTCACGCAGCATCAGACGATACTCCGCGCGGGAGGTGAACATCCGGTACGGCTCTTTGGTACCCAGGGTGCAGAGATCGTCCACCAGCACGCCGAGGTAGGCCTGATCGCGACGCGGTGCCCAGCCCTCTTTCTCGGCAGAGAAGCGGGCTGCGTTGAGGCCGGCCAGCAGTCCCTGTGCAGCGGCCTCTTCGTAGCCGGTGGTGCCGTTGATCTGTCCGGCAAAGAATAGACCCTGAATAAACTTGCTCTCCAGGGTCGGCTTCAGGTCACGCGGATCGAAGAAGTCATACTCAATGGCATAGCCCGGACGGACAATCTTCGCGTTCTCCATCCCCTGCATGGAGCGGACAATCTGCATCTGTACATCGAACGGCAGGCTGGTGGAGATGCCGTTCGGGTAAACTTCGTTTGAGGTCAGCCCTTCCGGCTCAAGGAAGATCTGGTGCTGGTTGCGATCGGCAAAGCGCATCACCTTGTCTTCGATCGACGGGCAGTAGCGTGGGCCGATCCCTTCGATCACCCCGGCATACATCGGGCTGCGATCGAGGTTATTGCGGATCACATCATGGGTTTTCTCGTTGGTGTAGGTGATGTAGCACGGCACCTGGCGCGGATGCTGGTCAACGCTACCCATGAACGAGAAGACCGGCAGCGGGTTATCACCATGCTGCTGGGCCAGAACGCTGAAGTCGATAGTCCGGGCGTCAATACGCGGCGGAGTACCGGTTTTCAGGCGGTTTACGCGCAGCGGTAGTTCACGCAGACGGCGCGAGAGTGAAATGGACGGCGGATCGCCCGCCCGGCCACCGCTGTAGTTATCCAGCCCGATGTGAATTTTGCCGTCGAGGAAGGTACCGACCGTCAGCACCACCGACTTCGCACGGAACTTGAGGCCCATCTGGGTCACTGCACCGACAACTCGATCGTTTTCGACGATCAGATCCTCGACCGCCTGCTGGAAGATCATCAGGTTCGGCTGGTTCTCCAGCGCGGTGCGTACCGCCTGGCGATAGAGCACGCGATCCGCCTGAGCGCGGGTCGCTCGTACAGCGGGGCCTTTGCTCGCGTTTAGTATCCTAAACTGAATGCCCGCATGGTCGATCGCGGTACCCATCAGCCCGCCCAGCGCGTCCACTTCTTTTACCAGGTGTCCTTTCCCAATACCACCGATCGCCGGGTTGCAGGACATCTGCCCCAGCGTGTCGATATTGTGTGTCAGAAGGAGGGTCTGCTGACCCATACGTGCAGCGGCCATTGCAGCCTCGGTACCTGCATGACCCCCGCCAATGATGATGACGTCAAAAGGATCCTGATAAAACATGGTGATTTGCCTCGCGTAGAGCGGTTAGAAAGTGGATTGGGGTCCGGGCGGTGGATTCTACTCAACTTTAGCCCATCGAGAAAGTGCCGGGATCCTGACTATTAAAAAGAAGATCTTTTTTATTTAAGATCTGTTTTATTATGATCTCTTATTAGGATCGCCATGTCCTGTGGATAAGGCGGATCCTCTCATGAAGATCAACGTGTTATTAAGGATCGTTTGCTGTGAAAGATCGGTGATCCCACACCGTATAAGCTGGGATCAAAATGGCGGGTTATGCACAGGTGAAACTTTAAACAAACCTTATACCGTGGATAACTACCGGTTGATCAACGCTTTTAACCAGAGTTACCCACAGCTGATCGCACGATCTTTACACTTCTTTCAGTAAATTGATCCACGATCCCAGCCAAATTTCCGCCGGATCCTCCGGAATCTCATGTTCGAGGACGTTGATCCTTAGCGTTTCGCCGATCTGTTTTGCCTGACAGCCTTTCAATACCTCTTCCAGCTTCTCGATAGCGCCACAGAAGGTATCGTACTCACGGCTACCCAGACCCACCGCGCCAAAGCGAACATGGGAGAGATCCGGCTGCTGTTCCTGCAACTCTTCATATAAAGGCAGGATGTTGTCAGGCAGATCTCCCGCGCCATGGGTGGAGGAGATCAGCAGCCATACGCCATCGGTAGGAAGATCCTCAAGCAGAGGGCCATGCAGCGTGCTGGTAGAGAAGCCGGCATCTTCCAGCTTCTCAGCCAGATGTTCTGCAACGTATTCTGCGCCGCCCAGCGTACTTCCACTGATGAGAGTAATGTCTGCCATGATGATCCGCTCCAATGAATTAGAGCGGTATTGTACGCTGTGAATGAGCTGGGATCTACCTGTGGAAAATGTGGTGATTACTTTGATCGGCTAGGGGCGGATGGTACGCATGATCGGGTTCTGCAGGGAGATCAGCGTCTCGGTGGACTGGATCTCATCGATTGTTTGGATCTTGTTGATAAGTACCTGCTGCAGGGCGTCGATCGAGCGGCACATGACTTTAATAAAGATGCTGTAGTGGCCGGTGGTGTAGTAGGCCTCGGTGACCTCTTCCAGGCTTTCAAGCTTCGCCAGCGCCGACGGGTAGTCCTTGGCGCTCTTCAGAATGATGCCGATAAAGCAGCAGACGTCGTAGCCGAGCTGTTTCGGGCTGACGTCAATGCGCGCGCCGGTGATAATGCCCGCCTGTTTCATCTTCTCTACCCGGACGTGGATGGTCCCAGGGCTAACGCCAAACTGCTTCGCCAGTTCGGCATAGGCCGTGCGGGCATTGGCCATCAGCGCCTCCAGAATGCCCCGGTCGAGGTTGTCGATCTGGTAATTTTCCATAAATGTCAGCCGTTATTATTCAGTATTGAGTTGAGATTAACGCTTCCAGCGACGCAGCAGGCGGCTGCGCATGCCGGTGTCAAAGCGCCAGATATGATCGAAAATTCGCATGATCCCCGGCTTGCCGTGGGCCGACATCGCCACCGCGTGAAAACGGTGCTGATGTACCTCCTGTAGCGTTTTGATCTGATTGACAACCTCGTCAGGCAGGCGCTGGGCGATAAAATCCGAGATCACCACCGCATCGGCATCCGCCCACTCGCCGCCCTGCATTCGCTCGATCACGGCGCGAAAGCAGCTGGCAAGATCGGTACCGCCACGAAAGCGCTGGCTCAGGAAGCGGATCGCCTCCTCTAATCCCTGCGATCCCGACAGCTCATAGCGCACCACCTCGCTGGAAAAGAGCATGATATAGCAGCGCCGGTTATCCGCCAGCGCCACCCGCATCAGCGCCAGGCAGAACGCCTTTGCGCACTGTTCGTTAAAGCCGCCCATCGAGCCAGAGGTATCGACACAGATAATAAACGGCCCGCGCGGCTGCTCATCGACGCTCTGATGCACCACCGGGCGCTGGGTGATCTTCTCCCGCCAGGCTTCACCGTGCAGACGATAGGTGAGAAGCTGCTTCTCCACCAGCCGACGGTAGAACTCATACTCCAGCTCGGTAATGCCGAGGGTCGCAAGCTCGGGCGGCAGCAGGCGCAGAATATCATCGCTCTGTTGAAGGCCATCTACCTGCTCCGGCACCGAAGCCGGTTCGCGCACCAGCGTGCGGAAGGTCTCCATCGGCGAATCTTTTTTCGGTACCGACTTTGCCTCCCGGGAGCGTCCAAGCTGCTCGGCCAGCTGTTTCAGCTCCGGCTGCTCGGCAAGAAAGTCACCGTAGCGAACGATAAGCTGATAGTCACCGCGTTTCAGCTGCCCGGCGCTCATGTCCCACAGCCGTCCGGCGGCGTTTTCATTGTCGATCAGTACCGACTCAAGCTGACCGCTCAGCTTCATGCGCTCCTGAACCTCACTTAAGAGCTGCTCGCGCTCCTCCTCCAGCAGCTGCTGGTTGAGCGTCGTCGCCTGTACCACCAGGCTCAGCCGCCAGCGCTGTAAAAAGAGGGTATGCAGCGCGGGGGTAAGGGTAGGGTTATCGGCGATCAGTTGGCTTGCCTGCTCGGCATAGGGCGAGTGGACCTTCGTCAGCACGGTGAGGATCTGCGGAAGCTGGACAATAAACTGTGGCGTCGCCAGCAGTTGGGCCTGCTGGTAGCAGAGAAACTCTTCAGTAAGCTCCGGCGGAACCGGCGTCTCCTTTAGCCGGCTTCTTAGCGCCTCTCGCCAGCGAGGCACGTCATCGGTAATGGCGCGCCTGAGCCGGGGAAACTTTTCAAAGAACACCGCCAGCTGCGGCGAGGCCAGCAGGGCGACGATCAGCTCCTCAATCAGCCCCTCTTCGCCCACCGCCAGCATCACATTCAGCGTGTCGAGGGTGATCATTGCCGGGCCTGTTTGATCTGCGCGCCGACGTCCTGCAGGCTGGCTTCAATGCGTCCTAACCAGTCGCTATGAATGAACAGGCACTTCTGCTGTTCGCTGAAGCGGGTGTGCTGCTGGTGCCACGTATTATCCAGCGCCTCGAGCTGCTGCCTGATCTCTTCCGGCACGCTCTCCTGCGAGGATCCGGGCAGCGCCAGCCGGGAGGCCTGCAGGCTGACGTCGCGAACGATAAGATGCAGGGTAGCGTCAACCTCCATATTGAGCACCTGGGCAAAGCCAATTCCGTTGAGCTTGCCACGGATCTCTCCGCCCTTCATTAGCCACTGCTCCAGCGGGGCGCGTTCAAGGGTAATGTGTACGACCTGCATATCGTGCAGCTTGAGCGGCTGCTGGAGCAGCAGAGTAAGGGTATCGTCGCTGATATCGGGGGGGAGCTCATAGTGCGGACGGCGGCTAAACATGCCGCTCTGGCGCTGCACTTTGAGGGCGGTCTTATCGCTCTGCTGCTGCTGAAGCTGGATACGCCGCTGGGCAATGGCCCCCAGCTGAACCAGCATCGCCTGCTGCTGCCAGGCGTGTCCGGTCATCAATATATCGACCTGCTGGGCAAGCAGCTCCCGACTCTGGGCGTCATGCCACAGGCAATCTTTTAGCAGGATCAGATCGATGGGGGAGACCGCATCGCGTCCGCAGAAGAAGGCGCTGGCCTGCAGCAGGCGGATGGCCTTTTTCCAGCGTCGGTCAGAGACGTAGGGGGCGCTGGGGAGGTTATCCAGCTGCTGGCGCAGCATGAAGATCAGCTCGAATACCGCATCGGGCAGGGTGATGTGGCCTATCTCTTGCTGCCACTGCTGATACTCCTCGTCCGTCACCTGTAGCGAGGCCGGAACCGGGTTATCGTTCTCATCCTGCTGGCTGACCAGCATCGAACGGAAGTTCCCCTTATCCTGTACCTTATCCAGCCAGAGGCGGATCAGCATACGGTCGTAAAGCGCCTCCAGACTGCTGTCTGCTTCCGGCAATTCGTTGGAGGCCGCCACCAGCAGGCGCATCGGGATCTTATCTTCGCTGGCACCGTTGCGGAACCGACGTTCGTTAATGGCGGTCAGCAGGGTATTCAGAATAGCGGGGCCGGCTTTCCAGATTTCATCGAGGAAGACAATCTCCGCCTCCGGGAGATAGCCCGCAGTTAAACGCTCGTAGCGTCCTTCATCTTTCAGTGCCTGAATCGACAGCGGACCGAAAACCTCTTCCGGTGTCGAAAAGCGGGTCATCAGATATTCAAAGGCGCGAGCATGCTGAAAGGCGTACTTTAGCCGGCGGGCAATAAGGCTTTTCGCAATACCGGGCGGGCCAAGAAGAAATACACTCTCCCCGCTGAGTGCGGCCAGCAGGCACAGGCGGATAGCGTGGCTACGCTCATACAGGCCTTTTTCCAGCGCGCTGCTGAGACGGGAAATTCTTTCTGCTAATAAATGTGAGTGAGCCATAATTGTTCTGCATCCTTTCGCCGCTGTATTCGGTGGACAAAAGCGAGTATACGTTTCAACAAGGGCTTGTAATAGACGGAATAATGCCTTCGTATTCTTTGCGCCAGGATAACCCTGTCGCATTTAGGGCTTCGATTTATTGAAGAATCATGCATACTGTGCGTTTTTGTGGGCCAAGGGACTAAGCGCACACTTGTCATCCATACAAAAGATTAGTCTATGAGCACTGATAATAAGCAATCATTGTCTGCGGTTACCCTCGCAGCCATTGGGGTTGTCTACGGTGATATCGGTACCAGCCCGCTTTATACTCTTCGTGAATGTTTGTCCGGTCAGTTTGGTTTTGGCGTCGAACGCGATGCGGTGTTTGGCTTTCTGTCACTCATCTTCTGGCTGCTGGTTTTCGTTGTCTCTATTAAGTATCTGACCTTTGTTATGCGGGCCGATAACGCCGGAGAAGGGGGGATTTTGACCCTGATGTCGCTGGCGGGACGTAACACCTCGGCGCGGATGACCTCGGTGCTGGTGATCATGGGGTTGATTGGCGGCAGCTTCTTCTATGGAGAGGTGGTGATCACGCCTGCAATCTCGGTGATGTCGGCGATCGAAGGGCTGGAGATTATCGCCCCCTCGCTGGATAGCTGGGTCGTCCCGCTGGCGATCGTGGTGCTGACGCTGCTGTTTATGATCCAGAAGCACGGTACCGGGCTAGTGGGTAAGCTGTTTGCGCCGATCATGCTGGCGTGGTTTATCATTCTGGCGGTGCTGGGCCTGCGCGGGATCATCTCTAACCCTGAAGTGTTGCAGGCGCTGAACCCAATGTGGGCGGTGCACTTTTTCCTCGAATATAAAACCGTGTCGTTTGTGGCGCTGGGCGCGGTGGTGCTGTCGATCACCGGCGTAGAGGCGCTGTATGCCGACATGGGCCACTTCGGCAAGCTGCCGATCCGTCTGGCGTGGTTCAGCCTGGTGCTGCCGTCGCTGGCGCTGAACTATTTCGGCCAGGGCGCGCTGCTGCTGAAAAATCCGGAGGCGATTAAGAACCCGTTCTTCCTGTTGGCTCCGGAGTGGGCGCTGATCCCAATGCTGCTTCTTGCCACACTGGCAACGGTTATTGCCTCCCAGGCGGTGATCTCCGGCGTCTTCTCGCTTACGCGTCAGGCGGTGCGTCTGGGTTACCTGTCGCCGATGCGCATCATTCACACCTCGGAGATGGAGTCTGGCCAGATCTACATTCCCTTTGTTAACTGGCTGCTCTACTTTGCCGTGGTGATTGTGATCGTCAGCTTTGAGCGTTCAAGCAACCTGGCGGCGGCGTACGGGATCGCGGTGACCGGCACTATGGTGTTGACCTCTATTCTCTCCACCACCGTGGCGCGTAAAAACTGGCACTGGAACAAGTTCCTGGTGGCACTGATTCTGGTGGCGTTCCTCTGCATCGACATTCCGCTCTTCTCGGCGAACCTCGACAAGCTGCTCTCCGGCGGCTGGCTGCCCCTGAGCCTTGGCATCGTGATGTTCCTGATTATGACGACGTGGAAAAGCGAGCGCTTCCGCCTGCTGCGGCGTATGCACGAGCACGGTAACTCTCTGGAGGCGATGATCGCCTCGCTGGAGAAATCTCCGCCGGTGCGGGTGCCGGGCACGGCAGTCTATATGTCGCGGGCGCTGAACGTTATTCCGTTCGCGATGCTGCATAACCTCAAGCACAACAAGGTCCTGCATGAGCGGGTGATCCTGCTGACCCTGCGCACGGAGGACGCGCCCTACGTGCACAACGTCCGTCGGGTACAGATCGAGCAGCTTTCGCCGACCTTCTGGCGCGTGGTAGCCAGCTACGGCTGGCGCGAGACGCCGAACGTGGAGGAGGTCTTCCACCGCTGCGGACTGGAGGGGCTGAGCTGTCGCATGATGGAGACCTCGTTCTTTATGTCTCATGAGTCGCTGATCGTGGGCAAACGCCCGTGGTATCTGCGCCTGCGCGGCAAGCTCTATCTGGTGCTGCAGCGTAACGCCCTGCGCGCCCCAGACCAGTTCGAGATCCCGCCCAACCGGGTTATTGAGCTGGGTACCCAGGTAGAAATTTAAACCCGCCAAATGCCGGGTGGCGCTTCGCTTACCCGGCCTACTCTCTTCATCACCTTTTCCATTTCAATTTCCGTTAGCGAAACGTTTCGATATCGATCACAGTTCTTTAACGTGGTGATGGTTAAATGAACGCCATCCGGCATACACTGGCACCAGCGAAACGTTTCGCTAGTGGAGCCAGAAAAAATGAAGAAAGGATCTGTACTGAACTCTGAAATCTCATCGGTTATCTCCCGCCTTGGGCATACCGATACGCTCGTGGTATGTGACGCCGGGTTGCCGGTTCCCCACAGCACGCAACGCATCGATATGGCATTAACCCAGGGCGTACCTTCGTTTATGCAGGTACTTGAGGTGGTCACCACCGAGATGCAGGTTGAGGCAGCCATTCTCGCGACGGAAATCAAACAGCATAATCCGCAGCTCCACGAAGCGTTGCTCAACCATATTGAGCAGCTGCAACAGCACCAGGGAAATACCATCGAAGTGCGCTACACCACGCACGAAGCATTTAAACAACATACCGCAGCAAGCCAGGCGGTTATTCGCAGCGGGGAGTGCTCCCCGTATGCGAATATCATTCTCTGTGCTGGCGTCACCTTCTGAGGCCATCATGGACGCACTACTTCAGCTTAAGGGGATCGACAAAGCGTTCCCCGGCGTAAAAGCCCTCTCCGGCGCCGCGCTCAACGTCTATCCAGGCAGCGTAATGGCGCTGGTGGGTGAGAACGGCGCGGGCAAATCCACCATGATGAAAGTATTGACCGGTATCTATGCGCGCGATGCCGGTTCGCTGCTGTGGCTGGGCCAAGAGACAACCTTTAACGGACCAAAATCATCGCAGGAGGCAGGGATCGGGATTATCCATCAGGAGCTGAACCTGATCCCACAGCTGACCATCGCCGAAAATATCTTTTTAGGCCGTGAATTTGTTAACCGCTTTGGCAAAATCGACTGGAAAAAGATGTATGCCGAAGCGGACATCCTGCTGGCGAAACTCAACCTGCGCTTCAAGAGCGACAGGCTGGTGGGGGATCTCTCCATTGGCGACCAGCAGATGGTCGAGATTGCCAAGGTGCTGAGCTTTGAGTCGAAGGTCATCGTCATGGATGAGCCGACCGATGCCCTCACCGACACCGAAACCGACTCCCTGTTTCGCGTGATCCGCGAGCTGAAATCCCAGGAGCGCGGCATTGTCTACATCTCCCACCGCATGAAAGAGATCTTCGAGATTTGCGATGACGTGACCGTCTTCCGTGACGGGCAGTTTATCGCCGAGCGTGAGGTTAGCTCGCTCACTGAAGATACGCTGATTGAGATGATGGTGGGCCGCAAGCTGGAAGACCAGTACCCACATCTCGATAAAGCCCCGGGCGAAGTTCGTCTGAAGGTCGACAGCCTGTGCGGCCCGGGAGTGAACGATGTCTCCTTCACCCTGCGCCAGGGCGAGATCCTTGGCGTCGCCGGGCTGATGGGCGCAGGACGTACCGAGCTGATGAAGGTGCTGTACGGCGCGCTGTCGCGTACCGGCGGCACCGTTACCCTCGACGGGCGTGAGGTGGTGACCCGTTCGCCGCAGGATGGCCTGGCCAACGGCATCGTCTACATCTCAGAGGATCGTAAGCGCGATGGTTTAGTGCTGGGCATGTCAGTGAAAGAGAACATGTCCCTGACCGCGCTGCGCTACTTTAGCCGCAGCGGCGGCAGCCTGAAGCATAGCGATGAGCAGCAGGCGGTGAGCGACTTTATCCGCCTGTTTAACGTCAAAACGCCCTCTATGGAGCAGCCCATCGGCCTGCTCTCTGGCGGCAACCAGCAAAAAATCGCCATTGCCCGGGGACTGATGACGCGCCCGAAAGTGCTCATCCTCGACGAACCCACGCGCGGCGTGGACGTCGGTGCTAAAAAAGAGATCTATCAGCTCATCAACCAGTTTAAAGCGGATGGGCTGAGCATCATTCTGGTGTCGTCAGAGATGCCAGAGGTGCTTGGCATGAGCGATCGCATCATAGTGATGCATGAAGGACATTTGGGTGGCGAGTTCACCCGTGAGCAGGCAACCCAGGAAGTGCTGATGGCCGCCGCCGTCGGCAAGCTAAATCGCGAGACCCAGGAGTCAACGATATGAGTACCCAGACCGTTATCCCCCGCCGCTATTTTAATAAGGCGTGGCTGATGGAACAGAAATCGCTGATTGCCCTGCTGGTGCTGATTGCGATTGTCTCCACGATGAGCCCTAACTTTTTTACCATCAATAACCTGTTCAACATCCTGCAGCAGACCTCGGTGAACGCCATTATGGCGGTGGGGATGACGCTGGTGATCCTGACCTCGGGGATCGATCTCTCCGTTGGCTCGCTGCTGGCGCTGACCGGTGCGGTGGCCGCCTCGATTGTCGGTATGGAAGTTAACGCCCTGGTGGCTATTGCGGCCGCGCTGGCGCTCGGGGCTGCGGTAGGGGCGATGACCGGGGTGATTGTCGCGAAAGGCCGGGTGCAGGCGTTTATCGCCACTCTGGTGATGATGCTGCTGCTGCGCGGTGTGACCATGGTCTATACCAACGGCAGTCCGGTGAATACCGGCTTTACCGATAACGCCGATCTCTTTGGCTGGTTTGGTATTGGCCGTCCGCTGGGTATCCCGACGCCGGTGTGGATCATGGGCATCGTCTTCCTTGCCGCGTGGTATATGCTGCACCATACCCGCCTGGGCCGCTATATCTACGCCCTGGGCGGCAACGAAGCGGCCACGCGCCTCTCCGGCATCAGCGTCAACAAAGTCAAAATTATCGTCTATTCACTGAGTGGCCTGCTGGCGTCGCTGGCGGGCATCATTGAAGTGGCGCGCCTCTCCTCTGCACAACCCACGGCCGGTACCGGCTATGAGCTGGATGCCATCGCGGCGGTCGTATTAGGCGGTACCAGCCTCGCGGGGGGTAAAGGCCGCATTGTGGGCACGCTGATCGGTGCGCTAATCCTTGGTTTCCTTAACAACGGACTGAACTTGCTGGGTGTTTCCTCCTATTACCAGATGATCGTTAAGGCAGTGGTGATTTTGCTGGCGGTGCTGGTAGACAACAAAAAGCAGTAATAAATGACATTACAGGACATCTGATTATGAACATGAAAAAACTGGCTACTCTGGTCTCTGCTGTCGCACTAAGTGCAACCGTGAGCGCAAACGCGATGGCGAAAGACACCATTGCGCTGGTGATCTCCACCCTGAACAACCCATTTTTTGTTTCGCTGAAGGATGGCGCACAGAAAGAAGCCGACAAGCTGGGCTATAACCTGGTGGTGCTGGATTCGCAGAACAACCCGGCAAAAGAGCTGGCCAACGTGCAGGATCTGACCGTACGCGGCACGAAAATCCTGCTGATCAACCCGACCGACTCCGATGCGGTGGGTAACGCCGTGAAGATGGCGAACCAGGCAAAAATCCCGGTGATCACCCTGGACCGCGTGGCGGCCAAAGGTGAAGTCGTGAGCCATATCGCCTCTGATAACGTGCTGGGCGGCAAAATTGCCGGTGATTACATCGCGAAGAAGACCGGTGAAAGCGCGAAGGTGATTGAACTGCAGGGCATCGCCGGTACCTCTGCCGCTCGCGAGCGCGGGGAGGGCTTCCAGCAGGCCGTGGCAGCACATAAATTCAACGTGCTGGCCAGCCAGCCGGCAGATTTCGACCGCACCAAGGGTCTGAACGTGATGCAAAACCTGCTGACCGCACATCCTGACGTGCAGGCCGTCTTTGCCCAGAACGATGAGATGGCGCTGGGTGCGCTACGTGCGCTGCAGACGGCGGGTAAATCCGACGTGATGGTGGTGGGCTTCGACGGCACCCCGGACGGTGAGAAAGCGGTAAACGACGGCAAACTGGCGGCGACTATCGCCCAGCTGCCAGAGCAGATCGGCGCGAAAGGCGTTGAAACGGCTGATAAAGTACTGAAAGGCGAAAAGGTTCAGGCGAAATACCCGGTTGACCTGAAGCTGGTTATTAAACAGTAATCACGTTTTTAAGGTTTACGCCACCAGCAGGTGGCGTACCTTACAGGATGATCCCACCATGAAAACAGCAGGTAAGCTCGTTGTCCTTGGCAGCATTAATGCCGATCACATTCTCAACCTTAACGCTTTCCCAACGCCTGGCGAAACCGTAACCGGTACCCACTACCAGGTTGCCTTTGGCGGTAAAGGCGCCAACCAGGCGGTGGCCGCCGGGCGCAGTGGGGCGCAGATCGCGTTTATCGCCTGCACCGGCAGCGACGATACCGGAGAGCGCATCCGCGCGCAGCTGGTCAGCGATAACATTGACGTTGCGCCCGTGAGCGTTGTTGACGGGGAGTCTACCGGCGTCGCGCTGATCTTTGTCAACGGCGAAGGGGAGAATGTCATCGGTATTCATGCGGGCGCCAATGCCGCGCTCTCTCCTGAGCGGGTTGCCGCTCAGCAGGCGCTGATTACCGACGCGGACGCGCTGCTGATGCAGCTGGAGTCGCCGGTCGAGAGCGTGCTAGCCGCCGCGAAAATTGCTCATGAAAATCATACTACTGTGGTACTGAACCCGGCTCCGGCACGTGTATTATCTGACGAGCTGCTGGCGCTGGTGGACATTATCACCCCGAATGAAACCGAGGCGGAAAAGCTAACGGGCATTCGCGTCGAGAGCGACAGCGATGCAGAGCGGGCGGCGCGCGCGCTGCACGATAAAGGCATCGGTACGGTGATTATCACCCTTGGCAGCCGCGGCGTATGGGCCAGCGTCAACGGTGAAGGTCAGCGTATACCGGGCTTTAAGGTCAACGCCATTGATACTATCGCGGCGGGCGATACCTTTAACGGCGCACTGGTGACCGCGCTGCTGGAGGATAAGCCGCTTAATGAGGCCATTGTGTTTGCCCATGCGGCGGCGGCGATTGCCGTCACGCGGAAAGGCGCGCAGCCTTCTGTGCCATGGCGTAACGAGATCAATGATTTCTTGAGTCAGCAGGGGTAAAGCGTGGCCACCATGAAGGACGTTGCTCGCCTGGCGGGCGTTTCCACCTCGACGGTTTCGCACGTCATCAATAACGATCGCTTTGTCAGCGACGCGATTCGGGAAAAGGTGGAGGAGGCGATCAAAAGCCTTAACTACGCTCCTTCAGCGCTGGCGCGCAGCCTCAAGCTCAAGCAGACGCGCACCATCGGGATGCTGATCACCGCCAGCTCCAACCCCTTCTTCTCTGAGCTGGTGCGCGGCGTAGAACGCAGCTGCTTCGAACGTGGCTACAGCCTGGTGCTCTGTAATACTGAAGGCGATGAAGAGCGGATGAACCGCAACCTGGAGACGCTGATGCAAAAACGCGTCGACGGGTTGCTGGTGCTCTGTACCGAGACGCATCAGCTTTCGCGAGAGATTATTCAACGCTACCCCTCTATTCCTACCGTAATGATGGACTGGGCCCCCTTTGAGGGCGATATCGATATCATTCAGGACAACTCGCTGCTGGGCGGCGACATGGCAACCCAGTATCTGATCGATAAAGGCTTTACCCGTATCGCCTGCATTACCGGGCCGCTGGATAAAACTCCTGCGCGGCTGCGGCTGGAGGGGTATCGGGCAGCGATGGCCCGAGCGGGCCTGCCGGTGCGCGAGGGCGACGAGATTATCGGTGATTTTGAGTTTGGCAGCGGCGTTGCGGCTATGCAGACCCTGCTGGCGCAGCAGGAGCGGCCCCAGGCGGTATTTATCGGTAACGATGCGATGGCCGTTGGCGCATATCAGGCGCTGTATCAGGCGGGACTTAAGGTTCCGGACGATATGGCTATCATCGGCTATGACGATATCGAGCTGGCACGCTACATGACGCCGCCGCTCACCACCGTCCATCAGCCTAAGGATGAACTGGGTGAGCTGGCGATCGATGTTCTGACTCATCGCATTGCCGATCCGACCCTCTCTCAGCAGCGGCTACAGCTGACGCCGGTGCTGATGACGCGCGGCTCCGCTTAGGGCTTGTGCCGCTCCTTAATCAGGTTCCGCCCATCTTTCGGTTTGAGCAACAAGAAGACGGAGGCTGAGATCAGGGTGATCACGCCCATGGTAATAAAGGTGTAGTGGAACTGCTCAATGGTATTGGCGCTCTCAAACCCTTCATAAAACCGCAGCACCGCCGCGCTGACCGCGACCCCAAGGCTGATCGATAGCTGCTGAGTGACGGCCAGGACACTGTTGCCGCTGCTAGCGTTCTCGTCGGTCAGGTCGGCCAGCGTAATAGTGTTCATCGCCGTGAACTGCGTGGACATCGCCATCCCTAATATAAAGAGCGGCAGGATCAGCAGCCATATCTCCATCGACGGCGACTGAAGCGCAAACTGCGCAATCATCACGCCAATAATTACCGTAATGCCGAACAGCGTTTTACGGTAGCCGAACCAGCGCAGTACCTGAGTAACGGTGGATTTCGCCAGAATCGATCCTATCGCCGTAGGCGCAATCATGCAGCCTGCAATAAGTGCCGTATAGCCGAAGCCGACCTGAAGCATCAGCGGCATCAGGAAAGGAACGCAGCCGGTACCGAGGCGCGAGGCGATGTTGCCCGCAATGCCAACCGAGAAGGTGCGGGTCTTGAAGATTGGTAGGGCAATCAGCGGCGAGGGATGGCGGCGAGCGTGACGGATGTAGGCATAGAACAGCACCACGCTGCTGAAGATAATGGTAAGTGCCAGCCAGCTGGCCACCAGTTTTTCACCAAACAGCTCAATACCAATGGAGAAGAGCACAAGACTTACGCCGAACAGGAGAAAACCGCCCATGTCGAAACGGCGGCGTGGCGTCGTAAAGTCAGGCATATATTTACGCGCGTAGAACAGTCCGGCAATCCCAATAGGAATGTTGATCAGAAATATCCAGTGCCAGCTGGCCCAGGTGACCAGCACCCCGCCGAGTACCGGGCCAAGAATGGGACCCACCAGACCGGGCATGGTGACAAAGTTAAGTACCGGCAGTAATTCACTGCGCGGATAGGCTCTCAGCAGCGCAAGGCGGGCAACCGGCATCATCATCGCGCCGCCTATCCCCTGCACCACGCGAAAGACAACCAGCATCCCTAACGAATTTGATAGTGCGCAGGCCAGCGACCCCAGGGTGAAGAGTGACACCGCCAGCATAAAGATACGTCGCGTGCCGAAACGGTCCGCCAGCCAGCCGCTAACCGGGATCAGCATGGCGACGGTTAGGGTGTAGCTGATAATCGCCGACTGCATCGCCAGCGGGGAGCGGTTAAGGCTTTGCGCTATGGCCGGTAACGCGGTATTGAGAATAGTGGCGTCCAGCGCCTGCATAAAAAAGGCCATCGCCGCAATCCATGGCAAACCCGCCATGCTGCGCGCTTTCTTCTTTGTCATACTACGTCCTGTTATTTAGCTTCCTGCGGATGTGGCGTATTAAGTAACGCCTGACATGCATTAAAGGCGCGTTCGCCATCGCTATCCTGAATGGCATCCACAATAGCCTGATGATTTTCAAGTTTAACCACTTCATTATGGGTAATAGAGTTGAAGTAGGTGTGATAAACCGAGTGAAAAAGCGTGGCAAACGACGAAAGGAAGGGATTGCTGCTCATGGCATAGATATGTTCGTGCCAGGCGGTATCTACATCTAACCAGCGTTCACGATGAAAATGTTGCTTTAACTGTACCATCTCTTCCATCAGCGTATTAAGGTGCGCTTTCTGTTCTGCGCTACCCCGCTGAGCGGCCAGCATGCAGGCCTGAGGCTCCAGAGTGCTGCGTAAAACCAGAAAGTGACCGATCACCTCATGGAAGTTGTTGTCCGTCATCCACCAGGAGAGCAGCTCCTGATCGAGGAAGTTCCAGCTCCCTTTAGGCATCACCCGTGTACCGATACGCGGACGTGGCAGTACCATCCCTTTCGCAGTTAACGTTTTTACTGCCTCCCTGACTGCCGTTCGGCTTACGCCAAACTCATCGCCCAGCTCCATCTCAGCGGGCAAAATTGAACCTGGCGCATACTCCCCGGTTAAGATCCGCTGGGCCAGCTTCTCTGCCAGTACATAAGAAAGGTTTTTCTGGGCGGCTAAATGCTGTGCGCTTAACGGCATATATCATATTCCTTCTTCTATTTATCTCTTTCAGTATGCCACCTGACACAGGTTATCGGCGCGAAATTCAACAAATGCAGCCAATTGTGATGGTTTTTAGTACGTGTTGATGAAAAATAGTGCGCTTGAAAAGTTTTTTGCATTTAAGTCTTGTCAGCTCCGAATAACTCCCTATAATGCGCCTCCACTGACACGGAACAACGG
>NZ_DAMACX010000062.1:0-19752 GCF_031998825.1 Pseudescherichia sp.
AATTTCCCAGTCCGGAAGACAAAAAAAGCCGGGTAGCGGCTTCGCCTTACCCGGCCTGAGCATCGTTATGTAGGCCCGGTAAGCGCAGCCCCACCGGGCATTTTTACCGTTTAACCGATCTTACGTTTTACACCCTTCTTCGCAGTCGCCCCGGCGTTCGAACGTTGATGCACAATCGGCGTGTGCTTGGTCAGGGCCGGACGGGTGTTGCGGTTCTGGCGACGCGCTTCGCGCATTTCATCCAGCGTAGGCGCAGGCACCAGGCAGTCGCGACGTGAGCCGATCAGGTGCTTTTTCCCCATCTCTTCCAGCGCCTGGCGGATCAGCGGCCAGTTAGCCGGATCGTGATAACGCAGCAGGGCTTTATGCAGGCGACGCTGTTTGTCTCCCTTCGGCACCACCACATCTTCACTCTTGTAACCAATCTTACTCAGCGGGTTCTTGCCGGTGTAATACATGGTGGTCGAGTTCGCCAGCGGTGACGGGTAGAAGTTCTGCACCTGATCCAGACGGAAGCGACGCTGCTTCAGCCACAGCGCCAGGTTCACCATATCCTCATCACGCGTACCCGGGTGGGCAGAGATAAAGTATGGGATCAGGTACTGCTCTTTCCCGGCCTGTTTCGAGTAGGTATCGAACAGCTCTTTAAAGCGGTCATAGCTGCCCATCCCCGGCTTCATCATCTTCGACAGCGGGCCTTCTTCGGTATGCTCAGGGGCAATCTTCAGATAACCGCCCACGTGGTGGGTGGCCAGCTCTTTGATGTAGCGCGGATCTTCCACGGCGATGTCGTAGCGCACCCCGGAAGCGATCAGGATCTTCTTGATGCCTTTCAGGTCGCGGGCGCGACGGTAGAGGTTGATCGTCGGCTCGTGGTTGGTGTCCATGTGCTCGCAAATGCTCGGATAGACACAGGACAGACGACGGCAGGTCTGCTCCGCACGCGGCGACTTGCAGCGCAGCATATACATGTTAGCCGTTGGGCCACCCAGATCGGAGATCACGCCGGTAAAGCCGGGCACGGTGTCACGAATGGCTTCAATCTCGTTGATGATCGACTCTTCAGAGCGGCTCTGGATAATTCGCCCTTCGTGCTCGGTGATCGAGCAGAAGGAGCAGCCACCGAAGCAACCGCGCATGATGTTGACCGAGAAGCGGATCATCTCGTAGGCCGGAATGCGGCTGCTGCCGTAGGCCGGATGCGGTACGCGCTTGTAGGGCAGCGCAAAGACGCTGTCCATCTCTTCGGTAGAGAGCGGGATCGCCGGCGGGTTGATCCAGATGTAGCGGTCGCCATGTTTCTGCATCAGCGCCCGCGCACAGCCAGGGTTGGTCTCATGGTGCAGAATACGCGACGCGTGGGCATAGAGCACCTTGTCGGCTTTTACCTTCTCAAAAGAGGGCAGCAGAACGTAGATCTTCTCCCACGGCTTCGGACGCGGCGGCTGGATGACAACGGCTTTCGCTTCAGCTTTTTTAGGCTCAACAGGCTTGTTGTCCGCGCACGGCAGATCGTCTCCGTAGGGATGGGGGATCGGATCAATTTTGCCCGGCATATCAATGATGCGCGAATCCACCCCGCTCCAGCCCGGCAGCGCCTCTTTAACCATAATCGCGGTATTACGCACGTCACGAATGCTGGAAACCGGCTCGCCCTGTGACAGGCGATGGGCCACCTCTACCAGCGGGCGCTCGCCGTTGCCGAAGATCAGCATATCGGCTTTAGAATCCACCAGCACCGAACGGCGCACGGTATCCGACCAGTAGTCGTAGTGCGCGGTACGGCGCAGGCTCGCCTCAATGCCGCCGAGGATCACCGGCACATCTCTCCACGCCTCTTTACAGCGCTGGGTATAGGCCAGCGTCGCACGGTCCGGGCGCTTGCCCGCCACGTTATCCGGCGTGTAGGCGTCGTCATGGCGCAGCTTGCGATCGGCGGTGTAGCGGTTGATCATCGAGTCCATGTTGCCTGCGGTGACGCCGAAGAACAGGTTTGGCTTGCCGAGGCGCATAAAGTCCTCTTTGCTGTTCCAGTCCGGCTGGGCAATGATGCCGACGCGGAAGCCCTGCGCCTCCAGCATGCGTCCACAGATCGCCATGCCAAAGCTCGGATGATCGACGTAGGCATCCCCGGTAACCAGGATGATGTCGCAGCTGTCCCAGCCAAGCTCATCCATCTCTTCACGTGACATAGGCAAAAACGGCGCGGGGCCGAAACAGGCAGCCCAGTACTGCGGCCATGAGAAGAGGTCGCGATCCGGCTGGATCAGGGAAATAGCGCTCATAATGCTTCCGGGAGTGGTTAAAAAGAGATCGTCAAAGGGCGGCGATTATACGCTTGAACAGTGTGGGAAATGAAGGAATTTTGTACGGGATATTTACCCGGCATACAGGTTGCGTAGGCCGGGTAAGGCGAAGCCGCCACCCGGCGATTTAGGGTGCCGGGTTGACCAATAGCTGACCAATAGAGCCGCGATCTGACATCTCCAGCGTCTGGCTAAAGAACTGGAACGGGAAGTGCGGCCAGGAGGGCTGCCCGTAGTAGACCAGCAGCTCAACCTGCCCATCCACCCAGACGGTATCCTTCATGCCCCGATCCTCCGGGAACGGCATGGCGCCGTTGACGTTGCGGATCAGGAAGCTGACGCCCTCAATATGGAACGACTGCGGCGTGTCGGCGCGCACCGTCCAACGCTCCCACGTCCCCTGCTGAGCGGTAATATCAATGCGCTTGATATCCCACAGCTGGCCGTTGATGCCCGGATCGTCGCCGAGGGCGATATCGCGGCTGCGTACCGCCGCGCCGCTCATCAGATCCGTCGACAGCAGCCGCAGCGGTAGCGTATCGGTCACCAGCGGCAGCAGCCCGGTAGGACGTAACGTCAGTACCAGGGTCGAGATCAGGATGCTCGACGGCTCAAAGAAGCCGCGGATGCGGTCAACAATTCCTGCCGCCTCGCCGCAGGTGATCGAGACCTCGTCGCCGTCGGTCATATTCACGAGGATTTCCCGCCGTTCGCCAGGGGCCAACGAGAGCTGCTTCACCGACACCGGCGCGGGTAAAAAGCCCTGGTCACCGGAGATAACGTGCAGCGCCCGGCCATCGCTCATCTGCAGCTGGTAGCGACGAGCGTTAGAGGCGTTTAACAGGCGCAGACGCACCCAGCCGCGTGACACCTCGACATAGGGACTCTGCGCGCCGTTGACCAGCAGCGTATCGCCAACGAAGCCGCCGCTGCCCGGCTCGCTGTACTCCGGCGTGCCGAAGTTATCCAGCCGCTTATCCTGAATAATAACGGGAAAGTCGTCCACGCCGTAGTGATTGGGGATCGGCAGGGATTTACTGACCTCATCCTCGATCAACCACATCCCCGCCAGTCCGTTATAGACCTGCTCAGCGGTACGGTTTGGCGTGTTGGCGTGATACCAGAGCGTCGCCGCGCTCTGGCGGATCGGCAGCACCGGCGCCCAGTCGGCGCTGGGGGACATCATTCGCGCCGCGCCGCCAATCAGCGGACCGGGAACCTGCAGGCCGCTGATGGTCATGGCAACATTCTCTGCCAGCCGATTGCTGTAGATCATCTTCACGTCATCGCCGCTCCAGACGCGTATGGTCGGCCCAAGATAGCGCCCGTTGATGCCCCACACCTGGGCACGCGTGCCTGGCGTAAAGGACCAGTGCGCCCGCTGCAGGGTTAGAAACAGCGGTTGCCCACGACGGGATTCAACGAGCGGCGGCACGGGCAGCGGCTGCTGCTGTCCGGCGGCGTTGGCCGGTAGCGGCACCGCGCCTACACAAAGCGCAGCGCCGGAGGCCTGGATAAACTGACGCCGACTGAGTGACATATCTTGCTCCCTGTAAAACGGACTAAAGCGCGTAAAAAGCTCGACTACTCTTACCGCTTGTCAGCGGCTTCGCGGGCGGCGACTTCGCTATCAAGCTCGGCGATCTTCTCTGCCATCAGCGTCCGGCAGTGGGTGGCCAGCTCGCGGACCTGATCTTTACCAAACTGGCTGGTATCCACCGGCGGCAGCATCTCGACAATCACCAGGCCGTTATTCAAACGGTTAAGGTTAATTTTGTTGGAGGTGTTTGAAACGCATACCGGAATAATGGGCACGCCAGCCGCAATGGCTGCATGGAACGCACCGGTCTTAAACGGCAGCAGCCCACGCCCGCGGCTGCGGGTGCCTTCCGGGAACATCCAGATAGAGATATCGCGCTTCTGGATATGCTTGACCACCTGAGCGATAGTCCCGTGCGCTTTGGCGCGATTATCGCGGTCGATCAGCAGGTTACCCGTTAGCCAGTAGAGCTGGCCAAAGAACGGGACCCACAGCAGGCTTTTCTTGCCAACGGTGACGGTGCGCGGCTGCACAATGCTGGCTGCGGTGACCATATCGTAGTTGTTCTGGTGGTTGCCGATGTAGATCGCATTGCCATACGTCGCCGCATCAGGCGGCAGGCGCAGCTCTACTTTAATGCCCATCACCGGAGCCAGACGGCCAAAAAGATGGCCAAAGGTGGCGACGTGCTTTGGATTCCGTGGGCTAAACAGGCAGTAGATACAGCCAAAGATACAGACCAGGATGCTGTAAATTACAACAATGATTACGCGTAAAATGAATAGCATAGCTACCTCGAAAGCCCGGACACCCGCCCAGTATAGTGTAGCGGCTGACGGTGCACGGCTTTGTTCCATCGGGTCCGTGAAAAAAGGTATTGTCAATCGTAACCTGCGATTTAACAATGACTTTACGGGAAATTTTATGGGTAGCTCCCCCTTCGGCTGGAAGGGGGAGAAGCACACAGGGATTACTCTTCGCTGTCGCCAGCCGTTGCCCGACGCGGCGAGTCAATCTCGACCTTGTCGATACGCTGTAGACCGCGCATCAGCGTCCCGCGACGGCCACGCTCGCCGTGCACCTTCTGCAACTCTTCCGGGCGCATTTTGATTTTGCGCTTGCCAGCGTGCAGGGTCAGCGTGCTCTGCGGCGGCAGGATAAAGAGGTGCGCCAGGCTATCCTCTCCCTTCGCCGCTTCGGCTGCTGGAATGCTGATGATCTTATTCCCTTTACCTTTCGACAGCTGCGGCAGATCGCTAATCGGGAACATCAGCATGCGCCCGGCGGCGGTGATCGCCAGCAGCAGGTCGCTATCGTCGACGATCTCCAGCGGCGGCAGCACGTGCGCGTTTTCCGGCAGGGTAATCAGCGCCTTACCGGCACGGTTGCGGGCAATCAGATCGTTGAAGGTGCAGACGAAGCCGTAGCCTGCATCGGAGGCCATCAGCAGCTTCTGCTCCTCACCGGCCATCACCATATGCTCAACGGTGGCACGCGGCGGCAGCGTCAGCTTGCCGGTCACCGGTTCGCCCTGCCCGCGCGCCGACGGCAGGGTCAGCGGATCGACGGCGTAGCTGCGTCCGGTGGTATCAATAAAGACCACCGGCTGGTTAGTTTTGCCTTTCGCTGATGCTTTCCAGCTGTCGCCCGCCTTGTAGCTCAGGCCCTGGGCATCGATGTCATGACCTTTGGCACTGCGTACCCAGCCCATCTGCGACAGCACGATAGTCACCGGCTCGGATGGCAGCATATCATGCTCGCTCATCGCCTTCGCCTCTTCACGCTCGTGCAGCGGTGAGCGGCGATCGTCGCCGAACGCATCGGCATCGGCCTGCAACTCTTTCTTCAGCAGCGTGCTCATCTTGCGTTCTGAAGCGAGGGTGCTCTGCAAACGGTCGCGCTCTTTCTCCAGCTCGCTCTGTTCGCCGCGGATCTTCATCTCTTCCAGCTTCGCAAGGTGGCGCAGCTTCAGCTCGAGAATGGCTTCGGCCTGGGTTTCACTGATGCCAAAGCGCGACATCAGCACCGGCTTGGGCTCATCTTCACCGCGGATGATCTCAATCACCTCGTCGATGTTGAGGAACGCCACCAGTAAACCTTCGAGGATATGCAGACGCTTGAGCACCTTCTCCAGGCGATGATTCAGGCGGCGGCGCACGGTATCGCGGCGGAACGCCAGCCACTCGGTGAGGATCTCCAGCAGGTTTTTCACCGCCGGACGTCCATCGAGGCCAATCATGTTCAGGTTGATACGGTAGCTCTTCTCCAGATCGGTGGTGGCGAACAGGTGGTTCATCACCTGATCCATATCCACCCGGTTGGAGCGCGGCACCACCACCAGACGGGTCGGGTTCTCGTGATCGGACTCATCACGCAGATCGTCCACCATCGGCAGCTTTTTATTGCGCATCTGGGCGGCGATCTGCTCCAGCACGCGCGCTCCAGAAACCTGGTGCGGCAGCGCGGTAATCACCACCGCGCCATCCTCTTTTTTCCACACCGCACGCATGCGCACGGAGCCGCGGCCGTTCTGGTAAATTTTGCGGATCTCTGCCCGGGAGGTGATGATCTCCGCCTCGGTCGGGTAGTCCGGCCCCTGGACGATATCCAGCAGCTGATCGAGCGTCGTTTTCGGCTGGTCAATCAGGGCGATGGCCGCCTGCGCCACTTCACGCAGGTTGTGCGGCGGAATGTCCGTCGCCATGCCAACGGCGATGCCGGTAGTGCCGTTCAGTAGAATGTTTGGCAGGCGAGCAGGCAGCATCTTCGGCTCCTGCATCGTGCCGTCAAAGTTAGGCACCCAGTCGACCGTCCCCTGCCCCAGCTCGCCCAGCAGCAGCTCGGCGTATTTGGAGAGGCGCGACTCGGTGTAACGCATCGCCGCGAAGGATTTCGGATCGTCCGGTGCGCCCCAGTTACCCTGGCCGTCAACCAGCGGATAGCGGTAGGAGAACGGCTGGGCCATCAGCACCATCGCTTCATAACAGGCGCTATCGCCGTGCGGATGGTATTTACCCAGCACGTCGCCCACGGTACGGGCAGATTTTTTAAACTTCGCGCTGGCGTTGAGGCCCAGTTCAGACATGGCGTACACGATACGCCGCTGCACCGGCTTCAGGCCGTCGCCGATAAACGGCAGCGCACGGTCCATGATGACGTACATGGAGTAGTTCAGGTAGGCGTTTTCAGTGAATTCATGTAGCGCGAGGCGCTCTGCCATATCGCTCATTACGTGTGATTCCTCAGCGTTTGCACCCAATTATTCAGGGGCAATATTGCCGCAGATTTTACCTTATCTGCCCTTCTGAGTCACAAGAAAAAGGCCGGATAACCGGCCCTTCAGGGATTTACTTGGCGAGCTTGGTGATTTGCTTCACTTCGATCTCAAACTCGTTCCAGTCTTTGTCAACTTTACCCTGAATTTCAACCTGATCCTGCGGGGTCACGTTCTGGCCGTTCCAGCGTTTTTGATCGATCTCAACGTTGACCGTACCGCTGGCGTCGCGGAAGACGTAGCGATCGTCAGAGAGGCGCTCGGTTATGTTACCCCGCAGCGTCACCCAGCTGTCATCTTTCAGATCCTTGGCTTTCGCCGCAGTTGTCGAGGTGGCGTTTTTATCCACGAAGCCGCCCTGCTGAGTCTGGTTTTGCGTCTGGGTTTGCGTGGTGGATGGCCCGCTGAAGCCACCCTCGGCGGCGAAAACAGGGGCGGAGGCCATCATGGCGATGGCGGCAATAGCAGCAAATTTCTTCATCATGTATCTCCTTTTTGTCTGGTGTCATGCTCCATTAAACAGGGTAGTTCTTAACAACTTCTTAAGCGGAAAATTTAAATTTTTTTACTGTACAGCCGTAGGTTACAGGAGGTTTACTGCGTAAAAGCAAGCAGCGGCAAGGAGAGGCAGATGCGAATTTTACTGGTGGAAGATGACAAGCTGATAGGCGACGGTATCAAAGCCGGGCTGGGTAAAATGGGCTTCACCGTTGACTGGTTTATCACCGGCGGCGTCGGGAGAGAGGCGCTCTATAGCGCCCCCTACGATGCGGTGATCCTCGACCTGACGCTGCCAGAGATTGACGGACTGGCGATCCTCCACGACTGGCGTCAGGCGGGCCGCAGCGAGCCGGTGCTGATCCTGACCGCACGTGATGCCTTAAACCAGCGCATCGAGGGTTTACGCCTCGGCGCGGATGACTATCTCTGTAAACCCTTCGCCTTAATTGAGGTTGCAGCCCGGCTTGAAGCGCTCATTCGCCGCAGCCATGGTCAAACCCACAGCGAGCTGCGCCACGGCAAGGTCACGCTCGATCCCATCCGTCTGGTGGCGCTCGTTGAGGGTGAGACGCTGATCCTCAAGCCGAAAGAGTTTGCTCTGCTGGAGCTGCTGATGCGCAACGCCGGGCGCGTGCTGCCGCGCAAAGCGATAGAGGAGAAGCTCTACAGCTGGGATGACGAGGTATCGAGCAACGCCGTTGAGGTGCATATCCATCACCTGCGCCGCAAGCTGGGCGCAGAGTTTATCCGCACCGTGCACGGCATTGGTTACACCCTGGACAACGAATGAAACTGACGCAACGCTTAAGCCTGCGGGTTCGGCTTACCCTGCTTTTTTGCCTGCTGGCGCTGGCCGCCTGGCTGACCGCAAGCGTGGCCGCCTGGCAGCAGACCTCCCACAAGCTGGATAAGCTCTTCGATACCCAGCAGATGCTTTTCGCCAAACGCCTGCTGGCGATGGATCTCGATAATGTCCCTGCCCCGCTGCGCCAGGTTCGCACGCCGGATAAGATCCGGCATGGTCATCTCGATGATGACGCCCTGGCTTTTGCCATCTACTCTCGCGACGGCAAACTGCTGCTGCACGATGGCGAAAACGGTCAGGAGATCCCCTATCACTACCGCCGGGATGGTTTTAGCAACGGGCAGCTTAAAGATGATAACGATGCCTGGCGTCTTCTCTGGCTCACCGCCCCTGACGGCAGATACCGCATCGTAGTGGGTCAGGAGTGGGAGTATCGCGAAGAGATGGCCATGGATATCGTCACCTCCCAGCTTACCCCCTGGCTGGTGGCGCTGCCGCTGATGCTGCTCTGCCTGGTGCTGCTGCTCAGCCGTGAGCTGCGTCCGCTGAAAAAGCTGGCCCGGGCGCTAAACCAGCGTGCGCCGGATACCACCGATATGCTTCCCACTCATGCTATTCCGTCGGAGGTACGGCCTCTGCTGGACGCGTTAAACAGCCTGTTTGCCCGTACCCAGCAGATGATGGCTCGCGAGCGGCGCTTTACCTCCGACGCGGCTCACGAGCTGCGTACCCCTCTTGCCGCACTGAAGGTCCAGGCTGAAGTGGCGCAGCTCTCATGGGATGACGCCGAAGGTCAGCGGCGTGCGCTGAGCCAGCTGCATACCGGTATCGACCGCGCGACACGGCTGGTGGATCAGCTGCTTACCCTTTCGCGCCTCGACTCGCTCGATAACCTGGACGATGTCGAACAGATCGCCCTGGCCGATCTTCTGCAATCGGCGGTGATGGATATTGATGCCCTGGCGCACCGGGCAGGCATTGCGATCCACCTTACTCTCGATGCGCCGGAGGTGACGCGCCCCGGACAACCGCTGCTGCTCAGCCTGCTGGTGCGTAACCTGCTGGATAACGCTGTGCGTTACAGCCCGCGCGGCAGCCGGATTGACGTCACGCTGGAGCAGCGCTGCTTTACCGTACGCGATAATGGACCAGGCATTCCGCCTCAGGCGCTGCCGCGTCTCGGCGAACGCTTTTATCGCCCACCGGGGCAGGAAGAGACCGGCAGCGGCCTGGGGCTGTCGATTGTGAAACGTATCGCCACGCTGCACAACATGACGGTGACGATGGACAATGCGGTGGAAGGTGGTGCGGTAGTCCGGGTGAGCTGGTAGCTGAATTATTGCTATATAAGCAAAAGTCTTTGCACATTTTGCTCATTTTTCTCTCTAGTCGAGGCCGTTAGAATAGTCGGCAAATTCGTTTTCTACCGGGACAAATAATGAGCAATATCTTAATTATCAACGGCGCTAAAAAATTTGGCCACTCTAACGGCCAGCTGAATGACACTATGACCGATGTCGCCGCCAGCTTCCTGCGCGACAGCGGGCACGACGTGAAAGTGGTCCGCACCGACGGCGACTACGATGTGAAAGAGGAAGTGCAGAACTTCCTGTGGGCTGACACCGTGATCTGGCAGATGCCGGGCTGGTGGATGGGCGCACCGTGGACCGTGAAAAAGTACATTGATGACGTCTTTACCGAAGGCCACGGCTCCCTGTACGCCAGCGATGGCCGTACCCGCTCTGACGATGCGAAAAAATATGGCTCCGGCGGCCTGATTCAGGGCAAAACCTACATGCTGTCGCTGACCTGGAACGCCCCGCTGGACGCGTTCACCGACAAAGAGCAGTTCTTCCACGGCGTGGGCGTTGACGGCGTTTATCTGCCGTTCCACAAGGCGAACCAGTTCCTCGGAATGGACGCGCTGCCGACCTTTATCGCTAACGACGTGATTAAAATGCCGGACGTGCCTCGCTATACCGCAGAATATCGCAAGCATCTTGCGGAAATTTTTGCTTAACTGTCAGACGGTACAAAGAAGGAGTTGACCATGTTGACAGTGATTGCAGAGATCCGCACCCGTCCGGGCCAGCATCATCGCCAGGCCGTACTGGACGAGTTTGCGAAAATTATCCCCACCGTATTAGAGGAAGCGGGCTGCCACGGCTATGCGCCGATGGTAGACACCGCCGCCAACGTGAGCTTTCAGGCCACCAACCCGGACTCGATCGTGATGGTTGAGCAGTGGGAGACCGTGGCCCATCTTGAAGCGCACCTGCAAACCCCGCACATGAAAGCGTGGGGCGAGGCGGTAAAAAGCGACGTGTTAGAGACCCATATCCGCATTCTGGAGCAAGGGGTTTAATCAGGCGGGGGCCAGGCCCCCGCATGTTATACGACGTAGGCCCGGTAAGCGCAGCGCCACCGGGCGTTTACCACCTATACCCGTTACCAATAGAGCTTCCAGCTCTCATTAAACCGCATCAGCGCCTCGACGTAGAAGTAATCCCCCCAGCTGGCACACTCATCCACGCCCTTATTGCTCGCAAGATGGTACACCGAGTGCTTCAGCAGCCCGTTGCCGGGCTCGTTAACACCCATCAGATAGTGCTTATTCAACGACGACATAATGTGCATTGCCCACTGCTGATAGCGGGCGCGATCGGGGTCGCTCACCGGCAGCTGCTTCACCAGCTCCAGCAGGCCGCAGACGGCAATGGCGGCGGACGAGGAGTCCCGCAGCGCATCGCTGCCCACCAGGGCCAGATCCCAGTGGCAGACACCATCCTCCGGCAGGCGATTGAGGAAGTAGTTCGCCAGCCTTTTTGATAGCGCCACCATCGTCTTATCGCCGGTGTAGAGGTAGCTCAACAGGAAGCCGTAGATCCCCCACGCCTGCCCTCGCGACCAGCACGAGTCGTCGGCATAGCCCTGCTGGGTATTGCCGTAGCGCGGCGCACCGGTCTGCACATCCATGTAATAGGTGTGGAAGGTTGATGCATCGTCGCGGATCAGATACGCCGCCGCCTGCTGAACGTGGGCCTTCGCCGCCTCGGCAAAGCGCGGATCGCCAGTCTGCTCGCTGGCCCAGTAGAGCAGCGGCAGGTTCATGTTGCAGTCGATGATCATCCTCCCCGCCTGCTGCGGATCGCTAAGATCGCCCCACGCCTGGATAATCTGTGCCTTTTGATGGAACCGTTCCAGCAGCGCCTCGGCGGCCTGCAGCGCAAAGCCGCGCGCGTCGCGGTTGTCGGTCAATCGCCAGGCCGCCACGCAGGAGAGCGTATAGAGAAAACCGAGATCGTGGGTATTGGTATCCTGGCGTCCGGCAATGCGCAGCCCGAAGGAGCGCACGTGCTTCTCTGCCAACGCACGGTACGATGCCTCACCGCTCATCTCCCATGCCAGCCACAGCTGCCCGGTCCAGAAGCTGGTGGTCCACTCCACGTTCTCGGTTAACGGGTAGTAGCCTTTGACGCAGGTTTCGGCTGGAAACTTTTCACCGAACTCCGTTAAATGACGGCTTATCAGCTCGAGGGTCTGACGACGGGCGGTCACCAGCTCATCCTGAAAGGCGCGCTCATCCACCGGCGCGGGAACCTCTCCCAGACGCTCCTCAACGATACGATTTAACATATTCCGGTCCTTCTACTTTGTGAATGGATAATCTACCCGGCGACGTTGACCGCAGGCGCGCCGCGCCGCTTGCTCTGGCAGGCCGACAGGGTAAAGGCTGATATAAGGGTAAAGATCAGGGCCGTCGCGCCCATGATGATATAGGTCTGCTCAAAGCCGATTTTGTCGTAGAGGATCCCCGCCGGGGATGAGACCACCACGTTGCCGACGTAGAGCATCGCCTGGTAGCCCAGCAGGTACATGGTGGCGTTCACGCGCTTATCGAAATGCTCGGCGATATATTTAAAGACCGACACCAGCAGGAGGCAGATCTCCAGACCGTAGAGCGGCTTGAGCACAGAGATTAAGAGGTGGGAATCACATAGCCCGGAGATAATCAGCCGTGCCCCGACCACCAGCCCAACGATCAGCAGCCCGCGTTTAGCCCCAACGTAGTTCACAAACATCGGGATGATCATGTACATCACAAATTCCATTCCCGACTGCACGGTGCCCAGATAGCCGAATACGGCGTTGCCCTGGTGCACATCGTCAAAGAAGGTAACGAAGTAGCGGGAGAACTGCTGCTCGGCGATAAACATCATCCACGCCACACCCGCCACGTAGAGGCAGAAGGCCCAAAACTTGCGGTTTTTCAGCAGGGCGTAGACATCGGCAGGAACAATCTTCTCCTTCGCCAGCACCTCGCCCGCACGCTCGGTTCGCGTATCCACCTTCAGGCTAACCAGCACCACCAGCATTACAAGGGAGGCGACGCTGCCCATGATGAAGTTGTATGCCGGAGAGAGGTTAAACAGCAGGCCAGAGAAGGAGGAGGCTACCGCCCAGCCCAGCGATCCCCACATGCGGATCTGGCCGAACTCCATGCCGTTCAGACGGCTGTAGCGATCGGTATAGGATTCGCAGGCGGCAACGCCCGCGTACCAGGCAAAGCTTAAATAGATAGCGCCGACGACGATCCCCAGAAGCGTATTGGAGAGCAGCAGCGGCTGGTAGACATAGATAAAGAACGGGGCCATCAGGGCCGAGACGGCAACAACGAAATAGAGCAGATATTTGCTCATGCCGATCTTATCCAGAATGTAGCCATAGATCGGCTTCAGGATCACCGAGAAGATACCGTTGACGGCAAATACCGTGCCGATCACCGTTCCGCTTAGGTTAGCCTTTTGTCCGAGCCAGATGGCCAGCAGACCAATGCTGGCCGACCAGGTAAAGAAGTAGAGAAAGATAAAGGAGCTGATTTTGTAATATTCAGTCCGGTTGGTTTTAATTATTTTATCCATACTATCCTCGACGAAAGCATGTAGGGGTCAGATTTTTTTATAACGTAATGACTAACGCCGTCGGGTGGCCTGCCTGGCGCACCGTCAGCGTTTCGTTATCCAGAAGCACCTCGGGAAGAGAGGTCATATCGCTTTGTGCCGGATCGCCCGCAATAGCGGCGCAGCAGAGCCAGTGACGTCCCGGCGTCAGGGTGGCAGTTAAGACCGGGATCGCCGCACACTCGGCAAACATCACGCTGCTGTTGGGCGGCGTGATGACGCAGTCGCCGTGGCGCTCAAGGCCGAACGAGAGATCGTAGATAGCGCTGCTGCCGTTGGCGGCATGAACCACACAGCCGGAGGCCTGGCTCTGATGCGGCGCTTTCATCACCGCGAAACCACCCTCAACGCTGTTCAGATGGCGCGCGGTGTCGATGCGGTGCAGGCGCAGATGGCCGTCGCCGCAGGGGATCAGCCAGGTAGCAATCTGCACGTCGTGCCACGGCGACCAGCGCGAGAAGATGTACGCTTCATTAACCACCGTCTCGTCGCAGCCGCGACGGCCCCGGTAGTACTCATCCCCTTCTGCCAGCAGCAGCATGCTGTCGCAGGCGGCGTGCTTGATGCCGTAGCGTCCGCGCTCAATGGTGAAGCCGAAGCGGCTGGAGTAGGCAAACTTGGTGTATTTCGCCTCGGTATTGACGTAGTTGTTCAGCTCAAGCTGGCCAGAGGCGAGCATGCAGACGTGCCGCGAGGCTTCGCTGTGCATCAGGATCTGCCCGGCATGCGGGAGCGTCCGCCGTGCCGCCAGCGCTGGCAAGGTTTCCTCCTCTGCCTGCCAGAACGGATGCGTTTCAGGCAGAGCGAGGATCAGGAACACCTTCAGCGCCCAGTAGGGCGAGCCGGGAGAGTTGTAGTCTTCGCACATGGCGAGGTTCGGGTAGGCAAAGCCGAGGGTCAGAATGCCGTCCCGGTCAAAGATAGGCTGCGCCAGCCACCAGCGCAGGTGGCGAAGAACGATCCCCTTCACTATCCCTGGCGTAAACACCGCCAGCCCGCTAAATGCTACCGCGCTCCAGAAGGCCACCATTGCAAAGCGGTAGGTCAGGCTGCGGCCAAAGGGCACCGACTCTCCCCCCGCCGCCGACATGGTGATAAAGTCCTGAGCGAACAGCTGTGCCCTCTCCCGCAGGGTGGCGGCGCGATGGGGATCGTCTCCGGCGTTCAGCGTGGCGTAGATGAGGCCGTAGAAGTGAAACGCCATCGAGATGTAGTAATCCTTTGGTCGCCCCGGCCCGTCGGAGTACCAGCCGTCGCCAAGATAGTAGGCCTCCATCATCGCAAAGCGCCGCTCTACCGCCTGCCGATCCCATGGCAGCCCGGCGCGTTTAAAGCCGAGCTGTACCATGATGGCGAAGTAGTTCCAGTTGCTGTCGGGCATTTCGGCATCGGTAATTTGGTTCAGCCAGGCGTGGAGGTTCTCCTGCTCGCGCGGAGTAAAGCAGGCCAGCAGCCGGTCCTGCATCAGCGCCAGGCCCAGGCCATAGGCCGCCATCTCCACCAGCCGCTGATCGTAGGGTCCGGTCTCGCCCCAGTAGCCTGCGCTGTGCGGATCGGTCCCCTGCTTGATTGCGGTAATGTATTTGGCGCTGAGCGGCGTCTCCTCCCCGGCGGCCAACAGCGGAAACAGGCCCCACAGCGCCCGCGATAGCCCTTCCATGTTGGCAATCTCAGCGCTGTAGTGGGCACAGGTGTTGCCTAGCGCGAAGCCTGACTGCCCCTCGGGAAACTGCTTATCCAGCGCGCCCAGTATATCCGTGACCAGATCAACAACGTCCTGCCGGGATGACAATACATTTGATGTTTCCATTTCCGCATCAGCCTCTTAACAAAGTGGCTCAAGGATAGTGAATCGCTGGCGCGCAGAAATGTTAGCCACGTCACAGCCGGGAAAGATGGATAAACTCGCAGTTGAGAAAATTTAAAAAGGTGGTTTATAAAGGCGTGCAGAGGGGTAAAAGTTGAGTTTTATTGCACTATGCGCGATGAGCCAAAATCTGACTATCTGGAGCTGATTACCTTAAACGACGCCGTGGTGTCGTTCAGCCGCCTGTTTGCCAATACCGTGCGCTATCATCACTGGCACCAGTGTCTGGAGATCCTCTACGTTGAGGAGGGTTTCGGGGTGGCTATTGTCGATAATCGCCACTACACCATGCGTCCGGGGCGGCTCTTTTTCTTTCCGCCCTTTACCCTGCACAAGGTGATGGTGGATGAGCAGGCCGAGGCGATCTACCGGCGCACCATCATCCACCTCGATCACCATGCGGTGCTGAAGGCGCTGCGCGATTTTCCGCAGGCCCAGCAGCGACTACACATACTCTCCCGGCGCGGCGGCCCGGCGTGGGTGGCGGACGTTGCCGCCTGCCATAGCCATATCGACTATCTGTTTAGCTGCTACCCGCAACCGATGAACAGCGAAAGCGTCGCCAGCCTGCTCATCAGCCTGTTTGCCATGCTGCCTGCCGATCGCGACGGCGCGCCCGGCGACAGCCGCAGCATTGCCAGCCAGGCGATGTTCTGGCTCGATGAGCACTACCAGCATAAATTTAGCCTCGACGCCCTCGCCAACGAGCTGGGGAAATCGCGAAGCTACGTGTCGCGAAAATTTCATGCCGAAACGGGCGAAAAGATCCACGACTACCTGAACACCCTGCGGCTGCGCAAGGCCTGCGAGTGCCTGCTGCACAGCGACGAAAGCGTGCGTGACATCGCTGCGCGGGTAGGCTTTTCCGACGTGACCTGGTTTATCAGCTCGTTTAAAAAGGGCATCGGCGAGACGCCGCTCCAGTACCGGAAGAACCACTCGGCGGGGTAAGGTGTTTACCAGCCGCAGACGTTGGTCTCTTCGTCTGATTCATAGCCGCGCACGATATTAATCAGATCCTTCACCGTGTCCGCCGCCGTGGTGGCATCTTCTAATTCAGCAAGGCGGGAAAAGTCTTTATCGGCGGATACGCCGTTGTTGTTGTTCGTTACCGTCAACGTAAAACCTTTCTCGCTTTCACTTTTATCCGCCAGGGTGTTGATAAGCTCCGCCACTGCCGCGTGGGCGATAGCTGGGACGTAGAGCGACATCGGCTTCAGGTATGTTTTCTCTGCCGTTGCGCTGCTGCTGCCGTGTGTAACCGCTAAGGCGTAGCCTCTGTTTTCCATGGTCATAATAGTTACCTCAACCTTCAATGAGCACTTGCGGATCGACCCAAAAATCGACGTTAAATACCGTATCGTCAGACAGGGCTTCGATGCGGTGCCACTTCTCTGCCGGAAAGACGCCAAACTGCCCTGCCTCAATGGTCAGGGTCTCCACCGGCTCCGGGCTGGTCTCATCGGCGTACCCGTAGTAGCGGATGGTTCCCTGCATCACGCAGAGGCGTGGGTTAACCCCCTGCCGCGTGCCCGCATCCAGATGCCGTTGCCAGATAGACGCTGGCGCGGTCTGTTTGGTCCACAGGGGCGTCGAGCGGACGTGAACGTAGTGGGTTGGTATGACAATGCGCTGCATGTTTCATCCTCGTGGTAAGGGTTTTTGGAAAAACTTATTTTGCAGATCATATACCTGTTAAAAGAGGAAGGTGAGTCACCTAAAGGGGTAGCGGAGGGGGTAAAAAAAGCACCCTACGGATAATACTTGTGAGTTGCTAGAATAAAGCAGCTTTTTATTAAAAGAGACGTGATTCAATAAAGCATATAAATACATATTGAGACCACCATTTAATATGTGAATATTAGCTCGACGATATTGTAAAATTATATTTATTTCATTTGACACCTATATTCTTTGTGGTTTTTACGGCGTATTGTTTTGAATGGTTATTGCTGATTAAGCAAAAGGATATTTTGAACATGCCAACGCCCGATCCCATACAGCAGGAAAATACTTTAAATCGTTATTTACTCTATTTTCCCCGTAATATGAATGTCACTCCCGATGTACTTTCATTTACCGCAACTGAAGCATTCAGCCAACCTTACCGCTACAGCATTCGTTTTACATGTTCCGATAAAAATATCCCGGTAGAGCAGGTATTAAACCAGAACGCCAAGTTTTTGATGCGAGCACCCAATCCCGAAAAAAGTAAATGGGTAACGAATGTTCCATCCTGGGTGCCGGTCCGTCAGGTGAATGGAATCATCACCGCATTTTCCCGCCTTAGTAAATCGGCAAACGAAGCCGTCTACGAATGTGTGCTGGAGCATGAACTGGCTCTGCTCGATCGTAACCATCGTTCAGCGGTGTATACGAACATGACAGTACCAGAAATGGTCGAGAAACTGATGAAAGAGAGTGGCTATTTCGAAGGCTACAACATCGATTTTGACAATTTGAGCCGGACCTACCCACAACGGGAAATGGTTATTCAATGGAAGGAAACCGATCTGCAGTTTATTCGCCGCCTGCTGGCGGAGGTAGGGATCTGGTTTCGCTTTGAGAATCATAAAAAGGTGGCTAGCGAGGTGGTAACGCTATTTGGGGACTCACCGGGAAGATATCTCTATCGCGATAATAAAGTGCCGTATGTCCGCAACTCTGGCATGACTAGCCACGACGATTATGTGACGGATTTGGAGGAGAGATATGCCCTGGTGCCTGAAAGCGTGCTCGTGAGAACGTATAACTACCGGGACCCACTCTCTCATCAGGCTACTAAGTCTCTGCACGATATCGCTATTCCTGACGGTATCACTTTCGGCCAGGCATACCATTACGCCGATCGCTACCTCACTGATGGAGACTTTTATGGTCAGGAGGCTGAGACGGCTACCTTTTATGCCAGACTGCGGCACGAATATCTGCTGAACAGCCAGCATGTGCTGGGTGCCATAACCAGTGATACCCGTTTACAGCCCGGCGTACTGTTTCATCCAGAGGGCAATATTCCAGAAGGGTTTAAGCAGGGTTTTCTCATCACCACGCTGGAAATCAGCGGCAGCCGCAGCGAACGCTATCGGGCCATCCTGAAAGGGATCCCGTTCAGGGACAGCTACAGCTTTCGGCCTGAATTTCTGCCCCGTCCGGTGATTGCCGGGACGGTCCCGGCTCGTGTCGTCGGGCGTCAGAGCAGTAAAACGTATGCCGGTATTGATGCGCAGGGCCGTTATCACGTGAAGTTTGATTTCGACCTCAACGAACAGCTGCCGGGATTTGAAAGCGCCTGGGTACGTCTGGGCAGACCCTATGCCGGTGATACGTTCGGCTTTCATTTCCCCTTACTCGACGGGACGGAAGTTGCCGTGGCCTTTGAAGGCGGCGATCCGGATCGGCCTTTCATCTCCCACGTTTTGCACGACGGCTACCGGACCGATCTGGTCAATATGCGTAATGACACGCGTAACGTCATCAGGACGGCGAGTTTTAACAAAATTCGCCTGGAGGATAAGCGCGGTCAGGAGCACATAAAAGTTTCCACCGAGCATGGCAAGAGTCAGATCAGCGTCGGTCACCTGGTTGATGCTCAGGGGAAACGGCGCGGCGAAGGGTTTGAGGGGCGAACCGATAACTGGATGGCCTTACGTGCGGCGAAAGGGATCATGCTCACCACTGAACCCCAGCCCCGCGCGCAGGGACATCAGCTGGATATGACGGCTGCGATCGCCGCGCTGGAAAGTGCCCTGTCGCTGGCAACTACCCTGCAACAGTGTGCCATCACAGCGGGCGTCAGCGCAGTGGATACTGCGCAGCAGCAACAGCTTAACCAAGCGCTGAACCAGCTGAAAGGGGCCGGTCTGCTCTCCTATGCCAGTGACGGTCAGGCGCACATCACCCCAGGCAGCCTGCAGCTCTCTGCTGGAAAGGATTTGATTTTGACAGCCGGAAGTGATGCCAGTGTAAACGTGCTGAAAAAATTCTCGCTGGCCGTGGGCGAAAAGCTCTCGCTGTTTGCCCGCAAACTCGGTATCCGGATGGTAGCTGGCGCCGGGGATATCAACGTGCAGGCTCAGCGTGGCGCGATGAACCAGCTTTCACAGCAGACTATGACCCTGACCAGTACGGACGGCAAAGTGAACGTCAGCGCGAAGCAAGGTATACAGCTGACGTGTGGCGGGGGTGGATTCCGAATCAACGCAAACGGCCTGATTGAGATCTTCTCTCCCGTGGCGGTGGATATCAAAAGCACCAGTTTTTCTTATCAGGACGCAGAGAGCCTGAAAACGCAGATGCCGTCATTCGACAAAGGGACGTTTAAGCGCCGTTTCCGCCTGCATGCCAGCGATGACCCTGAGCAGATCCTGACGAACCGGAAATTCCGCCTAAAAAATTCGGCAGGAGATGTTCTGGAAGGAGAAACAGACGGTGACGGCTGCTCTGCCCTGCTGGATGCCACCGACCTTGAAACCTACCGACTGGAGATTATCTGATGACC
>NZ_DAMACX010000063.1:0-17695 GCF_031998825.1 Pseudescherichia sp.
GCAGGAGCGCGTAGCGAAACTGGCAGGTGGCGTAGCGGTAATCAAAGTCGGTGCTGCGACCGAAGTTGAAATGAAAGAGAAGAAAGCCCGCGTTGAAGATGCCCTGCATGCTACCCGTGCTGCGGTTGAAGAGGGCGTGGTTGCCGGTGGTGGCGTAGCGCTGATCCGCGTTGCCAGCAAAATCGCCGATCTGAAAGGCCAGAACGAAGACCAGAACGTCGGTATCAAAGTTGCGCTGCGCGCAATGGAAGCACCACTGCGTCAGATCGTACTGAACTGCGGCGAAGAGCCGTCTGTTGTTGCCAACACCGTGAAAGCGGGCGACGGTAACTACGGTTACAACGCAGCGACCGAAGAGTACGGCAACATGATCGACATGGGTATCCTGGATCCGACTAAAGTGACCCGTTCTGCTCTGCAGTACGCGGCCTCCGTAGCCGGTCTGATGATCACCACCGAGTGCATGGTGACTGACCTGCCGAAAGCTGACGCACCTGACTTAGGTGGCGCTGGCGGTATGGGCGGCATGGGTGGTATGGGCGGCATGATGTAATGCCCCCCTCCGCCCGGCATCCTTCAGGCCGCAGGTGTGTTGGCTGCGTTCACGCACCCCAGTCACTTACTTCAGTAAGCTCCTGGGGATACGCGAACTTGCCGCCTTCCTGCAACCAGAATGATTTGGGCGGGCATCCGTCATAAAGAGAAACCCCCGGGCAGAAATGTCCGGGGGTTTTTCTTTTGGTCATCTTTTTAGTATAAGGTTTAGACACGGACAGGTTGTGTCCAGCTGATAAGAACGAGGAAGAAAATGCGCATAAAAGTTTCTGCAGGGATCGTAGGTGCGGCACTGCTGCTGGCAGGCTGTAGTTCCAGCAACACCTTAACCGCAGGCGGGCAGAGCGTTCGCTTTGTGGAAGATAAGCCGGGCGCGGAGTGCCACTATATCGGCACCGCCACGGGCAAGCAGAGCAACTGGCTCTCTGGCCAGCATGGTGACGAGGGTGGCTCCATGCGCGGCGCGGCCATATCGCTGCGTAACCACGCCGCCGAGATGGGCGGCAACGTTCTCTACAGCGTCACCACGCCTACCCAGGGCTTTATGTCGAGCTTTGTTCCGACCGCCAGCGAAATGAACGGCCAGGTCTATAAGTGCCCGAACTGATTAGCTGCAACGCCGGGCGGCACTGCGTTTGCCCGGCCTACGGGTTTAACTCTGGCGCAGCTGCAGATCCAGCGGTGTCTTGCTCGGCTCGCCGCCGATCTCCCGCGCCAGGCGTGGCACCATATAGCCTGATACCAGCGTCAACAGCTCGCGTATAATCTGGCGGGCTTCATCATCCGTCACCATAAAATGCGCCGCACCCTGAACCTTATCCAGCACGTGCAGGTAGTAAGGCATTACGCCTGCATCAAACAGCGCATTGCTGAGATCCGCCAGCGTCTGGGCGCTATCGTTAACGCCACGCAGCAGCACGCTCTGATTAAGCAGCGTCACGCCCGCAGTGCGCAGCGTCGCCATCGCCTGGCGAAACGACGCATCAATCTCCTGGGCATGGTTAATATGGTTAACCAGCAGGATCTGCAGCGAGGAGCGAGCAAAGCGTGATGCCAGCGTATCGGTGATACGCGCCGGGATCACAATCGGCAGCCGGCTGTGAATGCGCAGGCGCTTCACATGCGGGATCGCTTCCAGCTGAGTCAGCAGCCACTCCAGCTCATGATCCTTCGCCATCAGCGGATCGCCGCCGGAGAAGATGATCTCATCCAGCTCAGGATGCGCGGAAATATAATCCAGTGCAGCCTGCCAGTTACGCTTGTTGCCCTGATTATCGGCGTAGGGGAAGTGACGGCGGAAGCAGTAGCGACAGTTTACCGCGCAGCCACCCTTCACCAGCAGCAGGGCGCGGTTACGGTATTTATGCAGCAGTCCAGGGACAACGCTATGCTGCTCATCAAGCGGATCGGTGCTGAATCCGGGAGCGGCAACAAACTCCTCCTGCGAGGTAAGTACCTGTCTTAGCAGCGGATCGTTGGGGTTGCCCCGCTCCATTCGGGCGACAAATGCCCGGGGGACGCGCAGGGCAAACAGGCGTTTCGCCGCCCTTCCTGCGAGCAGATTTTCATCGGCGTCTATATTTAACAGACGCAGTAGTTCATCCGGATCGGTAATTACATCGGCAAGTTGTACTAACCAATCTTCTCTGGATGGGGTATTTAGGGTTACAATATGCGCCATTTTGTGGCTTAGCTACCAGTTATCAATTTCAGAGGGCCTTATGGCGACTTACTATAGCAACGATTTTCGTGCTGGTCTTAAAATCATGATGGATGGCGAACCGTATGCGGTTGAAGCCAGTGAATTCGTTAAACCGGGCAAAGGCCAGGCTTTCGCCCGCGTTAAGCTGCGCCGTCTGCTGACCGGCACCCGCGTTGAGAAAACCTTCAAATCTACCGACTCCGCTGAAGGCGCAGACGTTGTAGATATGAACCTGACTTACCTCTACAACGACGGTGAGTTCTACCACTTCATGAACAACCAGACCTTCGAGCAGCTGGCTGCCGATGAGAAAGCGGTTGGCGAGAACGCTAAATGGCTGCTGGATCAGGCTGAGTGCATCGTGACTCTGTGGAACGGCCAGCCTATCGCTGTCACCCCGCCGAACTTCGTAGAGCTGGAGATCATTGAAACCGATCCAGGCCTGAAGGGTGACACCGCAGGTACCGGTGGCAAACCGGCTACCCTCTCTACCGGTGCGGTAGTTAAGGTTCCGCTGTTCGTGCAGATTGGCGAAGTGATCAAAGTTGACACCCGCTCTGGCGAATACGTTTCCCGCGTGAAGTAATTTATGCGTTAAGCCTGTCGGCGTGGCTCCCGCTGCGCCGACAGCTTTTCTACCGTCCCTGTCACTGTTCCTCTCGCTCGAATTTTCTTAAAAAATCATCCTCTCCCATCATTTCCTGAGATTTTGTCTATGCTTAAGTGGCTATACACAAATAACTTTGGCTATAAAGGAAGATATTATGGTTAAGAAAACAATTGCAGCGATCTTTTCTGTACTGGTGCTTTCTACAGCATTAACCGCCTGTAACACCACCCGTGGCGTTGGTGAAGATATCTCTACCGGCGGTAGCGCTATTTCCGGTGCAGCAACCAAAGCGCAGCAGTAATCCTGGACGGTACGGCCGCTCGCCGTACCGTTAACCTACCCCTTCCGGCAACGACAGGAACGGCGTAAAGCGATTACACATCCCCAGCTTCATGCGAATATTACGCTTGTAGGTATACACTGTTTTACCGTTAATCCCGAGACGGTGAGCAATAGAGTGATTGTTCGTCCCTTCCATCCACAGCGATAGTACTTTCTCCTCCTGACGCGTAAGCAGCGGTGCGGCGGTCTGCGGCTTAGCGTAGACCGGGCGGGCAAGCAGCGCAGTATCCATTGCTTTTGCTAACTCATCCAGGGAACTGGTTTTTGCCAGGCGGGCAGAGATGGGGAATTGCTGACAGTAGCTCTCCATCTCCGCGTTATGGCCGGACTGTAGCAGGATAAGCTGACCATGCTCGTTACAGGCGGTCAGCAGCGACGAGAGCTGTTGAATATGGTGCAGATCGCCAGCGAAACCGTAGAGATCGGCAATAATCAGGTCCGGTTGCCACTGCATGGCATGCTCTTTTGCCAGCATCAGGTTATTCAGTCCGGTAACGACAACGGGGGTGGAAAATAAACCAGCTTGATTGAGCCATATCTCCAGCCCGGAACGGGTGAAATAACAACGGTCAATCAAAAGAATTTTCAGCATATCTTTATTCGCAGTCAGGATAGGGGTGACGGCTTACTGCTAGCAGAAAGCTCCCTATCATAGGGGGGAGTGCTGAGGGATAAATGCGGGAACTACGTTGCTAACTGTATCTATTTCTTGCTTTAAATGGCCTAAACGGGCGTTTTATAAAGAAGTTGAAAAACAACCTACCCCAGGCGACAATTCTTTACTCACCTTAGCCTTGCGGGACGACCCACAAGCGCCATCTTTCACCGGGGACGGCCCCACAGTCGGGAGCCTGCTATGTCCTGGTTCATTCTGTTTATTGCTGGTCTGCTTGAAGTTGTCTGGGCTATTGGCCTGAAGTACACCCACGGTTTTACCCGTATTGTTCCCAGCCTGATCACCGTTAGCGCGATGATTGTCAGCATTGTCATGCTGTCATGGGCAATGAAAACCCTGCCGGTGGGCACGGCCTACGCCATCTGGACAGGCATCGGTGCGGTGGGTGCTGCAACGGCAGGCATTCTGCTGCTGGGCGAGTCAGCTAGCCCGGCGCGGATCATCAGTCTGGCGCTGATCGTTGCCGGGATTATTGGGCTGAAGCTCAGCACCCACTAGCGGTTCTGCGGCACCCAAATCAGCTTCTCTACGGCAAATCCCTGGCGGGTGGCGGTATCCAGCAGCTGCTGTTTTACCTTGTCAGGGATAGTACGGGTGCGCGACAGGATCCACAGGTAGTCACGATTCGGGCCGCAGACCAGCGCATGCTGATAGTCTTTATCCAACGCAATCACGTTATAGCCGCCGTAGAAGGGACCAAAGAAAGAGACCTTCAGCGCGGCGCGATCCGGGCTCCCGGTAAAGTAAGCCTTGCCGTCGGTGGACTGCCACATTCCTCGTGAAGGGTTGTAGCCCTTATTGATCACGTTCAGGCCGCCATCATCGCGCAGCGTATAGGTGGCGGTGACGTTAGTCAGCCCGCGCTCAAAGCGATGGTCGAGGCGGGCGATCTCATACCAGGTTCCAATATAGCGTTTGGCATCAAAATGCTCGACAACCGTTACGCCAGAGGGCGGGGTAGGGGAGCTACAGGAGACCACCACAAACGCAGCGGCAACGGCGGCAACAACGGGTAGCAGACGCATAGTATTTTCCTTACAGGCTTTTTTGCTAAGTGTAGAACCTGACTCAAGAAAATGTATTTTGCGTCGGGAGATATTTCCGTAATGCGATGCCCAACAGCATTGGGTTGGGCATCGGCGGCGTTAAAGCGTGATAACGCCAATCAGCGTGACGATGCTCAGGATGGCCGCCAGGCCATAGAACACCCATTTGCCATGGGATACGTGGATTTTGAGGTCGTGCATGCCATGGTGAATACGGTGCAGGCCACACCACAGCGGCAGGACAATCATCAAGAAGATAAATGCCCGGCCAATAAGACTCTGGGCAAAAGCCAGGACGCGATCGTAGCCCAGCGCCTCCCCAGGATAGAGCCCGAGCGGCAGCAGAATACCAACCAGCAGCACGATGACCGGGGCGATGATGGCACCCCACATGCCGCCTGCGCCAAACAGCCCCCAGAATACTGGTTCGTCAGCGCGTTTTGGGTTTGGGTTAATCATGAGGCCTCCTTACCAGAAGAGTGCAATAAACAGAATCACTACGCTGACCAGCGCCGTGACGGCCCACAGGGCTCTGATAACCGGCTGCGACCCCAGCTTTTCACCCTTCACGATGATGGTGGCGGCTTTCGGGGCCAGCTCAAACCATGTTTTGGTATGCAACAGCGCCGCGGCTAATGTCAGCAAGTTCAGGATAATCACCACCGGGTTTTGTAAAAAGCCGACAAACCCCGCCCATGACTCCGGACCGTGCTTCAGCGCAAACAGACCGTAGATCAGCACGATGCTGAACCAGACCGTAGGCACGGAGGTGCCTTCGCGCAGCATATAGAAGCGGTAAAAGGGCAGGCTTTTCCACCAGCCTGACGGCATCGGCTGCACCCAGGGTTTACGTTTCGTTGTCATCGTGCGCTCCTTAGCGTGGTTTCAGGGTGGCGATCAGAAAGTCTTTTGAACTCTCTACCTTGCCCTGCTGAATGGCTGCCGCCGGATCGACATGCTTCGGACAGACTTCAGAGCAGTAGCCGACAAAGGTACAGCTCCAGACGCCGTTCTCGCCGTTCAGCTGTGCCATACGTTCCCGCTTGCCATGGTCGCGGCTGTCTTGGTTGTAGCGATGGGCCAGGGTAATGGCCGCCGGGCCGATAAACTCCGAATTCAGGCCAAATTGCGGACAGGCGGCATAGCATAGCCCGCAGTTGATGCAGCCGGAGAACTGGTGATACTTCGCCATCTGCGCTGGCGTCTGGCGGTTAGGCCCCTGCTCTGGTGTGCGAGGATTACCGATGATGTAGGGCTTGATAGCCTCCAGGCTTTCGATAAAGTGGGTCATATCCACCACCAGATCGCGCTCAATCGGGAAGTTCCCTAGCGCCGCCACCTTGATGCCCTTCACGTAGTCGCGCAGGAAGGTTTTACAGGCCAGCTTCGGCACGTTATTAACCATCATGCCGCAGGAGCCGCAGATGGCCATGCGGCAGGACCAGCGGTAGCTCAGGTCGGGGGCGAGGTTATCTTTGATGTAGCCCAGCGCGTCCAGCAGCGAGGTCTGCTCATCGTAGGGCACCTCATAAACAACGCTGTGAGGGGCGGAATCGACCTCTGGGTTGTAGCGCACCACCTCAACGTTTAGGTTTTTCATCTCAGCCATTCGCCTTCTCCTTGTTCTCGGCGGCTTCCGCTTCCCCGCCGTAGACGCGTTTCGCCGGGGGCAGCGTGGTGATTTTTACATCGCTGTAGTCAAGCCGTGTTGTGCCATCGGTATCGCGGAAGGCGAGGGTATGTTTCAGGAAATTAACGTCGTCACGCTCGGTGCAGCCCTCATCCAGACGCTGGTGCGCCCCGCGTGACTCTTTGCGGGCCAGCGCGGAGTGGGCCATACACTCGGCGACGTTCAGACCGTGCCCCAGCTCAATGGTGTAGAGCAGATCGGTATTAAAGACGCTGGAGGTATCGGTAATCCGCACGCGCTTAAAGCGCTCCTGCAGCTCCGCCAGCTTGTCGACAGTTTTCTGCATTAGCTCCGGGGTACGGTAGATGCCGCAACCCTCTTCCATTGACAGGCCCATCTCATCGCGGATCGTCGCCCAGCTCTCGTTGCCCTGCTGGTTAACCAGGGCTTTCAGACGCTGCTCCACATCAACGGCCTGAGCGGTCAGGGCGCTATCGGCGGCGGTACCCACGGCGCGTGAATGCGCAATAGCACGTTCACCTGCCAGGCGACCAAATACCACCAGCTCCGCCAGCGAGTTTGAGCCGAGACGGTTAGCGCCGTGCAGGCCGACCGAGGAGCACTCGCCCACGGCAAAAAGCCCCTTAATGCGGGTCTCACACTGGCTGTCGGTCTCAATGCCGCCCATGGTGTAGTGAGCGGTCGGACGGACAGGGATAGGCTCTTTCACCGGATCGACGCCAACGTAGGCCTTGGCCAGCTCGCAGATAAAGGGCAGGCGCTCGAGAATTTTCTTTTCGCCAAGATGGCGCAGATCGAGATAGACCACGTCGCCGCGCGGAGTGGGGATAGTGTTGCCCTTACGCCACTCGTGCCAGAAAGCCTGAGAGACTCTGTCGCGCGGCCCCAGCTCCATATATTTGTTTTTCGGCTCGCCCAGCGGCGTCTCCGGCCCCATGCCGTAGTCTTGCAGATAGCGATAGCCGTTTTTGTTGACCAGAATGCCGCCTTCACCTCGGCAGCCCTCCGTCATCAGAATACCGGAGCCGGGCAGGCCGGTGGGGTGGTACTGCACGAACTCCATATCGCGCAGCGGCACGCCGTGGGCCAGCGCCATGCCCATGCCGTCGCCGGTGACGATGCCGCCGTTAGTGTTATAGCGATAGACGCGCCCCGCACCGCCGGTAGCCATTACTACCGCATTGGCGCGGATCTGCATCAGGGTACCCTCCATCATATTCATGGCGACCAGGCCACGAACCTGGCCGTCGTCCACGAGGATGTCCAGCACGAAGTGCTCATCGAAGCGCTGGATCTGCGGGAACTGGAGGGAGGTCTGGAAGAGGGTGTGCAGCATATGGAAGCCGGTCTTATCGGCGGCGAACCACGTGCGTTCGATCTTCATCCCGCCGAAGCGGCGCACGTTGACGCTGCCGTCCGGGCGGCGGCTCCACGGACAGCCCCACAGCTCAAGCTGGGTCATCTCCGCTGGACACTGGTGGACAAAGTAGTCGACAACGTCCTGCTCACACAGCCAGTCGCCGCCGGCCACGGTGTCGTGAAAATGGTACTCAAAGCTGTCGTGATCCTGTGCGACGGCAGCGGAGCCGCCTTCGGCTGCCACGGTGTGGCTGCGCATAGGATAGACCTTTGAGACGAGGGCGATTTTCGCATGGGGATCCGCCTGGGCGGCCGCTATAGCAGCGCGTAAACCCGCGCCGCCAGCGCCTATGACGACGAGATCGGCTTGAAAAGTGTGCACGACATTCCTCCAGATTGGCTGTAAACAGTTCCACTGCTCCATTATGGGTACGCCAGTATAACCTCAGGGATTTAGGGGAAATTTGATGTGTTCGATTTTTTTGCCGATCTTTGCAGCCGTTTTTTGCTCTGGCCCGTCACGAAAAAGGGTTCTGATTGCGTAAATTTGCCGCACAGAATTTGTCTCCGGGTCGACCGTCGAGTAGACTTCGTGCCCTTGTCTGACATCGGAGAACATACCATGAGTGAAACGGCAGCCTGGCGGCCGAGCGCATCTATCCCTAACCTGCTGAAACGCGCAGCAATAATGGCCGAGATCCGCCGTTTCTTTGCCGATCGCGGCGTGCTGGAGGTGGAGACGCCCTGCATGAGCCAGGCGACGGTAACGGACATTCATCTTTTCCCGTTTAAAACCCGTTTTGTTGGCCCGGGCCATTCCCACGGACTGGATCTCTATCTGATGACCAGCCCGGAGTATCACATGAAACGCCTGCTGGCCGCTGGCTGTGGGCCGGTGTTCCAGCTGTGTCGCAGCTTTCGCAATGAGGAGATGGGGCGTCATCACAACCCCGAGTTCACCATGCTGGAGTGGTACCGTCCGCACTATGACATGTACCGGCTGATGAACGAGATGGACGATCTGCTGCAACAGGTGCTGGATTGCCCGGCGGCGGAGTCGCTCTCCTACCAGCAGGCGTTCCAGCGCCATCTCAATATCGATCCGCTCTCGGCCGATAAGCAGCAGCTGCGTGACGTGGCGGCAAAACTGGATCTCAGCAATATCGCCGATCGGGAAGAGGATCGGGACACGCTGCTACAGCTGCTCTTTACCATGGGCGTGGAGCCGCACATTGGCAAAGATCGCCCGGCGTTTGTCTATCACTTCCCGGCAAGCCAGGCGGCGCTGGCGCAGATCAGCACCGAAGATCACCGCGTGGCGGAGCGCTTTGAGGTCTACTTCAAAGGCATGGAGCTGGCGAACGGTTTCCATGAGCTGACCGACGCGCGTGAGCAGCAGCAGCGCTTTGAGCAGGATAACCGCAAGCGTGCGGCGATGGGCCTGGAGCAGCAGCCTATCGACTACAACCTGCTGGGCGCGCTCGAGGCTGGTCTGCCGGACTGCTCCGGCGTGGCGCTGGGGGTCGATCGTCTGGTGATGCTGGCCCTGGGTGCAGAGAGCCTGGCCGAGGTGTTGGCCTTTTCGGTCGATCGTGCCTGATTGTCGTTGCCGGGCGGCGCTCTGCTTGCCCGGCCTACGCGAGTGCATTAATAGTGCAAAATAAAATATTACTTTTTGTGCTAATTTCTCGCGTCATCTTTTGCTTTCTCTCCTGAAGTCACAATTTAAAACTACCGCTTTGTTACTATCCAGCCGTTCGTTTGGGTAACTTTTTTACCCTCTCTCTTTCACCAGACAACATGGATAGATCTATGAGCGACAATCTTAAAAAGATGAGCCTGATGGGGCTTGTTCTCATGATATTTACGTCGGTTTTTGGCTTTGGAAACACGCCTGCCGCATTCTTTTTGATGGGACACAGCGCCACGCCCTGGTATATCTTCGCGGCTCTGTTCTTCTTCATACCCTTTGCTTTGATGATGGCCGAGATGGGGGCTGCCTACCGCAAGGAGGAGGGCGGTATCTACTCATGGATGGAGAACAGCGTCGGGCCACGCTATGCGTTTATCGGCACCTTTATGTGGTTTTCGTCGTACGTCATCTGGATGGTGAGTACCGCTGCTAAGGTGTGGGTTCCCTTCTCCACCTTTATTGTTGGCGCGGATATGACCCAGCGCTGGCACGTCGCTGGCTTACAGTCCACGCAGGTCGTGGGCGTTCTGGCCGTTGTCTGGATGGTGGTGGTCACCTTTGTGGCGGCAAAAGGCATTAATAAGATCGCCAAAGTTACCGCCGTTGGCGGGATTGCCGTGATGTGTCTTAACCTGGTGCTGCTGCTTGCCAGCATCGCTATTCTACTGCTCAACGGCGGGCATTTTGCCGAGGCGATCAATTTTACGGCTTCACCGAACCCCGGCTACCACTCCGATCTCTCCATGCTGTCGTTTATGGTGTTTGCCCTGTTTGCCTACGGTGGCATTGAGGCGGTAGGCGGCCTGGTGGATAAGACCGAAAACCCGGAAAAAAACTTTGCCAAAGGGATCATCTTCGCTGCGATTGTTATCTCCGTCGGCTACTCCCTCGCTATTATTCTGTGGGGCGTCAGCACCAACTGGCAGCAGGTGTTGAGCACTGATTCGACCAACCTTGGCAACATTACCTACGTGCTAATGCAGAGTCTGGGCACCACGCTGGGCAATGCGCTGCATCTGTCGCCTGAAGCGGCTAGCCTGACCGGTATCTGGTTTGCCAGGATAACCGGCCTGTCAATGTTTCTCGCCTATACCGGGGCATTCTTTACGCTGATCTACTCTCCGCTGAAAGCCATTATTCAGGGTACGCCGAAGGAGATGTGGCCCGCGCCGATGACGCGTTTAAATAAGAGCGGCATGCCTGAGATCTCAATGTGGCTTCAATGCCTGCTGGTAAGCCTGATCATCCTGCTGGTCTCGTTTGGCGGCGGCACGGCATCGGCGTTTTATAACAAAGTGACCCTGATGGCGAACGTCTCCATGACGCTGCCGTACCTCTTCCTGGCGCTGGCGTTTCCCTTCTTCAAGGCGAAAACGGATCTGCACCGACCGTTTGTGATTTTCAAATCGCGCAGTACGACGCTGGGGATGACCGGCGTGGTTGTGCTGCTGGTGGCCTTCGCCAATATCTTTACGGTCATTGAGCCGGTGATTGAGAAAGGGGATGTGAGCAGCGCTCTGTGGATGGCGGGCGGGCCGATCTTCTTCTCGCTGCTGGCGTTGGGGCTTTATGAGCGCTACCAGCGGCGTATCAGCCGCGTGGGTGGGTTATCACCTCGCTAAAAAAACGCCGCAGCGGTTAAGCTGCGGCGTGGTTCTTACAGACTGCCCGACGGGCGTTGGCTGCGTCCGGCAGAGCTTAGCGTTCTGGCGGTGCGTTTGCCGTCGAGCGACTCCAGACGCATCTGGAACGGCGGGAACGGCAGGTCGATGCCATGCTCGCGGAAGCCCTGCAGGATCAGCTGGTGGATCTCGTGGCGCAGCGGCATCCGGTGGCCCATCTCGGCGGCGTAGATACGCAGCTCAAAGAGCTGGATACCCTGCTGCAGATCCACCAGGAAGACCTCCGGCGGCGGGTTATCGATCACCAGCGAGCAGCGCTCAGCGGCAGTGTAGAGCAGTTGGGTAACCTCTTCGCTGTTGGCATCAGAGGGCGCGGGAACGGTCAGTACTACACGCGTCACCGAATCCGACAGCGACCAGTTGATAAACTGCTCGGTGATAAACGCCTTATTCGGCACGATAATCTCTTTGCGGTCCCAGTCGCTGATGGTCGTCGCACGGGTATTGATCTTCGTTACGCTACCGGTGAGATCGCGAATGGTCACGGTATCGCCAATGCGGATCGGCTTCTCAAACAGAATGATCAGGCCGGAGATAAAGTTGGCGAAGATCTCCTGTAAACCAAAACCTAATCCCACACCGAGGGCTGCTACCAGCCACTGCAGTTTTGACCACTCGATACCGATCATCGAGAAGCCCACCAGACCACCGAATAGCATCAGCAGGTACTTGGTGATGGTGGTGATGGCGTAGCCTGTCCCCGGCGTCAGGTCAAGGTGCTGAAGCAGCGCCAGCTCCAGCAGGGCCGGCAGGTGGCGCACCAGCTGGGTGGTGATGATAAACACCAGGATGGCGATCAGTACCGCACCGAGGGTGATCGGCTCCAGGCTCTCTACCCCCTGCACCGTCGAGGTGACGTCCCACAGGGAGATGTTCTCCAGGAAGCCAAACGCCGAGTGGATCTCTGACCACAGCACAATCACCGACAGCAGGGCGATGAGCATCAGGAGTGAGCGCACCAGCCGCAGCGACTGGGCGCTGATAGCATCGAGATCCAGCTCGCTCTCGTCCACCTCTACCGCGCCCTCCGTGCTGGTTGAGTGGGCCTGCTCCTCTTCGCCACGTGCGCGCTGGGCCAGGATCTCCGCCCGACGATGTCTTGCGCGGTCAAAGGCCAGACGGCGGCGCTGGATCAGCATCCAGCGGCGGATGATGTGATACACCACCAGCAGCAGGAACCAGATCGCTACCGAGGTCTCCAGACGAGCCAGCAGCGCCTGGGCGGTCGCCAGGTAGCCGACGGCAGCCGCCAGCATCGCCGCCAGCGGGGCGCTCATCAGCAGGTTCCAGAGCATGTGGTTAACCATGTTGTCGCCGCTGCCGGTCTTATCGACATAGAGTGGGATCCCGGCGCGTTTCAGGCTCAGCGTGACCACGGCCAGCGCGCCGCAGATCAGCATAAAGCAGAGACGGCCAAGGGAGCCGGAGAATTCGCGGTCGTTGAGGTTATCGAACATGATCAGCGCCATAATCAGCGGCACGATCAGGCCGATGCTCATCAGGTAGGAGCGCAGCCCGCGAGCAACCCGGCTACGCGGCCAGCCAAAGTGGGCAACAAACAGGCCGGTAGGACGGGCGAAGGTAGCGCAGATCATCACTACCCACAGCAGCGGTACGGTGGCGGTGACGCCGTCGCCGATCGCCACTGCCAGCGGGTAGGGCCAGGCGGATCGCAGGCCGTAGCCGAGCGTCGCCCACAGCACCGGCAGCGGTGAGGCAACGAGGATCGACCAGAATACCGTGCGCAGCGTGAGCCAGAAGTGATCCTGCGTCACCTTGCCGACCTTCGCGCTGGAGCGCTCCAGGAAGCGGGTAAAGTGCTTGCGGGAGTAGACGCTGAAGCCCACCAGCACCAGCGCGGCAAACAGCGGCAGCAGCGTTTCCTTGCTGGTCAGCATCATCATCGTTGCCTTGCCGAGCTGGTTTACGGTATCCAGCGAGATGAGGCGACGCAGGTCCTGGACAATCTCAATCGGCCAGCTGAGCGTCATCGGGCTGACGTCGGCGGTCCAGAAGAGGTAGCGGTGGGTAGCTTCGTTAACCTCTTTTAGCGCATCCTCAAGCTGGCTGTTGGAGACTTTAAGCTTGGTCAGCTCGAGGATCAGCGTATCGCCCCCCTGCAGCAGGGAGGTGAGCAGCTCACGCTGGGTACGCAGCTGCGCCTCCAGAATACGGCTCTGCTCGGCGGTCAGCGGCTGGCCGTCCGCCTGACGGATCTGGCGCAGCTGAGGCTGCTTGTTGAGCAGATCCTCATAGTGCATGCGGTGTACCCGCAGCTGAGCCATCTCGGTATCCAGCTGCTGCGGCTTCGGCATCTCCGGCAGCCGGGCCACCTGGGCGCGCAGCGCATCGCCCAGCATGTTGGAAACTCCCAGCCACTGGGACTGCTCGCGCAGCGTATTCAGGGCCTGGCGTACCTGCAACGTCTGGCCGGTCGCCTGGCGCTGCTGGGAGGCAACCAGATCCATGCGCTGGGCCTGCTGGTTAAGCGCCTGCGACAGCTCGCGGTTGATTTTGAACTGGTCAACGATGCCCGCGGGCAGGTTGGCGCTATTCTCTGCCAGCAGCTCGGTGCTCTCCAGGGCTTGCTCAGCTTCGCGCTGACGCTGGCTGTTGAGATGGTTACGCAGCGCCTGCAGATAAGTATCCAGCTGCTGGGCCTGCCTCTGGGCCAGCTCGGAGCGCATCCGCGCCAGCTCCTGACGGTTGTTCGCCGACAGCTGGGCCAGCTCCAGCTCGTCAACCTGGGCTTTCAGCCTGGCGGAGGTCGCCTGCGCGCTCAAAGTCTGCGCCTGGGCCAGCGCGGTTGTGCCAGTCTGCGTACCGATGCGGCGTTCTACCTCACTCAGCTGGCGACGGGCGTCGGTCTGCTGCTGCGGAAGCTGGCTTAAAGAGTCGTTGATCTCACGGGCGCGCTCCTGCTCCTGCTGGGCAAGCCGCGTTTTTTCCAGCAGTTGGCTGCTAACCTGGAGGATCTCCTGGTTCAGCGCATCGGTGGAGATACCCGCCGGAACGGCTTTCGGCTCGTCGCGCAGGCTGCTGAACTGGGTGCGCAGCGTTTGGGAGAGTTTGGGGAAGTCGTCGATGACCTGCTGATACTGCTTGGCGCGCTCGAGGGAGCCGTTACGCTCCTCAAGGGCATTCAGCGCGGACTGGAGCGCCTCGACGGTCTCTGCCTGCTCTGGCGAGGCGGTGGCCGCTTTGGCTTGCTCCAGCTCCTGGGTGATCTGTTTGGCGTCGGGGATCGTCGCAGCGTACGCCCCCGCGCTGAGGCACCAGGCCATCAGAAATGCGATAATCAGGCGCACGTTGCTCTACCTTTGTAAAATTAAAGCTTTGTTAAATCAGACCGGATCTTTGTGGTCGTCTACCAGCGGGTTGGCGTCGTGCTCGGCGTCAATCTCTTCCTGCGGCAGCGGGGTAGGGGTGACGTCCGGGGCCACGGCCTCGGTAGAGTAGGCCAGCGGTTCGCCGATTTTAGTCACCGACAGGCTCTCTAAATGCTCTGCCAGCGCGACGCTGCCCGGTGCGAAGAGGTTGATCACCGTTGAGCCGAGCTTAAAGCGCCCCATCTCCTGGCCCTTCAGCAGCGCCACAGCACCTTCACTTTCGCCTTCCGGCCACGTCCAGCGTTTGATAATGCCTTCGCGCGGCGGCGTAATCGTGCCTGCCCAGACGGTTTCGATGCTGCCAACGATGGTCGCACCCACCAGAATCTGCGCCATCGGGCCAAACTCGGTGTCGAACACGCAGATAACGCGTTCGTTACGGGCGAACAGGTTCGGCACGTTGCGCGCGGTGAGGTGATTTACCGAGAAGAGATCGCCCGGCACGTAGATCATCTCACGCAGGATGCCGTTGCACGGCATGTGGACGCGGTGATAGTCGCGCGGCGACAGATAGGTGGTCGCGAAGCTGCCGTCACGGAACGTGTCCGCCAGCAGATAGTTACCGGCCAGCAGCGCTTCCAGGCTGTAGTGATGGCCTTTGGCCTGCAGCAGCTTGTCGTTTTCGATGCGGCCTAGCTGGCTGATCACGCCGTCGGCAGGCATCACCAGCACGCTGGGGTCGGTATTCAGCGGGCGGACTTCGTCGCGCAGCGGACGGACAAAAAAGTCATTAAAGGTACGATAGCTGGCAGTATCAGGCTTCTGCGCCTCCTGCATATTGACCTTGTAGTATTTGACGAACAGGTCGATGACCAGCTTGGTCAGCCATCCCCCGCGTTTGCTTGCGCCCCAGCCCGCGAGGCGAGTGAGCCACAGTTTAGGCAGAATGTATTGAAGCGAAAGTTTAAATGAGTCTAACAAGGTAGCCTCCAGGCTAGTGTTTTGGTCGTTCCTGATCCGCAACGCAGCAGCGGACCCTTAAAAAAAGGGGACGATTTTAGCGATGCTCAGCTTAATTGTCAGTCGTCGGATTCAGAAAAGTTTTTACGCGTTTTTACCTGCGCCATGCTCTCCAGAATACGGTGATAGTTTTCAAACCGGGTTTCAGCAATCTCGCCTTTATCAACGGCTTCCCGGATCGCACAGCCGGGATCGCTGCCGTGCTTGCAGTCGCGGTACTTACAGTGGCCGAGGTAGTCGTGGAATTCGACAAAGCCGCGGGTGATTTGTTCCGGCTCCAGGTGCCAGAGACCAAATTCCCGTACGCCAGGGGAGTCGATCACATCCCCGCCGTGCGGGAAGTGATAGAGTCGCGCCGCCGTGGTGGTGTGCTGGCCCAGCCCCGAGTTGTCAGAGACGTCGTTAGTTAAGATCTCCTCCTGAAGCCCCAGCAGGGCATTGAGCAGGCTCGATTTGCCAACGCCGGACTGGCCAGCAAAGATGCTGATACGATCGGTCAGCGCCTCTTCCAGCGGTTTTAAGCCGTCCTGGGTGTGACTGGAGACCATCAGCACGCGATAGCCAATCTTACGGTAGACATCCATCTGCTCGTCCACAAACGCTCTGCTTTCCTCGTCCAGCAGGTCAATCTTGTTGAGTACGATGAGCGGTTCCACGTCCAGCGTTTCACAGGCCACAAGATAGCGGTCGATGATGTTAGGCGACAGCTCCGGCAGGATGGCAGAGACAATGATGATCTGATCGATATTGGCGGCAATGGGTTTTACCCCGTCGTAAAAATCGGGCCGGGTCAGGACCGACGTGCGCTCGTGCACCGCCTCAACGATGCCTTTCACGTTGATGCCTTCGGCGGCAGGTTTGCCCGGACGCCAGACCACCCGGTCACCGGTCACCAGCGAGCGGATGGTGCGGCGAATGTTGCAGCGGTGGACGTCGCCGTCGGCGGCTTCAACGTCGGCGTGCATACCAAAACGGCTAATAACGATCCCTTCGGCGGTCTCGCCAAACAGGTTATCGTCGTAGTCCGGCTTCTCCGTAGACGTTTTAAGCCGACGCTGGTGGTTTGCTTTCACACGGCGCTGCTGGCCTTTGGAGAGTTTATTTTTACTCAATCGTACTGACTCCTGGTCGCCCCTGGTGGGCAAAACCTCTATGATAGATGCTAATTTAGATAATTATAGTCGTGCGAGATGGGTGGAAAATAGCATGAGTGCAGATGAAAACAACCTGATTTGGATCGATCTTGAGATGACCGGGCTGGATCCCGAGCGCGATCGCATTATTGAGATCGCAACCCTGGTCACCGATGCCAACCTGAATATTCTGGCGGAAGGCCCGGTGATTGCCGTGCATCAGTCCGACGAACAGCTGGCGCTGATGGACGAGTGGAACGTACGCACCCATACCGGCAGCGGGCTGGTGGAGCGGGTTAAGGCCAGCACCCAGGACGATCGCGCCGCCGAGCTGGCAACCATCGCCTTCCTGAAGGAGTGGGTCCCGGCGGGGAAATCGCCTATCTGTGGCAACAGCATCGGCCAGGATCGTCGCTTCCTGTTTAAGTATATGCCAGAGCTGGAGGCCTACTTCCACTATCGCTATCTTGACGTCAGCACGCTGAAAGAGCTGGCTAAGCGCTGGAAGCCAGAGGTGCTGGATGGCCTGAAGAAGCAGAATACTCACCAGGCGCTGGATGATATCCGCGAGTCCGTGGCCGAGCTGGCTTATTACCGTGAGCATTTTATTAAGCTGTAAGCGCAACATGCCCGGCGGCACCGTCCTGCCGGGCCTACGAAAAGCGATTCGCTGTGAAAATAGACAATGTGACGAATATTACAGCATTTGAACTTAATTTCGCAAAATTCGCTTTCAGGGGGGTTGCAGCTAAAATGATTTCTCGTATAATGCGCCTCCCGTAACGATGAGAAATTGACGTTACGACAGCAACAAGTTTGCGGGAATAGCTCAGTTGGTAGAGCACGACCTTGCCAAGGTCGGGGTCGCGAGTTCGAGTCTCGTTTCCCGCTCCAAAA
>NZ_DAMACX010000064.1:0-17543 GCF_031998825.1 Pseudescherichia sp.
CGACGTGCTGCTGGTGGATACCGCCGGTCGTCTGCACGTTGACGAAGCGATGATGGACGAGATCAAACACGTCCACGCCGCCATTAATCCCGTAGAGACGCTGTTCGTAGTCGATGCCATGACCGGTCAGGACGCCGCCAATACGGCGAAGGCGTTCAACGAAGCGCTGCCGCTGACCGGCGTGGTGCTGACCAAGGTCGACGGTGACGCCCGCGGCGGTGCGGCGCTCTCTATTCGCCACATCACCGGCAAGCCGATCAAGTTCCTCGGCGTGGGTGAGAAAACCGAAGCCCTGGAGCCGTTCCACCCGGATCGTATCGCCTCCCGTATCCTCGGTATGGGCGACGTGCTGTCGCTGATCGAAGATATCGAGAGCAAGGTAGACCGCGCTCAGGCAGAGAAGCTGGCGAACAAGCTGAAGAAGGGCGACGGCTTTGACCTCACCGACTTCCTTGAGCAGCTGAAGCAGATGAAGAACATGGGCGGCATGGCCAGCCTGATGGGCAAGCTGCCGGGCATGGGCCAGCTGCCGGACAACGTTAAATCCCAGATGGATGACAAAATTCTGGTGCGTATGGAGGCGATCATCAACTCGATGACGCTGAAAGAGCGCGCCAACCCGGACATCATCAAAGGCTCCCGCAAGCGTCGTATCGCGGCGGGCTGCGGCATGCAGGTGCAGGACGTCAACCGTCTGCTGAAGCAGTTCGATGACATGCAGCGCATGATGAAAAAGATGAAGAAGGGCGGGATGGCAAAAATGATGCGTAGCATGAAGGGGATGATGCCGCCCGCAGGTTTCCCGAAGCGCTGATATGGCCTGGCTTACTTGCCTGCGATTTCGATGTATTGATTGCTTTTTGCCGGGAAACGAGTAAAATTTTCGGGCTTTTAATATGACACCGGGCTCCGTTCCTCGACGGGGCCTGGTGTTTTATTCACACAAGAGGATGTTATGGTAACTATTCGTTTAGCTCGTCACGGCGCTAAAAAGCGTCCGTTCTACCAGGTTGTTGTTACTGACAGCCGTAATGCACGCAACGGTCGCTTCATTGAGCGCGTTGGTTTCTTCAACCCGATCGCTAGCGAAAAAGAAGAAGGCACCCGCCTGGATCTGGATCGCATCGCTCACTGGGTTGGCCAGGGCGCTACCGTTTCCGATCGCGTTGCTACGCTGATCAAAGAAGCAAACAAAGCAGCTTAATCTGTCACGGTGGTCATGATGAGCATTAAAGCACCTGTTGAACCGATCGTATTGGGAAAAATGGGTTCTTGCTACGGGATCCGTGGTTGGCTCAGAGTGTTTTCCTCCACTGAAGACGCTGAAAGCATTTTTGATTACCAGCCCTGGTTTATCCAGAAGGCCGGTAAGTGGCAGATGGTCGAGCTGGAAAGCTGGCGTCACCACAATCAGGACATCGTCATTAAGCTGAAAGGCATTGATGACCGTGATGCTGCGAATGCGCTGACTAATTGTGAAATTGTCGTGGATTCGTCGCAGTTGCCGCCGCTCACTGAGGGTGACTACTACTGGAAAGACCTTATGGGCTGCCAGGTAGTGACCACAGAGGGCTACGCCCTGGGTAAAGTCATCGATATGATGGAAACCGGGTCAAATGACGTTCTCGTCATCAAGGCAAACCTGAAAGATGCGTTTGGTATCAAGGAGCGGCTGGTTCCGTTCCTCGATGGACAGGTTATCAAGAAAGTCGATCTCACTACTCGCACAATCGAAGTAGATTGGGATCCTGGTTTTTAAACCTCCGGATAAACGGTAGGCACGGCACGATGGGGATTGGCTTGTGTTCATTGGTATAGTTAGCCTGTTTCCTGACATGTTTCGCGCCATCACCGATTACGGGGTAACTGGCCGGGCCGTTAAAAATGGCCTGCTGAGCATCCAGAGCTGGAGTCCACGTGACTTCGCTCATGACCGGCACCGTACCGTGGACGATCGTCCTTACGGCGGCGGACCGGGGATGCTTATGATGGTTCAACCCTTGCGGGATGCCATCCACGCAGCGAAAGCCGCGGCGGGTGAGGGCGCAAAGGTGATCTATCTGTCACCTCAGGGACGCAAGCTTGATCAAGCGGGCGTTAGCGAACTGGCAACGAATCAGAAAATGATTCTGGTGTGCGGGCGCTACGAAGGGGTCGATGAGCGTGTGATCCAAACCGAAGTCGACGAAGAGTGGTCTATCGGCGATTACGTGCTCAGCGGTGGTGAGTTACCAGCAATGACGCTGATTGACTCGGTTGCCCGGTTTATTCCAGGCGTACTGGGGCATGAGGCATCGGCAACGGAAGATTCCTTTGCCGATGGGTTGCTGGACTGTCCACACTATACCCGTCCTGAGGTGTTAGAAGGCATGGAGGTTCCGGCGGTTCTGCTGTCGGGTAACCATGCCGAGATACGTCGCTGGCGTCTGAAACAGTCGCTGGGCCGCACCTGGCTTAGAAGACCTGAACTTCTGGAAAACCTGGCTCTGACTGAAGAGCAAGCAAAGCTGCTGGCGGAGTTCCGAAAAGAGCACGCACAACAGCAGCAAATACATGATGGGATGGCGTAAGCCTCCAAATATCAGTTTACCCAGGATAAGAGATTAAATTATGAGCAACATCATTAAGCAAATTGAACAAGAGCAGATGAAGCAGGACGTACCTTCCTTCCGTCCGGGTGATACCGTGGAAGTGAAAGTATGGGTTGTTGAAGGTTCCAAAAAACGTCTGCAGGCATTCGAGGGCGTGGTTATCGCTATTCGTAACCGCGGTCTGCACTCTGCATTCACTGTTCGCAAAATTTCCAACGGCGAAGGCGTTGAGCGTGTCTTCCAGACTCACTCTCCGGTAGTTGACAGCATTGCTGTTAAACGTCGTGGTGCTGTACGTAAAGCTAAACTGTACTACCTGCGTGAGCGTACCGGTAAGTCTGCTCGTATCAAAGAGCGTCTGAACTAAGGTTCGCTGTCGCGACATCCTGATAAAAAGGGGCTGGCCTGTGGGCTGGCCCCTTTTTTTATGCCTGTGCGCTCGATCTGTTAACCCCCGCGTGATAAATCCATTACAATGTCCCCTCTCGACCGGAGGGCTAGTGGCTAACCTGATGCATCACTCAACATGGAAACGCGCAGCGGCATTGACCGCGCTGTTTGCGATCCTGCTGATCGTGATTGCGCCACTGATCTCCGTCGCGCTGCAAAAAGATCCCATGAGCGCCATGCCGGGCATGCATCACGAGATGTCGATGATGCCTGAACATCACGCGATGCCCGAGCATAAGCCCGCATCGCAAAGCATACCTGTCGATCATGCCGAAGCGTGCGGCTACTGCGTGCTGCTGGCCCATGTGCCAGGCGCGATCCTTGCGCTTATCGTTCTGCTCTATGGCGTGCTGCTCAGGCTGCGGATCACACCGCCGCGGCCCGCCGTGCATCACTGGCACTTCTTCCCCTGGCTCTGCCCTGATACCCGCGCCCCACCGCGCCTGTCTGCTTTTTCCCTTTAAAAAACAAAATCGATAACTTTTTGCCTTAGAAAGGAAAAGTATGACTACCTGCACTTCGCGCGCGGCATGGGTAAACCTGCTGCGACGTCTTCATTTCTACATCGGCCTCTTTGTGGGCCCGTTTATCTTTATCGCTGCTCTCAGCGGGACGCTCTATGTCGCCACCCCACAGCTGGAGAGTGCGCTCTATCACGATGCACTCTACGGATCCGTAACCGGCGAGCGGCAACCGTTGGCCGAGCAGGTGGCGGTGGCAGAGAAGGTGACCGGCGGAACGCTGCGTCTGCACGCCGTCCGCCCTGGTCTTATCGACGGAGAGACGACGCGGGTGATGTTTGCCGATCCGCAGCTCGGCGTCTCGGAGAACCGGGCTATCTTTATCGATCCCGTGACCCTGGCGGTTAAAGGCGATATGACCGTCTATGGCACCAGCGGCATTCTGCCTCTGCGCCAGACCATCGACTACCTGCACCGTTCCCTGCTGCTCGGAGACATCGGGCGGATTTACAGCGAACTTGCCGCGTCGTGGATGTGGATCGCTGCCCTGGGCGGCATTGCGCTGTGGTGGTTTACCCGCCCGAAACGGCGGATTACCAACCGGGTACAGAATCATCGTCGCCTGCACGTCAGCCTGGGGTGGGCTCTGCTGGCGGGAATGCTGCTCTTCTCTGCGACCGGTCTGACCTGGTCGCAGTGGGCCGGTGGGAACGTTGATAAAATGCGTGCGGCGCTGGGCTGGATGACGCCGCAGGTCAATACGCAACTGCGTGGGCCTGCTCAGCCTGCCGATCCTCATGCGGAACATCATGCCCATCATGAGCACCACGAGGGAATGGCGATGCCGATGCCGATGGCGGAGAGCGACGCCGACAGCGTGCAGTATGATGAGGTGTTGCAGGCAGCGCGTCAGGCGGGCATCGATGCCTCTCGTCTTGAGATCCGCCCGCCGCGCAGTGCAGACATGGCCTGGACGGTCACAGAGATCGACCGGTCCTGGCCGACGCAGGTCGATGCGGTAGCGATTGATGGTCACACCATGATGGTGATCGACCAGACGCATTTTGCCGACTTCCCGCTGATGGCGAAGCTGACCCGCTGGGGCGTCGATTTCCATATGGGCGTGCTGTTTGGTCTGCCAAACCAGCTGGCGCTGATCCTGTTTGGCGGCGCGCTGTGCGTCAGCATCGTGGTGGGCTACCGGCTGTGGTGGATCCGCCGTCCGGCGCAGGGGGGAGTCAGTCCTGTGCAAACCCTGGTGCAGAGCTGGCTGGCGCTGGGCGGAGGAGGGCGGCTGATAACCCTGGTCCTCGCCGTGCTGATTGGCCTGGCGCTGCCGGTGCTGGGCATCAGCCTGCTGCTGTTTATCGCTATTGATATTCTGCGCTGGCGGCGGGCCAGTGCCGCACGGCTGCAGCCAGAGCAGGAGTCAGGGCGTCTTTGAGTGGCGCTGCTTGACCTTGTACATGTTCTTATCCGCCAGCTCCAGTAGGCTCTCGGCGCTGGCGTGCTCCCATGCCAGCGCATAGCCAATGCTGAGGGTCATTATGGTCGTCGTGCCGTTGTGCAGATCGAAAGGCTGATAGAACTGCTGCGCCAGCGCGCCCGAGAGACGCTTAACCTCATGCTCGCTGTGCACGCCAGTGAGGATCATCGCAAACTCATCCCCACCCAGGCGGTAGACCGTATGCTGTTTGCCGCCAAAGTCAGTTAGCCGTTTCGCCACCTCAATCAGCACGCTATCGCCGACGGCGTGGCCCCATGTATCGTTGATAAATTTAAAGTTATCCCCGTCCAGAAACAGCAGCGCCGAGCAGCTCTGGGCGGCTTCATCCTTCATCAAGGTGGTGATGGCGTTGCGAAAAGCGGCGCGGTTAGCCAGCCCGGTTAGCGGATCGTGCAGGGCAGTGCGCAGCAGCAGGGCGTTGCGCGCCTGTAAACTCAGCTGCCACTCCTCCATCTCATCCAGCAGGCTGTTAAAGTCCTGACCAAAGCGATGGAACTCCTCAATACGCTCGTCGGCGACGCGGCGGGAAAAGTTGCGGTAGGTCCGCACGTCATGCACCACGTCGGTAATATTTTGCAGGGCGTTAAACACGCCGTTATGCAGATAGCGGCTGATGGCGAGTGCCACCGCAGAAGCAAACAGGATAGAGCCGGTTAATACGCCGAGAGAGAGCAGGACAAAGTGTCCAATCAGGCTGGCCTGAGCGGTCAGGCGCAGCTCGCCGATCTGCGTGCCGTCGTGCATGATGGGCTGTGTAACCGGCTGGGAAAGCAGCCCCTGACGGATCAGCTCGCTGGCTTTGTCATAGCTGGTTTTCGGCGTCGAGGACCAGCCCGCCACAACGTGCTGTTTCGTGTCTCGCACCTCCGCTGCGCTATAGAGCTCGCGCTGGCCAAGCGTAGAGAGCGTATCGGCAGCGGCGGAGACGTCGTTGCGGACAAGCGCGAACGCCAGGCTACGACTCATGGTCGCCCCCGTCAGTTCTAAATTGCGCTGGGCATACTGTTTAAGCGTTAGCACCGAGGTGACGGAGATCAGAAACCAGACCAGCGTCATCGTGATAATCACGTTAATAATATTGATTCGGCGTAGTGTGCGCTTAAAGGTTGGGCGTGAAAGATCCGTATTCATCATTATTTCCCCGCAACGACGGCTAACTATTACACGTAGCAGAAAAACAGCGTTTACCTGCATAGACCCTTGTACGATCGTGGTTATTTTACCCTGGCCAGAGCAGGGGTGATCGCGACTTATTCACAGATTGGATAATATTAAGGCTATTAATTGAGGATGGCGTCGCGGGTTCCCTCTTTCATCCCCGCTTGCCAGGCACTACGCAGCTGTGTGGCGCTCTCTTGCGTATCGCAGCCGACAGGGTAGATTTTACCCGCACGGCCCCAGGCATAGAGAAAGTCGTCGTGGCAGATTCTCTTCAGGCCGTCTTTATAGCCTTGTAGATAACGGTTTCTATCAACGTTGGCATCGTTATGTAACGCAGCCAGAGCGCTGTTCTCTTTAACAACCGCGCCCGAGAGGGCGTCGTCTTTTCCAGTGCTGTACCAGTCCGTGCCGGTCCAGGTGGGAGCATGTGTGTAAGGTTCAACTGAACAGCCAGATAGCAGGATCGCTAACAGTGCGTACATTCCAGGTTTCATCGTCGTGCTCCTTTTTCTTTTATTAAAGCGTAGCCTGGTTGCCGCTACGTTGCTCGCTGTACATTTTAATTTACGAATTAAGCGCAAATAAATTGCCTTTTAGCGGGTGTTGTAAACTAATGTGTACGTAATATGGATTGAAATCTTTACCGATTGTGTTACTGTTAGGTCATTCTCTGCTGAGAACACTATCGCAAAGAACTATCGCAACGAACTATCGCAATAAACGACCAGGATCGCCATCATGCAAAAAGACGCGCTGAATAATGTCCATATCGCCGACGAGCAGGTTTTAATCACTCCGGAACGCCTGAAAGCGGAGTTTCCGCTGACGGCTGAGCAGGAGGCGCAGATCTCTCAATCGCGCCAGACCATCTCCGACATCATTGCCGGGCGCGATCCGCGTCTGCTGGTGGTCTGCGGACCGTGCTCTATTCACGATCCGCAGGCAGCCATTGAGTATGCTCACCGCTTTAAAGCTCTTGCCGCAGAGGTCAGCGATAGCCTCTACCTGGTCATGCGCGTCTATTTTGAAAAACCCCGTACCACCGTCGGCTGGAAAGGGTTGATTAACGATCCGCATATGGATGGTTCGTTTGATGTCGAAACCGGGCTGAAAATTGCCCGTAGCCTGCTGGTGGAGCTGGTCAGCATGGGCCTGCCGCTGGCGACCGAAGCGCTGGATCCCAACAGTCCGCAGTACCTGGGCGATCTCTTTAGCTGGTCGGCCATCGGGGCACGTACCACCGAGTCCCAGACCCACCGTGAAATGGCCTCCGGTCTCTCCATGCCGGTCGGGTTTAAGAACGGCACCGACGGCAGCCTGGCGACAGCGATCAACGCTATGCGCGCGGCGGCAATGCCGCACCGCTTTGTCGGCATCAACCAGGCCGGTCAGGTATGCCTGTTGCAAACCCAGGGCAATCCGGATGGACACGTGATCCTGCGTGGTGGCAAAGCGCCGAACTACAGCCCGGCGGACGTGGCCCAGTGCGAGAAAGAGATGACCCAGGCGGGCCTGAAGCCAGCCCTGATGGTAGACTGCAGCCACGGTAACTCGAATAAAGATTACCGCCGTCAGCCTGCGGTAGCGGAATCCGTCGTGGCGCAAATTAAAGATGGCAACCGGTCAATCATCGGCCTGATGATCGAGAGTAATATCCATGAAGGTAATCAATCGTCAGAGCAGCCGCGCAGCGATATGAAGCACGGCGTCTCCGTGACCGATGCCTGCATTAGCTGGGAAACCACCGATGCGCTGCTGCGTGAGATCAACAAACATCTGCGTGGGCATCTGGCAGCACGTCTGGCTTAAGAGGTTGTTATGGTTGCTGAATTGACCGCCCTGCGCGATCAAATTGATGAAGTGGATAAGGCGCTGCTGGCCCTGCTGGCCAGGCGTCTGGATCTGGTGGCCGAGGTGGGCGAGGTTAAGAGTAAATATGGCCTGCCGATCTACGTTCCCGAACGTGAGGCGGCCATGCTGGCCTCCCGCCGGCAGGAGGCCGAGACGCTTGGCGTGCCGCCGGATCTGATTGAAGATGTGCTCAGGCGCGTGATGCGGGAGTCCTACTCCAGCGAGAACGATAAAGGGTTCAAAACTCTCTGTCCGACGCTGCGTCCAGTGGTTATTGTGGGCGGCGGCGGCCAGATGGGGCGGCTGTTCGAGAAGATGCTGACCCTCTCCGGCTACCAGGTGCGTATCCTTGAGAAGGATGACTGGGCGCAGGCGAGCAATATTGTCGCCGACGCCGGGATGGTGATCGTCAGCGTGCCGATCCACGTCACCGAGCAGGTGATTGCTTCTCTGCCGCCGCTGCCGGAGGATTGCATCCTGGTCGATCTGGCCTCGGTGAAAAGTGGGCCGTTGCAGGCCATGCTTAGCGTGCATAAAGGGCCGGTGTTGGGGCTGCATCCGATGTTCGGTCCAGACAGCGGCAGCCTGGCGAAGCAGGTGGTGGTCTACTGCGACGGACGCAAGCCGGAAGCCTACCAGTGGCTGCTGGAGCAGATTCAGGTCTGGGGCGCGCGGCTGCACCGCATCAGCGCCGTCGAGCACGATCAGAACATGGCGTTCATTCAGGCGCTGCGTCACTTCGCTACCTTCGCCTACGGGCTACATCTGGCGGAAGAGAACGTGCAGCTGGAGCAGCTGCTGGCACTCTCCTCGCCCATCTACCGCCTGGAGCTGGCGATGGTCGGGCGGCTGTTTGCCCAGGATCCGCAGCTCTATGCCGACATCATCATGTCTTCCGAAAGCAACCTGGCGCTGATCAAGCGCTACTACCAGCGCTTTGGTGAGGCGATAGAGCTGCTGGAGCAGGGCAACAAGCAGGCCTTTATCGATAGCTTCCGCAAGGTTGAGCACTGGTTTGGCGACTACGCCCAGCGCTTCCAGAGCGAAAGTCGGGTGCTGCTGCGTCAGGCCAACGACAGCCGTCAATAGATAAAAAGCTGTATATACTTTAAGGCCAGTGGGTTACCCGCTGGCCTTTTTACTGTATGGGAGTCTTTATGGCTGAGCCGCAACTGCTGTTTGATTACACCGGCAATCTGCCGGAATGTCCTGTCTGGAGCGAATCGGAACAGGCGCTGTACTGGGCCGATATTCTGGAAGGGGAGATCCACCGCTACCATCTGGCGTCCGCCGAGCATACCGTCCTGCGGTTTCCGGAAGAGGTGGGCTGCTTTGCCCTGCGCGAAAAGGGCGGTTTTATCGTTGCGATGCGTAATGCCATTTGGCTGGCGGACAAGCGTGGCCTGCTGACTCACAAAGTGTGTGATAACCCCTCTAATCCGGAGCTGGCGCGCTTTAACGACGGCGGGACCGACCATGATGGGCGTTTTTACGCGGGGACCTTCTGGGCACCGCAGGATTACAACGGCGCGCTGCTGGTACGGGTCGATAACGATCTGACCCCGAAGGTGATCCAGTGCGATATTCTCGGGGCCAACGGCCTGGCGTTTAGTCCGGACGGGAAGTGGATGTATACCTCTGACACGCCGCAGGAGGTGATCTACCGCACGCCGCTGGATGAGCAGGGCGAGCCTGGCAAGCGCGAGGTGTTCCATACCTTTAAAAAAGAGGAAGGGCAGCCGGACGGTGCGGCGACGGACGTGGAGGGCTGCTACTGGAGCGCGTTGTATGACGGCTGGCGCATCGCGCGTTTCTCTCCCGAGGGCGAACAGCTTGAAGAGTACCGCCTGCCGGTGCGCTGCCCGACCATGGTCTGCTTTGGTGGTGAGGATATGAAGACGCTGTTTATCACCACCACCCGGGAAAATATGAAGAAAGATGAGCTGGCGAAGTTTCCGCTCTCCGGAGCGATCTTCACCCTGCCGGTGAGCGTGGCAGGCGTGAAGAAATCTCCCTTTATTGAGCGTTAAGCCGGATCGACCGGCACGACGTTCTCGCCAGGATAGCAGCCCAGCACTTTCAGCGAGCGGGTAATCTCCCCTAGCTCGCGCAGGGCTTTCTGCATGGATGCAGACTCCAGGTTGGCCTGGACATCCAGATAGAACATCTCCTCCCACGGGTTGCCGTAGATCGGACGTGACTCGAGCTTAGTCATAATCAGGCTGTGGTTACGCAGCACCAGCAGCGCCTCAACCAGCGCACCGGCCTGCTGGCCGGTGGCGATCAGCAGCGTCGTTTTGGCCGGTACCTGATCGGAGACGTTAACCGGCTTACGCGCCAGCACAATAAAGCGGGTGATATTTTGCGTCTGGTTCGCCAGGTTGCGCTCCAGCACCTGCAAGCCGTACAGCGCGCCGCCCGCTTCGCTGCCCAGCGCGGCGACATGCGGCGAGTTGGCCTGAGCCACCTTCTCCATTGCCGCCGAGGTGCTCTCGGTATACTCAATTTTCCACTGCGGGTAGCGGTTTAAAAATTGGCTGCACTGCTGGAAGGGCTGCGGGTGGCTATAGACCGTTTCGATTTTACTCAGGTCGGTGGTACCCGATACCAGCACGCAGTGATCGATAGGCACGGTCATCTCGCCGACGATTGACAGGCTGGTGTGCTGGAGCAGATCGTAGACGTCGTTAATCGCCCCGGAGCTGGTGTTCTCCAGCGGGACGACGGCATAGTCCGCCTGGCCGGTCTCTACCTGCTGAAAGATATCGTGGAACTTGGCGCAGCCGCTCTCAATAAACTGCGCAAAGTGGCGCGCCGCATACTGACGTGCGGCCAGGTGTGAATACGATCCTTTGGGGCCAAGAAAGGCGATCCGCGCCGAGTGCGGGTTAGTTTTATTGAGATGCTGCTGGAGCAGAGCCTGCTGGGTTAACACGGAGTCTTCAATAATCAGCTGGAACAGGCGAGTAATATAGTGCGCATCGAGATGGTGCGTTTTGCCCAGCTGGATCAGGTGCTCCAGCAGATCGCGTTCGCGATCGATATCGCGCACCGGACGGTGGGAGGTAAGCTTGGCTTTGCCCACCTCAACGGCAAGCTGGCGACGCTCCGCCAGCAGCGCCAGCAGTTGCTCATCCAGGGCGCTTATCTTTTTACGCAGATCCAGCAGCGGGTTTTCCGGTGTCATAGTGTTGCCTTAGTCATTATCGTTATCGGTCTGTCAGCCATAAAAAAGGCCCCCCGGTTTGGGAGGCCTTGCTGTTCGTCTTCGCACACGCTCTTATACGACGAAACGCCTCCCGTTCAGGGGAAGGTAAAAAAGCGTGCGAAGAAAAACGGCGTCTGTTTCATGGATAGTTCCTGTGCGTGTCTGCAAGTAAAGTAACCGTACTGTTTTCACCCTGTCAATAAAAAACGCGCCCGAAGGCGCGTGGATGAGACACTCAATGTAAAGGACTACTCTTCTTCTTCCACGAAGCTGGCGTCTTTCACCGAGGTGGTGGCACGACGGGCTTCGCCTTTGTGCTGCACTTTATTGAGCTGCCGTTCCAGCTTGTTAATCAAGTCGTTGATGGCGGTGTACATATCATCGTGTCGGCCGCTGGCAACCAGCTGTCCGTTAGGGGTATTAATGGTTGCGTCGGCAACGAAACCCTGTGGCTCCTTCGAGAGGATGATATGGGGGTTAATCAGATGGGTTTGCCACTTTTCTAGCTTGGCGAGACGGTCGGCGACATGTTGGCGAATAGCCGGAGTAATTTCCATTTGTTTACTGGTAATGTTCATTGTCATAGATGCTACCTCTTGTCTTTTCCGTCCAGGTAACCTCAGCATAACGAACCTAAGGTCAAAAAGTGTGATTAAGATCACGTATTTTTGTCACTTTTTGTCAAGGAGGACTTTTTGTGAGGCAGGACAGGAAGAGGTGAGATTTCCCTTGAAGGATAGGGGAAGGGGAGTCATAGTTGATAAGTTGTGTAGCGGCACTACTTCTTCAGGGGCAGCCGAAACCGCATAAAAAAACGGCAGCCCGAGAGCTGCCGTTTAGTTTTTCAAGCGATCAGGTGTTGCTGCTGTTGGCCGCGATAATCTTCGCGACTTTTTCCGCCTGCGTGGTCATCTGCATCTGGCGGTAGGCGTTTTCCATCAGCGGCAAGGCGTTACGCGTTGCCTGGGTATCCGGGTAGTCACGCAGCATGCCTTCTACACGGTTTACTACCGCAACCCACGCCCCACGTTCGGTATAGTACTGCGCTACAGAGTACTCATACTTCGCCAGACGATCCTTCAGGAATACCAGACGCTTGGTCGCATCGGTAACGTACTGGCTGTTCGGATAGCCGCGCACCAGCTTCGAGAAGTCGTTAAACGCATCGCGGGCGTGCTGAGGATCGCGGTCGCTACGATCGACGCCGAAGAAGCCTTGCAGCGCGCTATCGTCCAGCGCCATGTCGGTCAGGCCACGCATATACATCACGTAATCGATGTTCGGGTGAGTCGGATTCAGACGCATAAAGCGATCGATGGCGGCCTGAGCCAGCGGCAGATCGGCATTTTTATAGTAGGCGTAGATCAGATCCAGCTGAACCTGCTGGGAGTAGGGTCCAAACGGATAACGGTTATCCAGCGCTTCCAGTTGCGTTATGGCCTGTTTCCAGTTACCGTCCTGCAACTTTTGCTGGGCAGTCGCGTAGATCTCATTAGGCGGATTATCAGGCACCTCTTCCTTTGAACCGGAGCAACCCACCAAAGCCAGGCTCAACGTGGCGGCTGCCACCAGATATTTCATGCGCGTCATGACGTTTTGACTTTCCTCAAAATGTTTATGCGGGAGGATTCTCTGTTCCTGCTCCCGATTAAGACCAGCTACAATAGCACACTATATTAAACGGCGAAGCCGTAAAAACCCAAGGTTAACGAAGAAGCTGTCTATGGCACAACTAGTACAACTCACCGCAACGGTGTCCGAAAATCAACTCGGTCAACGCTTAGATCAGGCATTGGCCGAAATGTTCCCGGATTATTCACGTTCGCGCATAAAAGAGTGGATCCTCGACCAGCGCGTGCAGGTCAACGGCAAGATTTGCGACAAACCCAAAGAGAAAGTGTTGGGGGGCGAGCGCGTCGCCATCAATGCGGAGATCGAAGAAGAGGCGCGCTTTGAGCCGCAGGATATCCCGCTCAACATCGTCTATGAAGATGACGATATCCTCGTTATCAACAAGCCACGCGACTTCGTGGTTCACCCGGGCGCAGGCAACCCTGATGGCACCGTGCTGAATGCGCTGCTGCACTACTATCCGCCGATCGTTGACGTGCCGCGCGCGGGCATTGTCCACCGTCTGGATAAGGACACCACCGGCCTGATGGTGGTCGCTAAAACCGTTCCGGCCCAGACCCGGCTGGTAGAGTCCCTGCAGCTGCGTGAGATCACCCGTGAGTATGAAGCCGTTGCCATTGGTCATATGACGGCGGGCGGTACGGTGGAAGAGCCAATCAGCCGCCACCCGACCAAGCGTACCCACATGTCGGTGCATCCGATGGGCAAGCCTGCGGTTACGCACTACCGCATTATGGAGCACTTCCGTGTACACACGCGTCTGCGTCTGCGCCTCGAAACAGGCCGTACGCACCAGATCCGTGTTCACATGGCGCACATTACCCATCCGCTGGTGGGCGATCAGCTCTACGGTGGCCGTCCACGTCCGCCAAAAGGGGCATCTGACGAATTTATCACCGCGCTGCGCCAGTTCGACCGCCAGGCGCTGCACGCGACCATGCTGCGTCTCTATCATCCGATTACCGGTATCGAGATGGAGTGGCACGCGCCGATCCCCCTGGATATGATCGATCTGATCGACGCCATGCGCGCCGATTTCGAAACCCATAAAGAGGATGTGGACTGGCTATGACATCGCTGATTGTTCCGCAGTGGCCGCTGCCTGAAGGCGTCGCGGCCTGTAGTTCTACCCGCAACGGCGGCGTGAGTCTCGCCCCCTGGGACTCTCTGAACCTGGGCGCACACTGCGGTGACAACCCTGAGCATGTCGAGGAGAACCGTCGTCGGCTGTTTGCCGCAGGCGGTCTACCCTCAAAACCCGTCTGGCTGGAGCAGGTGCACGGTAAGACCGTACTGACGCTCTCCGGTGAGCCTTACGCCTCTAAGCGGGCAGATGCCTCTTACAGTAATACACCCGGCACGGTGTGTGCCGTGATGACCGCCGACTGCCTGCCGGTGCTGTTCTGTAACCGTGCGGGGACCGAAGTGGCTGCGGCACACGCGGGCTGGCGCGGCCTGTGCGCGGGCGTGCTGGAAGAGACGGTGGCCTGCTTTGCCGATAAGCCGGAAAACATCATCGCCTGGCTGGGGCCAGCCATTGGTCCTGACGCTTTTGAAGTCGGCCCGGAAGTACGCGACGCTTTTATTGCTGAAGATTCGAACGCTTCAGCGGCATTTCGTGCGGCAGGCGAAAAATATTTTGCCGATATCTATCAGCTCGCCCGTCAGCGGCTGGCACGCGTCGGCGTAGACGCTGTCTACGGTGGCGACCGTTGCACCTTCAGTGAGCAAGATGAATTTTTCTCTTATCGCCGCGACAAAACGACCGGGCGCCTGGCAAGTTTCATTTGGCTGATATAACCTAAAGAATCAAGACGATCCAGTACGTGTAACATTCTTTGTACATAATTTAGATCATTAACCTTGAATAATTGAGGGATGACCTCATTTAATCTCCAGTAGCAAATTTGACCTGTATTATGGGAGGAGTTATGCGTCTGGATCGTCTTACTAATAAATTCCAGCTGGCTCTTGCCGACGCTCAGTCACTCGCGCTGGGGCAAGACCATCAATTCATCGAACCACTACATCTTATGAGCGCCTTGCTGACACAGGAGGGGGGATCGGTACGTCCGTTACTCACCTCTGCCGGTGTCAACGCAGGCCAGCTCCGCACCGCCATTGACCAGGCGCTGAGCCGTCTGCCCCAGGTTGAGGGTACCGGCGGCGACGTACAGCCGTCACAGGATCTGGTGCGCGTGCTCAACCTCTGCGACAAGCTGGCGCAGAAACGTAACGATAACTTTATTTCGTCAGAGCTGTTTGTTCTGGCGGCGCTGGAGTCGCGCGGCACGCTAGCCGATCTGCTGAAAGCAGCGGGGGCAAATACCAACAATGTGACCCAGGCAATTGAACAGATGCGTGGAGGGGAAGGCGTGAACGATCAGGGGGCCGAAGACCAGCGTCAGGCCTTAAAGAAATTTACCGTTGACCTCACCGAGCGTGCCGAGCAGGGCAAGCTGGATCCGGTGATTGGCCGTGACGAAGAGATTCGCCGTACTATTCAGGTGCTGCAACGCCGTACCAAAAATAACCCGGTGCTGATCGGCGAGCCGGGCGTAGGTAAAACTGCCATTGTTGAAGGGCTGGCACAGCGTATCGTTAACGGCGAAGTACCGGAAGGGCTGAAGGGCCGTCGGGTGCTGGCGCTGGATATGGGCGCGCTGGTGGCCGGGGCGAAATATCGCGGTGAGTTCGAAGAGCGCTTAAAAGGCGTGCTGAGCGACCTGTCAAAGCAGGAAGGTAACGTCATCCTCTTTATCGACGAGCTGCACACCATGGTGGGCGCAGGTAAAGCCGATGGTGCCATGGATGCCGGGAACATGCTGAAACCGGCTCTCGCCCGCGGTGAGCTGCACTGCGTCGGCGCGACCACGCTGGATGAGTACCGTCAGTATATTGAGAAAGATGCGGCCCTGGAGCGACGCTTCCAGAAAGTGTTCGTTGCCGAGCCATCGGTTGAAGATACCATCGCTATTCTGCGTGGGCTGAAAGAGCGCTATGAGCTGCACCACCATGTGCAGATCACCGACCCGGCCATCGTGGCGGCCGCGACGCTCTCTCACCGCTACATTGCCGATCGCCAGCTGCCGGATAAAGCCATTGACCTGATCGATGAGGCGGCATCCAGCATCCGGATGCAGATCGACTCGAAACCGGAAGAGCTGGATCGTCTGGACCGGCGCATTATCCAGCTCAAGCTGGAGCAGCAGGCGCTGATGAAAGAGTCTGATGACGCCAGCATCAAGCGTCTGGAGATGCTCAACGGCGAGCTGGCGGATAAAGAGCGCCAGTACTCTGTGCTGGAAGAGGAGTGGAAGGCGGAAAAAGCCTCGCTCTCCGGAACGCAGACCATTAAAGCCGAGCTGGAGCAGGCGAAGATTGCCATTGAGCAGGCCCGCCGCGTTGGCGACCTGGCCCGGATGTCCGAATTGCAGTATGGCAAAATCCCTGAGCTGGAGAAGCAGCTTGAGCAGGCAACGCAGGCGGAAGGCAAAACTATGCGTCTGCTGCGCAATAAGGTAACCGATACTGAGATCGCCGAAGTGCTGGCGCGCTGGACCGGAATTCCGGTGGCTCGCATGATGGAAGGCGAGCGCGAGAAGCTGCTGCGTATGGAGCAGCAGCTGCATAGCCGCGTGATTGGCCAGGATGAGGCCGTTGAGGCGGTATCGAACGCCATTCGCCGTAGCCGGGCAGGTCTGTCCGATCCAAACCGTCCGATTGGCTCCTTCCTGTTCCTTGGGCCAACCGGGGTAGGGAAGACCGAGCTGTGCAAAACGCTGGCTAACTTTATGTTCGACAGCGACGATGCGATGGTGCGTATCGATATGTCCGAGTTTATGGAGAAACACTCCGTGTCTCGGCTGGTGGGCGCACCTCCGGGATATGTGGGCTATGAAGAGGGCGGTTATCTGACCGAGGCGGTTCGTCGTCGTCCCTACTCTGTGATCCTGCTGGATGAGGTAGAGAAGGCACATCCGGACGTATTCAACATTCTTTTACAGGTGCTGGATGACGGACGCCTGACGGACGGGCAGGGACGGACGGTCGACTTCCGCAATACCGTGGTGATTATGACCTCCAACCTGGGGTCCGATCTGATCCAGGAACGCTTCGGTGAGCTGGACTACAGCCATATGAAAGAGATGGTCATGGGCGTAGTGAGCCACAGCTTCCGTCCGGAGTTCATCAACCGTATTGATGAGGTTGTGGTATTCCATCCGCTGGGTGAGAAACATATTGCCTCGATTGCCCAGATCCAGCTGCAACGTCTCTATAAACGTCTGGAAGAGCGTGGCTATGAGGTGCAGATGTCTGACGATGCGCTGAAGCTGCTGAGCGCGAATGGTTACGATCCGGTATATGGGGCACGTCCGCTGAAACGCGCTATCCAGCAACAGATCGAGAACCCGCTGGCGCAGCAGATCCTCTCCGGCGAGCTGATTCCAGGCAAAACGGTACAGCTGGTCGTAAAAGACGACCGCATTGCCGCCGTGCAGTAACTGGTAAAATTGCAAAACGGGTCCTCAGGGACCCGTTTTTGTTTATAATCCAGGCAAAAACAGGCTTTAGATCACTGTATTGTTCAAAATTTGCACTATCGATAACTTTTTTTAATTTTATACTTGTCAGCTCCGAATAACTCCCTATAATGCGCCTCCACTGACACGGAACAACGG
>NZ_DAMACX010000065.1:0-17134 GCF_031998825.1 Pseudescherichia sp.
TTTCGTGATCCGCTGAACGGTAGCCCCAGTAGAAGCGGATAACCGGGGAGCGGCCTTCTTCAGTTATCCTGCGGGGCGGGACAATCCATTTAGTGCGATCATCATTCCATTTTGCTTCCGCATATTTATTCTGTTTCAGTTTCATATCAGGGAACGATGTTAGTCCCAGCCTCATATTCAGACCGTCGCACAATGCTGTTTCAGCATTATCATACCATTCCCCCTCAGAGTTAACTCCATGAACAAATATAATCAACCCAGGTAACTGTAGCGGTGGTTGCACCTCAGCATTAATTTTGAAGTTCTTATGAGATGTCATTGAATAGGCAAATGGCGTACCATTATCAGTGGTATAAACAGGGATTTTCCTTGTTAATGGCGGCGTTTTATCTGTCATCGATTTATACTCCTGATGGCTCTATTGGCTCAAGTGAACGATTGCATTGCATACGCACCATCTTTACTTTAGATATATCATCCATTGGTAACTCTTTTTGATATTCGGGGCCACTGGCGCCGGGATAGCCTATCTCTCTGGTAGCTTTTTCATTTGGATGGAATTTCCATCTCAGAACATAGCCATCTTCAGCGAATCTCTCTTTTCCGTTGAACTCAATTATATAGAAACCTTCATTCGTGACTAACATGTCATAATCTTCTGTGTCGCCTGTCGGGTCTTGGGTATAACTCCCATAAGTAATTGGGTGTAAACTTTTTCCAGCATCAGCTGTGACAGTTATTACATTCCTACAGCCCTTATCTGACCCCACACAACTCGCATAATTAGAATTATGTGTCGATGGAAATGCCAGATAATCATCCCTTGTGGATAGCCAAAATAAACGACCTTTAAACAAGTACCCTGATGCATTTGATATTTTTGCATGGATGCTTTTTCTCTTATTATTATAAAACGTTTGCCCGTTCTCACAGCGGGTATAATTCTCCAGCGTGAAATATCGGTTATCGTCAATGCGGTATATCACCTGCGGTGGGCCATAAACCGGTGGCGGCGCATTTTTGTCTTTTTCCGTCATCACCGTTTCGTGCAAACTTCCTGCACCAAGACCAAAGGCTGCGCCTTCGGAAATACACCCGCTCAGTGAAAGCAACGCACTGCTCAATAGGGAAACTTTGACGAAAAATAAAGTTAATTTATATAGCATAACTCATACCTGTTATTTTTATTGGAAAATCTGCAAATTGTTAATTGTTTGAGCAGGCTCACCAGCTGGTTGCAGCCATTCTGAAAGGGACCGCCGCCCCAGAACCAGGGGCCTTTAGTTTTACGCTCTTCCGGCGAGAGGTCGTAGTAGTTATCGCCCCGCTTATTTTTTAACGGAATGGCGTAGCTGTCGGTTTCGTGATCCGCTGAACGGTAGCCCCAGTAGAAGCGGATAACCGGGGAGCGGCCTTCTTCAGTTATCCTGCGGGGCGGGACAATCCATTTAGTGCGATCATCATTCCAGTAGGGGGAGGCATAACTATTAGGGATTAGCCAGTGCTTTTTATCTTTATCAGACAATCCCAGCCGGATATTGAGACCATTACACAGAGATTCTTCAGCAAAATCATACCACTCCCCCTCGGAATTTACTCCATGCACAAATATAATCAACCCAGGAAACTGCAATGGCGGTTGAACTTCAGCGTTAACTTTTATATTTTTATGAGAGGTCATTGAATAAGCAAACGGCGTCCCGTTATCTGTAACATACACCTCCACTTTTCTAGTGGGCGTTAAATTTTTATCATCCATCACAATATTCCTCTTATTTTTTGCACAGGTTCAAGGGCGCGGTTGCACTGTATTTTTTCCTGAATTACTCCTGACACATCCATATCAAACTTTTTCTGATAATCAGGACCTGTAACCCCGGGATACCCATATTTTTTTGCAGAATTCTCATCTGGATCAAACGTCCACTTTTTAACTACCCCGTTAGTAGGCATCCGGCGTCCAAACCAATATTTGATCATATAAAAACCTTCATTCGTAATTAACATGTCATAATCCTCTGTATCACCAGTCGGATCCTGGGTATAATTGCCATATTCGACACCGTTCAATGTTTTTCCACCGTCTACTGTGACGATAACAGCATTCATACAACCCTTATCCGAACCCATGCAGGCTGCATAATGCGTATTAATGGTTGCCGGAAATGCAAGATAATCATCACGCGTGGACAGCCAGAACAAACGGCCCTTAAAAAGATAGCCTGACCCATCCAGTATTTTAAAATGGATCCCTTTTTTCTTATTGTTATAAAATGTTTGTCCATCCTCGCACCGGGTATAATTCTCCAGCGTAAAATAGCGGTTATCATCAATGCGGTAAATAATTTGCGGTGGACCATAAACCGGTGGCGGTGCATTTCTGTCTTTTTCCGTCGTTACCGTTTCATGCAGACTTCCTGCACCGAAACCAAAAGCTGCACCTTCGGAAATGCACCCGCTCAGAGAGAGCAACACGCCGCCAAGCAGTGATATTTTGAAAAAGAATGAATTTAATTGATATAGCATACTTTACCCTACTATTTCCTTGATGGCTGAATTGGCTCAAGTTTCCTGTCGCACTGCATTTTTTCCTGCATGACCTGTGAAACATCTATTTGAAGATCGGGCTGATAAAATGGCCCCGAAACATTAGCGATGGTATTCTCAGGCTTAAAGTTCCACCGATCGACAGAACCATTATCGGCAGTTCTGTTCCCGTCCCAGTATTCAATCATATAGAAGCCATTATTCGTGACTAACATGTCATAATCTTCCGTATCGCCTGTCGGGTCCTGGGTATAACTCCCATAAGTAATTGGGTGTAAACTTTTTCCAGCATCAGTTGTGACAGTTATTACATTTCTACAGCCCTTATCTGACCCCACACAACTCGCATAATTAGAATTATGTGTCGATGGAAATGCCAGATAATCATCCCTTGTAGATAGCCAAAATAAACGACCTTTAAACAAGTACCCTGATGCGTTTGATATTTTTGCATGGATATTTTTTTCTTATTATTATAAAAAGTTTGCCCGTTCTCACAGCGGGTATAATTCTCCAGCGTAAAATAGCGGTTATCATCTATCCGGTAAATGATTTGCGGTGGGCCATAGACAGGGGGCGGCGCATTTTTGTCTTTTTCCGTCATCACCGTTTCGTGCAGGCTTCCTGCACCAAGACCAAAGGCTGCGCCTTCGGAAATGCAACCGCTCAGTGAAAGCAGAGTGCCGCTCAATAGCAGCACGCAAAAAAACGTGGTTAATTTATTTTGCATATTTTACTCTTGTTATTTCTTCAGGATAATCTTTAATCCATCTATTGCCTGAGAGGCCATAAGAGAAGAATGTCCTGTCGCATCTGTGATGCCAGTCGTCACGCTTCCATCGGGCAAATAAATTTCATATTTTTGACTTGCCAATGCCTTTCCTGATGCCGGATGGGTAATAACAAACCTCTCATCAAAACTTCCCGCATCAAACGACTTCATTACCCCCTGCATACTGGCGCATCCCTGTTTGGATATGCCCTGGTTTTTTACCAACAGTTTCCCCGGGCCTCCAATTTCAACATTCCCACCCTGAATTTTGATGTAGCCTCCACCGCATATCAGCGTCAGCTCATCCTGGGCCGTTATTACTATCTTCTTCCCACTGGTTATATGCGTATCCTGCGTTGACCAGGTGGTGATATTTCCCCCCTGCGCCTGAATATCAATATCGCCCTGCGAGGCGAACCACTTCGCACCCTGCTGGCTCCAGAGGCCGATCTGTTTTCCCGCTGCCAGGGTGAAATCTTTCTGCGCACCCATATCCAGCTGCTTACCGGCGACCAGCGTCAGATTCTCCTGCGCCGACAGCAGCATATCCTCGCCGCTTGCCAGCGCCACGCCTTTGGGAGCCGTTCCCAGCAGCACTTGCTGCTGTAATTTCTCGATCTTTTGCTGCAACAGCGTCTGCTGACGCCCGACATCCGCTGCCAGCGCCTGTGCCTGTTGCGCACTCGCTGTCAGAGACTGCATTTCTACCAGGGCGGCCGACAGGCGGGACAGTACCGGCTCCATCTCCAGCTGCTGCCCCTGCGCCTTTGGCTGCGCATCGGCAGTAATAAACACCCCCTTCCCGGCGCGGATGGTTCCCCGACTATCGGTACGCAGTTCAAAACCCTCGCCCCGCTGTTTCCTCTCGCTGTCCACCAGGTGGCCGAGATTCAGCTGGCTTTTGCCGCCGTACTCCGTAGAGATCTTGATGTGCTCTTTTCCACGCTCGTCATCAAGGCGGATTTTGTTATTCGCTGGCGTCCTCAGCACGTTACGTTTGTAGTTGTAAATCGTGACGTGGTCGCCGTGCGCCGAGTCGTGCAGCACGCCAGCGATATAGGGGCGGTCGGGGTCGCCATGTTCAAAGGCAATCGCCACCTCCGTACCGGCCAGCAGCGGCAGGTGCAGACCGAAGGTATCCCCGGCATAGGGACGGGACTGGCGTACCCACAGGCTCTCCTCCCCCGGTTTCCAGCGATCGCGATCAAACAGCAGGGTGACCCTGTAGCGCCCGTCACGGTCGATATGCCCGTAGATGTCGTTGGTCTTCGTGCTGGTCACCCGGGCGGGCAGCGTCCCGGCCATGACCGGTTTATCGACGAGGGCCGGACGGAAACAGTAATCTTCCGAATAGGGAATGCCCCAAAACGTCACTTCAAAGCTGCGGTCGCGGCGGGCACGGCTGTGGATTTTGGTGATAACCACCCCCTGACGGAAGGTGTCGGTCACCTCATCGCCACCGGTCACCTTCAGCTCCTGGCCAGGAGCCAGCGTCGCGCCGTTGGTTTCCCCGCTCAGCCGGGTCTGGTTGTTGAGATAACGCTCATGGTGAAGCCGGGCATAAAAGGCGCCGCTCTCCGGGTCCGGATCGCGCTGGTAGCGGTCGCCGGGCGTCAGGTAGTTATCCCCCCAGTGGTACGCCTCGCCATAGGTGGTGCTGTCGCCACGGCTGATATCGACGCTGAGGTTCATCTCCTCCGGCGCGTTGCGGTAGTTGTAGTCGCGGGTGAAGACCGACCGCTCCACTACGCTGTGGTCGCTTTTCAGCGCCCATACCGACTCGTTGCCGCTGTCGTGCTGGCCGGATGGCGGCACTGACGGCAGGGTGAGGCCCTGTTCGACATAGCGCTGGTCGTCGTGAAACGCCACCACGTCAATGTTGAGTCGCGTATCGGTGGTGATGCGATACCAGATGCCCGTCTCAGCCAGCAGGCGGCTGATAAAGGTCAGATCATCCTCACCGTACTGCATCACCTGCTCACGGCGCGGATACTCATTCGCCAGGGTAAAGACAAAATCCTCGCCGCGCATGTCGTGGCGGGTACGCAGGATATGCTCAACAATCTGCGGCACCGACATATCCTGATAGATGCGGCTCTGGTGGCTGCGGGAGAGCAGCGCCAGACGAGGCTGCAAGGTCAGCGCGTAGTGTGCCTCATCTTCCGAGATTGAAAGCCGTTTAAAGCCAGTGACCACCCCCTGCAGAGTGCGTACCGGCTGCATCACCTTTATGCCGTAGCCCTGGTCTACCTTCGCCTGTAGCGTTAGCGAGGCGTCCTGAGTCAGCATGCTCTGTGCCGCAATGGCTTTATCGCTGCTGGTGAATTCAATGGTGTAGTGAAAAGGCTCGCTTAATGCCTCATGGCCCTCAAAACAGAGCACATCCAGCAGGGCCTGGCAGCCACGCACTTTCAGCAGGTTGTGGTTGTGACTAAAATGCAGGTTTATAACGTCACTCATGGATTATGCCCTCCTCGAATTTTATCCCTACGCCCTCCTCGCCATCCCAGCTCAAGGTCAGATGCTGCAGCTTCTGGCCTGCCGCCCTATGAAGTAAAAGCTGTTGGCTTAGCACAGGAAGGATCTGCTCATTTAACAGGCTATCAACGTTACGCGCGCCGGTATCCGGCAGCAGACAGGCGGCAGTCAGGGCGTCGTAAAGACTTTCATCGATATGGGTGGTCAGGCCGTAGTGACGCTGTAAGCGCTTGCTAACCTGGTCGAGCTTCATCTGCACGATAGTGCGCATCGCGGTCTCAGCCAGCGGGCGATAGATCACGGTCTGGAAGCGGGCGAGTAGCGCGGGCTGAAAGTGCTCCCGGAGGATCGGACGCAGCAGTTCATGCAGGTCTGCTTCCGTCGATTCAGGGTGTTCGTCCAGCATCTGCATGATGTGATCGCTGCCTAAGTTGGCGGTCATCAGAATAACCGTGTTTCTGAAGTCAATTTCACGCCCTTCGCCGTCGCGCATAAATCCACGATCGAACGCCTGATAGAACAGGTTCATGACGTCGCGGTGCGCTTTTTCCACTTCATCAAGCAGCACTACGCTGTATGGGCGCTTGCGCACGGCTTCGGTGAGGATGCCCCCCTGACCGTAACCGACGTACCCCGGCGGTGAACCCTTCAGCTGAGAAACGGTATGCGGCTCCTGATATTCAGACAGGTTAATGGTGATGAGCGATTTCTCTCCGCCATACAGCACATCCGCCAGCGCCAGCGCGGTCTCGGTTTTCCCCACGCCGCTTGGCCCCACCAGCAGGAATACCCCCTGCGGGCCGTTATCCGCCGTCAGCCCGGTTTTCGCGGCGCGCAGACGCTGGGCAATCGCTGCCAGCGCAACCTCCTGCCCCACCACGCGCCTGCCTATTTCGCTTTCCAGCTCCAGGAGTTCGGTCTGCTCATCTTTCATCAGCGTGGAGAGCGGCACGCCGGTCCAGTCGGCTATCACCGTGGCAACGGTACGCACGTCAACCTCTACCGGGATGAGCGGGTTGCTGCGCTGTATGTCATGCAGCTGCTGCTGTAGCGCATGGGTTTCACTCTGACGGGAGAGCTGCTGGCGGCTCTCCAGCAGTCGTTCGGTGAGGGCAAGCTCCTGCCCATACTGCGTTTCCAGAACATCAAGCTGAAGGATAATATCGATCTCGTCCTGTTCGATTATCGCCAGACGTTCGTCGTGGGCGCTGTTCCCTACCGCGATATCTTCCAGCAGGGCCTGTCGCTCCAGCTCCAGAGCGGTGATGTGCGCTTTCAACTGGGTCAGCGGTTCCGGCACCGTATCAAGGCTCATCCGCACGCGGGCGGCGGCCGTGTCCAGCAGATCTACAGCTTTGTCCGGCAGCTGGCGGCCTGTCAGGTAGCGGCGGGAAAGCGTGACGGCGGCACGAACCGCCTCGTCGGTAATATGCACGTTATGGTATTTCGCGTAGCGGGACTTCAGGCCTCTGAGCATCAGGCAGGCCGTCTCGTCGTCTGGCTCATCCACCTTTACCCTCTGGAAACGACGCTCCAGCGCGGCGTCGCGTTCGAAATACTGCTTGTACTCGCTCCAGGTGGTAGCGGCGATGGTGCGCAGCTCGCCGCGGGCAAGGGCTGGCTTCAGCAGGTTGGCGGCATCAGCCCCACCCGCCTGATTACCTGCGCCGATAATCGTGTGGGCTTCGTCGATAAACAGCAGAACAGGCGCGGGGGAGCGCTGTACGGCATCGATGACATTTTTCAGGCGCTGTTCAAACTCCCCCTTCACGCCTGCACCCGCCTGCAGCAGTCCCAGGTCGAGGATGCGCAGGCTGACCGGTTTGAGCGCCTCCGGCACATCGCCCTCGGCGATACGCAGTGCCAGCCCCTCTACCAGCGCGGTTTTGCCCACCCCCGGCTCTCCCACCAGGATCGGATTGTTTTTGCGGCGGCGGGAGAGAATATCCACCATCTGGCGGATCTCAGTATCGCGACCAAATACCGGGTCGATTTTGCCCTCGCGAGCTTTGGCTGTGACGTCCAGCGTGAATTTATCCAGCGCTTTCTGTAACGCGGGCGACAGCTCATCCCCTCCAACTTCCGCTCCGGCTGAGCTGCCAACAAGCTCCACGCCATCACCAGACGCGGTTTGCAGCCCGGCTTCCTGCTGTGCCTCCGGGCGTTCGTCCGATTGCGCATCCAGCAGCGGGCGCAGGCGTTCCAGCTGGCTCTGGCCCAGCGTCAGCAGCGGCCATAGCCCGTCGCAGCGTATGAGCGTCGGGCTTTCCGTCAGCGCCATCAGCAGATGTTGGCTGCGGATCCGATCCTCACCCTGTAGGGAGGCCGCCATCCAGGCCTGTTTCAGCAGCTGCTCCAGACGCTCCGCCAGCGTCGGGCGATGACGCACCGAATGCGGCAGACGCTCAAGATAGGTCAGTAAAGCCTGCCAGATACCCTCCATGTCCCATTCATAACGCCGGGCCAGAACGGTAATATCCCCCTCGCCCTGCTCCAGCAGCTTCAGTAACCAGTGCTCAGGTGTGATTTCAGCATGGGCGCGGGTCTGGCACAGGGACGCCGCCCCCTCCAGCGCACGGGCGCAGTATGGATTTAAACGGCGTAACAGGACGGCAGAGTGGTGTTCCATATTGATGTTTCCCTTCATTCTGATCGTGTTCAGACACGCTACCGCCCATCGCTGTTTACTTACCAAAGCGCATCAGGTCAGTACCGAATTGTGTTTTTGTTTGCTCAGCCGTCAGCAGCTGGCCGCTCAGAAAACAAAAACAGCAGACGGGAAACCGTCTGCTGCGGGGATTACGCGGTGGCGCGTGCGTTCCAGGAATCGGAATGAATGATGTTGCCGTCTTTGTAGGTCCAGGTGATTTTTTCGTAGCGCAGCTCAACCAGCTCAAGGTGGTTGTGCTTCTCTTTGGCCGGATCCTTGATGTCGTACATCACCGGTTTCACCTTCACCACCTTCACATTTTCGAGTTTGGTGTTGAAATACTCCGCCTCCTGTCCGGCATCATTGATTTTGTACCACTTGAATTCGGCAGATTTCAGGGTCTGACCGGTGGTTACCGCCTTGTACAGATAGGGGCTGGAGGAGTCGATCTCTTTGGTGAATTTAAACGGGGTGTGAATACGCGTGCCGGTCAGCTTGCCGGTGTTGTTGTCGGTCGGGATGTACAGATCATGCTCCTGCTCGACCACTTCGATACTGCCTTCACGATCCTTAACGTCCACTGACCCTTTGATGTCCGCGCCGCCGTCGTCCTTCAGCCACAAATAAACCGGAATTGCCATGTCAAAACTCCTTCTTTACTTTTTAAGGGCGTCGCCGGTTAGGGTGACGCCATGCGTACCCGGCACCTGACAGGCATTTGCCTGCGGCACCAGACTGATTTCCACCCGACGGTTGGCCGCTCGACCTTCCGGGGTGTCATTGGTTGCGATCGGGCGGCTTTCGCCATAGCCCTGCACTGCAAAACAGCTCTCCGGGACGTCGCCGGTATCACGCATCCAGTCCCGAACGGACTCTGCACGCTTCAGGGAGAGCGCCTGGTTAAATGTGTTATCACCGGTGTTGTCGGTATGGCCGCTAACCACTATCAGCCAGCCCGGCTTCGCCTTGATGCCAACCAGCGCATTGACCAGCACGGTGGTAGAGCCGGGTTTAAGCTGGTATTTGCCGGAATCGAACAGCGACATGCTGTCGAGACGCACCGTCTGCGGGCCGGTGATGACTTTCTTAACTACCCGCGGCGGCTGGGGCGGCGGCACGTATGACCGAATGGCTGCCAGCACCGGCAGACGCAGCCACTCCCCCCGGTAAAGCCCCAGCCCGTAGCGCAGGGGTTCGCCATTGCGCCACCAGCCGTTAAGAAACGCCGCATCCGCTCTCAGGGTGGTGACCGCTTTCGCTCTGGAAATGGCGTCGTGCATCGGGGTGCGCTGGTATTGCGAGATATCAAAGGAGAGCCTGTGCAGCAGCTGGCGGTTGTTCCAGCCGCTGCTGCACAGTGCGGAGAGAACGGCAAGGGTGAACAGGCAAAATGCCGGGCGAAGCATCCGGTTACGCGGTGTGGTACCACCCCCCTGCGGCAGAGAGGGCAGGATAAAATCCGGCAGCAAGAGGCCGCCAGCGCCGGTATCGTCACCCGGTGCCCAGCCCGCGATCTCCTTCAGCGTGGTGTGGCTAACCAGAAACTGCTGCCAGAGAGAGTGTTTGCGCTGGTTTCGCAGGCCCCGGACGTGGTGATACAGCACAACGGCAGGCCTGGCCGCAGGCATATCCGGGTTATCTCCAACCAGCGCCGGTAGCACAGTTTCGCTGACAAAATGGGCATGAGCGCTAAACAGAATTTGCGCATGCAGACAGGCCGACGCCGCCTCCTGCGACAGCCAGACGCTGGCGCTGACCGGCACCTTACCCTCCTGCCAGACCTGAATACCATCATCCACCCTGGCGGATTGCCAGATCGGCGAGGACACATCATGGGCGGCGATCCTGCTGGAGAGCAGCAGCGGAACCTGACGGCGGGTATCGCGCAGTATCTGCACCATCTGCCAGCGCAGGGTGAGCAGACGTTCGGTGAGCATGTCCCGGCTGTCATGCTGCTGGGGGGCAACGCAGGCCATCACCGCCAGCTGGGAGACCAGCTCCGGGCGTACCCCGAGCAGCTGGCGCACCGTCTGCTGCAGCGCCGCCTCCGCTACCTGCAACCAGCAGCCCTGCGCCGTACGGTAAACCGGTCCCTCTCCAGGCCAGTCGTCGGTGTCGCCACAGACCAGTACCACCGGTAGACGGTACGGCGCATCCGGCAAGCCGTTCAGGCAGGCCTCTTCTGCGAGCGGTTCGCGAGATTTGCGTTGCGCAAGCCACACTCCGGCGAGAGTGACTACCGCTACCAACAGCAGAGCCAGCCCGCGCTGACCCGCTGTCAGCGGCAGAAACAGCAGAGATAACAGCACTGCGAGCAGCCCACCCCACAGCCAGAGCAGCTGTTGATGGCGGGCGCTCATGTCCCGACTCCCGACAGCAGCGTGGCGACAAGCCTGTCCAGCCAGCGATCCAGCCCCAGCCACACTCCAGCAACGAGGATCGCTGACAGTCCGATGCATACCGGCCAGTGTCGCAGCCACTCACGCAGGCCGCTCCCCGTTGGCACGGTTGCCAGTACCGGCTGGTGCTGCGCGACGTCAAACGCCGGTACCCGCCCGGTGAGCGCCTGCACCAGCCGCTCCCGAGCCGGGTCGGTCAGTGATACCGCACTGCCCTTAAAGCCCAGTACCAGCACCCGCTGAAAACAGGTCAGCACCAGCGGGTCCGGGGCTGGCTCACGCAATACCTGCCGCACCCGCTCATACAGGGTGTCCCCGGCGGTCATAGTGCCGAAGTATTTCACCTCCAGCGGGCGGTCATACCAGACAATGCAGGCATCATCTTCACCCTCGCGGCCCTTAGCCGCTTCATCCAGCAGGGCGCATAGGGCATAAAGAATATGCTGACGGCTGCTTTCACTCACCTCATGGTGTTCAAGCGTGGACTGGCTCTGTTCAAGGTTGTCCACGCAGTGTCGCCAGAGCGTATCGCCCTCCCCTTCAGTTAGTTTTGCACCGTGGCGCAGCGCCGTGACCGTTAGCCAGATATCAGCCAGCAGCGCATCCAGATTGAGCTCCTTCATAGCTGTTCTCATGAGCGCAGCACCGCAAACAGTTCCAGCTCTGGATCGCCCAGCCCGCCGGGGACGTAAAATACGCAGTGGCCCTCCGCCAGCATCGTCTTCGCTGCCGGATGAGTCAGGTCGAGGGTGAAGTAGTGATTTTCCAGCCGCAGCGGAACAGCCGCAGGAACATGGGTCATCGCCTTCAGAGGAACGCCCGGTTCAGAACTGTTGACGATGCGATCGACCTCCGCCGGACAGCCGGTTCGGCACTGAATCGGAAACATCTCCAGCAGCTGCGACGCGGGCAGTGACGAACGGACAGAAAGATAAAAATCAGCCTCCTCCCGCAGCCTGGCGTCGTGTAGCCGGGCGTGCCAGCGTTTACGCCGGTCATCATGATCAAGCTCTACGGCTACCACCCGTGATGGCAGGCTGGCTTCCAGCAGCACTTCCAGCAGCTCGAACAGCGGAATGAATGTCGCGGTCAGATTTTCATGGTGATACGCCGGGATGTCTTCCGTGGAATGGGACAGCGAGAAAGTGAGCAGGCTGCCAGCCAGCTCCACCAGCACCTGATATAACCGTTCAGGATGCACCTGCGGATGACGCTGAAAATGCCCCAGTACCGGTTCGGCACTGTTGAGCGCGTTAAGCAGCCAGAACAGGGAGACATCGGCTACGGCAAAATCGGCCATGCGTTCGTTGCTTTCCCGCCGCATCGCCATCAGGCGTTTCAGGCGGGTTTGCAGCTGCTTCGTCAGCTGCGCCAGCTGCCCGGTTAGCCAGGGGCTAGCCTTTACGCTCAGCAGCGGAGGAATAAACATGCTGTCCTGTAACCAGTTGCCCTGACTGTCCCGGTACAGGCGAGCAACGGGGACCGTCTGATAGTTACCGTTATTCTCCTGGCTGTCGCGCAGGGTCAGCTCCGGCTGCATGACCGCTATCTGGCGGACGTCGTCACCGAAATGGTTACGCACCTGGCGCCAGGCCTGCCGCCAGCGCACCGGACGCTCCGCTTTCTCATCCGGTTGCAGGCAGTTACTGCCATTGCCATATTCAAGAGGAAGCGCCAGCACCACCGTCAGCTCATTAGCCTGAGGCAGTGTCATGGCGGGTGGCAGCGGATCGGCATTACCGGTATCCGTCAGGGTGCCGTCAGCAAAACGCACGCACAAATGGCTGGCCCTGAGCTTTCCCTGCTTCAACAGGGCGTTGTCAAACAACGCCTGCTGCACGCCCCACGGATTGAGCGCGCCCATGCGGGCCACGCTCTCAATACTCCAGGCCGTTGTCGCGGCCTGCTGCTGAAAATGCTGGGGTGCGATCATCTGCCCCCGCATCCACAGAGGACGTTCTGTTTTCATCCTGCCTCCGGCGTTACGCTTTTGCTTTCGGCATCTGGGAAACCAGTGACAGGTTGACGTCCATCCCTTCCACCTGGAAATGCGGCACCGCGTACAGCCTCACGCGGAAGAAGCCCGGGTTGTCTTCGATATCTTCCACCACCACTTTTGCGTCACGCAGCGGATGGGACGCCTGCAGCTCGTCGCCCGGATCGGTCATCTCCGTCACCAGCCCCTTCACCCAGTTGTTGAGCTCCAGCTCCAGCAGACGACGATCTTTGGTGGTCCCGATATTCTCGCGCTGAATAATCTTCAGGTAGTGAGCGATACGGGACAGCAGGAAGATGTACGGCAGGCGGGCATTAATACGGCTGTTGGCGGTGGCATCGGCCGTGTCATACAGCGCCGGTTTCTGAGTGGAGTTGGCCGAGAAGAAGCAGGCGTAGTCGCGGTTCTTGTAGTACGACAGCGGAATGAAGCCGAGGTTAGCGAATTCAAATTCGCGAGTTTCCGGGATCATCACTTCTGACGGGATCTTCACCTGATTACCGGTGCCGAGATCGTAGAGGTGGATCGGCAGATCCTGTACGGCACCACCGGCCTGCGGACCACGGATCTGTACGCACCAGCCGTTGCTGATGAAGCTTTTCACCATATTGGCGGCAAACGCGAACGAGGCGTTGGTCCACAGGTATTTTTCGTGATCCGGGCCTTTCACCTCTTCGATATAGTTGAAGCTGCGCACCGGCACGGTATCCGGGCCATACGGCAGGCGGCCCAGCACGCGCGGCATCACCAGCCCCAGGTAGCGGGAGTCATCGGTATCGCGATAGGATTTCCATTTAATGTATTCGGCGCGGTCGAAGTAGTTGCCGATATCTTTAATCGCGGCCACCTCTTCCATTGAATTTTTCAGGAAGAATTTTGGCCCTGCGGAGCCAATAAACGGCATATGCGCCGCCGCGGACACTTTGGAGATATTACGCATCAGCGCCACATCCTGCGCGGATGCATCAAACTCATACGCCGAGATGACAGCGGCAATTGGCTCGCCGCCGGGCTGGTCGTACTCATTCGTATATGTGTGCCAGTATAATCCGCTCTGGATAATTTCCGGCGCATCCTCAAAATCCTGGCGCAGGTCATCTTTAGCCACATCCAGAATTTCAGTTTTCACGTTCTGACGATAGTCGGTGTTATCAACCAGATACTTTAGCCCGCGCCACAGTGACTCAACCCGCTGAAATTCATCACAATGCATGACTGCATCCAGCTGGCGGCTGATCTGATAGTCGAGTTCGGCGATGTGATGGTCGATTAAGGTTTTATCGAGCTTCTCCACCTTCTGCCCTGACTGGCGCAGACGCTCCAGGAACACCTGCACGCCCGCCGTGATGCGTTCGTTGGTTCCCGCTTCGGCCATTGCGGCCTCATCCTGCCAGATACTGAGATCGCTCAGGCTGGAGGCAGGTTTCAGATTAATTTTTTCAAACAGGGAAGCGTACACGCCTTCCGATGCGGAACATTCCTGGACGAGCGTCTCACCCGCGGATACAGCGGTATCATTCTGTACAGACATCAGCATTTTCCTTAATTTTTCCGTCAGGCTTTTGGGGCAAGGGCCGCAATTTCGTTGCGCAGTTCATTGCTCAGCGTTGGGTCACGTAATATGACTTCCAGCTCCCGGCGAAAGGTGGCGTTATCCAGTAGATTTGATTTGAGATCGCGCAGCAGGCTGCGCATAGCGAGCATGGCTTTTAACTGCGGGATCTGACGGGCCACCTGCTCCGGCTCAAAGTCCTTCATATTCTTAAAGCTGAGATGAATGTTCTCTTCGCTGCCGTCACCCGCCAGGGTATTTTCAACGCAGAGATTAACGGAGGGGGAAAGTTCGGATAAAACGCTGTTGAGGTTGTTTTTGTTGACGTTGATTTTGTCTCGCTCAGACACTGGCCGGTTTTCCTGCCCGTTGCTGAAATCACCTGCCACCAGCAATTTAAGCGGCAGCTCAACTTTTTTCTGTGCCCCGCCGGTGTGTAATGAGAGACGGAGATTAATTCGGGCTTTGGGTATTTCTTCCTGGTATGACGACATAGCAACACTCCTTTTCGCCGTGATCGAAAATGTTTTAAACGGGATCATTCCAAAAATTAATAGATACCCGCGCCGCATTATCACGGCCACAAATAAATAGGCATAAAACAGGTAATTACGTAAAAAAATACTACGCCGGTTACCCGCAATAACAAGAGGGGCTATTCGTTAGAAATGTAAATATCGGTGACCGAAAAGTGCACAAACATCAGCGTCAATAAATTTAGACAGCGCTATTAAACAGAGGCGCAGAGACCGCGATCAGGGCATTCGCTCCTCAACCCTGGAATAAATTTCATTTATTTTCTCCGGAAAAATATTTCCATCCAGTAACACTTAGAGTTAAGCCTTATTCGAAAACAGCACTTTTTGGCTCAATTAATAATTAGAATGAATATTTAATACAAAAACATTCATAAATAAAAAACTACATTTATTTATCTCTGTAGTTACGGCAGAGATCGAAGCGCTATATTCACAAAATAAATGTATAAAATGCTCTGTAGCGGTTATAATCCCGACACGATTTGACTGGATTTAGCAACGAATATGACAAAGTTAACCCTACAAGAGCAGATGCTCAAAGCTGGCTTAGTGAGCAGTAAGAAAATGGCCAAAGTGCAGCGCACGGCCAAGAAATCGCGTGTTCAGGCGCGTGAAGCCAGAGAGGCGGTAGAAGAGAATAAAAAAGCCCAGCTTGAGCGCGACAAGCAGCTCAGCGAGCAGCAGAAGCAGGCGGCCTTAGCCAAAGAGTATAAAGCTCAGATTAAACAACTGATTGAGATGAACAGGATTGTCATTTCTAAAGGTGATATTGGCTATAACTTTACCGATGGCAATCTGATCAAAAAAATCTACGTCGATAAAACGACGCAGGCTCAGCTTATTAGTGGTCGTCTCGCCATTGCGCGTCTGGCTACGGATAACAGCGCGGAGAGCGAATACGCGATCATTCCTGCCAGCGTGGCGGATAAAATCGCCCAGCGTGATGCGAGCAGCATTGTGTTACGTAGCGAGCTTAGCGAGCAGGCCAAAGACGAAGACGATCCGTATGCCGATTTTGTCGTGCCAGACGATTTGATGTGGTAGTAGATTTGATGTGGTAGTAAAAGTAGGCCGGATAAGCACAGCGTTATCCGGCTTTTACACTGGAATTACTTAACCGGACGCATCGCCGGGAACAGGATCACATCGCGGATGGTGTGGCTGTTGGTGAACAGCATCACCATACGGTCGATACCAATGCCCAGACCTGCGGTCGGCGGCAGGCCGTGCTCCAGCGCGGTCACGTAGTCTTCATCGAAGAACATCGCCTCGTCGTCACCGGCGGCTTTCGCATCCACCTGGTCCTGGAAGCGCTGGGCCTGGTCTTCCGCGTCGTTCAGCTCGCTGAAGCCGTTGCCAATCTCACGTCCGCCGATAAAGAACTCAAAGCGGTCGGTGATCTCCGGGTTCTCGTCGTTACGACGCGCCAGCGGGGAGACTTCAGCCGGATACTCGGTGATGAAGGTCGGCTGGATCAGATGCGCTTCAGCCACTTCATCAAAGATTTCTGTGACGATACGGCCCAGACCCCAGCTCTTCTCAACGTGAATACCAATTGACTCAGCCAATGCTTTGGCCGCATCAACGTTATCCAGGTCGGCCATGTTGGTCTCCGGACGGTACTTCCCGATCGCCTCGCGCATGGTCAGCTTCTCAAACGGCTTGCCGAAATCGAAGGTCTCCTCGCCATACGGCACCTCGGTGGTGCCCAGAATGTCCTGCGCCAGGGTCCGGAACAGGGATTCGGTCAGTTCGATCAGATCTTTATAGTCCGCATAGGCCATATAGAGTTCCATCATGGTGAACTCTGGGTTATGACGAACGGAGATGCCTTCGTTACGGAAGTTACGGTTGATCTCGAACACGCGGTCAAAACCACCGACCACCAGACGCTTCAGGTACAGCTCCGGCGCGATACGCAGGTACATGTCCAGGTCCAGAGCGTTATGATGGGTGATGAACGGACGCGCAGATGCGCCGCCCGGGATCACCTGCATCATCGGGGTTTCCACTTCCATAAAGTCGCGGCCCACCATGAACTGACGGATGCCAGCCATAATCTGGGAGCGAATTTTGAAGGTCTTGCGGGATTCATCGTTAGAGATGAGATCCAGATAACGCTGACGATAGCGCGCTTCCTGATCCTGCAGGCCGTGGAACTTGTCCGGCAGCGGGCGCAGGGCTTTGGTCAGCAGGCGCAG
>NZ_DAMACX010000066.1:0-16044 GCF_031998825.1 Pseudescherichia sp.
TGGTACTGGCTGAAGTTGAACAGCCCCTGTTGGACATGGTGATGCAATACACCCGCGGTAACCAGACCCGCGCTGCCCTGATGATGGGTATCAACCGTGGTACCCTGCGTAAGAAACTGAAAAAATACGGCATGAACTGATACTAATCAGTTAAATGTTTGTTTAAAAAGGCGCGAACCGGCATGGGGAAGCGCCTTTTTTGTTACTGGCCTACCTATTTTGTTTAATCGTACAAATTAACGTCTTTTCCCCCCAAAAAACAGGGGCTTAAATCCCTTCCACCGCTCTGCATTGGGTGCTAATGTCACTGCCCTTTATGCCCGCACGCATAAAATTTTAGCGATCAATAACCTTAATAGTGAATGAGTTGGTGGCATCATGCAGGTTAGCCAATACGACCAGATCCTCGTTGTTATCTCTTTTATCGTTGCCATCATGGCAGCCTATACCGCGCTGAATATGGCCGGCCGGGTCTCGACCAATCCCGGTAAAGCTGGCTGGCTCTGGCTGGCGGGCGGCGGTCTGGCGCTGGGTATCGGCATCTGGGCCATGCATTTTATTGGAATGCTGGCGATGGAGCTGACTATGGGCATGAGCTACGATCCGCTACTCACCGGCGTGTCGATGCTGATTGCCGTAGGCTCCTCCCTGTTTGCCCTCTGGCTGGTCAGCTCGCCTCAGCTGCGCCTGCGGCGCCTGCTGCCAGGCTCGCTGGTAATGGGCTGCGGCATTGCCGGTATGCACTACACCGGGATGGCGGCGTTAGAGGTCTCACCGCCAATTGCGTGGGATATGCGCTGGGTTGCGCTCTCGCTGCTCATCGCCCTTGGGGCGTCGCTGGCCGCGCTGTGGCTCACCTTCCGCCTGCGCCACGAGGCGGCGCTGGTGGCGCAAATGCGTGCGGGCGCAGCTATCCTGATGGGCATCGCCATTGCGGGTATGCACTATACCGGCATGATGGCAGCCCAGTTTCCGATGCAGCACACGGTTATGCATCATGGCGTTGACGGTAACTGGCTGGCGCTGCTGGTCAGCGTTGTCGCTCTCTCTATCCTCGGCATTACTCTGCTGGTCTCGATGCTGGACGCCCGTCTGCAGGCGCGCACGTCGCTGCTGGCGTCGTCGCTGGCGGAAGCTAACCGCGAGCTGGCCCAGCTGGCGCTGCACGATCCTCTCACCCGCCTGCCTAACCGCGTGCTGCTGGAGGATCGCCTCGACCAGGCAATCAATAAAGCCCGTCGTGAAGGCTCCTTTTTTGCCCTGATGTTTATGGATCTCGACGGGTTCAAAACCGTCAACGACGCCTACGGCCATGACGTTGGCGATCAGCTGCTGATTGCCGTGACCGAGCGTCTGCTCCAGCCGCTGAAGGGGCAGTATACGCTGGCGCGCATCGGCGGCGACGAGTTTGTCCTGCTGGCGGAGGTTAGCGCCCCGGATGAGGCGGCTACGCTGGCGGATGCCCTGGTACGCACCATCGACCAACCGTTTACCCTCGACCGCTACGATCTGGTGGTGACCTTAAGCGTGGGTATTGCTCTTTACCCTCACGATGGTAAGAACGAACGCGAACTGATGTTTAACGCCGATGCAGCGATGTACCATACCAAGCATATGGGGCGTAACGGTTACCACTTCTTCCAGCCGTCGATGAATACGCTGGCCCAGACCCAGCTTCTGCTGATGAGCGACCTGTGGCTGGCGCTGGAGCGCAACGAGCTGCGCCTCTTCTACCAGCCCAAGTTTCAGGCTCCCGCCGGGCCGGTTGTCGGCTTTGAAGCGCTGCTGCGCTGGCAGCATGGCATACAAGGCCTGCTGACGCCGGATCGGTTCCTGCCGCTGGCAGAAAAAACGGGCCTGATTATTCCCATTGGTAACTGGGTGATTGATGAAGCCTGCCGCCAGCTAAGCGAGTGGCATAAACAGGGGCATACGCACTGGACGGTGGCCGTTAACCTTTCGACCCTGCAGTTTGAGCAAACGGGGCTGGTGGATCACGTGATGGATTGCCTGGCGCGGCATAAGGTTCCGCCCCAGAGTCTGATCCTTGAAGTGACGGAAACCACGGCCATGACCAACCCGGATGAGAGCGTGCGCGTATTGACTGAACTCACCGAAGCCGGGGTTAAAGCCTCAATTGACGATTTTGGTACCGGATACTCCAGCCTGCTCTACCTGAAACGCCTGCCAGCCTGCGAGCTGAAGATTGACCGGGCGTTTGTTAAGGAGCTGAGCCGCGACGGTGACGATGCCACTATCGTCTCCGCTATCGTGGCGCTGGCCAAAACGCTGAACCTTAAAGTTGTGGCGGAAGGCGTAGAGACGCAGGCCCAGCAGGAGTTTCTGACCGAGCTGGGCTGCAATACGCTGCAGGGCTATCTACTGGGTAAACCCATCTCGGCCCAGGAGGCAACACAGCTGGGGACCGGGACAAAGTAAGCGTAACGCCGGGTGGCGCTACGCTTACCCGGCCTACAACTCTTCCGAGACTATTGCGCGAGATACCTTGGCTTTTTTGGTAAAGAACTGCCGTACCACCACAAAGAACACCGGAACGAAGAAGATCGCCAGCAGCGTCGCGGAGAGCATGCCCCCCAGCACCCCGGTTCCCACCGCGTTCTGCGCGCCGCTGCCCGCACCAGAGCTGATTACCAGCGGCATGACCCCAAGGATAAAGGCCAGCGAGGTCATCAGGATCGGGCGCAGCCGCATACGCACCGCTTCAAGCGTCGCCGCCACCAGCGGCTTGCCCTCTTTATCCATCAGATCCTTAGCAAACTCGACGATCAGAATGGCGTTCTTAGCCGAAAGTCCGATGGTGGTTAACAGCCCGACCTGGAAGTAGACGTCGTTATTCATCCCCCGCGTTAAGGCTGCCAGCAGTGCGCCAATAACGCCCAGCGGCACCACCAGCATCACCGAGAACGGGATCGACCAGCTCTCATACAGCGCCGCCAGGCAGAGAAAGACCACGATCAGCGAAATGGCATACAGCGCCGGGGCCTGGTTGCCAGAGAGGCGTTCCTGGTAAGACATTCCGGTCCAGTCATAGCCGATACCGGATGGCAGCCCTGAGGCCAGCTTCTCCATAAGCTGCATCGCATCACCGGTACTTTTGCCCGGCGCGGCCTCGCCTAAAATTTCCATAGAGGGCAGACCGTTATAGCGCTCCAGACGCGGTGAGCCATAGACCCAGTGCGAGGTGGTGAAGGCCGAGAACGGCGTCATCTCTCCGTTGCTGCTGCGAACGTAGAGATTATTCACATCCGTAGGCAGCATGCGATATTGCGCGTCTGCCTGCACGTAGACCTTTTTCACCCGCCCATGATCGATAAAGTCGTTCACGTAGGTTCCGCCTAAGGCCGTGGAGATGGTCTGGTTAATATCCGAGAGATCGATCCCCAGCGCCTGTGCCTTTTCGATATCCACCTCCAGCTTAAACTGCGGGGTATCCTCAAGGCCGTTTGGCCGCACGCGCACCACCTGGTCCGAATGCTTTTGTACCTCAGCCAGCAGCGTATTGCGCGCGCTGGTCAGGGCCTCATGCCCGAGGTTGGCCTGGTCGATCAGCTCAAAATCGAAGCCCGTCGCGGTGCCCAGCTCGATAATCGCCGGCAGGTTAAACGGAAAGACCAGGCCGTCGCGAATTTTACTGAAGGCTTTGGTGGCGCGCTCCACGATACCGCCGACGCCGTTCTCTTTACCCGGGCGCGCTTCCCAGGGTTTAAGGCTGATAAAGGCCATCCCGGAGTTCTGCCCCTGGCCGCTGAAGCTGTAGCCGTTGACGGTCAGGACAGAGTCAACGTTGTCCTTCTCACTGTTAAGGTAGTAGTCGGTGACCTTATCGAGCACCTTCTGCGTCCGCGCCTGGGTCGCCCCGGCAGGCAACTGCACCATAGTCATAAAGACGCCCTGATCTTCATCAGGCAGAAACGAGGTGGGCAGGCGTAAAAACAGCACCGCCATTCCGGCGACAATCACCCCGTAGACCAGCAGATAACGCCCGGTGCGGTTGATGATGCCAGCAACGCTTTCCGTGTAGTGGTGCGTACTACGTTCAAACAGGCGGTTAAACCAGCCAAAGAAACCCTTTTTCTCCCCGTGCGTATCAGGGTCGAACGGCTTTAACAGCGTTGCGCAGAGGGCCGGCGTAAGAATAAGCGCCACCAGCACCGAGAGCGCCATCGCCGAGACGATGGTAATGGAGAACTGGCGATAGATCTCACCGGTAGAGCCGCCAAAGAAGGCCATCGGAATAAATACCGCCGAGAGCACCATCGCGATCCCTACCAGGGCCCCCTGGATCTGCGACATCGACTTCTCCGTCGCCTCTTTCGGTGGCAGATGGTCCTCTGCCATCACACGCTCGACGTTCTCAACCACCACGATAGCATCATCCACCAGCAGGCCTATCGCCAGCACCATACCGAACATGGTTAGCGTGTTGATGGAGTAACCAAACGCCGAGAGGATCGCAAAGGTCCCCAGCAACACGACCGGCACGGCAATGGTTGGGATCAGCGTCGCCCGGATATTCTGCAGGAACAAGTACATTACCAGGAAAACCAGAATAATGGCCTCAAACAGCGTCTTAACAACCTCATGAATAGAGATCTTCACAAAGGGCGTCGTGTCATAGGGGTAGACCACTTTCATACCCTGGGGAAAGAACGGCTCCAGCTCGTTGAGTTTGGCTTTGATGGCGCTGGCGGTATCCAGCGCATTCGCGCCGGTAGCCAGCTTGATACCGATCGCCGCAGCATCCTGGCCGTTGATTTTGGTTACCGTGTTATAGTTTTCTCCACCCAGCTCAATGCGGGCAACGTCTTTTAGCCGCACCTGTGAGCCGTCGGCGTTAACCTTAAGCGTGATATTGCCAAACTCCACCGGATCCTTCAGCCGGGTCTGAGCAATGATTGAAGCATTGAGTTGCTGATTGGGCATCGACGGCGTACCGCCAAGCTGGCCCGCAGCGATCTGGTCGTTTTGTACCTTGATCTGATTAACCACATCGACCGTCGTCAGGTTGTATTTGTTAAGCAGATCGGCGTTTAGCCAGATACGCATCGCATACTGGGCACCGAAAAGCTGCACGTCGCCGACGCCGTTGGTACGGCTAATGGCATCTTTAATGTTAGAGGCGACGTAGTCGGAGATATCATCCTGGTTCAGGCTCTTGTTCTCAGAGGTGAAGCCCACCACCATCAAAAAGCTGCTGCTGGACTTTTCAACACCGATCCCCTGCTGCTGAACCTCCTGCGGCAGCAGCGGCATGGCAAGCTGTAGCTTATTCTGCACCTGGACCTGGGCAATGTCTGGATCCGTTCCAGATTTGAAGGTAAGCGTAACCGTTACGCTTCCCGCCGAGTCACTGGTAGAGGACATGTACATCAGGTTATCGATACCGTTCATATTCTGCTCAATAACCTGCGTGACGGTATCTTGCACCGTCTGGGCATCGGCCCCCGGGTAGGTAGCGCTGATCGCGACCGCTGGTGGCGCAATGGTCGGGTATTGCGCGACGGGCAGCTGTAAGATTGCCAGCGCCCCGGCAATCATCAAAATAATTGCCAGCACCCAGGCAAAAATCGGACGATCGATAAAAAACTTAGCCATCTTTTGCTCTCATTGGGTTTATACAGTTAACGCGCGGCGGTGGTTTGGCCTGCAACGTTCGGGGCGACGGTCACCGTTGCCCCAGGACGAACCCGCTGCAATCCACTGACGATGACGTTTTCACCCTCTTTCAAGCCGTCCGTAATAAGCCATTTATCGCCTATGGCCTGCGACGCAACGACATTGCGTGATTCAACCTGGTTTTTATCGTTTACCAGCAGCACGGTGGCATCGCCACGGGCATTGCGGGTAACGCCCTGCTGCGGCACAAGAATGGCGGCAGGCTGCACGCCTTCGTCGATGCGCGCCCGGACAAACATACCCGGCAGCAGGCTGTGATCCGGGTTAGGGAAGACGGCTCGGAGGGTGATGGAGCCGGTGCTCTCATCCACGGTGACGTCTGAGAACTCCAACGTGCCCTTCAGCGGATAGCGCTGGCCGTTCTCGGTTAACAGCTCAACGTCCGTTTTACCGCTGTTTTTTTGCAGATTGCCCTGCTCCACGGCCCGCTTCAGGCGCATAAAGTCATTACTCGACTGGGTAACGTCCACATAGACGGGATCAAGCTGCTGCACGGTCGCCATCGCGGTGCTCTGGCCGTTAGTCACCAGCGCCCCTTCGGTCACTGCGGATTTACCAATCCGGCCATTAATCGGCGAACGCACCTGGGTATAGGCAAGGTTTATTCTTGCCGTTTCAACGGCGGCCTTCGCGGCCTGCACCGCAGCATCCGCCTGCTGGGCATCGGCAATAGCCGTGTCATACTCTTGCTGGCTGATGTACTGTGTGCCGACAAGCGGTTGGTAGCGCTTAACGGTGAGGTGGGCAATCTTAGCCGCAGCCTGCGCCTTCGCCAGATCGCCCTGGGCGCTGGCATAGTCCGCCTGATAGGTTGCAGGATCGATCTGATAGAGCGACTGGCCCGCAGTAATATCCGCCCCCTCGACAAAATTACGCCGTAAAATAATGCCGCTTACCTGAGGCCGCACCTCGGCAATACGAAACGCTTCGGTTCTGCCGGGGAGTTCAGTGGTCACTGCCAGCGGTGCGGCTTTTACCTGATAAACGCTGACTTCCGGCGCGGCTGCTTTTTTTACGCCATCACCGTTATCATTACAGCCACTGAGTAAACCCGCCGAAATTAAAATTAATGACGACAGACGGAAACATTCACCAAATTTATTCATTGCAGTTCCTCAAAAACACAACGCACGGCGTTAACCGCAAAAATCCACGATAAAAAATAATTCACATCAATAAATGAAATTATTTAATTAGCCCGATGAATAATTAATGGCTCACCGGAAAGAGAAATTGTTATTGCCGATGCGCTATACCCTCGGCCGATTTCGTTAAGCGCCGACAGACTACGACATAAAATACCGGGACAAAGAATATCGCCAGCAGCGTCGCCGCAATCATTCCCCCCATTACGCCCGTGCCGACCGCATTTTGCGCGCCGCTGCCTGCGCCGGTGCTTAATACCAGCGGCATTACGCCTAAAATAAAGGCCAGGGAGGTCATCAGGATGGGACGCAGGCGCATTCTGACCGCTTCAAGGGTGGCGTCGATAAGGCTTTTGTGCTCTTTATCCATCAGGTCTTTGGCAAATTCGACAATCAGAATGGCATTCTTTGCCGATAGCCCAATGGTGGTGAGCAGGCCCACCTGGAAATAGACATCGTTGCTCAAGCCCCGCAGGCTGGCTGCCAGCAGTGCCCCTACGACGCCCAGCGGCACCACCAGCATGACCGAGAAAGGAATCGACCAGCTCTCATACAGGGCAGCGAGGCAGAGGAAAACCACCACCAGCGAAATAGCGTACAGCGCCGGAGCCTGGTTGCCGGAGAGGCGCTCCTGATAAGACATCCCGGTCCAGTCAAAACCGACGCCAGCGGGAAGCTGTGACGCCAGCGTCTCCATAAGCTTCATCGCTTCGCCGCTGCTTTTGCCCGGCGCGGCCTCGCCAAGAATTTCCATAGATGGCAGGCCGTTATAGCGCTCCAGACGGGGCGATCCCTGGATCCAGCGGGCGCTGGCGAAGCTGGAGAACGGCACCATACCGCCAGTCTGGTTGCGGACATACCAGGTGTTAATGTCATCCGGCATCATGCGGTAAGGCGCATCGGCCTGGGCATAGACCTTTTTCACCCGGCCATTATCAATAAAGTCGTTAACGTAGGTACTGCCCAGCGCGGTAGCAATCGTGCTGTTGATATCGCTCAACGAGACGCCCAGCGCCTGAGCTTTCTCCTGATCAACATTGAGCTTGAACTGGGGCATATCCTCCAGGCCGTTGGGCCGCGTCCTGACCAGCATGTCCGGATGCTGCGCCGCCTGCATAAGCAGCTGATTACGCGCGGCGGTCAGCGCCGTATGGCCCAGCCCCGCCTGATCGATCAGCTCAAAGTCAAACCCTGTAGCAGTACCCAGCTCGGTAATGGCCGGCAGGTTGAAGGCGAAAACCATCCCATCTTTGATGTGGCTAAAGGCTTTGGTAGCCCGACCGACAATGGCGCCAACACGATCCTCTTTGGCCTCACGCTGCGCCCACGGCATCAGGCGGACAAAGGCCAGGCCGTTGTTCTGTCCTTTCCCGTTCAGGCCAAAACCGGTAACGGTAAAGACGGAGTCGACATTGGTCTTCTCTTTCGTCAGATAGTAATCCGTGACCTCCCGCATGATCTGTTCCGTTCGCGCCTGCGTCGCCCCGGCGGGCAGCGTAACCATCGTCAGAAATACGCCCTGATCCTCTTCGGGTAAAAACGAGGTCGGCAGCCGTAGGAAGAGCACGGCCATTCCGATAACGATAACGACATAGACAATGATGTACCGCCCCGTACAGTGGAGCAGCTTCTGCACGCTGCCGGTATAGTGCCGGGTACTCTGCTCAAACAGGTGATTGAAACGGCTAAAGAGGCGGTGGGTTTTATCGTGCTGTACCGGCTTAAGCAGCGTTGCGCACAGGGCGGGCGTTAGGATCAGGGCCACCAGCACCGAAAGCGCCATCGCCGAGACGATAGTGATTGAGAACTGCCGGTAGATGACCCCCGTTGAGCCGCCAAAGAAGGCCATGGGAATAAAGACGGCAGAGAGCACCATCGCGATCCCCACCAGCGCGCCCTGGATCTGGCTCATCGACTTCTGCGTAGCCTCTTTTGGCGGCAGCCCTTCGTCAGTCATAACGCGCTCGACGTTTTCGACCACCACGATGGCGTCATCCACCAGCAGGCCGATGGCCAGCACCATGCCAAACATGGTTAGCGTATTGATGGAGTAGCCAAACGCCGCCAGCACGGCAAAGGTTCCCAGCAGCACCACCGGTACGGCAATGGTAGGAATGAGCGTAGCACGCAGATTTTGCAGAAAGAGATACATCACCAGGAAGACCAGCACGATCGCTTCAAACAGCGTTTTGAACACTTCCCGGATAGAGATATTGATAAACGGCGTCGTATCGTAGCTGTAGACCAGCTTCAGGCCGTGCGGAAAATAGGATTGCAGATGCGCCATCTGCTGCTTTACCGCATCGGCGGTAGAGAGCGCATTGGCCCCCGTCGCCAGCTTAATACCCAGCCCCGCCGAAGGTTTCCCATTATAACGCGCCACCACGTTGTAGTTCTCACCGCCGCGCTCGATGCGGGCGACATCGCGCAGCAGCACGCGCGATCCATCCGCCTGCACCTTAAGGGTAATGTTGCCAAACTCCTGCGGCGTACGCAGACGGGTCTGGGCGATGATCGAGGCATTGAGCTGCTGCGTTGCGGGCGAGGGTGTGCCCCCCAGCTGGCCGGCGGCAATCTGGCTGTTCTGCGCTTTGATTTCGTTGACGACGTCGAGGGTTGTCAGCTGATACTGGTTAAGCTTGCTGGGATCGAGCCAAATGCGCATCGCATACTGCGCACCAAACAGCTGAACGTCGCCGACCCCCTCCGTGCGGCTCACGGGATCTTTGATATTGGAGGAGATGTAATCGGCAATGTCATCCTGCGACATGCTGCCATCATCTGAGATAAAGCCCATTACCAGCAGGAAACTGCTGCTCGATTTTTTAACGTTGATACCCTGCTGCTGTACCTCCTGCGGCAGCAGCGGCATGGCGAGCTGCAGCTTGTTCTGTACCTGAACCTGGGCGATATCGGGATCGGTCCCGGAATTAAACGTTAAGGTTACCGTCACGCCACCCGAGGAGTCGCTGGTGGAGGACATATACATCAGGTTATCGAGGCCGTTCATGTTCTGTTCAATAACCTGGGTCACGGTGTCTTGTACGGTCTGTGCGTCCGCGCCGGGATAGGTAGCGTTAATGGCAATGGCGGGCGGTGCAATCGTGGGATACTGCGCAACAGGCAGCTTTATGACGGCCAACGCACCTGCCAGCATTAAAATAATCGCCAATACCCAGGCGAAAATCGGACGATCGATAAAGAACCTTGCCATATAAACCTATTACCTTTTCTTTTTCATTACCGGGATTTATTACCAGATGGCGTCAGCATTAATTACTCAAATAAATACTTCATTTAATAACATTCATAGAGTGAATGTTTATTAAGTCAGAGCGAAAATAGTGGCGCTATGTTGAATGAACAACGGAAAAATGCAAGGATAGATAGTGAGATCCCCGGTATATTTTATTCAGTAAATGTAAATCCCTCCCTGGTATGGCGGTGACGGTTATGGCAAAAAAGACGAAAGAAGAGGCAGCTAAAACACGGCAGCGATTAATAGATACCGCTATTTTAACATTCTCGCAGCAGGGTTTTTCCAATACCACGCTGGATGATATCGCCTGCGCGGCACAGATGACGCGTGGGGCTATTTACTGGCATTTTACAAATAAAACAGAATTATTTAACGCTATCTGGCAGGAGCAGCGACCGCTGAGAGAGAGAATAGACCGTAAAGCCCGGTTGCATTTCAGTAACGATCCGCAGGGGCTATTTCGCTATAGCCTGACAGAGGCCCTCCGTTTAATTGCTAAAAACCCTTTCGAACAAGCCCTCGTAGAAATTCTTTACCATAAGTGCGAATTTACACAAAATATGACGCCGGAAGCGGAAATACGCGAGCGGCTCTTTTTTAATCCGGCAAACGTTACCGAACTGTTAGAGAAGTGCCAGCAGCAGGATCCCTGCTTTTTAAGCGGCAGCATAGAGACGGCGTTGATTATTATTCAGGGATATCTGAGCGGAATTGTTAAAAACTGGCTGATGTTGGATAAGTGCTTTGATCTTGCCGCGCTGGCACCGCAGCTGGTTGAGGGACTGCTGGTGATGCTGCGCATGACGCCAGAAGAGAATCACACCAGGCTGAGCGCATAAAGTGTGCGCCTGCACTCCATCTTTTCTCCTTAATCAGCTGGCATGAGCCATTTCTCTCCATGTTTTTTACATTGGACATGCTTTGTAAGAATAGAGGCATAAGTTCCAGCCGTGACCAGTGGTACAATACCGCCATTCACATAAATGAGGTGAATGTGACCATGAAAAAATTTATTGCCGTTGCACTGTTATCTACCGTTCTCGCAGGCTGTGCCCATGACTCCCCTTGCGTACCGACCTATGACGATCAGGGCCGACTGGTGCATACCAATACCTGTATGAAAGGAACGACTCAGGATAACTGGGAAACCGCAGGGGCTGTTGCCGGCGGTGCCGCCGCGATTGCAGGCCTGACGCTGGGTATTGTGGCCTTAACCAAATAATCTGACTCAAGGCGTGGTTTCCTCCACGCCTTCTTTTTTGCTCCGCCCCGGTGCACGCCTGATGCTCTGTTAAATTTGCGACGCTTTCTGGTTCAAAAATCACGCCGTTCTAGCCTGCTTTCTCCATCCTGCTGTTTTTAATCCTTCCGTAGCGAAACTATTTTGCTCCGTTTTGTGGCGCAGGTTCGAGTTTCGCACCATTACGGAGCGCTGAATGCTTTTTTTCCTGTCTACACTCTGCATATTGCGGCGAGAACTCCCCTTTTCCGCCTTCCGCAAACCTGGCACTACCTTTGCTTTAAAAAGTATGGCCAACGCCACAGACAGGTTCCAGGCGTCTCCCGAACGCCTTTTTATAACAATAATTTCGCCACACAGGATGCATTATGAAAAAGATGACGATCGCCAGCCTGGCTGCCGCCGGTGCGCTGTTTGCTGTTGTAAACCAGGCGCATGCTGGCGCAACGCTGGATGCCGTAAAGAGTAAAGGTTTTGTACAGTGCGGTATCAGCGACGGGCTGCCGGGTTTCTCCTATGCGGATGCCAACGGCAAGTTCACTGGTATTGACGTTGACGTTTGCCGTGGCGTCGCCGCTGCCGTTTTTGGCGATGACACCAAAGTGAAGTACACCCCGCTGACGGCCAAAGAGCGTTTCACCGCCCTGCAGTCCGGCGAAGTCGACGTGCTATCGCGTAATACCACCTGGACCTCATCCCGCGATGCAGGCATGGGTATGGCGTTTACCGGCGTTACCTACTATGACGGCATCGGCTTCCTGACCCACAATAAAGCGGGTCTGAAGAGTGCTAAAGAGTTAGACGGAGCCACCGTCTGCATCCAGGCCGGTACCGATACCGAGCTGAACGTGGCGGACTACTTTAAATCTAACAACATGAAATATACCCCGGTGACCTTCGACCGCTCCGACGAGTCTGCCAAAGCGCTGGAATCCGGTCGCTGCGACACCCTGGCCTCTGACCAGTCACAGCTCTATGCCCTGCGCATCAAGCTGAGCACGCCTGGCGAGTGGATCGTCTTACCAGAAGTGATCTCCAAAGAGCCGCTGGGGCCGGTGGTTCGCCGCGGTGACGAAGAGTGGTTCTCTATTGTTCGCTGGACTCTGTTCGCCATGCTGAACGCAGAGGAGATGGGCATCACCTCTAAAAACGTTGATGAGAAAGCGGCTAGCCCGGCGACGCCTGATATGGCGCACCTGTTAGGCAAAGAGGGTGACTACGGCAAGGATCTGAAGCTCGATAACAAGTGGGCTTACAACGTGATCAAAAAAGTCGGTAACTACGCTGAGATCTTCGAGCGCAACGTGGGATCGGAAAGCCCGCTGAAGATCAAACGTGGCCAGAACAACCTCTGGAACAACGGCGGTATCCAGTACGCGCCGCCGGTGCGCTAAGCTGCCGGTACGCTAAGGTAGAGTGCTGTAACGGGCACTGCTCAGGCAGTGCCCAGCCCAGAGTCAAGGTTACCGAGGTTTTCCTATGTCCCAACGCCGCCCAACCGTTAAAGGATCGTTCTCCCTTTCTAACCCCGCGGTTCGAGCCTGGCTGTTTCAGATTGTCGCTATCGTGGCCGTCGTCAGCGTCGCGATCTATTTGATACACAACACCGTTACTAACCTGAGCAACCGGGGTATTACCTCCGGCTTTGCCTTTCTCGATCGCGGGGCCGGATTTGGTATCGTTCAGCATCTGATCGATTATGAGCAGGGTGATACCTATGGCCGCGTGTTCCTGGTCGGCTTGCTCAATACGCTGCTGGTCTCCGCGCTATGTATTGTTTTTGCCTCGTTTCTCGGGTTCTTCCTCGGTCTTGCGCGCCTGTCTGAAAACTGGCTGCTGCGCAAGCTGTCGACTATCTTTATCGAAACATTTCGTAACATCCCGCCGCTGCTGCAGATCTTCTTCTGGTATTTTGCCGTGCTGCGCAACCTGCCGGGGCCGCGTCAGGCGGTGAGCGCGTTCGACCTGGCGTTTCTCAGCAACCGTGGGCTCTATATCCCTGCCCCCGCGTTTGGCGAAGGCATCATCGGTTTCATTGTAGCGGTGCTTATTGCGCTAGCCGTTACAGTAGGGCTGTACCGCTTCAACAAGGCGCACCAGATGAAAACCGGCCAGCTGCGGCGGACCTGGCCGACCGCGCTTGGGTTAATTATCCTGCTGCCGCTGCTCTCCCAGTGGCTGTTCGGCGCGGCGCTGCACTGGGATGTGCCGGAGCTGCGCGGCTTCAACTTCCGGGGCGGTATGGCGCTGATCCCGGAGCTGGCGGCGCTAAACCTGGCCCTGTCGGTCTATACCTCTGCGTTTATTGCCGAGATCATCCGCTCAGGTATCCAGTCGGTGCCCTTTGGGCAACACGAGGCTGCGCGCTCCCTGGGTTTGCCTAACCCGGTAACGCTACGCCAGGTCATCATTCCGCAGGCGATGCGCGTAATTATTCCACCGCTGACCAGCCAGTATCTCAATATTGTGAAGAACTCGTCGCTGGCGGCCGCGATCGGCTATCCGGATATGGTGTCGCTGTTTGCCGGTACGGTGCTGAACCAGACCGGACAGGCGATCGAGACGATTGCCATCACGATGTCTGTCTATCTGATCATTAGCCTGACGATCTCTCTGCTAATGAACATCTATAACCGCCGTATCGCCCTGGTCGAGCGCTAAGGATCCATGATGACAAAAGCACTCCTGTCTCACCCCACGCGCCCGGCCAGCTCCGGCGCTGGACGCTATCTCCAGTGGGCGCGTAAAAATCTGTTCTCAAGCTGGTCTAATAGCCTGTTGACGCTGGTTGCGCTGTGGCTGATGTGGGAGCTTATTCCTCCCCTGCTGAACTGGGCGCTATTTCAGGCGAACTGGTTTGGCTCAACCCGTGCAGACTGCACCAAAGAGGGCGCCTGCTGGGTCTTTATTCATGAGCGTTTCGGCCAGTTTATGTATGGTCTCTACCCTCATGACGAGCGCTGGCGTATCAATACCGCGCTGGTGATTGGCCTGCTCTCGATCGTACCGATGTTCTGGAATGGGCTGCCTAAACGGGGACGCTACATTGCCTGCTGGGCCGTGATCTATCCGCTGGTCGTATGGAGCCTGATGTACGGAGGCTTTCTCGGGCTGGAGCGTGTAGAGACGCGCCAGTGGGGCGGCCTGACGCTGACCCTGATTATCGCCTCCGTCGGGATTGCCGGCGCGCTGCCGCTGGGGATCCTCCTGGCGCTTGGCCGACGCTCCACCATGCCGGTGGTGCGCATTCTGTCGGTAATTTTTATTGAGTTCTGGCGAGGCGTGCCGCTGATCACCGTGCTGTTTATGTCCTCGGTGATGCTGCCGCTGTTTATGTCGGAAGGGACCAGCATCGATAAGCTGGTGCGGGCGCTGGTCGGGGTGATCCTGTTCCAGTCAGCCTACGTGGCTGAAGTAGTTCGCGGCGGGCTGCAGGCGCTGCCCAAAGGGCAGTATGAAGCCGCTGAATCGCTGGCGCTGGGCTACTGGAAAACCCAGGGGTTGGTGATCCTACCTCAGGCGCTGAAGATGGTGATCCCTGGACTGGTGAACACCATTATTGCCCTCTTTAAAGATACGAGCCTGGTGATCATCATCGGCCTGTTCGATCTCTTTAGTAGCGTGCAGCAGGCAACGGTCGATCCCGAATGGTTGGGAATGTCGACGGAGGGTTACGTTTTTGCTGCGCTGGTCTACTGGATTTTCTGTTTTAGCATGTCGCGCTATAGCCAGCATCTGGAGAAGCGCTTTAACACCGGGCGTACACCGCACTGAGGACACCATGAGTAATATGACTATGCAATCTGCCGACGCGATGATTACGCTCGAGAATGTGAATAAGTGGTACGGACAGTTCCATGTGCTGAAAGATATCAACCTGAATGTAAAACAGGGAGAGCGCATTGTACTTTGTGGCCCCTCCGGGTCAGGTAAATCGACAACGATCCGCTGTATTAACCATCTGGAAGAGCATCAGCAAGGCCGTATTGTTGTTGATGGCATCGAGCTGAATGAAGATATCCGCAATATTGAGAAGGTGCGTCAGGAGGTGGGGATGGTGTTTCAGCACTTCAACCTGTTTCCGCATCTGACGGTTTTACAGAACTGCACTCTGGCCCCTATCTGGGTGCGTAAGATGCCAAAGAAAGAGGCCGAGGCGCTGGCGATGCACTATCTTGAGCGCGTTCGTATTGCCGAGCATGCGCATAAGTTTCCCGGCCAGATCTCTGGCGGTCAGCAGCAGCGCGTGGCCATTGCCCGATCGCTCTGTATGAAACCTAAAATTATGCTGTTTGATGAGCCTACCTCTGCGCTGGATCCGGAGATGGTGAAGGAGGTGCTTGATACCATGATTGGTCTGGCAGAGTCAGGGATGACAATGCTGTGTGTGACGCACGAGATGGGCTTTGCCCGTACCGTTGCCGACCGCGTGATCTTTATGGATCGCGGGGAGATTGTTGAGCAGGCTCCGCCGGAAGAGTTCTTTGCTTATCCAAAATCAGAACGTACCCGGGCATTTCTCTCTCAGGTTATTCATTAGGATCGTATTGCCGGGCATTTGTGATGCCTGGCAGTTACGGCGGGCCGTTGCTGCGACAAACAACACGTAAAACAAAAGGCCCAGTCTTTCGACTGGGCCTTTTGTTTTATTTGATGCCTGGCAGTTCCCTACTCTCGCATGGGGAGACCCCACACTACCATCG
>NZ_DAMACX010000067.1:0-15769 GCF_031998825.1 Pseudescherichia sp.
GCCCGATGGCGCACCCGATCCGTCCGGACAAAGTGATCGAGATGAACAACTTCTATACCCTGACGGTGTATGAGAAGGGGTCTGAGGTGATCCGCATGCTGCATACCCTGCTGGGAGAAGAGAACTTCCAGCGCGGGATGCAGCTCTACTTTGAGCGTCACGACGGCAGCGCCGCCACCTGCGACGACTTTGTCCAGGCGATGGAGGATGCCTCCAACGTCGATCTCTCTCATTTCCGCCGCTGGTACAGTCAGTCCGGTACGCCGATTGTCAGCGTGCGCGACGACTACAACCCAGAGACCGAGCAGTACACCTTGACCATCAGTCAGCGCACGCCGCCGACGGCCGAGCAGGAAGAGAAGCTGCCTCTGCACATTCCGTTTGATATTGAGCTGTACGACAACGAAGGCCAGGTCATCCCGCTACAAAAAGAGGGACACCCGGTGCACCACGTGCTCAACGTCACCCAGGAGGAGCAGACCTTTGTCTTTGATAAGGTCTACTTCCAGCCGGTGCCCTCCCTGCTGCGCGAGTTCTCCGCACCGGTGAAGCTAGAGTATAAGTGGAGCGATCAGCAGCTGACCTTCCTGATGCGCCATGCACGCAACGACTTCTCCCGCTGGGACGCGGCTCAGAGCCTGCTGGCAACCTATATCAAGCTGAACGTGGCTCGCCACCAGCAGGGCCAGCCGCTGTCGCTGCCGCTGCACGTAGCCGACGCCTTCCGGGCGATCCTGCTGGATGCCGACATCGATCCGGCCCTGGCGGCAGAGATCCTGACCCTGCCTTCTGCAGGCGAGATGGCCGAGCTGTTCGATATCATCGATCCGGTAGCGATTGTTGCCGTTCGCGAGGCGCTGACCCGCACCCTGGCGACCGAGCTTTCCGACGAGTTCCTTGCGGTCTACAACGCCCACAAGCTCGACGCCTACCGGGTTGAGCATGCGGATATCGGCAAGCGTTCGCTGCGCAACACCTGTCTGCGCTACTTGGCGTTTGGCGACGTTAAGCTGGGCGATACTCTGGTTACCCAGCAGTATCACTCTGCGGACAACATGACCGACGCGCTGGCGGCGCTCTCTGCTGCCGTCGCGGCGCAGCTGCCGTGCCGCGATGCACTGATGCAGGAGTATGACGATAAGTGGCATCAGGATGGTCTGGTGATGGACAAGTGGTTTATTCTGCAAGCCACCAGCCCGGCCAGCAACGTGCTGGAGACCGTGCGTGGCCTGCTGAACCACCGCTCCTTTACCCTCAGCAACCCGAACCGCGTTCGCTCGCTGATTGGCGCGTTTGCCGGCAGCAACCCGGCGGCGTTCCATGCGGAAGACGGCAGCGGCTACCGTTTCATGGTAGAGATGCTGACCGAGCTTAACAGCCGTAACCCGCAGGTGGCGTCACGTCTGATCGAGCCGCTGATCCGCCTGAAACGCTACGACGAAGGGCGCCAGACGCAGATGCGTGCGGCGCTGGAACAGCTGAAAGGCCTTGAGAACCTCTCTGGCGATCTCTACGAGAAGATCGCCAAGGCGCTGGCCTGATAAATCGCCGGGCGGCAGCCTGCTGCCCGGCTTTTCCCCTCTCTTTTCCCGCTCTCCAGGTAATCGTTTGCGTTTTATCTGAATTATTTGCCCCAGGTCAATTCCCTTTAGCGTCGCAATCGCACATAATACGCCCCCGGTTTGCACACCGGGAATCCAGGAGAGTTCATGTACTACCCCTTCGTTCGTAAAGCCCTTTTCCAGCTCGACCCAGAGCGCGCTCATGAATTTACGTTTCAGCAATTACGCCGTATTTCCGGCACCCCTTTAGCCGCGCTGGTGCGCCAAAACGTGCCGCAAAAGCCGGTCTCCTGTATGGGGCTGACCTTTAAGAATCCGCTTGGCCTGGCAGCGGGTCTGGATAAAAACGGCGAGTGCATTGATGCGCTGGGCGCGATGGGTTTTGGCGCTATCGAAATTGGTACCGTGACCCCGCGCCCGCAGCCGGGCAACGATAAGCCGCGTATCTTCCGTCTGGTCGAGGCCGAGGGGTTAATTAACCGCATGGGGTTTAATAACCTCGGCGTAGATAACCTGGTAGAGAACGTCAAAAAAGCCCATTTTGACGGCGTGCTGGGAATTAATATCGGCAAAAATAAAGATACGCCGGTGGAGCAGGGTAAAGATGACTATCTGATCTGTATGGATAAAGTCTATCCCTACGCGGGCTATATTGCGATTAACATCTCCTCGCCAAACACCCCTGGCCTGCGCTCGCTGCAATACGGTGAGGCGCTGGACGATCTGCTCTCCGCCATTAAAAATAAGCAGCGCGAGCTGCAGAATATTCACCATAAATATGTCCCTGTGGCGGTGAAAATTGCCCCCGATCTCTCCGTTGAGGAGTTAATTCAGGTGGCTGACAGCCTGGTTCGCCATAATATCGATGGCGTTATTGCTACCAATACCACGCTTGAAAGAGGGCTGGTGCAGGGAATGCGGCACTGCGATGAGACCGGTGGCTTAAGCGGTCGTCCACTGCAGCTAAAGAGCACCGAAATTATTCGCCGTCTGGCGGAGGAGCTGAATGGCCAGCTGCCGATTATTGGCGTCGGCGGAATCGACTCCGTTATCGCCGCGCGGGAGAAGATCGCCGCCGGTGCGACGCTGGTGCAGATCTATTCCGGCTTTATATTTAAAGGTCCGCCGCTGATTAAAGAAATCGTTAACCATATCTAATCCTTTGCGTCTAAATGTTAACCAGGGGTTTATTTCCGTCCCTGGTTGTTTTATATTCCCCTCGTTGTTGTTTATTAAACGTTCTCATTATTGACTTTTTGTGATAAGCGAAGCGGTAACAACGGACACTAAAGCAGCAGGACGCTTGAGGGGGAGCGGAGAGGAAAATGCGAATCAAACCTGACGATAACTGGCGCTGGTATTACGACGAAGAGCACGATCGGATGATGCTCGATCTCGCCAATGGGATGCTGTTTCGCTCCCGTTACGCCCGTCGGATGCTGACGCCGGACGCGTTCGCACCTTCCGGTTTCTGCGTAGATGACGCCGCGCTCTACTTCTCTTTTGAGGAGCGCAGCCGCGAGTTTGATCTTTCCCGGGAGCAGCGGGCCGAGCTGGTGCTGAACGCGCTGGTGGCGATCCGCTTCCTGAAGCCGCAGATGCCAAAAAGCTGGCATTTCCACTCCTACGGCGACAGCTGGCAGCCGGAGCTGGGCGAAGCCGCCAGCGTCTGGCTTAGCGATACCGCCGAGCAGGTGAACCTGCTGGTGGTGGAGCCGGGTGATAACGCCACCCTCTGCCTGCTGGCACAGCCCGGCGTGGTGATTGCCGGACGTACGATGCAGCTGGGGGACGCGATCAAGATCATGAACGATCGGATGCGACCGCTGCCCCAGCTGTTCAGCCTGGAGCAGGCAGTTTAAGGCTCCAGCACCAGCGGCGTTTTAGGAATGCAGCTGCAGCTCAGAATGGTGCCGTCGTCGCCGATGGCGGACTGCTTCAGGGCGCTGACTTCTCCTTCCACCAGACGTACGCGGCAGCAGCCACAGATCCCGGCCCGGCAGGAGTAGGGCACGCGGATCCCCTGACTCTCCAACTGCTCAAGCAGCACCTGCTGGTTATTCCCCGTGAAGCACTCTCCCTGCCAGTCGATAGTCACCGTTGAGGCTGCCTGTGTCTCAACCTCCAGCGTCTCAACCGGCTCGCCTGCGCCATACGCTCTCGCCGGACCGCTCGCCAATACGCTTACCTCGTCGCCGACGCGGATCACGCCGCTGTTGCGGGCAATCAGGTTCTGGCCGAAATCAACGTCGCCATTATCAACCGCGGTGCGGAACTGTTGCAGGGTATGCAGCGGCTCACCCGCCGGGTGCTTCTGTCCGCGTTCGGGGCTGATGGTGGTAAAGACGCAGCGGCTACAGGGTTTAACCACGTCAAAAATGACCTCGCCGATGCGCACGGTTTTCCAGGTATCCTCTTCCCACGCCTGCGCCCCGGTCACCACCAGGTTCGGGCGAAACTGCTCCATCTGGATGCTGGCCGGGCAGCGGCTCTGCAGATCGCGCAGCGAGGCGTCGTTGGTGAGCAGGTAGGGGAAGCCGTCAGCAAAGGAGAGCGGCACGCTCTCAAAGCGCTTCACGCGGCGGGTCGGCTCTTGTCCTACCCAGCGCAGCTGCACCTCGCGATTAAAAAAGCCGCTCAGCCACTGGTTGATCGCCGCGGGAGCGATTAATGCGGTAAAATGGTTTCCCCAAACCTCCGTCGGTGCGGCGTCGCAGATAAAATCAGCAAAGCGGACCAACGCGCTGCTGCCGTCGGGCGCGGTGAGATGCAGGCCGTCATGCAGCGGCGAAGGAATAAAACGCACCAGCTGTGGGTACTGGCGGGCGGTAATAAAGGTACCGTCGGGTTCAGTAACCATAAAGATGCGGTCAAAGGCCAGACCGCTGATGTCGGCCAGGGCGTGCGTGAGGCCAATTCCGCGCATCGATTTGACCGGATGAATAAAAAGCCGCGACAGGATAGCCACTGCGCCCTCCATGGGTGTGAAAATAAGCCCTCAACTTTATGACATCGGGTTGAGTTTAGCTATAATGCGCAACAATTTTCTGCGAGTAAAAGTGACGATATGAATTCTCTGTTTGCCAGTACGGCCCGTGGGCTGGAAGAGCTGTTAAAAACTGAACTGGAAAACCTCGGGGCGCAGCACGCCCAGGTGGTTCAGGGCGGTGTCCATTTTGAGGGGGACACCCGGCTCATTTACCAGAGCCTGATGTGGAGTCGCCTGGCTTCGCGCATTATTCTGCCGCTGAACGAGTGCAAGGTCTACAGCGACCTCGACCTCTATATGGGCGTGCAGGCGATTGACTGGACGGAGATTTTCAATCCCGGCGCAACCTTTGCCGTACACTTCAGCGGGCTGAATGAGGAGATCCGCAACAGCCAGTACGGTGCCATGAGGGTAAAAGACGCCATCGTCGACAGCTTTACGCGTAAGAATATGGAGCGCCCGAACGTCGATCGCGAGCAGCCGGATATGCGTATCAACGTCTGGCTGAATAAAGAGACCGCCCATATCGCCCTCGATCTCAGCGGCGACGGCCTGCACCTGCGCGGCTATCGCGACCGGGCCGGGCTTGCGCCAATGAAAGAGACCCTGGCTGCGGCGGTGGTGATGCGCTCCGGCTGGCAGCCGGGTACGCCGCTGCTCGATCCGCTCTGCGGCTCCGGTACCCTACTGATTGAGGCGGCGATGCTCGCTACCGATCGTGCGCCGGGCCTGCACCGCCAGAACTGGGGCTTCAGCGGCTGGGCGCAGCACGACGACGCGCTGTGGAAAGAGGTGAAGGCCGAGGCGCAGACCCGCGCCCGTCGCGGGCTGGCAGACTACGGCTCGCGCTTCTACGGCTCCGACAGCGATCCCCGGGTGATCGATATTGCCCGCAGCAACGCCCGTCGCGCTGGCGTCGGCGAGCTGATCGACTTCAACGTCAAAGATGTCGCCCAGCTGACCAATCCGCAGCCGGAAGGGCCGCACGGTACGGTGCTCAGCAACCCGCCGTACGGTGAGCGTCTTGAGAGCGAACCGGCGCTCATCGCCCTGCATAGCCTGCTGGGCCGCACGCTGAAAAACAGTTTCGGCGGCTGGAACGTCTCCCTGTTCAGCGCCTCGCCGGAGCTGCTCAGCTGCCTGCAGCTGCGCGCCGACCGTCAGTTTAAAGCCAAAAACGGTCCGCTGGAGTGCGTGCAGAAAAACTACTCTATTGCGGAAAACGTCGGTGATATTAAGGCCAGCGGCATGGCGGAAGATTATGCCAACCGCCTGCGCAAGAACGTTAAGAAGCTGGAGAAGTGGGCGCGCCAGGAGGGGATTGAGTGCTATCGCCTCTACGACGCCGATCTGCCGGACTATAACGTGGCGGTAGACCGCTACGCCGACTGGGTGGTGGTGCAAGAGTACGCCCCGCCGAAAACCGTCGATGCGCAGAAAGCCCGCCAGCGCCTGCTGGACGTTATTGCCGCCACCATCACGGTGCTGGGGATCGCGCCTAACAAGCTGGTGCTGAAGACCCGCGAGCGGCAGAAAGGCAAGAACCAGTACCAGAAGATGAACGAGAAGGGCGAATTCATGGAGGTGAGCGAGTACAACGCCCGCCTGTGGGTCAACCTGACTGACTACCTGGATACCGGCCTGTTCCTCGATCACCGTATCGCCCGGCGGATGCTCGGCCAGATGAGCAAAGGCAAAGATTTCCTTAACCTCTTCTCCTACACCGGCAGCGCCAGCGTGCATGCGGGGCTGGGCGGGGCGGCATCGACCACCACCGTCGATATGTCGCGCACCTACCTGGAGTGGGCCGAGCGTAACCTGCGCCTGAACGGCCTCACCGGTCGCCAGCATCGCCTGATGCAGGCCGACGTCATGGGCTGGCTGCGGGAGACCGACGAGCAGTTCGATCTGATCTTTATCGATCCGCCGACCTTCTCTAACTCCAAGCGGATGGAAGAGGCGTTTGACGTTCAGCGCGATCACCTGAGCCTGATGAAAGATTTAAAACGGATGCTGCGTAAAGGCGGCACGATTATGTTCTCAAACAACAAACGCGGTTTCCGCATGGACCACGACGGGCTGGCTGAGCTGGGGCTGAAAGCACAAGATATTACCCAAAAAACGCAGTCGCAGGATTTCGCCCGCAACCGTCAGATCCATAACTGCTGGCTGATTACCGCAGCCTGAGAGGAATAGAACAAGATGTCATTAATCAGTATGCACGGTGCCTGGCTGTCGTTCAGCGACTCGCCGCTTCTGGACAACGCCGAGCTTCATATCGAAGACAACGAGCGCGTCTGCCTGGTCGGACGTAACGGCGCGGGTAAATCCACCCTGATGAAGATCCTCAACCGTGAGCAGGGGCTGGACGATGGCCGCATCGTCTATGAGCAGGATCTGGTTGTAGCACGTCTGCAGCAGGATCCGCCGCGTAACGTCGCCGGCAGCGTCTACGACTTTGTCGCCGAAGGGATCTCAGAGCAGGCGGAGTACCTCAAGGGTTACCACGAGATCTCCCATCTGGTAATGAGCGATCCGAGCGAAAAAAACCTCAACGAGATGGCGCGCCTGCAGGAGCTGCTGGATCACTACGGTCTCTGGCAGATGGAAAACCGCATCAACGAGGTGCTGGCCCAGCTGGGTCTGGAAGCCGATATGGCGCTGGCGTCGCTCTCCGGCGGCTGGCTGCGTAAGGCAGCGCTGGGGCGTGCGCTGGTAAGCAACCCGCGCGTGCTGCTGCTGGACGAACCGACCAACCACCTGGATATTGAAACCATCGACTGGCTGGAAGGGTTCCTGAAAACCTTCAACGGCACGATCATCTTTATCTCCCATGACCGTTCGTTTATCCGCAACATGGCGACGCGTATTGTCGATCTCGATCGCGGCAAGCTGGTGACCTACCCGGGCAACTACGATCAGTACCTGCTGGAGAAAGAGGAGGCGCTGCGCGTAGAGGAGCTGCAAAACGCCGAATTTGACCGCAAGCTGGCCCAGGAAGAGGTATGGATCCGTCAGGGCATCAAAGCGCGCCGCACCCGTAACGAAGGGCGCGTCCGTGCCCTGAAGGCGATGCGTCGCGAGCGCAGCGAACGCCGGGAGGTGATGGGCAGCGCGAAGATGCAGGTTGAAGAGGCCGCCCGCTCCGGCAAGATCGTCATTGAGATGGAGAACGTGCACTACGGCGTGGACGGCAAAAAGCTGGTCACCGATTTCTCCGCTCAGGTCCAGCGTGGGGATAAGATCGCTATGATTGGCCCGAACGGCTGCGGGAAGACCACGCTGCTGAAGCTGATGCTCGGCCAGTTACAGGCTGACAGCGGACGCATTCACGTCGGTACCAAGCTGGAAGTGGCCTATTTTGACCAGCACCGCGCGGAGCTGGATCCGGATCGGACGGTGATGGATAACCTCGCCGAAGGCAAGCAGGAGGTGATGGTTAACGGTAAGCCGCGCCACGTGCTGGGCTACCTGCAGGACTTCCTGTTCCATCCGAAACGGGCGATGACCCCGGTGCGGGCGCTCTCCGGCGGGGAGCGTAACCGTCTGCTGCTGGCGCGCCTGTTCCTGAAGCCCAGCAACCTGATGATCCTCGATGAACCGACCAACGACCTCGACGTTGAGACCCTCGAGCTGCTGGAGGAGCTGATTGACGGCTACCAGGGCACGGTGCTGCTGGTAAGCCACGATCGTCAATTTGTCGATAACACCGTGACCGAGTGCTGGATCTTTGAAGGCCAGGGGCGGATTGGCCGCTACGTGGGTGGCTACCAGGATGCGCGAGGCCAGCAGGCCGCCTCGCAGGCGCAGAAACAGTCCGTTAGCAAAAAAGTGACCGACGCCCCGGCGGCAAAAGCAGAAACTGTCAAACGCGGCGGGAGCAAACTAAGCTATAACCTGCAGCGGGAACTTGAGCAGCTTCCACAACGGCTTGAAGAGCTGGAGGCGAATCTCACCGCACTGCAGGCGCAGGTTGCTGACGGGGCCTTTTTCAGCCAGCCCCATGAGCAGACGCAAAAGGTGTTAGACGAGATGGCCGCTGCGGAACAGGCGCTGGAAGAGGCCTTTGAGCGGTGGGAGCAGCTTGAGGCGCTTAAAAACGCGACGTAATTCAGGGAGTGCGCATGTGCGAACAACATCATGATGCCCGACACATTTTGTGTTCGCAGTGCGACCTGCTGGTGGCGCTGCCACCGCTGGCGCACGGGCATAAGGCAACCTGTCCGCGCTGCGGCCATACGCTGACCACCCGCTGGGATGCCCCCCGGCAGCGCCCGCTGGCCTACTCGGTCGTGGCGCTGTTTATGCTGGCGCTGGCTAACCTCTTTCCCTTTGTCTACATGAAGGTGGCAGGGGTAACCAGTGAAGTGACGCTGATGGAGATCCCCGGCGTCATGTTCTCTGAGGATTACGCCAGCCTCGGCACCTTCTTCTTACTCTTTGTCCAGTTTGTGCCCGCGTTCTGCCTGGTCACCATCATCCTGCTGGTGAACCAGGTCCCGCTGCCCGATGGCCTGAAGCGCGCGCTGGCGCGCATCTTCTTTATTTTGAAAAACTGGGGGATGGCGGAGATCTTTCTTGCCGGGGTGCTGGTCAGCTTCGTGAAGCTGCTGGCCTATGGCGATCTCGGCGTTGGCAGCAGCTTCATCCCCTGGTGCCTCTTCTGTATTCTGCATCTTCGCGCGTTTCAGTGCGTCGATAAGCGCTGGCTGTGGGACGACATCGCCCCAGCGCCAACCCTTGCCCAGCCGCTGCGGATCGGGGTGCCGGGCATTCGCCAGGGGCTGCGCTCCTGCGCCTCCTGCACGGCGGTGCTGCCTGGCGACCAGACGGTATGCCCCCGCTGTCACAGCCGCGGCCATGCCCGGCGCAGGAACAGCATTCAGCTGACCATGGCGCTGCTGGTCACCTCTATCCTGCTCTACCTGCCGGCCAACATTCTGCCCATCATGATCACCGATCTGCTCGGGGATAAGATGCCCTCGACCATTCTGGCCGGGGTGATCCTGCTCTGGAGTGAAGGCTCTTATCCGGTAGCGCTGGTGATCTTTATCGCCAGTATCATGGTGCCGACGCTGAAGATGATCGCCATCGCCTGGCTCTGCTGGGATGCGAAAGGACACGGCAGACGCGATAGCGAGCGCATGCATCTCATTTATGAAGTGGTTGAATTTGTTGGTCGCTGGTCGATGATTGACGTTTTCGTCATCGCCGTACTCTCTGCCCTGGTACGCATGGGCGGATTAATGAATATTTACCCCGCAATGGGCGCGCTGATGTTTGCGCTGGTTGTCATCATGACGATGATTGCGGCTATGACCTTCGACCCACGCCTGTCGTGGGATCGTGAGCCAGAATCAAGCCAGGAGGAGTCGTAAAGCATGGAGACTAAAGGTGGGGAAGCCAAAGTGCAAAAGGTGAAAAATTGGTCACCGGTATGGATCTTCCCGATTGTCACGGCGCTAATCGGGGCCTGGATCCTCTTTTATCACTACAGCCACCAGGGGCCGGAGGTGACGCTGATCACCACCAATGCTGAAGGCATTGAGGCGGGTAAAACCACCATCAAGAGCCGCAGCATTGACGTCGGCGTGGTGGAGTCGGCGACGTTAACCGACGATCTGACCCACGTTGAGATCAAGGCGCGGCTGAATGCCGATATGCAAAAGCTGCTGCACGGCGACACGGTATTTTGGGTCGTAAAACCGCAGGTCGGCAGGGAAGGGATCAGCGGGCTGGGCACGCTGCTCTCCGGGGCCTATATTGAGCTGCAGCCGGGAACCAAAGGCGGCGTGCGTGACGATTACCAGCTGCTGGACTCGCCGCCGCTGGCACCGCCGGATGCGAAAGGTATTCGCGTGGTGCTCGACAGCAAAAAAGCAGGCCAGCTCACTCCGGGCGATCCGGTGCTCTTCCGTGGCTATCGCGTTGGTTCGGTGGAGACCAGCGTGTTCGATCCGCAGAAGCGCACCATGAGCTATCAGCTGTTTATCAATGCGCCTAACGATCGGCTGGTGACCAGCAATGTCCGCTTCTGGAAGGACAGCGGCATCGCCGTCGATCTCACCTCGGCGGGCATGCGCGTAGAGATGGGGGCGCTGACCACCCTGTTTGGCGGCGGCGTCAGCTTTGACGTGCCCGAGGGCAACGACCTGGGCCAGCCGGTAGCCGAGAAGACGGAGTTCGATCTCTATGACAACCAGCGCAGCATTCAGGAGTCGCTCTACACCGAGCACAAAGATTTCCTGCTGTTCTTTAAAGATTCTATTCGCGGCCTGCAACCGGGCGCGCCGGTGGAGTTCCGCGGTATGCGTCTCGGAACCGTCAGTAAAGTACCGTTCTTTATGCCGGGCCTGCGTCAGGCGTTGAACGAGGACTACCGCATTCCGGTGCTGATCCGCATTGAGCCGGAGCGCATCGCAAGCCAGATGGGCGAAAGTCCGGATATCCTTACCAACCTGCCTCAGCTGCTGAAGCAGGGGCTACGGGGCTCGCTGAAGACCGGTAACCTGGTCACCGGCGCGCTCTATGTGGATCTGGATTTCGTCGCGAAACCGCCGCCGATCACCGGCATCCGCGAGTTTGGCGGCTACGGTATTATTCCAACGGTAAGCAGCGGGCTGGCACAGATCCAGCAGCGCCTGATGGATACGCTGGACAAGATCAACAATCTGCCGCTGAATCCGATGCTTGAGCAGGCTACCGGCACGCTCGCCGAGAGCCAGCGCACCATGCGTCGCCTGCAAGCCACGCTGGATAACCTGAACAAGCTGACCGCCAGCCAGTCAGTACAGAGTCTACCGCAGGATATGCAGAAAACGCTGCGCGAGCTGAACCGCAGCATGCAGGGCTTCCAGCCGGGATCGGCGGCCTATAACAAGATGGTAGCGGATATGCAGCGTCTGGATCAGGTTCTGCGCGAGCTGCAGCCGGTGCTGCAAACCCTTAACCAGAAGAGCAACGCCCTGGTCTTTGAGGCGAAGGGCAAAAAAGATCCTGAGCCGAAGGGGGCAAAACAGTGAAAAAAGGGATAATCGCGTTAGCAGTGCTGCTGCTCAGCGCCTGTAGCAGCAGCGAGGAGACTCGCTACTATCAGCTGCCAGAAAACCCGCGGCCGGTAGCCACGTCGCAGAGCATGATGGCCGCCAGCCCCGGACAGGGGCAGCGCCAGCTGTGGATCGAGCAGGTCTCGGTGCCGGACTATCTGGCAGGCAACGGGGTGGTCTACCAGACCAGCGACGTGCAGTACGTTATCGCCAGTAATAACCTGTGGGCCAGCCCGCTCGATCAGCAGCTGCGGACCTCGCTGGTGGCCAACCTCAGCCGCAATCTTCCGGGCTGGGTGGTGGCCTCCCAGCCGCTGGGCAGCGAGCAGGATACCCTTAACGTCACCGTAACCGGCTTCCATGGTCGCTACGATGGACATGTGATTGTGAGCGGCGAGTGGTTGCTCAACCACCAGGGCACGCTGATCAAACGTCCGTTCCATGTGGAGATGACGCAGCCGCAGGATGGCTATGATGCGATGGTGAAAGTGCTTGGCGAGGCGTGGGCGCAGCAGGCCAGCAATATCGCCCAGGAGATAAATCGCTTACCCTAGTCTGCAACTAAAGTTTGCAACTACAGCCTGCAACTAATCCTAAAAAAGCCACGCTTTCGTTTACGGTAACGTGGCTTTTTTTATGCTACTGGCAGGGGATAAACCTGTGCCTGCTCACATTTTTTGTACAAACGAACCTTTGTATATCTCACATTTATGACATTGGTATGAATTTTGTGCATTGACTGCGCGTGGCGATCGCGCTATTTGTTAGACGTGGTTGCACATTTTGTAGCCACTGTTTTCTTTTCCACCAGACTCAAATAATGAGGGAAACGAGGCATGAAGAGACAAAAACGAGATCGCCTGGAACGGGCACATCAACGTGGTTACCAGGCCGGCATTGCCGGACGCTCAAAAGAGTTGTGTCCTTACCAGACGCTGAATCAGAGGTCATACTGGCTTGGAGGCTGGCGAGAAGCCATGGAGGACAGGGTAGTTATTGCCTGATTCTGTCTCTTTAAATGAAACCTCCGCCTTGCGGAGGTTTCGCCTGTCAGGGGGATCAGAACGCGGAAGTGTCCTTGAACAGACCCACTTTCAGATCGGTTGCGGTGTAGATCTGACGACCGTCAACCAGCACTTCACCATCCGCGATGCCCATGATCAGCTTACGGTTGATGACGCGTTTGAAGTGAATGCGATAGGTAACTTTCTGCGCATTCGGTAAAATCTGGCCAGCCAGTTTCACTTCGCCCACGCCGAGCGCGCGGCCTTTACCTTCGCCACCGAGCCAGCCGAGGTAAAAACCAACCAGCTGCCACATGGCATCGAGGCCCAGGCAGCCAGGCATTACCGGATCGCCAATGAAGTGGCAACCGAAGAACCACAGATCCGGGTTGATATCCAGTTCTGCTTCAACATAGCCTTTATCGAAATTGCCGCCCGTTTCGCTCATGGTGATCACACGATCCATCATCAGCATGTTTCCTGCCGGCAACGGCGGGCCATTTTCGCCAAACAGTTCACCACGACCAGAGGCAATGAGGTCTTCTTTCGTATAAGAGGTTTTGCGTTTATCTACCATGTTCTCAGTAAGCCTTATTTTAGTGAAGCACGCAGGATAGCTAACACGTGTACGCTGAACAACTCCGATCAGTTGGTTGAAAACCAGCTGAGCCAGCGCAGCGGCCACGGGTAACGATGACGCGCTTCCTGCTGCGTCGCCAGCGTAATACGTTCCTGAATAGTCTGGATCAGGGTGGTTTGCCCTTCACCTTCCCACACCAGGTCTGTTAGTAAGGGTAGTGCATCGGTCACGTCATCAATGGCCCAGATGGAAAATTGTTCTGCCTGTACCGCGTCCAGCAGATCCTGATGCAGACAGAGGTGGCGCACGTTAGCGGCGGGAACAATCACCCCCTGCTTGCCGGTCAGGCCCCGGTGCTGGCAAATGGCGAAGAAGCCTTCGATCTTCTCGTTCAGGCCGCCCACCGGCTGCGCCCGTCCAAACTGATCCACCGAGCCGGTAATGGCGATATGCTGATGCAGGGGGACATCCGCCAGGGCGCTGATCAGCGCGCACAGCTCGGCCATCGAGGCGCTGTCGCCATCTACTTCGCTGTAGGATTGCTCAAAGGTTAGCGACGCCGTAAACGGCATCTGCTGTTCCAGCTCCAGTTCGGCCATCAGGAAGGACTGCATGATCATCATGCCCTTCGCGTGGATGTTGCCTCCCAGCTCGGCTTTTCGCTCGATGTCGTGAAACTCACCGTCGCCGATATGGACCACGCAGCTAATGCGTGATGGTTCGCCATACGGGCGGGGATGACCAGGAAACTCAACCACCGACAGGGCGTTGATCTGCCCAACGCGCTCGCCTTCGGTTTCAATAAGAATTTGCTCGAGCAGGATCTCATCCAGCATACGCTCTGGCAGGTAGCCTTCGCGCCATTCGCGCTGGGTCAGCATGGTTTGCAGCTGCTCCGCGTCGAAGGTGCTCTCCTCCGTAAAGGCAGAGACCTCGCGCAGTTGGCGGGCCAGCCACAGCGGACAGAGCGGCAGCGTCTCCTGATCGTCGGTATAGCGTACTGCAGCGCGGATCAGTACCGGCCACGCATCGTCAGCAGGCACAGGCAATCCGGCCTGCTCGGCGTTCAGGATCACCCACTGACGCCAGGTGGCCAGCGCCTCTGCGTCGGTAATCTGGATAGTCTCTTCATACTCGCTGTAGATAGACTGGGCGGCCAGATCCGGCTCCATCTCCTGGAAATCCGCCAGCGACTCGCGCTCGCCCACCAGAATAACCTTCAGCGTCAACGGCATAGCCGGCACGCTGACGGGCAGGGGACGGGACTCGTCAAAGGAGACCCAATCGAAACGTTGGCGGGTGACTATCGACTTCAGGCGCATCCAGAGCAGCGGCTGGCTCAGCAGGGTGCGCAGGGAGACGACCAGCACGCCGCCGTTGGCCTGGTGCACCAGCCCTGGCTCAAGAGCGATCTCATTATTGAACTGGCGCAGGCAGCCAAAAAGCTGCTCGGCCTCTACCCAGTCGGCAACCACCACCTCACTCTGCCCGGCAAAGTTCGCCTCTGCACTGGCGGCAGGCTTTACGCTCACCGTGCGGCCAGCGACGCTGTACTCAACGCCAACAACCGGCGACGTCGCGGGCTGGAGTTCACGGGCAGCGGCGGCGATCAGGGCCAGATACTCCGGCTCCTCCGGCGCTTTAGCCAGTAAAAAGCGTGAAGAGGCAGACGGATGCAGCAGCTGCTCCAGCGCGTATTGCAAACGAGGTTGCGTGTCACCAAGAGAAAGCTCAGACTCAAGGTCAACGTCAGACGGTGTAAACACCTCCTGATAGCTATCGGTATCAGGAACAAGGTCTTGCCAGGCTAGTTTAGTAATGGTCAAAGTCGAGGTTTTATCATCAGCTGTAAAGGGCGAAATTATAGCGTAAGCGGCAATTCAGCACACGCGGAATAGATGCTTTTACCGCTATCCGGGTACCGTCTGGCTCACAGGATGTGATTTCTTTTCAGCAGATTGGCAAAAAACTGATATTCTGAACTAAGTTACACGGTAACACTGAGATCGCAATGAAATATCAACAACTGGAAAATCTTGAAAGCGGCTGGAAATGGAAGTACCTGGTGAAAAAGCACCGTGAAGGTGAACTCATCACGCGCTATTTAGAAACCAGTGCGGCTAAAGAGGCTGTCGATTTATTGCTGAAGCTCGAATACGAACCGGTTCGCGTTAACGACTGGATTGCGCAGCATATGAATGCCGCGTTAATGAACCGCATGAAGCAGACCATCCGCGCCCGGCGTAAGCGGCACTTTAATGCCGAGCACCAGCACACGCGTAAAAAATCTATCGATCTGGAGTTTATGGTCTGGCAACGTCTGGCGGGCCTTGCCCAGCGGCGAGGGAAAACCCTGTCGGAGACCATTGTGCAACTGATTGAAGATGCCGAGCATAAAGAGAAGTATGCCAGTCAGATGAGCACCCTCAAGCAGGATCTGCAGGCGCTATTGGGCAAAGAGTAATGCATCTCTCAGCGCTTCAGCAGAGAGCAGGCAATAAAAAACCCCGCATGGCGGGGTTTTTTTATAGGACGTGACCCGTCCTGAATAGCGTTGACACATTTTACTCATACACTGAGGAAAATGT
>NZ_DAMACX010000068.1:0-15736 GCF_031998825.1 Pseudescherichia sp.
TGTTTAAACCGGAACTCCTCTCCCCGGCGGGAACGCTGAAAAATATGCGTTACGCCTTCGCCTATGGCGCGGATGCCGTCTACGCGGGCCAGCCCCGCTACTCCCTGCGGGTGCGCAATAACGAATTCAACCACGAGAATCTCCAGCTGGGGATCAACGAAGCCCATCAGCTGGGGAAAAAGTTCTACGTGGTGGTGAATATTGCGCCGCACAACGCCAAGCTGAAGACCTTTATCCGTGACTTAGCGCCGGTAGTGGCGATGGGACCAGATGCGCTGATCATGTCCGATCCTGGTTTAATCATGCTGGTGCGCGAGCACTTTCCGGAGATGGACATTCACCTCTCGGTACAGGCTAACGCCGTCAACTGGGCGACGGTGAAGTTCTGGCAGCAGATGGGCCTGACCCGGGTGATCCTCTCCCGCGAGCTCTCCCTGGATGAGATCGCCGAGATCCGCCAGCAGGTACCGGAGATGGAGCTGGAGATCTTCGTTCACGGCGCGCTGTGCATGGCCTATTCCGGACGCTGCCTGCTCTCGGGCTACATCAACAAGCGCGATCCGAATCAAGGTACCTGCACCAACGCCTGCCGCTGGGAGTATAACGTGCAGGAGGGCAAAGAGGACGCCGTGGGTAATATCGTCCACGTCCACGAGCCGATCCCGGTGAAAAACGTCGAGCCAACGCTGGGTATTGGCGCGCCGACCGACAAGGTGTTTATGATTGAAGAGGCCCAGCGTCCTGGCGAGTACATGACCGCGTTTGAAGACGAGCACGGCACCTACATCATGAACTCGAAAGATCTGCGCGCCATCGCCCACGTCGAGCGCCTGACCCAGATGGGCGTGCACTCGCTGAAGATCGAGGGTCGTACCAAGTCGTTCTACTACTGCGCCCGTACCGCCCAGGTCTACCGCAAGGCCATTGACGACGCCGCTGCCGGTAAGCCGTTCGACACCAGCCTGCTGGAGACCTTAGAGGGCCTGGCACACCGGGGCTACACCGAAGGCTTCCTGCGCCGCCATACCCATGACGACTACCAGAACTATGAGCAGGGCTACTCGATCTCCGAGCGTCAGCAGTTTGTTGGCGAGTTCACCGGCGAGCGCAACGGCGCGCTGGCGGCGGTGAAGGTGAAGAATAAGTTCACCCTCGGCGACAGCATGGAGCTGATGACCCCGCACGGCAACGTCAACTTTACTCTCGAGCATATGGAGAACGCCAAAGGCGAAGCGATGCCGGTTGCGCCGGGTGACGGCTACACCGTCTGGCTGCCGGTTCCGACCGATATGCAGCTGGAGTACGGCCTGCTGATGCGTAATTTTAACGGCCAGTCGACGCGCAATCCGCACGCCGCTTAGCGCCCGAGTAGTTCTAATGGGTTATTTTTTCAACTGATATGAATCTTAGAATCGGATCACATACCGTTTCGCTTGATAAGGGTATTATCTCCAGGCTGAAAAACATAACCCATAAATGCTAGCTCTACCAGGAACCACCTCCTTGGCCTGTGTAATCTCCCTTACGCAGGCCTATTTTTTTCATGCCTTTCGGCCTCTTCTTACACGTTCCCGTTCCAGCTAAGATACACTCTCTTCATTCTCTCTTTTTCAGGGTTTTAGGATGACTAGCGATCCGTCGAGTTTACTTATTCTGAATGGCAAAAGTGCAGGCGACGACACCCTGCGCGAGGCGGTTACTCTGCTGCGTAACGAAGGCATCGAGCTGCACGTCAGGGTCACGTGGGAAAAAGGTGACGCGGCCCGCTACGTGGCGGAAGCCGTGGAGCTTGGCGTAGCCACGGTGATCGCTGGCGGCGGCGATGGCACCATCAACGAGGTGGCGACGGCGCTGGTTAACGCGGCGGGAGAGAACGCTCCGGCGCTCGGTATTCTACCGCTTGGTACCGCCAACGACTTCGCCACCAGCGTAGGCATACCCGAAACGCTCGATAAAGCGCTGCAATTGGCGATCGTCGGCAAGGCCGTGCCGATAGATGTTGCCAGGGTGAATGGCGAGACCGGGTTTATCAATATGGCCACTGGCGGGTTCGGCACGCGCATTACCACCGAAACGCCGGAGCGGCTGAAGGCTGCGCTGGGTAGCGTGTCATATGTCATTCACGGCCTGACGCGGATGGATACCCTGAAAGCCGACAGCGTAGAGATCCGTGGTGAGAACTTCCAATGGCAGGGCGACGCGCTGGTGATCGGTATCGGCAACGGTCGCCAGGCGGGCGGCGGCCAGCAGCTCTGCCCCAGCGCGCTGATCAACGACGGCTTGCTACAGATTCGCATTTTTACTGGCGATGAGATCCTGCCCGCACTTTTTACCACCCTCATCAAACCGGACGAAAATCCGAACCTGATAGACGGCGAATCGGCCTGGTTTGAGGTGACCTCTCCCCATGAGATCACCTTTAACCTCGACGGCGAGCCGCTGAGCGGCCAGCATTTCCGGATGGAGATCCTGCCCGGCGCGTTGCAGTGCCGATTGCCGCCGGATTGCCCACTACTGCGATAACGATTTGCCGGGTGGCGCTGCGCTTACCCGGCCTACGCTACGGATCGGCATAACCATCGACGTTAATACGCCGCCACCGCCCGCGCCATCTCCCGGCTGTACTGCTGGCTGGCATTGACCAGCATCCGCGTATAGTCGGTTTTTGCCTGACCGCTCACCAGATCGTCTACCGTCAATGTCTCGAGGATCTTGCCGTACTGCATCACGGCAATCTTCTGGCACAGGTGGGCGATCACCCCGAGGTCGTGGGTCACCATCAGATAGGTCAGCTTCGACTCCTGATGCAGCTCCGCCAGCAGGTTGAGGATCTCCGCCTGCACCGACACGTCCAGCGCCGACGTGGGTTCATCCAGCAGCAGCACCTGTGGCTCGAGGATCAGCGCCCGGGCGATCGCCACGCGCTGGCGCTGACCTCCGGAGAGCTGGTGCGGAAAGCGATCGCGAAAGGCACGGTTCAGCCCGACTCGATCCAGCAGGCGGTTCACCCGGCGGTCCCGGTCGCCGATGCCGTGAATATGCAGCGGCTCCTCGAGAATATCGCCGATGGTATGACGCGGATGCAGTGAGCCGTAGGGATCCTGAAACACCATCTGCACCAGCCGGCAGCGCTGCGGGTTGAGTCGGTGCTCCAGCGGCTGGCCGTTAATTGCCAGCTCGCCGTCCCAGTGGGTAAACAGCCCCGCCAGGCACTTCAGCACCGTGGTTTTACCCGAGCCAGACTCCCCCACCAGGCCGTAAATCTCCCCCGGCTGCACGTTAAAGTTCACGTCGTACAGCACCTGATTACGCTTCTCCCCTTCGCCAAAGGCCAGGTTCAGGTTTTTCACATCGATCATAGTGGGTTCCTCACTCGCTAAGCCAGCTGGCCTGACGCTGCAGAACCGGCAGCACGGGACGACGATGGTGGATCTCCGGCAGGGCGCCGATCAGCCCCTGGGTATAGGGGTGCCGGGCATGGTGCAGATCGCAGGCGGCAATCGACTCCACCACCCGTCCGGCATACATCACCAGCACCCGGTCGCAGAAGCTGCGCACCAGGTTGATATCGTGGCTGATGAAGATCAGGCCCAGCCCACGGGACTGGACCAGATCGTCCAGCAGCCCCAGCACCTGTAAACGCACCGAAACGTCAAGCGCCGAGGTGGGTTCGTCGGCGATCACCAGCTCGGGATCGGTGATCAGCATCATGGCGATCATGATGCGCTGCCCCTGCCCGCCGGAGATTTCGTGTGGATAGAGGCTGTAGACGCGCTCGGGCTGGCGGATACGCACCACGTCGAGCATCTCCAGCACTTTGGCCTTCGCCTCGGCCTTGCGCCCCGGATGGTGGGTTAGCCAAGCCTCGGCAATCTGATCCCCAACGCAGACCACCGGGTTGAGGGAGTATTTCGGGTCCTGCATGATCATGGAGATCCGCTTCCCGCGCACGGTGCGCATCTGCGCCTCGCTGGCGGTGCGCAGGTCGATATCGCCGAAGTGCATCCGTTCGGCGGTAATGCGCGCCTTGGCCGGATGCAGGCGCATCAGCGCCCGGCCAACCGTGGATTTACCGGAGCCGGATTCGCCGACGATGGCGAGCTTCTCCCGGCCCAGCTGAAAGGAGACGCCGCGCACCGCGTTAGTGACCGCGCGTCCGTTGATAAAATCGACGTGGAGATTGCGCACGTCGAGCAGAGGTGCGTTATTCGCTGCGAGGATCGAGGATGTCACGTAGGCCATCTCCTAAGAAGTTGAACGCCAGGCTGTTGATCAGGATCGCCAGCCCCGGAATAGTCACTACCCACCAGCACTCCATCATGTAGGTGCGGCCGCTGGAGATCATCGCCCCCCACTCCGGCTCCGGCGGCTGCGCGCCAAGGCCGAGGAAGCCCAGCCCGGCGGCGGTCAGGATAATCCCCGCCATATTCATGGTGATGCGGATGATCACCGACGGCAGGCAGAGCGGCACGATGTGACGCCACAGCACGCGCACCGGCGACGCCCCCTGCAAGCGCACCGCCGAGATAAAGTCAGCCTGGCGCAGAGAGAGGGTTTCGGCCCGCGCCAGACGGGCAATCGGCGGCCAGGCGGTCAGGGTAATGGCGATTACCACGTGCTCAAGGCCAGGGCCGAGGGCGGCCACGAACGCCAGGGCCAGCACCAGGCTTGGGAAAGAGATAAAGATATCGGTGACGCGCATCAGCACCGTATCGACCTTGCCACCGAAGTAGCCCGCGCTCACCCCCAGCAGCAGGCCCAGCGGCCCGACGGTGACCGACACCAGCAGCACGATGTAGAGCGTAATCCGCGCCCCGTAGACCAGGCGGCTGAAGATGTCCCGGCCAAACTCGTCGGTGCCAAACCAGTGCTGGGCGTTTGGTGCCTGTAATGCAGCGTTGAGATCCTGCACCAGCGGATTATAGGGGGCGATCCACGGTGCAAAAGCGGCCACCACCAGCAGCAGGAAAATAATCCCGCCGCCGATGGCAGTCAGCGGGTTACGTGCCATCTTGCCAATAAAATCGCCGGTGCGGGCCAAAGCGCGCTTCAGACGCAGGCGGCTTTCATTTCCGCCGCCGGTTACGGGCGTATCCAGAGAGACCGTCATGATTTCGTCCTCGGGTCAAAGAGTTGGTAGAGCATGTCGGAGAGCAGGTTTAGCATCACGAAGATCACCCCCACCAGCAGCACGCAGCCCATTACCGCATTCATATCCCCCAGCAGCAGGCTGCCGGTGAGGTAGGAGCCAAAGCCCGGCCAGGAGAAGACGGTTTCGATCAGCACCGCACCCTCCAGCAGCGAGCCGTAGGCCAGCGCCACCACCGTCAGGAGCTGCACGAGGATGTTGCGAAACGCGTGGTTCCAGATCACCTGTCGCTCGGTTAAGCCTTTAACCCGGGCGGTGATGATGAACTCCTGGGAGAGCTGGGCCAGCATAAAGCTGCGGGTCATCCGGCTGATGTAGGCCAGGGAGTGGAAACCAAGCAGCGACGCGGGCAGCACCAGATGGTTGATGGCGTTCCAGAACACCTGCCCGTTACCCGCCAACAGGGCATCGACGGTAAAGAGTCCAGTGCGGCGTGGAACCAGCCCCTCAAGGCCCATATCCAACCGCCCCGCCCCGCCGACCCAGCCCAGCCAGGCGTAGAACAGCAGCAGGCCCATCATCCCCACCCAGAAGATAGGCGTGGAGTAGCCCGCCAGGCTGATGATACGTACCACGTAGTCGGAGACACTGTTACGACGCGCCGCGGCCAGCACCCCCAGCGGAACACCGAGACCCGCACCGACGATAATCGCCATGGTCGCCAGCTCCAGCGTCGCCGGGAAGACGCGCAGAATATCGTCCGTTACCGGTTTGCCCGTGAGCAGCGCGTTACCGAGATCGCCGTGCAGCAGGTTGTTAAAGTAGATGCCGAACTGGGTCAGCAGGGATTTATCGAACCCCAGCTGCTGGTAGACCTGCTGATAGGTGCTCTGGTCGGCGTCCGGGCCGACGATCGCCAGCACCGGATCGACCGGCATCACCCGGCCAATAAAAAAGGTCAGCAGCAGCAGGCCGAACAGGGTGACCAGCACCTGACCGAGCCGGTTTGAGAACCGCCGGGCGCGGGAGCCGGGCGCTAAGATTGCTACACTCATCCTTTGGTTCCTCCGGTATGAATCGGCTCTTTATAAACCTCGCGCAGGAAGGTCGTGGCGGAGGGGTGAGACTGGAAGTTCTTCACCTCGTTACGCACCACCACCGAGTCCACCATCTGGGAGAGCGGCACCAGGGCGGGGATCAGCTGGTCGTAGCGGGTCTGGATCTGCTGATAGTCGGCAATCTGCTTCTGCGGATCGCGCTCCAGCAGCGCTTTATCGATCATCTCGTTGAGCGGCTTATCGTAAAAACTGGTGCGCCAGCCCTGGAAGTTGGTCAGCCGCGCCTCGTCGCTGTTGTCCGGGTTATAGACCAGCGCGCGCAGGCTGGAGTGTGGATGTGGCTCTACCCCGCTGCCGCCGCGCCCGACCAGGATGTCAAACTTACGCTCGCGCATCGCGCCGTAGATCTGGTTCCCGGTGCCGGTGATGATTTTGGCGTTAATCCCCGCCTGCATCAGGGTGGACTGCACGGCGATGGCGATATTGAGGAACGGCTGATCCGCCAGCACCCGCAGGGTAGTATCAAAGCCGTTCGGGTAGCCCGCCTCCGCCAGCAGCTTTTTCGCTTTGACAATATCCAGCCGGTAGCCTGGGTCCGGCAGCGTCGACGGCATTCCAGCCTTGATCGGCCGCTGGTGCAGCACGCCGTAGCCCGGCATCAGCGCCTTGTTGATCCCCTGGTAGTCGATGAGGTAGCGCACCGCCTCGCGCACCTTCGGATTAGCAAAGTGCGGCTCCTTCATGCTCATCGCCACGTAGTAGACCGTCCCGCGCTGCACCGCCTCAACGGTGACGTCGGGATCCTTACGCAGGGCGTTGATGTCCGACACCGCCATGCTGTTGGCGATATCGAGATCGCCCTTGGCAATCATCAGGCGCAGGGTCTGCGACTCCTGAAAATGGCGCAGCACGATGCGGCTCATCTTCGGCTCTTCCCGCCAGTAGCTCGGGTTACGCTTCATGCGCAGCACATCTTTTGCCTGCCAGGTCTCCAGCATAAAGGGGCCGGAGCCAGCTTCGTTGGTGGTCAGCCAGCGGTTGCCCCAGTCGTTATTGACCTCATGGCTCTGCACCGTTTTGCTGTCGAGCACGCCAAGGTTGCCCAGCGCGCCGAGGGAGTAGATCACCAGCTGCGGATCGTTGGCCTTCGGCAGGACAATCTGCACGGTATAGCTATCCGGGGCGCTCACCTGATCGTCAATGTTCTTTTTGCTAAAGCCGTAGGATTTCCACACCGAGGCCTGAGCAAGGTTGAGATGCAGCAGGCGGCGCATCGACCACACCACGTCTTCGGCGGTCAACGGGTTGCCGGAGTGAAATTTGACGTCCTTGCGCAGGTGAAAGGTCAGGGTTTTACCATCCGGGCTGATGGCCCAGGATTCGGCCAGCGCCGGACGGACGTTGGTGAGCTGGTCGGGATCGAGCTCTACCAGCGAGTCGTAGAGATTGACGACGATGCCGACCACTTCGTTACCGGTCATCGCCGCCGGATCGAGACTCAAGAGATTATTCATGTTCATGCCGATGATGAGCTGATCCGGCGGCGTAGCCGCCAGCGTCGCTCCACTCCCCATCATCAGCGAGAGCGCCAGCAGGCTAGCCCTCAACGCGTTTTTATTCATCTCTGTATACCGTTTGTAGGGTAAGACGTAGGCCCGGTTAGCGCAGTGCCACCGGGCGTTGGCTTTTTTTATTAGTCGTGACTGACGGTATTGGCTTCGATATAGGCAAAATTGATATCTTCGCCGAGGCCAGGGCGCTGCGGCAGATGGACAAAGCCTTCGTCATCCATCGGATCGACGATGCTGTTGAGGTAGGCGGCAGGTTCGTCGTAGTCGAGGAACGGGTGCAGCAGGCCGCGCTCATACCAGCGGCAGTTGCGGATCGCCCCCACCACCGCCAGGCTGGCCGCCCCGTTGCCGTGCACTTCGCAGTCCATGCCGAAGGCTTCGGCAAGGCTGGCCACTTTCAGCGTCGGTGAAATCCCGCCAACGCCGTTGGATCCGGCACGCAGAATGTCGCAGGCTCCGGCTTTGACCCAGTCGGCGCGGCTGTGGTGCTTACCGCCCAGGCTCTCCGGCCCGATAATCGGAATAGAGAGGTTCTCCGCCAGCCAGGCGTAGGAGGACATGCTCTCCTCCTCCATCGGCTCTTCAAACCAGGCAAAGTTGAGCTTCTCCAGCTCTTTGCCGATATAGAGCGCCTCGGTACGGCTGTACCAGTGGTAGCCGTCGATCATCAGGTCGATATCCGGCCCGACGGCTTCGCGCACGGCGGCGCAGGCCTTAACGTCCATTTTCGGGTTAGGCGCAAATGACACCGGCGGCATCCAGGTGTGCAGCTTGATGGCTTTATAGCCGCGGGCGACGAGGGTCTCGGCAAAGGCGGCGTACTCCTCCGGCGTGGAGAGCCCGCCCGGCAGATCGTCTCCGCACATGGTGCTACCGTAGGCCGGAACCTTGTCACGGAAGCCGCCGAGCAGCTTATAGACCGGGACGTTGAGCTTGCGGCCAACCAGATCCCACAGCGCCTGCTCCACAAAGGAGAGCGCCCGCTCGGTGAGCTGATGGGCGCTGCCGCGCTGCCAGTGGACCAGATCCTGCCAGATGCGCTCCCGGTTGAACGGATCCTGGCCCACCATCACCTTGCGGAAGAAGGTGTTCACGACAAAGGGACGTACCACTTCCGGCGGCGCAAAAGAGAACCCCTGGCTGCCATCATCAGCGGTGATGGTCAGCATCGCCATCTTAGCCATGCTCTCCGGGCCAGGATGGGAGTGGCCTGCGCTATCGGAAACACGACGGGTGGGATACTGAAAAACGGTGACGTTTACAGATTCAATTTTCATTACGGATCCTTGTGTCAGGGTGCCTGCTTCATTTTGAAAAGCTGTTTCAGATATAAATGTATGCAGATTTTTTAGCCGATGCCTCAGACAATTTCCGCTAAGCAACGGATGATTTTTGGGCAATAGCACAGGGTTGAGTGACACTTTTCACAAAAGAGAGGGGAAATGTGATGCAGATCGGGAAGGATCCATATTAAAAATGAAATGTTGTTTTGATATGTAGGCCGGGCAAGCGTCAGCGCCGCCCGGCGTAGCGTTATTAATTAAGCAATGGTCACTTTATTATCCAGGTAGACATCCTGCACGGCATTAATCAGCTTCACGCCGTCGGCCATCGTTTTCTTAAACGCTTTCCGGCCAAGGATCAGCCCCATACCGCCCGCACGCTTGTTGATCACCGCCGTACGCACCGCTTCGGTCAGGTCGGCTTCACCCCCGGATGCGCCGCCGGAGTTGATCAGCCCTGCGCGGCCCATGTAGCAGTTTGCCAGCTGGTAGCGCACCAGGTCGATAGGATTATCGGTGGTGAGTTTGCTGTAGACGCGCTCGTCGGTATAACCATACTTGACTGCGTTATAGCCGCCGTTATTTTCCGCCATCTTCTGCTTGACGATATCCGCCCCGATAGTTGCCGCCAGGTGGTTGGCCTGCCCGGTAAGATCGGCAGAGACGTGGTAGTCGACGCCATCCTTTTTGAAATCGGCGTTGCGCAGATAGGCCCACAGTACGGTCACCATCCCCAGCTCATGAGCGCGCTCAAAGGCGCTTGAGATCTCTTCGATCTGGCGGCGCGACTGCTCAGAGCCAAAGTAGATGGTCGCGCCCACGGCAACCGCCCCCATATTGAACGCCTGCTCTACGCTGGCGTAGAGCGTCTGGTCAAAGGTGTTGGGGTAGCTCAAGGTTTCGTTATGGTTAAGCTTCACGAGGAACGGAATGCGGTGCGCGTAGCGGCGCGATACCGAAGCCAGCACGCCGTAGGTCGAGGCGACGCAGTTACAGCCCGCTTCGATAGCCAGCTCAACAATGTTTTTCGGATCGAAATATTGTGGGTTAGCGGCGAACGACGCGCCCGCCGAGTGCTCTACGCCCTGGTCAACCGGCAGAATCGACAGATAGCCGGTTCCCGCCAGACGGCCGGTATTGTAGAGGGTTTGCATATTACGGAGGACGGCCGGGGGACGGTTATTATCGACCATCACGCGGTCGACATAGTCATGTCCTGGCAGGTAGAGCTGGTCGGCTGGAATGGTCATACAACGATGCTGCAACAGGCTGTCGGCATCTTTGCCAAGCAGCTGCGTAATATCAGTCATGATGAGGCTCCCGTAAGGTTCGCCCGCAGGCGAACGTGGTTAGTCCTGCCCTGAGTTTGCAGGCAGAGTAAGCCTGGTATCGAGCGGCGGATTTTTCCAGCACGGAGGAAATTTTGGTACTTTTGGTTTAATGAAAATTTATCTCTAAGCCAGCATTGAGTTATTACGGCTGCGTTAAGCCGCTTTTAAAACGGTTATCCTGCCATTTTGATCGCTGAAAAATCTGAAGTGATACCAGTCACCGTCTACTTGATAATTAAATGAGTAGATGTAGCCCTTATCGAAGCGCGCCAGAAAGCATACGCCCGGGGTATGAACAAGGATCGGCTCCTCACCTACGGGAGAATAGGTGGACTTGAAGTTATCTTTCGATGAGGTGAGGTTGTACGCCTCGATCTCTCCATCCTCAGGGGAGGTTAAACAGATATAGTTTTCGTAATGTTTAGTGCCAATGTGGCCCGTATAGGGGGATGGCCCGTTGCTCGCGCAGGCGCTCAGTAAGAGAGAGACCAACGGTAATAGCAAAGCGTGCAGTTTCATATCTTCAGCTCCATTATCATGCGTTGATGCTTCCAGGAACCTGCGACAATATCTGAGAAACAATATCTGAGAATAGTTAATTACAGTAAATATTAAATCCCCTTCCGTAAGCCGGAAGGGTTATTTATGTGCCCGCTTTTACCACCAGGCGTGGAAATGGTGCACCGGGCCGATGCCCTGCCCCACCTCCAGCGAGTCCGTCTGCGCCAGGGCTTGTGTCAGCCAGGCTTTGGCTTCGGCCAGGGTATCGGCCCAGCTAGCGTGACGCGGGCGCAGCGCCGCCAGCGCCGCCGAGAGGGTGCAGCCTGTGCCGTGGGTGTTTTTGGTCGCAATGCGCGGGGCGGTGAAGCGCGTGGCCCCCTCGCGAGTAAAGAGCCAGTCCGGGCTTTCACCGTCGGTAAGATGACCGCCCTTCATCAGTACCGCTTCACAGCCGAGCGCCAGCAGCGCCCGCCCCTGCTCATGCATATCCTGCTCGTTGCGGGCATGGTCGGCATCCAGCAGCGCCGCTGCTTCCGGCAGGTTAGGCGTGATCAGCGAGACCTGCGGCAGCAGGCGAGCGCGCAGGGTAGCGACCGCCGAAGGCGTCAGGAGCGGATCGCCGCTCTTCGCCAGCATTACCGTATCCAGCACGATATTCTCTACCCGATAGTGCGCCAGCCGCTCGGCCACCGCCTCGATAATATCGGTATCCGCCAGCATGCCGATCTTGGTGGTATCAATACGCACATCGCTCAGTACCGAATCCAGCTGCGCGGCGACGAACTCTGGAGTGATGCGGTAAACCGACTGCACGCCGAGGGTATTCTGCGCCACCAGCGCGGTAATAACCGAGCAGCCATAGGCCCCGAGGGCGGAGAAGGTTTTCAGATCCGCCTGGATACCTGCCCCGCCGCTTGGGTCGGTTCCGGCGATGGTCAATGCATTGACTCTTTTCATGCTGATGCGCCTCCATCAAGGTTATAGAGAGCATCAAGAAATGCTGCGACAAAGGAGCCGGGGCCATGGCTGGCTGCTGCCGCCTCGCCTCCCGCCTGGGCGAACAGGCCGCAGGCCGCAGCGACGTTGACCATTCGTTCTCCAGGCAATGCGCAGCTTGCCGCCACGACCGCCGACAGCGCGCAGCCGGTGCCCACAACCCGGGTCATGATCGCCGCGCCGCCCACCACGCTAAGCGTGCGGCTGCCGTCGGTGATGTAGTCCACCTCTCCCGTTACCGCGACCACGGCTCCGGTTTCCCGCGCCAGCTGCCCGGCCGCCGGAAGCGCGGCGCTGGCTGAGTCGGTGGTATCCACCCCGCGCCCGCCTGCGCTCATGCCCGCAAGAGCCATGATCTCCGAGGCGTTACCGCGGATTGCCGCCGGACGGAGAGCGAGGATCTCCCGGCAGAAGCGCGTGCGAAAATCGAACGCACCAACGGCCACCGGGTCGAGGGTCCAGGGCTTGCCCGCCTCACTGGCGCTTTGGATAGCTGCGCGCATGGCATCGGCGCGGTCGGCGGTAAGCGTGCCAACGTTAATCAACAGTGCGTCGGCGATAGCGCTGAACTGTGTGGCCTCTTGACGCTCAATCACCATGGCCGGGGAAGCACCGAGAGCAAGCAGAACGTTAGCGGTAAAGGTCTGCACAACGTCGTTAGTCATACAGTGAATAAGCGGGGAACGGGTACGGAAGTGCTGTAAAACAGACGCGATATACGCGTGGCTCAGCAGGTCAGGTTGCATAGTCAGCTCCTGCCCGGCGCGAAGAAGGGACGCCGGCAGGCATCTGACTTCCCTACGCTGGCATTATCCAGATCAGGTGGTACGGGTATTTCTCAGCCTTCAACGAAGAAGGGCACCCCGAGTCATTAAAATCAGCGTTTAACTGATTCACACCCAGAATAATGCCAGTGACAGAAATGATAAACAAGCGTTATCGCAGCTACAATTCAGTCTGTACTATCACCATCTTTAATATTTTTATCGACAGCTTTACGAAGTGCCGATAAAGAAGACCTATTATATTTGGACGTTTTAAAGCCAAAGAGTTGATTATGGTCAGTAATAAAAAGAACTGAAACATAAGGAACACAGCGTTCATCTATACAGAATTTATTACTACAAGAGGGTCGGCGAAATTAGGTCTTAAACGAGCATGGTAGATACCTATATATTCAACAACTAAGTGCCCATTGTCATCGACGTCATACCCGTACTCTTTACTAATTTCATGGAAAAGCTGATTAATTTTAACAGTTTCGATAAGTTCTTTTTTGAGCATTTACGATCCTTTTAAGACCGTCCCGGCGTTCCTGCGCGCTTTTGCCTTCAATAGCGAGATCTATACTTGCATCACCCCTTGCAAGATGAAGTTGAGCCTGAAGAATTTCTTTGTTTATTTTAATTACTTTTTTCACAATATAGCCTCCTGACCTCATATAGCGACATACTTTATATCGGCAACCGCTCTGTTTGAACTACGTCCGGCTAACCTTTAAAATGCCACTATCTTTAACGTAATTTTAATCAGTCGCTGGTAAAAGCGTCAATCTCGAAAAGGAGCGATTTTTGGACCGGCTCTCTTCCTACCCCTTATACCTCAGCGCCTCTATCAGGCGGGCAAAGGCCTGAGTGTGCTGCTTGCGGCTGGGGTAGTAGAGGTAATACCCCTGAAACGGTTCGCACCATGGCTCCAGCACCGCCTCCAGTTTCCCCTTGTCCAGCGCATCCGCGACCGTATCCTCTGGCACAAAGGCCAGCCCCATGCCGGAGATCGCTGCGTCGATGCGGGCGGGCAGATGATTAAACGTTAGTTGCCCCTCGACCCGCACCCGTAAACCCTGTCCGTTGCGGGAAAACTCCCAACCGTATGCCCGCATCAAAGCGGCCGCTGACGATGCCCGTCAGGCTGTTGTCAGTAGTAAGTTCAACGTTGATACCATGATACTTGTGGTAAAAAGGCATTACTCCACATCCCCTTTCTCATGAAATTGTGTAGTAAGAGCATTAACTCGTAGTAAGCTGACTTATAAAAATCCCTTGTATTACATTTCCTTGGAGATAATACTGAATACAGTTCCCCTGAATGTACTCATCTGAAACCTTGGTATCGTTACAATACATAACAATATCTTTTTTTGGTCTGTTAGAAAAAAAAGAGGATACTTTTTCTTTAGAGGCACTTAATAATGGCACATCATTAATATACACCTCCAACCTATCCTTAAATGCTTTACAGCTTGAATTCCCCGCTGCGATACCTATCGCAGTAAGATCCCCCTGACCCATTTCATTATCCGATATAAACCAATAATTGATACCTTCACTTTTTAGACAAATCCAGGATGCTTGATCGTCTTTATTTACAGTAATGCCAGTATGTTTAGCAATATCATCCAGCGTACTGGACTCCATTACATAACTACCCCCCCCTATAATAACATCAGGTATCAAAGATTTATTTGTATCATGTTCATCCGAGTAATTCTCTGTATCCTCATCATAGTACCTTGCCCCAAAACCTTCCATACGGACAGCGAAACAAGCATTACTCAGTAGGATTAATATTACCAGAGCATATTTCATATTAATCTTCAACCACTAGAATCTTATCTGAACTATCATTAATTTCTTTACGATACCGAATATCTAATATAATGCACCCATCAGAAGCATCTCGTGGGTGCTTCCCACTATTGCCATGTATCATAAATCCATCCCTTCCACACATTTGATTCTCGATAAAGGGGGTCAAACGCATTGTCATGGCCCTTGTTTTATGATGATAGAAAGCAGGCCCAATAGTGTAAGTACCTCTTGGCAAAGGACCTTTACCACTTACACACTCATTTGCGGAATCATTCCAATATCCCGGCCTACCTGAGTATTCAGCATCAAATTTATATGTACCATTTAGGTAGAATGCGTGTGCACTAACTTTGTATACCCACGGCATTATGCGGCCTCCTTGCTGTTCCATGAGTCGGAATGAATAATATTGCCGTCCAGGTAGTGCCACGTAATCTTTTCATAGGCTAAGTAGAAAGCCTCAAGGTGGTTGTGTTTCTTGTAGCGGGGATTCTTTATATCCATCATAAAAGGTTCAACTTCGTTTACGCTTACGTTCTCCATAGTAACACGGAAGTATTCTTCTTCCTGCCCATTGTAGTTGATTCGATAGAACTTTAAGACTGCCTCTTTGAACTTCCTGCCTGATGATACACCCTGATACAGATAAGGTGATGCACTATCCAGCTCCTTAATTAAAAAGTAATCTCCGTGTAGACATTTATTGATAACCTTACCTGTACGGTCATCTACAGGTAAGTCTACCGTGTGCATAAGCTCCATAATTTCTATAGACCCTTCACGACCATTCACATCGACGGAACCTTTAACAAGGTTGCCCCCATCATCCTTTAGCCATAAATAAACTGGAATTGCCATCTTATTCCCTCATTTAATATTTCCAATAAAAAATTAATTTCACTATCGGCACTAACATTCATAGGATTTTCATGGGAGCCTATTCCCTCCACAAAGAATATCAATAAATTAATGGTAACAAAATTTAATCGATTAACCGGTAAGAATGCTAAAGTGCAACCTGCTTGATTGAATAGAACGCCGTTAAGAAAAGATGTAGAGCAACCCTAAATATTCACTTTCTGAATATATTAATCAAATAGATATATAGTTCATTAAATATTGATTGACTGGCACAGCAGAACATATTTAAGTGTATTTCTCTTACTGCTTAAGTTAATAACTACCGGAGCTAAAGAGTGCCTCTCGCCATACATCTTGCCAGCCAGCCCCCTACCCCTTATACCTCAGCGCCTCTATCAACCGGGCAAAGGCCTGAGTGTGCTGCTTGCGGCTGGGGTAGTAGAGGTAATACCCCT
>NZ_DAMACX010000069.1:0-15502 GCF_031998825.1 Pseudescherichia sp.
TGCCAGCCCGGAGCAGGTCTGCGTGGCGGCGGAGATCGGCATGGAGCATAACCTGGGTCTGACCTGCGATCCGGTTGCCGGTCAGGTGCAGGTGCCGTGCATCGAGCGTAACGCCATCGCGTCGGTGAAGGCCATCAACGCCTCGCGCATGGCTATGCGCCGCACCAGCGCCCCGCGGGTGTCACTGGATAAGGTGATCGAAACCATGTACGAAACCGGCAAGGACATGAACGCCAAATACCGCGAGACCTCCCGCGGCGGCCTGGCGATCAAGGTTCAGTGCGACTAATACGTTAAACCAGCCCTTTCACCCGAAAGGGCTAATTATTGCCCTTTTTTCTCCCGATGATTTTTTCCCCACTACACTTGCTGTGTTGCCGTTTGCTTTTTCGCCAACGGCTCTCCTGGGGATCGTGGGGATATGCAAACAGCACAGCATATTATAAGAAGCTACCGCCGAAAGCGCGCCATCGTCTGCCTGGTTGTCGCTATCTTCACTCTTTTCCTGACCCTTGGCTCGCGCTACATCTCCGAGCGAAATGCTAACCAGCAGCGGATCCTCTCTTTTACCAACCACGCGGTCTCCTCGCTGGATCGGATCCTCATTCCCCTTGCCCAGGGCCGGGGGGTGCTCCTGCCGCTGGTAGGCCTGGGCTGCGGTGAGGCGCACCTGGCGCTACGAAAGCAGGCCGCGACGATGCAAACCGTACGCTCCATCGGCCTTATCAAGAACGGCATCCTCTACTGCTCCAGCATTTTCGGCTATCGTAACGTCCCCATCCATCAGCTTCAGCCCGCGCTTCCCACGCCTCATCCGCTTCTGCTGCTTACAACCGATCACTCCTTGCTGCAGGGCAGCCCGATCCTCATTCAGTGGTTCCCCCTGACCGAGAACGGGCAGGACGGGGTGATGGAGGTGATCAATATCGATCTGCTTACCCGCCTGATGCTGGAGCCGCAAAAGCCGCTGATCACGGGAGCGAGCGTCACGGTGGGCGACCGACACCTGATCTACGGAGCCGGCGTGGTAGATAGCCTGCCGCCGCTGGTGGGCGAGACGCGTTTCCAGCAAAGCTCGGAACGGTTCCCCTTTACCGTCAGCGTCAGGGGGCCGGGTGCAGGAGAGCTGGCGCTGCGCCACCTCCCTTCCCAGCTGCCGCTGGCGGTGATCATCAGTCTGCTGATGGGCTATATCGCCTGGATTGTCACTGCCAACCGGATGAGCTTCTCGTGGGAGATCAATCTCGGACTGGCGGCCCATGAATTTGAGCTTTTCTGCCAGCCGCTGCTGAACGCCAGTACCCACCAGTGCGAAGGCGTAGAGATCCTGCTGCGCTGGAATAACCCGCGCCAGGGCTGGATCTCCCCGGACGTCTTTATTCCTATTGCCGAGGAGCAGAGCCTGATCGCCCCTCTCACGCGTTATGTGCTGGCAGAGACCCACCGCCAGCTGGGGCTGTTTCCGGCCAACAGCCAGTTTCATATCGGGATTAACGTTTCGGCAAGCCACTTCCGCGACGGCATGCTGCTGAAGGATCTTAACCGCCTCTGGTTCCACGCCCGGCCAGTTCAGCAGCTCACCATTGAGCTGACCGAGCGGGAGGCGATCACCGATATTGATTACCGGATCGTACGGGCGCTGCATCGGCGTGGGGTTAAGCTGGCGATTGATGACTTTGGTACCGGCAACACCTCTCTCTCCTGGCTGGAGAAGCTGCGCCCGGACGTGCTGAAGATCGATAAGTCCTATACCACGGCGGTAGGCACCGATGCGGTGAACTCGACGGTGACGGATATTATTATCGCGCTGGGTAAGCGGCTGAATATTGAGCTGATTGCGGAGGGGGTAGAGACCCCGCTGCAGGCGCAGCGTTTGCGCCAGCGCGGGGTAACAATATTTCAGGGATTTCTCTACGCGAAGCCAATGCCGCTAAAAGATTTCCCAAAGTGGCTGGCGGGCAGTACGCCGCCGCCAGCCACCTATAGCGGGCATGTAATGCCCATGACGCCGCTACGCTGAGCGAGGCTACTCCTCTTCGTCGTCCTGTACCGGCTGCTCTTTAACAACCCGTACCAGATCGACCCGGTAGTCGTTCGCCTCGACGACGGTGATGGTTAAGGGTGCAAGCTGCAGCACTTCGCCCGGCTTAGGAATATGGCCGTTGATGGCAATGACCAGACCCGCAACGGTAGCAATATCCTCTTCATCGTTTACCAGGGTATCTATCTCGAGCGCATGCTGAAGCGCGTGGAGATCGGTCGCGCCTTTTACCAGCCAGCCGTCGCCGTCGGTGACAATTTCCGGCGTCTCATCAGCATCCGGGAACTCACCGGCGATAGCTTCCAGCACGTCAAGCGGCGTCACCAGGCCCTGCACCACACCAAATTCGTTGGTTACCATGACGAAGCTGCCCCGTGCACGGCGCAGAACCGCCAGCAGCTTAATGGGATCCAGCGTTTCCGGAACCACGATAGCCGGTGCAGCCGAGGCGATAGCCGCCACGTCGACGCCCTCTTCCAGCGCCACCAGCAGCTCTTTCGCACGCACGATACCAATGACCTCATCCAGCTCGCCCCGGCACACCGGGAAGAGACTGTGCGGCGAGGAGAGCAGCTGCTGGCGAATGGCGTCAACGTCGAGGTTGGCATCGACCCAGCTGATCTCGCCGCGTGGCGTCATGATGCTGCGCAGTGAGCGCGAGGCCAGGGTCAGCACGCCGTTGATCATATAGCGCTCTTCATCCGCAAACGCGCCCTCGGGCACCGCAACCGGAGACTGATTGTCCGGCTCGTGCTGAACCGCAGCCTGACGGCGACCGCCCATCAGACGCAGAATGGCGTCGGCGGTACGCGCCCGCAGCGGCAGCGTGGACTGGTGGCGAATAAAGTTACGGCGCGCCACCTGGTTGAAGAACTCAATGATGATCGAGAAGCCGATTGCCGCGTAGAGATAGCCTTTCGGTATATGGAAGCCAAAGCCTTCCGCTACCAGGCTCAGACCGATCATCAGCAGGAAGCTCAGACAGAGCACCACCACCGTTGGATGTTGGTTAACAAAACGCGTCAACGGCTTAGAGGCCAACAGCATTACCGCCATCGCGATCACCACCGCCGCCATCATTACCGGCAGATGGTTTACCATCCCAACCGCAGTGATCACCGCGTCAAGAGAGAAGACCGCATCGAGGATGACGATCTGTACCACCACTACCCAGAAGCTGGCGTACCCTTTCCCCTGGCCACTGTCGTGCTCACGGTTCTCCAGGCGCTCATGTAACTCTGTTGTCGCTTTGAAGAGTAAGAATATCCCCCCGAGCAGCATGATCAGATCGCGGCCTGAGAAGGTGAAATCCATGACCGAAAAGAGCGGCTGGGTCAGCGTCACCATCCAGGAGATGACGGAGAGCAGCGCCAGGCGCATGACCAGCGCAAGGGAGAGGCCGATAAGCCTTGCCTTGTCACGCTGTTTCGGCGGCAGTTTGTCGGCAAGGATGGCGATAAACACCAGGTTATCGATACCGAGAACGATTTCAAGTACGACAAGCGTCAACAATCCCACCCAGATTGTGGGATCCATCAAGAATTCCATGACAGGCTCCTGCTAAAGGAAAGACAAATCAAAGAGGCCTTACAGCATGCAGGCGTGGTGACAGCTAAACGGGGATTAATGCAGGCGCTAAGCGGCCTGAAGGTAAACTGACGTCGGTGACGGTCCATACGGTGGGCAACTGCCCTCTACTCCAGTGATTATAAACAGAAAGTAAACATAACAGAGAGAATTACGCTTTTGCAAAGATTTACCTGAATTTGCATTTTCGAAGATATTTTGCGCAACAAAATTTCTTTTCTTACGAAAGCTAAATTACGGATCTGAATCACATAAATTATTTTTTCACTATCTAAAATAATTCGCGAAGTCTGAATTATTTCTTACCCCTCTCTGAATCGATTCGCTATGACGTAACGATTCACAATGCATCTACTACGGATGTGTTCACGATAATAAAGGAGGTAGCAAGTGACCATTGCTATTGTGATAGGCACACATGGCTGGGCTGCGGAGCAGCTGATTAAAACAGCTGAAATGCTATTGGGCGAACAGGAGAACGTAGGCTGGATCGATTTCGTGCCGGGTGAAAACGCCGAAACGCTGATCGAAAAATATAACGCGCAGCTGGCGAAACTCGACACCGGCCAGGGCGTGCTGTTTCTCGTCGATACGTGGGGCGGCAGCCCGTTCAACGCTGCCAGCCGTATTGTCGTCGATAAAGAGCACCATGAGGTGGTGGCCGGGGTCAACATTCCCATGCTGGTTGAGACCCTGATGGGTCGCGATGACGACCCGGCTTTTGACGATCTGGTCGCCGTTGCCGTTGAAGCGGGCCGCGAAGGCGTGAAGGCGCTGAAGGCGCAGCCGGTGGAGAAGGCCCAGCCTGCCGCCGCGCCTGCCCCTGCTGCCGCACCGAGGGCCGCCGTACCGCAAAAACCGATGGGGCCAGAGGACTATATGACCATCGGCCTGGCGCGTATCGACGATCGCCTGATCCATGGCCAGGTGGCGACCCGCTGGACGAAAGAGACCAACGTTCACCGCATTATCGTTGTCAGCGATGAGGTGGCCGCCGACACGGTACGCAAGACGTTATTAACCCAGGTGGCTCCCCCTGGCGTAACCGCCCACGTGGTGGACGTCGCCAAGATGATCCGCGTTTACAACAACCCGAAATACGCCGGCGAGCGCGTGATGCTGCTGTTTACCAATCCGACCGACGTGGTACGCCTCGTTGATGAGGGAGTGAAGATCACCTCGGTCAACATTGGCGGTATGGCCTTCCGTCAGGGCAAAACGCAGGTTAACAACGCGGTATCGGTGGATGAGCAGGATATCGCCGCGTTTAAAAAGCTGAACGCGCAGGGGATTGAGCTGGAAGTGCGAAAAGTCTCCAGCGATCAACGCCTGAAAATGATGGATTTAATCAGCAAAGTGGCAAAGTAACCGGCACCCGCTGATCGAAGCTGTTTTTACACTTAAATCTGTATTGTTATAGGAGAAGTACAATGGAGATTACCACTCTTCAGATTGTGCTGGTGTTCATCGTCGCCTGTATTGCCGGTATGGAGTCGGTGCTGGATGAATTTCAGTTCCACCGTCCGCTGGTGGCCTGTACGTTAATCGGTATCGTGCTGGGTGATATGCAAAAAGGCATCATCATCGGCGGTACGCTTGAGATGATCGCCCTCGGCTGGATGAACATCGGTGCGGCGGTAGCGCCCGATGCCGCGCTGGCATCCATCATCTCAACCGTGCTGGTTATCGCCGGGGGCCAGAGCATCGGGGCCGGTATCGCGCTGGCCATTCCGCTGGCGGCGGCAGGCCAGGTGCTGACCATTATCGTTCGTACCATTACCGTAGCCTTCCAGCACGCAGCGGATAAGGCGGCCGAAAACGGCAACCTGACGGCGCTCTCCTGGATCCACGTCTCCTCCCTGTTCCTGCAGGCGATGCGTATTGCCATCCCGGCAGTGATCGTTGCCTACTCCGTAGGTACCAGCGAAGTTCAGGGAATGCTCAACGCGATTCCGGAAGTGGTGACCAGCGGCCTGAACATTGCCGGGGGCATGATCGTGGTAGTGGGCTATGCGATGGTCATCAACATGATGCGTGCAGGTTATCTGATGCCGTTCTTCTATCTGGGCTTCGTTACCGCCGCCTTCACCAACTTCAACCTGGTGGCGCTGGGGGTGATCGGTGCCGTGATGGCGATTCTCTATATTCAGCTTAGCCCGAAATACAACCGCTCGGCGGGCGCGCCTGCTCAGGCTGCCGGTGCTAACGATCTCGATAACGAACTGGATTAACAGGTGAGCGACATGGTTGATATAACAAAAACGACGTCCGAGAAAAAACTCACGGCTGGCGATATCCGCGGCGTGTTCATTCGCTCTAACCTCTTCCAGGGGTCGTGGAACTTTGAACGTATGCAGGCGCTGGGCTTCTGCTTCTCTATGGTGCCGGCCATCAAACGCCTCTACCCGGAGAATAACGAGGCACGCCGCCAGGCGATTAAACGCCACCTGGAGTTTTTTAACACCCACCCCTACGTCGCCGCGCCGGTGCTCGGCGTTACCCTGGCGATGGAGGAGAAGCGTGCCAACGGGGCAGAGATTGACGATGGTGCCATCAACGGGATCAAAGTGGGCCTGATGGGGCCGCTGGCAGGCGTCGGTGACCCGATCTTCTGGGGAACCGTGCGTCCGGTATTTGCCGCACTCGGGGCGGGGATCGCTATGAGCGGCAGCCTGCTCGGTCCGCTGCTGTTCTTTATCCTCTTTAACGTGGTGCGTCTGGCGACCCGCTACTACGGCGTCGCTTATGGCTACCGTAAAGGGGTAGATATCGTTAAGGATATGGGCGGCGGTTTCCTGCAGAAGCTAACCGAGGGGGCGTCAATCCTCGGCCTGTTTGTTATGGGGGCGCTGGTAAACAAGTGGACGCATGTTAATATCCCGCTGGTGGTGTCGGAGATCACCGACCAGACCGGGAAGACTAACGTCACCACCGTGCAAACTATCCTTGACCAGCTGATGCCGGGCCTGGTGCCGCTGCTGCTGACCTTCGCCTGCATGTGGCTGCTGCGTAAGAAAGTGAACCCGCTGTGGATCATCGTTGGCTTCTTCGTCATCGGTATTGCGGGCTACGCCGTTGGCCTGCTCGGTCTGTAAGCGGTAGATGTCACGCCGGGGGCACTGCCCCCGGTTTTTATTTCTGGAGGATGAATGTCGTTAACGGATTACGTGCTGGTGCTGTGCGTGGCTGGGCTGCTGGCTTACGCTATCTATGACGAGTTTATTATGCCGCGCCGCCACGGCGCGACGCTGCTTACCGCTCCCCTGCTGCGCCGCAGCCGCGCCGACAGCGTGATCTTCACCGGCCTGCTGGCTATCCTTATCTATAATAACGTCACGCATCATGGTGCTATTTTAACCACGTGGCTATTATCTATGCTGGCGCTGGTCGTTATATATCTTTTCTGGATCCGCGCCCCAAAAATCATCTTCAAAGAGAATGGATTTTTCTTCGCAAATATCTGGATTGAATATGCGCGTATTAACGCGATGCAGCTCTCGGAAGATGGCGTGCTGGTGGTGCAATTAGAGCAGCGGCGTCTGCTGATCCGTGTACGAAATATCGACGATCTGGAAAAGATCTACAACATTATGGTTAAAACTCAATAAGTTAAAATATAGCTGTAGCTATGTTTTTGATATACCAACATCCTGAAACATAGCCATGGCTATATTATTCCCCACGCAAGCCACACTCTTTTTTAACGTTATTTTCACCCTTCACTCCAAATGAAAATAGTTATCAATAAGAAAACGAAATAATGAACTTCGGTTATTGTTTTAGTTTATCAAAATATGTTAAGGTTGCGCCCGTCGTTGGGGAGTAGCCAATTTCCCGTTCCCGGAAATGTACGTGTCAACATACTCGTTGCAAAACGTGGCGCGTACGGACCAGATAGCCGAGGCTGTTTGGTCAGGCGAGACCATAGACGCATCAACTGCTGATTACTGGGGGCAGTGATGTGTCATATGGATTTCCCGGTCAGGACGCTTGTATGAACCTATCCGCCACCCTCCTGCTCGCTTTTGGCATGTCGATGGATGCCTTTGCCGTCTCTATTGGCAAAGGTGCGACGCTGCACAAGCCTAAATTTTCTGATGCCCTGCGTACCGGTTTGATTTTCGGCGTAATTGAGACGCTGACGCCGCTGATCGGCTGGGGTTTAGGCATGCTGGCCAGCCAGTTTGTTCTCGAGTGGAACCACTGGATTGCTTTTCTGCTGCTGCTATTTTTAGGCAGCCGAATGGTGCTTGAGGGCGTGCGCGCTCAGCCCGACGACGATCTCGCCCCGCTGCGCCGCCACGGCTTCTGGCTGCTGGTCACCACCGCTATCGCCACCAGCCTGGACGCCATGGCTGTCGGCGTCGGCCTCGCCTTTTTGCAGGTCAATATTATCACCACCGCGCTGGCCATCGGCTGCGCCACGCTGATTATGTCCACTCTCGGCATAATGATCGGCAAATTTATCGGCCCGCTGCTGGGCAAACGGGCCGAGATCCTGGGTGGCGTGGTGCTGATCGGTATTGGCATCCAGCTCCTCTGGAGCCACTTCGCCTCTTAAGCGTCGCGCTGCCAGCACTGGATGCTGAAATCCGCCTCGCAGCTAAACTGTGTCATCTCTTGCAACGTCTCCCATACCTGCGGCTTCGCCCGCCAGGCAAAGGGCGTCATCTGCAACAGCGCCACGGCCTCGGCACCGTTTAGCGTCATCCTGTAGTTCTGCGAGCGCTGCTCCCGCAGCGTGAACCCAGCCAGCTGCTCACTCTGCGCAGCGTGTAGCTGCACCTCGTCATAGATCAGCCCTTTCAGCTCTACCAGATGCCGCGGCCCCGGCGCGGCGGTGATCACCCACCCTTCCGACTTGACAACTCGCGCCAGCTCCTCGGCTTTACAGGGAGCATAGATGCGTACCACCGCATCCAGCGTCGAGGCTTCAAACGGCAGGCGGTGGCTCGAGGCGACGCAGAACATCACCTGCGGATAGCGCTTTGCAGCTGCGCGGACCGCTGCCCTGGAGACGTCCAGGCCAAAGGTCTCCGCCCCGTGCTGACCAGCAATATCGGCAAAGGCGTGGGTGTAGTACCCTTCGCCGCAGCCGATATCCAGCAGCGCGTCGGCCTTAGCAGGCAGACGTGCATCCAGCAGCTCGCTCAGCGTCTGACGCAGCGGCAGATAGTGCCCGGCATCAAGAAAAACGCGCCGGGCCTGCATCATCTCTGCACTGTCTCCCGGATCGCGTGAGCGCTTATGTTGAACGGGCAGCAGGTTGACGTATCCCTCTTTCGCTATATCAAACTGGTGCCGCTGCGGGCAGACGTAGGTTTTATCGGTACGCAGCAGCGGCGCGTGACATAGCGGACAGGTGAAGGACATAGCAACTCCGGGCAGAGAGAAAGGGCGAAAGTGTAACGCCAATTGCCGCTGCGGGGAACGTCTAAGGCAGCGGATCCGCACCGCCGGGCGAATTTAGTACCACCAGATGGCTCGAATCCGGTGCCATGCCGTCCGGCCTGATGTTTTTTGCCCGCAGCACGCTACCCATAATTTCACTAAATACCGGAGCCGATACCGCCCCGCCATAGTAAGCGCCGTTTTGCGGATCGTTTATCACAACCGCCAGGGCATATTTAGGCTGGCTGGCTGGCGCAACGCCTGCGGTATAGGCTACGTATTTATCAACGTACTTGCCGTTCTCGTCGATCTTCTTCGCGGTGCCGGTTTTTACCGCTACGCGGTAGTCGCGCACGGCCGCTTTGGTTCCCCCGCCGCCCGGCAGGGCAACGCTCTCCATCATGTGCTCCACCTCATGGACAATCTCCTGCGGCATCACCTGCGCACCTACCACGGGCGGATCGACGCGGGTGATGGAGAGCGGGCGCGCCAGGCCATAGCTGCCGATGGTGGCGTAGACATGGGCCAGTTGCAGCGGGGTGACCATCAGGCCATAGCCAAACGAAAAGGTGGCGCGATCGAGCTGCCCCCAGTATTTGCGCACCGGCAGAACGCCGCCGCTCTCCCCGGTCAGCCCCAGCCCGGTCGAGCTGCCAAAGCCGAACGCTTTGTAGGTGTCCAGCAGGCGCTGAACCGGCATCGCCAGCGACAGGCGTGACACGCCGGTATCACTCGACTTTTGCAGGATGCCGGTCAGGGTCAGCTCCGGATAATATCCCACGTCGCGAATACGGTGGCCGTCGAGGGTATAGGGATGGGTATCTACGACGCTGTCAGGTTGAACGATGCCCTCTTTAAGCGCCGCCATCAGCACCATCGGCTTTACCGTCGAGCCTGGTTCAAAGGTATCGCTGATGGCGCGATTGCGGAAGTCATCCAGGGTGGCGCCGCTGCGGTTGTTGGGGTTGAAGTCGGGATAGCTGGCCATCGCCAGGATTTCACCGGTCTGAATACGCACCAGCACCGCCGCGCCGGATTCCGCTTTATTCCAGCTGACGGCGTTATCGAGTGCATCCTCGGTCAGGGTTTGCAGACGTTTGTCGATGCTCAGCATCAGCGTGTGCGCCGGTACGGCAGGCGTTTCGGTAATATTCTCGATAACGTGTCCGTGGCGATCTTTGCGCACCTGGCGCAGGCCTGGCTTGCCGGTAAGCTGAGCGTTAAAGCTCTTCTCGATACCCTCAATCCCCTGCCCATCCACGTTAGTAAAGCCAATCAGGTTAGCGGCAACGTGCCCGCTGGGGTAAAAGCGCCGGGACTCCTCCTGGAGGTTGATGCCCGGCAGGTTAAGGTTATCAATCCATTTTGCCTGCTGCGGATCAAGCTGGCGGGCGAGGTAGATAAAACGGGACTTAGGGTTATGGCGGATGCGCTCGGCAATCTCGCTCAGCGGCATGTTCAGGGCGCTCGCCAGCGCCTGCCAGCGCGAGCTGAACCCCACCCCGCCGCTGCCGTTGATCGCTTTCGGATCGGCCCAGACCGCGCTGACCGGGACGCTCACCGCCAGCGGAAGCCCGTTACGATCGACAATCATTCCCCGGGGCGGCACGATCTTCTCTTCGCGAATCGAACGCATATCCTCCTCCTTAACTAGCTTTTCCGGCGAGACGACCTGGAGCCAGGCCGTTCTGCCCAGCAGCAGGCCCAGCGCGCAGATAATGGCAACGCAGAGCAAGGCAAAGCGTAGAGGGGTATAGTTACTGGAAAGAGGATTGTTTTTCACCTTGGCTCCTGAGACGGTTTAACCCGCTGATTTGACAGGAAACAGATGAATAAAGGGAAAAAAGTGTGCTAATAACGGTATGGCTTTGCAACAAAAGACGAATGAGAGAGTCTACAGTAACATTTTGAAAAATAAGCATTAAAAAGCCCCGCACGTGGCGGGGCTTTTACGCTGACATTGATGCGCCGATAGCGCTCAAGCAGTGGAGGAAAATCAGATAGCAGTAACGTTAACCGCTGCTGGGCCTTTCTGGCCGTCCTGAATTTCGAACTCAACGTTCTGGCCTTCAGCCAGAGTTTTGAAGCCATTACCCTGGATTGCAGAGAAGTGTACGAACACGTCTTTGCTGCCGTCAGCCGGAGTAATGAAACCAAAGCCTTTAGACTCGTTGAACCACTTAACTTGACCTTTAATCTTTGCCATTTGCAAAATTCCTTAGAGTGTTTTCTTAGCCCGCAGGCATTGACCGAGATGAAACTGAGACATTACTGCATGAGGCACTAAATAAGGTTCGGCAGAGAAGCAGTATTCAACGACAACGTGTTTACTCGAAACTTCTATACTGATAATGCCACACATAAACAGAACTGTACCTCGTTTAACCTACACCGTGTTATCACATACAACGTTAAATATGGCAAGCCATTTTTAATCATGTCTGGATCTGTCGCACAAATTCGGCGGTAATCAGAACAGCGGGTGTGCAACTAACCTAGCGCAATAAGGTTACCGCGTCTAGCGAGAAGTTTACTACGGCTAAATAGAGCATGTGGTTAGCAATTTTTGTGCAATAGCTTGCTGAAAAATCATAAGAATGGGTGAGTGCAATCGCATTTTGACGGCAATGAGAAATGGGAAAGTTTACCGCCGAATAATTGTTGTGCAATTAGCGCGTCTGTTGCACCATAATAATGAAAGTTTAATGACAATGCATCAATTCAAAGCAATAAAAACGTTTCGCTAAAAATAACATAGTTTATATAACCCACTCAGGCTAGTCCGACGTCTGTTTAATAGTCTGGGTGTCGAAAGATAAATACTCACCTATTTTCAGGATCCTAAAGTTATCCGTCCGGGTTGCCGTCTCGTTTAATACTGCCGCCAGCTCCCGGGCCGGTTCATCTACTGCTTCATCCGCCAGCTCAAAGACGCCCCAATGGATGGGAAAAGCCAGCGGCTCCCCTATCTGCTGCCAGAGTGAGACGGCGTGCTGCGGATCCATATGATGTACGGACATGAACCAGCGTGGAGCATAGGCGCCTACCGGCAGTGCAGCGGCATCGGGTCTGCCAAGCCGCTCGGGGATCGCCAGCAGATCCGGCGTGTAGCCGGTGTCGCCGGCAAACCAGAATCGGTGCGCCCGGGACTCAACCACCCAACCGCACCAGAGCGAGCGATCCCTGTCCCACGGCGTACGCATGCTCCAGTGTTGGGCGGGGACGGCGGTGAGGGTCATACCCTGAAAGGTAAAGCTCTGCCACCAGTCAAGCTCGACAACGTGGCGTACGCCGTGACGGCGGCACCAGCGGCCCAGTCCCAACGGGACAAACAGCGTGATGGATGGAAAGCGTTTTAGCAGCGCGCGGATAGTGCGGGTATCAAGATGGTCATAGTGGTTATGCGAGATGAGAATGGCATCCAGCGCGGGCAGATCGTCAACGCTCAGGGGAGCGGGACTTTTTCGCAGCGGCCCGCTAAAGCGTACCGGGGAGGCGCGATTAAAAAAGAGCGGATCGGCCAGCATATAGCAGCCGTCCAGGCGCAGCAGCATGCTGGCGTGGCCCAGCCACCATACTCCGTCTTCGCTGCCGCTTATTTCGGCTCGCTGCCACCATTGCTGTAGAAAATTGTCATAGCCGCCCTCGGGAGGATGCGGCAGCCCGGCGGCGCGGCGCTCTTTTTGCCAGCGCTCGACGTCGCCAGGCTGATGCCCACCGGGAGTCAGGTTACGAAACCCCTGGGGCGTATGGTGAGTCAGGGCTGGATTAAACCAGGGATTTTTCCATGCCATCTCTCACCACCTCATCCACAACGTTTAGCGTTCAGCCACCAGGCGGATAAAATCATCGCCATCGGTCTGCACTTTTTCCGCAGCTTTCACTTCTGGCTCGGCTTTCTCCGGAGCGTTCGCTTCACAAAGGCGACGCAGTAGCGCGTTCTGCCGCTTTTGCTGCTCCAGTAGGGCTTCAAGCAGCTCGATTTGCTCGTTAGCGCGGGAGCTGACTCGGTTAACAAAAAACCACAGCACCAGCCCAACGACCAGCACCACCAGGGAGATTACCAGGGACGCAAGATTGAACGCGCCCGAATTCAGTACTTCGTTCATTACACCACCTCAATGTTGACGCGCTATCTTACCACTGGCACTAAGGAAGGGAATGATTCGAGACAAAAATGCCGCTACCAGGGGATAAATTTATTGATAACGCAAATACCACTGAAAAACTGTACGTCCTGATCGCACATTACATTGAGCATCTGGGTCCAGAGCATCAGGCAAATTACCAGGATGGCAATGACAAGCAGCCACCGAAACTTTCTCACTCTACTCTCCGAATCAATACTTTATGCAAACAGGTTACTCCCGGTATGTTAAACCGGAGCTAACTGTAGCGCTATCTGACCGATGAGGAAACCGCTGTGAAGGGTGACAGAGATGAAAACGCCGCGTCTGGCGCGGCGTCTGGTATCAAAACGGGTAGTCGTTATAACCCATCTGCTCGGAGATCTTACGCGCTGCGGTATGCAGCATCTCCACATACTCATGCAGACGCTCTTCAGAGAAGCGCAGCGTCGGGAAGGAAATGCTCAGGCCAGCGATAACGACGCCAAAGCGGTCAAAGACCGGCACACCGATGCAGCGCAGCCCCTCTTCCTGCTCCTCGTTATCTTCACCGTAGCCCTGTTTGCGGACGGTATCCAGCACCGGCAGCAGTTCGTCGGTGCTGGTGATGGTACGATCGGTGCTGCGCTTGTACTCAACGCCTTCGAGGATCTGTTTAACCTCCTCACGATCGCGCCAGGCCAGCAGCACTTTACCAATAGCGGTACTGTAGAGCGGGTTGCGGCGGCCGATACGGGAGTACATGCGCAGGTTGTACATGGAGTCGATTTTATGGATGTAGACAATGCTGTCCTCATCCAGCGCCCCGAGGTGCACCGTCTCTTTGGTCAGGCGCGACAGCTCACGCATCTGGATATCGGCACTGCGAATCAAATCCACGTTTTGCAGCGCACGTGCGCCAAGCTCAAACAGCTTCAGCGTCAGGGAGTACTTCTCTGACTCCCCCTCCTGGGCCACGTAGCCAAGAGATTTCATCGTCTGCAGAAAGCGGTAAACGGTGCTTTTTGACATCATCACACGCTGCGACAGTTCAGTAATGCCAATTTCCCGCTCTTCCCCGAGCGCCTGCAGAATGCCAAAGACCTTCAATACTGAAGAGACAGAATCTGGCTGCTTGTCCAAATCTGCGATTGCCATTAATCACCTCATCGCGAGTGTTTTATAAAAATTAGAATAGTTTTTTATTATAATTTCGTCGCGGGTCGCCCGCAATGCCAGTTTGTTAACTTCGTTACAAATCTGCGATATAAAAAGGCTCCCGGACTGGTAAAATCGTTCTCACGATAATAATTTCACCGTAAACACATAATTACCATGGATAAATCATTTTCAGACGGCCTGCCGATCCCGCAGCGCTACGGGGCCATACTGACCATTATCATTGGCATTGCGATGGCGGTGCTGGACGGCGTCATCACTAACGTCGCGCTGCCTACTATTGCCAGCGATCTGCACATCTCACCGGCCAGCTCGATTTGGGTGGTCAACGCCTACCAGATTGCCATTGTTATCTCCCTGCTCTCCTTCGCATTTCTGGGGGATATGTTTGGCTATCGGCGGGTTTATCAATGCGGGCTGGCGTTCTTTACCGTTACCTCGTTTCTCTGCGCCCTCTCCGACTCGCTTACCATGCTGACCCTCGCCCGTATCGCGCAGGGCTTTGGCGGTGCGGCGCTGATGAGCGTCAATACGGCGCTGATTCGACTTATCTATCCCCAGCGCAGCCTGGGGCGTGGGATGGGCATCAACTCCTTTGTGGTGGCGGTCTCCTCAGCGGCGGGTCCTACTATCGCCGCAGCGATCCTCGCCGTGGGATCGTGGCAGTGGTTGTTTCTGATCAACGTGCCGCTGGGGATTATCTCCCTGCTGCTGGCGATGCGCTATCTGCCCGCTAATCCACCGCGTCGCAGCACAACGCGCTTCGATCTGCCGAGTGCGGTGATGAACGCTCTCACCTTTGGCCTGCTGATCCTGGCGCTGGGTGGCTTTGCGCAGGGGCAGTCCCTGACGCTTATCGCTGTGGAAGTGGCGGCGATGCTGGTCATTGGCTACTTCTTTATTCGCCGCCAGCCTGGACTGCCCGTCCCGCTGCTGCCGGTGGACCTGCTGCGCATTCCGCTGTTTTCGCTCTCTATCTGCACTTCAATCTGCTCATTCTGTGCCCAGATGCTGGCCCTGGTCTCCTTGCCCTTCTTTATGCAAAGCGTGCTGGGGCGCAGCGAAGTTGAGACCGGGCTACTGCTGACCCCGTGGCCGCTGGCGACGATGGTGATGGCCCCGCTGGCGGGATATCTGATTGAGCGGGTTCACGCCGGGCTGTTGGGTGCGGTGGGTCTGGCGGTAATGGCCGCGGGAC
>NZ_DAMACX010000070.1:0-15491 GCF_031998825.1 Pseudescherichia sp.
AAACGCGAGCGCGGCTCCAGCGGCGGCGGCGGTCGTTTTGGCTATGAGTGGTTCCTCAGCGACGCCGATGGCGAAGCGCGTGCGGATGCCTGGGCCAAAGAGGCGGTACGCATGGCGCTGGTGAACCTTACTGCGGTCGCAGCCCCGGCGGGCACCCTGCCGGTGGTGCTGGGCGCGGGCTGGCCGGGCGTGCTGCTGCATGAGGCGGTAGGTCACGGCCTGGAAGGGGACTTTAACCGTCGCGGCACTTCGGTATTCAGCGGCCAGATGGGTGAGCTGGTGGCCTCTGAACTCTGCACCGTGGTTGATGACGGCACCATGATGAACCGCCGTGGCTCGATCTCTATCGACGATGAAGGTACGCCGGGCCAGTACAACGTGCTGATCGAAAACGGCATCCTGAAAGTCTATATGAAGGACAAGCTCAACGCGCGTCTGATGGGCGTAGCGCCGACCGGCAACGGCCGTCGTGAATCCTACGCGCATCTGCCGATGCCACGCATGACCAACACCTATATGCTGGCCGGGAAATCGACCCCGCAAGAGATCATCGAGTCGGTAGAGTACGGGATTTTTGCCCCGAACTTTGGCGGCGGCCAGGTGGATATCACCTCCGGCAAGTTTGTCTTCTCCACCTCGGAAGCCTATCTGATCGAGAACGGCAAGGTGACGACGCCGGTGAAAGGCGCAACCCTGATTGGCTCCGGCATTGAAGCCATGCAGCAGATCTCGATGGTCGGCAACGATCTCAAACTCGACAGCGGCGTCGGCGTCTGCGGTAAAGAGGGGCAGAGCCTGCCGGTGGGCGTGGGCCAGCCAACGCTGAAGGTAGACAACTTAACCGTCGGCGGCACGGCGTAACGCCTGCTCATCTTATCCTGCCGGCGATGTCCGGCAGGAAATTCCTCACTTCTCTTTTGCGCGTCCGCGCATCGCCTGAAACACCTGCGACACCTCAACAAAGTAGTTTGTCAGCGCATCGATGCAGACCTGCACCTTCAGCGGCAGCTTATCTTTCTCGGTATAAAGGGCATAGACCGGACGCGGATCCGACTGGTAGCGCGGGAAGAGGATCTCCAGCGTGCCGCGGTTGATCTCGTCGATCACCCACATCAGCGGCACGTAGGCCACCCCCGCACCCACCGTCAGCCAGCGGGTGAGGGTCATGGGATCGTTGGTGACAAAGCGGCCCTGAGGAACGATCTTTGTCGATAGCCCCTCCGGAGCGACCAGCTCAAACTCATTGTCGGGGCGCACGCTATACTCTAGCCATGAATGGTTGGCGAGATCGGCTGGCTTTTCGGGCACGCCATACTGCGCCAGATAGCTTTTTGCCGCACAGACCACCATTGGCATCGCCCCCAGACGTCGGGAGAAGAGGCTCGAATCCTGCAGCGCGCCCACGCGGATCACCACGTCCAGCCCGTCGGCAATCAGATCCGGGGCAGGGATCCCGGTAACCAGATCTACCGTCAGACCGGGGTAGTCGCGCAGCATCTCGGCGGTCATTTTGGCGAGCACATTCTGCGCCATGGTGGACGAGCAGCCGATACGCAGGGTGCCGATAGGGGTATTGTTAAATGCATAGAGCTGTTCATGCACGTCCTGCGCCTCGTGCAGCATCCGGCGGCAGCCCTGATAGTAGATCTTGCCCGCTTCGGTTAGGGCCAGGCTGCGGGTACTGCGGTTGAGCAGCTTAACCTGCAGCTCATCCTCCAGCCTGGCGACGATCTGGCTGATAGAGGAGACGCTCATCTGTAGCTGTCGGGCAGCGGCGGTGAACGATCCTAACTCGACCACTTTGGCAAACACCGACATGCGTTTTAATCTTTCCATTGTTCACTCTGGCTTAAAAGTGATTTAGATAACACAATATAGATAACAACATAACAGTTACGGTAAAATACTGTTAGCTGAGTAATAGACACGTCACTCTCGCCCGGCCCCTCTGGCCCTTATTCCTGCGGTGACGTGAATAATAAACCATCGCCTGCACGCTCTCTAATCAAGGTCAACATGAGTCTGTTTCCCGTTATCGTGGTCTTCGGCCTGTCGTTCCCGCCGATATTCTTCGAGCTACTGTTATCGCTGGCCCTCTTTTGGCTGGTGCGCCGCGTGCTGATCCCTACCGGGATCTACGATTTTGTCTGGCATCCAGCCCTGTTCAATACAGCGCTCTACTGCTGCCTGTTCTACTTACTGTCGCGCCTGTTCGTCTGAGGTTGATGTGAAAACGTTTATTAAAAATATCTCCCGTACCGCCATCACCGTGATTCTGGTGGTACTGGCTTTCATCGCTATTTTTCGTGCCTGGGTCTACTACACCGAATCCCCCTGGACGCGCGATGCGCGCTTTAGCGCCGATGTGGTGGCGATTGCGCCCGATGTCGCCGGGCTAATTACCGACGTGAAGGTCCATGATAACCAGCTGGTGAAGAAAGACCAGGTGCTCTTTACCATCGACCAGCCGCGCTACCAGAAAGCGCTGGAAGAGGCCGAGGCGGACGTCGCCTACTACCAGGCGCTGGCCACGGAAAAACGCCGGGAAGCCGGGCGACGCAATAAGCTGGGCATTCAGGCGATGTCCCGGGAAGAGATTGACCAGGCGAATAACGTCCTGCAAACCGTACTCCATCAGTTAGCAAAAGCCGAGGCTACGCGCGATATGGCGAAGCTGGATCTGGAGCGGACGGTGATCCGCGCTCCGTCCGCTGGCTGGGTAACCAACCTGAACGTCTATACCGGGGAGTTTATTACCCGTGGTTCAACGGCGGTAGCGCTGGTGAAACACGACTCCTTCTATGTGCTGGCCTACATGGAAGAGACCAAGCTGGAGGGCGTGCGCCCAGGCTACCGGACCGAGATCACGCCGCTGGGCAGTAACCAGGTGCTGAAAGGCACGGTGGACAGCATCGCTGCCGGGGTGACCAACGCCAGCAGCAGCCGCGACGCCAAAGGGATGGCGACAATCGACTCTAACCTTGAGTGGGTCCGCCTGGCGCAGCGTGTGCCGGTGCGTATCCGCCTCGACAGCCAGCCGGGTAACCTGTGGCCAGCGGGCACCACCGCCACGGTGGTGATCACCGGTGAAAAAGACCGGGATGCCAGCCAGGACTCCTTCTTCCGCAAGCTGGCACACCGTCTGCGTGAGATGGGCTAAGCGCGATGGGCATCTTCTCCATCGCCAACCAGCACGTGCGCTTTGCCATCAAGCTGGCGTGCGCCATTGTGCTGGCGCTGTTTGTTGGCTTCCACTTTAATCTTGAAACGCCGCGTTGGGCGGTGTTGACGGCGGCGATTGTGGCCGCTGGCCCGGCCTTTGCTGCCGGGGGTGAACCCTACTCAGGGGCGATCCGCTACCGGGGAATGCTGCGTATCGCCGGGACCTTTATCGGCTGCGTTGCCGCGCTGGTGATGATCATCGGCATGATCCGCGCCCCACTGGTGATGCTAATGGTCTGCTGCCTCTGGGCGGGCTTCTGCACCTGGGTCTCCTCGCTGGTGCGGGTAGAGAACTCCTACGCCTGGGGGCTGTCAGGCTACACCGCGCTGATTATCGTTATTACCGTGCAGGCCGAACCGCTGCTGACTCCGCAGTTCGCCGTTGAGCGCTGCAGCGAAATCGTCATTGGTATCGTCTGCGCCATCGTGGCCGATCTGCTCTTCTCCCCGCGCTCGGTGAAGCAGGAGATCGACCGCGAGCTGGACAGCCTGCTGCTGGCGCAGTACCAGCTGATGCAGCTCTGCGTGCAGAACGGTGACGGCGATGAGATGGATAAGGCCTGGGGGGCGCTGGTGCGGCGCACCAACGCTCTGGGCGGGATGCGTACCAACCTTAATATGGAGTCGTCGCGCTGGACGCGTGCTAACCGCCGCCTGAAGGTAATTAACACTCTATCGCTGACTTTGATTACCCAGGCGTGTGAAACCTGGCTGATGCAGCAGTCGCGTCCGGAGCTCGTCACCGATACGTTCCGGGAGCTGTTCGCTACGCCGGTAGAGACGGTGCAGGACGTGCATAAGCAGCTTAAGCGGATGCGCCGGGTGATTGCCTGGACCGGCGAGCGCGATACGCCCATCACTATCTACAGCTGGGTGGGGGCGGCGACGCGCTTTTTACTGCTTAAGCGTGGAGTAATCGGCAATACCCGCATCAGTGCTGCCGAGGAGGAGGTGCTACGCACCGAGGCGGTGGTTAAAGCGGAATCAGCAGAGCGTCACCATGCAATGGTCAACTTCTGGCGCACCACGCTCTCCTGCATGGTCGGCACCCTGTTTTGGCTCTGGACCGGCTGGACGTCGGGCAGTGGGGCGATGATCATGATTGCGGTGGTCACCTCGCTGGCGATGCGCCTGCCCAACCCGCGCATGGTGGCGATGGACTTTGTCTACGGCACGCTGGCAGCGCTGCCCATCGGGGCGTTCTACTTTCTGGTGGTGATGCCTGCCACCCAGCAAAGTATGCTGCTGCTCTGCATCAGCCTGGCGGTGCTGGCCTTCTTTATCGGTATCGAGGTGCAGAAGCGGCGGCTGGGATCGCTGGGGGCGCTGGCGAGCACCATCAACATCCTCGTGCTGGATAACCCGATGACCTTTGAGTTCAACCGCTTTCTCGACAGCGCGCTGGGGCAGATCGTCGGCTGCGTGCTGGCCCTGCTGGTGATCCTGTTGGTGCGGGATAACTCCCGGGCGCGTACCGGCCGCGTGCTGCTGAACCAGTTTGTTTCGGCGGCGGTCTCGGCGATGACCACCAACACGGCAAGACGCAGAGAGAACCACCTGCCCGCGCTTTACCAGCAGCTCTTTTTACTGCTGAACAAGTTCCCGGGGGACGTGGGTAAATTCCGTTTGGCGCTAACCATGATTATCGCCCACCAGCGCCTGCGTGATGCGCCGATCCCGGTGAATGCGGATCTCTCTGCCTTCCACCGCCAGCTACGCCGTACGGCCGACAGCGTCATTGCCGCCCGCAGCGATGAGACGCGCCGCCGCTACTTCAGCCAGCTGCTGGAGGAGCTTGAGGTGTATCAGGAGAAACTCCGCACCTGGGATGCGCCGGAGCAGGTCACCCACCCGGTGAGACGGCTGGTGGATGTGCTCCATAAATACCAGTCTGCACTGACTACTCGTTAAGCTAAAGCCGACGCCAGAAGCGTCGGTTTTTTTGTAGCTATACTTAGCGGAGTCATTCATTAACGGGGATCGGAGGACGCATGGCAACCCAGGCACTTCAGGACAATGCGCTTTTTCAGACAGGCTATTTTGTAGACGGCGTATGGAAAACGCTGGATAACACCTTTGACGTAACCAACCCGGCAACCGGCGAAGTGATTGCAAAGGTCGCTAAAGCAGGTAAAAAAGAGACCGAGGAGGCGATTGCCGCCGCCGCGCGTGCGTTTCCTGCCTGGCGGGCGAAAACTGCGAAAGAGCGCTCCACCATTCTCTACCGCTGGTACTCACTGATTATTGAGAACAAAACCTGGCTGGGGCAGCTGATGACCAGCGAGCAGGGCAAGCCGCTGAAAGAGGCGGAGGGAGAGGTCGAGTACGCCGCCAGCTTCATTCAGTGGTTCGCCGAAGAGGCCAAGCGTGCCAACGGTGAGATCATCCCACAAATTAAACCCGGCTCGCGCATCCTGGCGACCCGCGAGCCGATTGGCGTGGTGGCGGCTATAACGCCGTGGAACTTCCCGATGGCGATGCTTACCCGCAAGCTTGGTCCGGCGCTGGCCGCAGGCTGTACCGGCGTCATCAAGCCCGCTAACAATACGCCACTTAGCGCGTTTGCGCTGGTACAGCTGGCGAAAAAAGCGGGCGTCCCGGACGGGGTACTTAATGCCGTCGCAGGCACCACCGCTGAGATCAGCGATGCGATCATGGCCAGTCCGCAGGTGCGTAAAATCTCCTTCACCGGCTCGACGGCGGTGGGCAAAACCCTGGTGCGTAACGCCGCTGAAACCATGAAAAAGGTATCGATGGAGCTGGGAGGCAACGCGCCCTATATTGTCTTTGACGATGCGGACATCGATGCCGCCGTAGAGGGGGCGATTGCCAATAAATTCCGCAACGCCGGGCAGGTGTGCGTCAGCGTTAACCGTTTTTATATCCATGAAGCCGTCTATGACGCATTCGTGAACAAGCTTGCCGAGCGGGTTAACGCCCTGAAAGTGGGTAACGGCATGGAGGAGGGCGTCGTTGTCGGGCCGCTTATCGAGTCGGCGGCGGTGGATAAGGTGCGCGAGCACGTTGAGGACGCCATAGCGAAAGGCGCAACGGCGCTGGCAGGCGGTAAAACCCACGCGCTGGGAGGAAACTTCTGGCAGCCAACGGTGCTGACTAACTGTAGCGACAGCATGAAGCTGGCGTCAGAGGAGACCTTCGGTCCGGTAGCCGCCTGCTTCCGCTTTACTACTGAGGATGAGGTCATTCATCGCGCCAATGATACGCCGTTTGGCCTGGCAGCCTACTTCTATACTCAAAACCTACAGCGCGTCTTCCGCGTCTCACAGGCGCTGGAGGCTGGGATGATTGGGGTTAACGAGTGTGCGGTATCTACCGAACTGGGGCCGTTTGGCGGGGTGAAAGAGTCTGGTCTGGGCCGCGAAGGATCGGTGCTGGGGCTGGAAGAGTACCTGGAGGTTAAAACTCTTCATCTCGGAGGATTATAAACGCTGGGGCGGCACAGGCCGCCCATCCGGGCAGGGTGGCGAATAATGAATATTTACACGTTTGATTTCGACGAGATTGACGATCAGAACGCCTTTTATTGCGAATTTTGCCGTACGTTTACTATCGATCGGACAAAGGTGAATAATCTGGACTCGCTGTGGGAGGTGATAACCGGTGAGGCTGACGCTCTGCCGATGCCGCTTGAGATCGAGTTTGTGCACCTTCATGAAAAACAGCGTCGCCGTTTTGGTGCGTTGATCCTGCTCTTTGATGAAGCCGAAGAGGAGCTGGGAGGCATGCTGCGCTTTAACGTGCGCGCCTGAGGCCATCAGCAGGCATAAAAAAGCCCCCGACAGGCGGGGGCAAGTCGTAGGTTATACGACGAGGGTTTATTTGTAGAGTTCGGCAGTGGCGTGCCAGTGATCGCCGGTACGTGCTTCGATAATACGGTATGAAGATGCGCCGTTGGCCTGCGCTTTTTCATTCAGCGCGTCGCGCATGTCCATTGGTGAGGAGTTAACTGCACCTACAGAGACCGTACCGATTGCCTGACGGCCTTGAGCCTGGCCAGCACTGATAGAGTCGGCGGCAAAAGCACCGAAAGAGAGTGCGGAAAGGATACTCAGAGCGGCTACAGTTGTTTTGATTTTCATGATATCTACCTCGTCTGATTCTTATTTACTGGGGTCTTATTTCGTGACCCTCATCACAAAATCAAGTATACACTAATCACCGCAAAAATTAATACCATGCTAATGGTTTCATGGGTTATTACGTCACATTAATTTAACTTCTTATAACGCAGGGGAATAAAAACGGGGTTTTAAGAGGAGTAAATGACAGTTATATCTAAGAAAATCATATGGATATAAATTTTTAACATTTTGTGCGATCTACAAGGTTAGATCAACTGGATGACAAGGGTATGACAGAGGATCGCACATTCTGCTAAAGATACAGGCAGTGGATTATGGCGATAAACAGGCTATCAGAGAAAGATTCCCCTCGACAAGCCGCGAGGGGAGAGTGGATTAAAGCTCCTGTTCGAACAGGACCAGAATGGCGTCGTAGAGATCCTTGACGGTAAAGCCGCTGGCAGGGGTAGTAAAGATGGTATCGTCCCCGGCGATGGTGCCGAGAATACCTTCTGATTTACCTAACGAGTCCAGCAGACGTGCGATCAGCTGCGCTGCACCCGGGCTGGTATGGATAACCACCACCGCATCGTTATAGTCGATGTCCAGCACCAGGTTCTTCAGCGGGCTGGAGGTAGTCGGCACGCCAAGCTCTGCGGGCAGGCAGTAGACCATCTCCATTTTAGCGTTGCGCGTGCGCACCGCCCCAAACTTGGTCAGCATCCTGGAGACTTTGGATTGATTAATGTTATCAAAGCCTTGCTCCTGGAGAGCCAGAACGATTTCGCCCTGAGAGCTGAACTTCTCTTCTTTAAGTAGCGCTTTAAACGCCTTAACTAATTCTTCTTGTTTTGCCGAGCTTCGCATAAGTCACCCGTGGAATGGCGATTGAAACAACATTATTATGCATAAATATGAATTTTTATGCAAATAGTCTGCCATTATTAAGGCTGAAATAATGTTATGAAAGCCGCGGATTTTATCAAAATAACTTATCGAGAAACATGCCTGTGTCACGAGTCACAAATAAGATTAAAAGTAAAATAAATGTTATTAAAGTGCTGTTGTTTTGCTAGCTTTACAGGGTGTATTGTACCGCCTGCGCGGCCATTGCTGGTGCTATGAAAGAAATTTTCATGCTGCCGGAAAGGGCAACATAAAGTAGATGATGCTAAACGCGTGTTGAAGCGCGTTTTTTCTGCAGGAAGATCGCTATCATTTACCCTATGTTGTAATGTCCTTAGCAACGGAGTAACGGTATATTTCGCTAACCATAATAAGGAGTTTAGGATGAAAGTTGCAGTCCTCGGCGCGGCAGGTGGTATCGGCCAGGCGCTAGCCCTTCTTCTCAAGACCCAACTGCCTTCAGGCTCAGAACTCTCTCTGTACGATATCGCGCCGGTCACCCCTGGCGTAGCGGTTGATCTTAGTCATATCCCTACTGCAGTAAAAATAGAGGGCTTCGCCGGTGAAGATGCCACCCCTGCGCTGAAAGGTGCGGATGTGGTACTGATCTCCGCAGGCGTGGCGCGTAAGCCAGGTATGGATCGCTCCGATCTCTTTAACGTCAACGCCGGCATTGTCAAAAATCTGGTAAATCAGGTAGCGAAAACCTGCCCGCAGGCGTGCATCGGCATCATTACCAACCCGGTTAACACCACCGTCGCTATCGCCGCTGAAGTGCTGAAAAATGCCGGCGTCTACGACAAGAACAAACTGTTCGGCGTCACCACGCTGGACATCATCCGCTCGAATACCTTTGTGGCGGAGCTGAAAGGCAAGCAGCCTGACGAGGTTGAAGTACCGGTTATCGGCGGCCACTCTGGCGTCACTATTCTGCCGCTGCTGTCGCAGATCCCAGGCGTTAGCTTCTCCGAGCAGGAAGTGGCCGATCTCACCAAACGTATTCAGAACGCGGGCACGGAAGTGGTCGAGGCGAAGGCCGGTGGCGGGTCTGCAACCCTGTCAATGGGCCAGGCAGCGGCGCGCTTTGGTCTCTCGCTGGTACGCGCCCTCCAGGGTGAGCAGGGCATCGTTGAGTGCGCCTACGTTGAGGGCGATGGCGAGCATGCGCGCTTCTTCTCCCAGCCGCTGCTGCTGGGTAAAAACGGCGTTGCTGAGCGTAAATCTATCGGCACCCTGAGCGCTTTCGAGCAGCAGGCAATGGAAGGGATGCTGGAAACGCTGAAAAAAGATATCCAGCTCGGTGAAGAGTTCGTGAATAAGTAATACCGCTCTTGTAGGCCGGGTAAGGCTGTAAGCCGCCACCCGGCATTACCGCAATGCCCGGTGGCGCTATGCTTACCGGGCCTACGGAACGACAAAACGGAACTGCGCTAGTTTGTCGCCGGGTACTCCTGAATCGTCACGTGCAGCAGCAGTTTTTTCTCCTCACGCATTACCTCTACCGGGATCTCTGAACCCGGACGGATCTCCGCTACCTGATCCATCGTCTCCAGCGCCGAAATAGCCGGCTTGCCGTTTACAGAGACGATCACATCGTTGACCTGAATCCCCGCGCGTGCCGCCGGGCCGTCCGGAGCCACCTCGTTCACCACGATCCCCTGGATCTGATCGATCCCACCACCCTGAGCATGCAGGGGGGCGATCTCTCTGCCGCCAATACCGATATAGCCGCGGATCACCCGACCATCGCGGATCAGCTTATCCATAATCTTGGTTGCCAGCTGAAAGGGGATAGCGAAACCAATCCCCTCCGGCGTCTCGCCATCGTTGCTTTTATCAAACGAGAGGGTGTTGATGCCCATCAGTTCGCCCAGGGAGTTAACCAGCGCCCCGCCGGAGTTACCGTGGTTGATAGAGGCGTCGGTTTGCAAGAAGTTCTGCCGCCCGGACGGATTGAGGCCGATACGGCCAGTGGCGCTGATGATCCCCTGGGTAATGGTCTGCCCAAGATTATAGGGGTTGCCGATCGCCATCACCACGTCGCCAATGTGCGGTGTGCGCTGGCGGTTGATGGGGATCACCGGCAGGCCGCCGGTGGCATTGACCTTTAGCACCGCCAGGTCCGTGAGGGTATCGGAGCCGACCAGCAGCGCCTCAAAAACGCGGCCGTCCTGCAGGGCGACGATGATCTGATCCGCATCGTTAATCACGTGTTTGTTGGTAATGATGTACCCGCGCTGGTCCATTATCACCCCCGAGCCAAGGGTGCGGATCTCCAGCTGGTTATTCGTCGAGCTGGCCGCGCTGCGGTTATAGACGTTCACCACCGCAGGCGCAGCCCGGCGCACCGCCTGGTTATAGCTCACCGGCGTTTCGTCGGTGCTATCAAACTGTGGGGCGGAAGAGGCGCCCAGCTGACGTAGCGAGGGCAGGGCAGCCAGCAGCAGGCTACCTACAATTAGGCCAATACCGACAGATCGTAATAGCTTCACTAACATGATGCGGACGTCGTTAAACAGGGTGCGGGCAGCATAGCACGACTTATCCGGACATCACACAGAAGCGGTGATGTCCGGCATCCTGGGACTAGCGCAGTAATAAATAGAGCGTATCGTTGCCGCGTACCACGTGCAGCGCAATGATATTTGGCTTCGTCTCCAGCACCTTACGCATCTCGGCGATGGACTGCACTCGCTCGCGGTTAACGCCGATAATCACGTCATCTTTGTGCAGGCCTGCCTGGGCGGCGGGACTGTCCTTTGCCACCTCCTCAATCGTGATGCCTTTGGTGCCATCCTTCAGCTGACCGTCGGCCAGGCTGGCGCCCTGCAGCGCCGGGGAGAGGCTCTCTGCGCTGGCGGAGGAGGCGGTGCTCTTATCCAGCGTGACTTCCACTTCCTGGCCTTTACCATCACGCAGCAGGCCAAGCTTCACCTTCGTGCCCGGCGCGGTGGTAGCGATGCGCGAGCGCAGTTCGGCAAAGCTGTTCAGCGGTTTGCCGTTGAGGCTGACGATCACGTCGCCGGATTTAATCCCGGCCTTGGCTGACCCGGAGCCAGGCAACACTTCGCTCACGAAGGCGCCGCGCTGCACGTTGAGGTTAAATGCTTTGGCAATATCGGCGCTCATCTCCATGCCTTTGATACCCAGCAGGCCGCGCTGAATTTCACCGGACTGGATCAGCTGCTGTGCGAGGGTTTGCGCCATGTTGCTGGGAATAGCAAAGCCGATACCGATGCTGCCGCCGGTGGGCGCAAGGATAGCGGTGTTGATGCCGATCAGTTCGCCGTTGAGGTTGAGCAGCGCCCCGCCGGAATTGCCGCGGTTAATGGAGGCGTCGGTCTGGATAAAGTTTTCTAACCCTTCGAGATTCAGCCCGCTGCGTCCGAGCGCCGAGATGATCCCGGAGGTCGCGGTCTGGCCGAGGCCGAACGGGTTACCCACCGCGACGGCAAAATCACCTACCCGCAGCTTATCGGAGTCGGCAACGGCAATCTGCGTCAGCCCGGTGGCGTTCTGCAGCTGCAACAGGGCGATATCGCTCTGGTCATCGCCGCCAATCAGCTTGGCTTCAAACTCACGGCCGTCGTTAAGCTGGACGTTAATCTTCTGCGCCTGGTTAATGACGTGGTTATTGGTCAGCACATAGCCTTTAGCGGCATCGATAATCACCCCGGAGCCCAGCCCTTCAAACGGCTGCGCCTGGCCCTCCGGCAGCTCGTCGCCGAAATATTTCTTCAGCTCTTCAGGGATTTTCTGCTCAGGGGCGACTGCCGTTCCCTCTACCTGCACGCTTACCACCGCAGGCAGCACTTTCTCCAGCATCGGCGCAAGGCTGGGAAGCGCGGGCTGGCCGGGGATCTGGGCGGGCAGCGAGGCCATCGCCGGGAACGGTGCCGAGAGAGATAATCCGACACTTAACGCTAATGCACTCAACAGCGGGTTTCGTTTCTTCATTGATGCAAGCTCTCGTGACCTGAAGTGTGAGGAAAAAAAGGCTCCAAAACGGATCGATGTTATTGAATTTTCAACCGGGTAACAATGAGGTCAATGATTAAATAATAGCTGGGATGGTGAAAGAAGAGGCGGGCGTAGCCTGTACGCCCGTAAAAAAAGTGGCTTAGAGAGTTAGTCGCGCTTCGGCGCACCGCGCAGCAGGCCCGACGCGCTGTCAGAGTAGTCGCGTGGCATCTGAACCGGTGCCTGATCGTTGCCAGCTTCGGATTCAGCAAGGCGGTTGCGGAACGGATTGTCCTCTGCAGACATCTCTGGCAGCAGCTGGCTGGAACTTTTTGCCATGTGCTGATAAAGCTGACGATAGTCGTGGGCCATGTTATCGAGCAGCTCTGCGCTGCGGGCAAAGTGGCCGGTAAGCTCTTCGCGATACTCTTCCAGCTCGGCTTTGTTCTTCTCTAGCTCATACTGTAAGGCCTGCTGCTGGCGAAGCTTGCGGTTTCCAAAGCGCATGCCCACAGCACCAATGATAATGCCGACGACTAATCCAATTAGCGCATATTCCCAGGTCATGAACATCTCCCGTTGTGTTGTAGGTCCGTAGGGTGTAGGCGGCGAGGCTCCTTGCCTGTACCTCATTATGCCACTATAACCGCTAAATCCGTATAAGTGGAATCCTGGCACAGCATCGCGTAGTGTAGAACGGCCTTTTTTTCACCAGCCAGGACCTGCGGCAAATAAATTATCAAGGAATAACAATAGCATCATGCAGAGCCTTACCCCCACATCGCGTTATCAACTGGCCCTGAAAGAGGGCAGCCATCAGCCTGACGACGTTCAGCGCGAAGCCGTTAACCGGCTGGAGAACATCTACCAGGCGCTAACAAATCGTACGGAGACGCCCGCTCCCGGCGGCGGTCTACGGGCAGCGTTTGGCAAACTGCTGGGCAAGCGGGAGCCACGCTCCGCTGCGCCGGTGCGGGGCCTGTACATGTGGGGCGGGGTCGGACGGGGGAAAACCTGGCTGATGGATCTCTTCTACCATAGCCTGCCGGGCACGCGTAAACAGCGGCTGCATTTTCACCGCTTTATGCTGCGGGTCCATGAGGAGCTGACTCAGCTGCAGGGGCAGAGCGATCCGCTGGAGATTGTGGCCGACCGCTTTAAAGCTGAGACCGACGTACTCTGCTTTGATGAGTTTTTTGTTTCGGATATCACCGACGCCATGCTGCTGGGCGGCCTGATGCAGGCGCTGTTTGCCCGGGGCATTACGCTGGTGGCGACGTCGAATATTCCACCGGAGAATCTCTACCGTAACGGCCTGCAGCGCGCGCGTTTCCTGCCGGCTATCGAGGCGATCAAACAGCACTGCGACGTGATGAACGTTGATGCCGGGATTGACTACCGCCTGCGCACGCTGACCCAGGCGCACCTCTGGCTGTCGCCGCTGAATGACGAGACGGCGCAGCAGATGGAGACGCTGTGGCAGGCGCTGGCGGGAGCAAAGCGGGAAAACCACCCGCAGCTGGAGATAAACCATCGCCCGCTGCCGACGCTGGGGGTAGAGAACCAGACGCTCGCGGTCTCCTTCACCACTCTGTGCGTGGATGCCCGCAGCCAGCATGACTACATAGCGCTCTCGCAGATGTTCCATACCGTGCTGCTGTTTGACGTCCCGGTGATGACCCCGCTGATGGAGAGCGAGGCCCGGCGTTTTATCGCGCTGGTGGATGAGTTTTACGAGCGCCACGTCAAGCTGGTGGTCAGTGCCGAGGCGGTGCTGCATGAGATCTACCGGGGCGAGCGGCTGAAGTTTGAGTTCCAGCGCTGCCTGTCGCGTTTGCAGGAGATGCAGAGCGAGGACTATTTAGCCCGGGAGCACCTGGCCGGGTAAAGGCGAAAACCTCGTCGAGAAGTATAAAAAGGGGTCGATCTTTGACCCTGACTTCTCTATAATCTTGCGACCCCACGTTACGAGAAGGTTTTTTTCCCAAAACTTTCTATGTGCTGGCATTTGCTATTCGAAGGGGTAGGTTTGCCGGACTTTGTCGTGTGAGCCTCAACTGACTAAACGTTTGGGTGTTCATCAACGTGTAACTTATTACTTGGGTAAGCTTTTAATGAAAACTTTTACAGCTAAACCAGAAACCGTAAAACGCGACTGGTATGTTGTTGACGCGACCGGTAAAACTCTGGGCCGTCTGGCTACCGAACTGGCTCGTCGCCTGCGCGGTAAGCACAAAGCGGAATACACTCCGCACGTAGATACCGGTGATTACATCATCGTTCTGAACGCTGACAAAGTTGCCGTAACCGGTAACAAGCGTACTGACAAAGTGTACTATCACCACACTGGTCACATCGGTGGTATCAAACAAGCGACCTTTGAAGAGATGATTGCCCGCCGTCCTGAGCGTGTGATTGAAATCGCGGTTAAAGGCATGCTGCCAAAAGGCCCGCTGGGTCGTGCTATGTACCGTAAACTGAAAGTTTACGCGGGTAACGAGCACAACCACGCGGCACAGCAACCGCAAGTTCTGGACATCTAATCGGGATTATGGCAATGGCTGAAAATCAATACTACGGCACTGGTCGCCGCAAAAGTTCTGCAGCTCGCGTTTTCATCAAACCGGGCAGCGGTAAAATCGTTATCAACCAACGTTCTCTGGAACAGTACTTCGGTCGTGAAACTGCCCGCATGGTAGTTCGTCAGCCGCTGGAACTGGTCGACATGGTTGAGAAACTGGATCTGTACATCACTGTTAAAGGTGGTGGTATCTCTGGTCAGGCTGGTGCGATCCGTCACGGTATCACCCGCGCTCTGATGGAGTACGACGAGTCCCTGCGTGGCGAACTGCGTAAAGCTGGCTTCGTTACTCGTGATGCTCGTCAGGTTGAACGTAAGAAAGTCGGTCTGCGTAAAGCACGTCGTCGTCCTCAGTTCTCCAAACGTTAATTTGTCTCTGCTCACGCAGAACGAATGGCGCAAAAACCCGGTTTATGCCGGGTTTTTTTATGGACAAAAAACAAGATATCCACAGTAAGCATTGATTTTTTCCTGATTTACAGCATTTCCGGAATCCCCTCACCACAAAGCCCGCAAAATCTGGTAAACTATCATCCAATTTTCTGCCCAAATGCCGGGGATTGCTCATTTTTTGCTGCTTTTTGCTCAAATGCGTCTCTTCGGGTGGATGGGTCACCTTACATCTGGCTGGTCACTCTGTGGCTCGCAGCAGTAATATTCTGAATATACCTGGAGGTTTTCATGGCTGTCGCTGCCAACAAACGTTCGGTAATGACGCTGTTTTCTGGTCCTACTGACAT
>NZ_DAMACX010000071.1:0-14879 GCF_031998825.1 Pseudescherichia sp.
TGCAAACCGCGCTGCGTCAGCAGGAGAAAATTGAGCGCTACGAAGCGGATCTCGACGAGCTGCAAATCCGTCTGGAGGAGCAGAACGAGGTGGTGGCGGAAGCCGCCGATCGCCAGGAGGAGAACGAGGCCCGGGCGGAAGCCGCCGAGCTGGAGGTGGATGAGCTGAAGAGCCAGCTTGCCAACTATCAGCAGGCCCTCGACGTGCAGCAGACCCGCGCTATCCAGTATAACCAGGCCCTGGCCGCGCTGGAGCGCGCGCAGGCCCTGTGCCACATTCCGGATCTGACCCCGGAGAGCGCCCAGCAGTGGCAGGAGACCTTCCAGGCCAAAGAGCAGGAAGCAACCGAAAAACTGCTCTCGCTGGAGCAGAAGATGAGCGTGGCCCAGACCGCGCACAGCCAGTTTGAACAGGCGTACCAGCTGGTGGCGGCTATCAACGGCCCGCTGTCGCGGGACGAAGCCTGGAGCGTGGCCCGCGAGCTGCTGCGCGATGCCGTAAACCAGCGCCATCTGGCCGAACAGGTGCAACCCCTGCGGATGCGTCTTAACGAGCTGGAGCAGCGCCTGCGCGAGCAGCAGGAGGCTGAGCGTCTGCTGGCTGAATTCTGCAAGCGTCACAACAAGCGCGTCGATGCCGACGAGCTGGAGGCTCTGCATCAGCAGCTTGAAGCCCAGATTGCCGCTCTCTCTGAGACCGTTGCCAACGCCGGTGAACAGCGCATGGCCCTGCGTCAGGAGCTGGAGCAGCTGCAGGCACGTATTCAGCGCCTGCTGAAGCGCGCCCCGATCTGGCTGGCTGCGCAGAATAGCCTCAACCAGCTCTGTGAGCAGAGCGGGCAAGAGTTTGAATCGAGCCAGGATGTCACCGAGTACCTGCAACAGCTGCTGGAGCGCGAGCGCGAAGCGATTGTTGAGCGGGACGAAATTGGTGCCCGCAAGCAGGCGGTGGACGATGAGATCGAGCGTCTGAGCCAGCCGGGCGGGGCAGAAGATGCCCGCCTCAATGCGCTGGCGGAACGTTTCGGCGGGGTGCTGCTCTCTGAAATCTATGACGATGTCAGCCTTGACGATGCCCCTTACTACTCGGCACTGTATGGTCCGTCGCGTCACGCCATCGTGGTGCCGGATCTCTCCCTGATCGCCGACCAGCTGGAAGGATTAACCGACTGTCCGGAAGATCTCTATCTGATCGAGGGGGATCCGCAGTCCTTTGACGACAGCGTCTTTGCCGTCGACGAGCTGGAAAAAGCGGTGATCGTTAAGGTTGCCGATCGCCAGTGGCGTTATTCCCGCTTCCCATCGCTGCCGCTGTTTGGCCGTGCCGCACGCGAGAACCGTATTGAGAGCCTGCACGCCGAGCGCGAAACGCTGGCGGAGCGCTTCGCCACGCTGTCGTTTGACGTTCAGAAGACCCAGCGTCTGCACCAGGCCTTCAGCCGCTTTATCGGCAGCCATCTGGCGGTCGCCTTCGAGGACGATCCGGAAGCGGAGATCCGTACCCTGACCACCCGCCGGGGCGAGCTTGAGCGGGCCATCAGCGCCCATGAGAGCGATAACCAGCAAAACCGTGTCCAGTACGATCAGGCGAAGGAGGGCGTCAGCGCCCTTAACCGCCTGCTGCCCCGCATCAACCTGCTGGCTGACGACACCCTGGCCGACCGCGTGGATGAGATCCGTGAGCGTCTGGACGAGGCCCAGGAAGCAGCACGCTTTATTCAGCAGTACGGCAACCCGCTGGCGAAGCTGGAGCCGGTGGTCTCGGTTCTGCAGAGCGATCCGGAGCAGTTTGAACAGCTGAAAGAGGACTACGCCTACTCGCAGCAGGTGCAGCGTGAAGCGCGCCAGCAGGCGTTTGCCCTTACCGAAGTCGTGCAGCGCCGGGCTCACTTCAGCTACAGCGACTCCGCCGCGATGCTCACCGGCAATAGCGATCTTAACGAGAAGCTGCGCCAGCGTCTGGAGCAGGCGGAGAGCGAACGCGCCCGCGCCCGTGAGGCGATGCGCAGCCACGCCGCCCAGCTTAGCCAGTACGGCCAGGTGCAGGCATCGCTGAAAAGCTCTTACGACACCAAGAAAGAGCTGCTGAACGATCTGCATAAAGAGCTGCAGGAGATTGGCGTCCGGGCCGACAGCGGCTCGGAAGAGCGGGCGCGCATCCGTCGTGATGAGCTTTACGCCCAGCTCTCCGGCAACCGCGCGCGCCGCAACCAGCTGGAGAAAGCCCTGACCTTCTGCGAAGCGGAGATGGATAACCTGACCCGCAAGCTCAAGCGTCTTGAACGTGACTACCATGAGAAGCGCGAGCAGGTGGTGACGGCCAAAGCAGGCTGGTGCGCAGTGATGCGGATGGTGAAAGATAACGGCGTTGAGCGTCGCCTGCACCGTCGCGAGCTGGCCTACCTCTCTGCTGACGAGCTGCGTTCCATGTCGGATAAGGCGTTGGGTGCGCTGCGTTTGGCGGTGGCGGATAACGAACACCTGCGCGACGTGCTGCGCATGTCGGAAGATCCGAAGCGTCCTGAACGTAAGATCCAGTTCTTTGTCGCGGTCTACCAGCATCTGCGCGAGCGTATCCGTCAGGACATCATTCGCACTGACGATCCGGTGGAAGCGATTGAGCAGATGGAGATCGAGCTGGGCCGTCTGACCGAAGAGCTGACCTCCCGCGAGCAGAAGCTGGCTATCAGCTCCCGTAGCGCGGCGAACATCATTCGCAAGACCATTCAGCGCGAGCAGAACCGTATCCGCCAGCTCAACCAGGGCTTGCAGAGCGTCTCCTTTGGCCAGGTGAACAGCGTGCGTCTCAACGTGAACGTGCGCGAGACCCACGCTACTCTGCTGGACGTGCTCTCCGAGCAGCATGAGCAGCATCAGGATCTCTTCAACAGCAACCGCCTGACCTTCTCGGAAGCGCTGGCGAAGCTCTATCAGCGTTTGAACCCGCAGATCGATATGGGCCAGCGCACGCCGCAGACCATCGGTGAAGAGCTGCTCGACTACCGCAACTATCTGGAGATGGAGGTTGAGGTTAACCGTGGCTCTGACGGCTGGCTGCGCGCTGAGTCCGGCGCTCTCTCAACCGGGGAAGCGATCGGTACCGGGATGTCGATTCTGGTGATGGTGGTCCAGAGCTGGGAGGACGAAGCCCGTCGCCTGCGCGGGAAAGATATCTCTCCGTGCCGCCTGCTGTTCCTTGATGAAGCTGCCCGTCTTGATGCCCGCTCTATCGCCACGCTGTTTGAGCTGTGCGAGCGACTGGAGATGCAGCTGATTATCGCTGCGCCGGAGAACATCAGCCCGGAGAAAGGGACCACCTACAAGCTGGTGCGTAAGGTGTTCAACAATCAGGAGCACGTACACGTGGTTGGCCTGCGCGGCTTTGCGCCGCAGCTGCCCGAGCCGCTGCCCGGCACGGCGGATGCCAGCGTAACCTGACGGGTAAATAGGACAAAAGGGTGGCAGCAGAGCCGCCCTTTTTTATTGCCCGCTGGCCCAACCAGATCGAGATCAATCTTTAATCTTCTTTACATTTAGCCGGGCAAATGTATTTTTGTCTTTATATACTCAAAGTACCAGACGGATTAATCGATTCGTTTTTAAACAGGGGGCAAGGGATGTTGCTGAAGAAAAAAGAGAGTCGTCGGGCGTCCGCACTCAGTTTGTGCCTGGCGCTCGCGTTTGCTCCGCTGTTTAGCGCCATGGCCGATGAGCCAGAGGTAGTTCCTTCCGATAGCTCTGCCAGCGTGGGCATTCAGCCTACGGCGCTGGCCGAGCCGCTGATGCAGTCCCACGCGACCGCCGTCATGGCGGGGGTGGAGACGCTGGCCGATCCTGGCCTGATGGCTAAAACCCGTGCCGATATCCAGTCCCTGCTGCCGGCAGACTATACCCCGGTCTATATGAACCAGCTCGTTGCGATCTATGCCGCCCGTGAGCAGAAAGCCATGTGGGACGATCGCGCTGCGGTTAAAGCGTTTCAGCAGCAGCTGGCCGAGGTGGCTATTGCCGGTTTCCAGCCGCAGTTTACCAAATGGGTTGAACTCCTAACCGATCCTGCCGTTACCGGCCAGGCCCGGGACGTAGTGCTGTCCGATGCCATGCTGGGCTACCTGCACTTTATCGCCGGTATTCCCGTCAAGGGCAACAGCTGGCTCTACAGCGCAAAACCGTATCAGCTGGCGACACCGCCTCTGACCGTGATTAACCAGTGGCAGCTGGCGCTGGATAACGGCCAGCTGGCGCACTTTGTTGACAGCCTCGCGCCGCAGCACGCTCAGTACACCTCTATGCACCAGTCGCTGCTCAAGCTGCTGGGAGATAACCGGCCCTGGCCGGAGCTAAAGAGTACCGCCACGCTGCGCCCAGGACAGTGGAGCAACGATATTCCGGCCCTGCGCGAAATTCTCTCCCGCACGGGGATGCTGGATAGTGCCGAGAGCATCGTTCTGCCGGGCGACAAACCGAAGAAGGCGAAGCCCGCGCGCGGCGGTTACTACGATGGTGATTTGGTCGCGGCGGTCAAACGCTTCCAGACCTGGCAAGGCTTGGGTAGCGATGGCGCTATCGGGCAGTCTACTCGCGACTGGCTGAACGTCACGCCTGCCCAGCGCGCAGGGGTGCTGGCGCTCAATATCCAGCGCCTGCGCCTGCTGCCGGGAACGGTTTCGACCGGCATTATGGTTAACATTCCGGCCTACTCGCTGGTTTATTACCAGCAGGGTAGCGAGGTGCTGGCGTCACGGGTGATCGTTGGCCGTCCGGATCGCAAAACGCCGATGATGAGCAGCGCGCTCAACAACGTTGTCGTCAATCCGCCGTGGAATGTGCCGCCGACGCTGGCGCGCAAGGATATTCTGCCGAAGGTGTGGAACGATCCGGGCTATCTGGAGCGGCATAACTATGTTGTGCTGCGCGGCTGGAACAGCAAAGAGACCATCGATCCGTGGCGGGTTGACTGGGGCACCATCACCCCATCCAATCTGCCATTCCGCTTCCAGCAGGCACCGGGGGCGCACAACTCGCTGGGTCGCTATAAGTTCAATATGCCCAGCTCGGATGCTATCTATCTGCACGATACGCCGAACCATAATCTGTTCCAGAAGAACGAGCGGGCGCTCAGCTCCGGTTGCGTGCGCGTGAACAAAGCCTCTGAGCTGGCCAGTATGCTGCTGCAGGACGCGGGCTGGAACGACACGCGTATCTCTGGCGCACTGCAGGAGGGGAACACGCGCTACGTGAATATTCGCCAGAACATTCCGGTGAACCTCTACTATTTGACCGCCTTTGTCGGCAGCGACGGGCGCACCCAGTATCGTACAGATATTTACAATTACGATCTGACTGCGCGTTCCGGAGCGGGAGTGTTGCCGAAGGCGGAACAATTAATCAGATAAATGAAGTAGTTCAGATTAATCCATTCTCTTAATCACTGGTAAAAACGGGCTGCCCAGGCTACGCGGCCCGCCTTTACCGGGCTTGACCTTCCTTGACGTAAGAAATTTTGCCCGGTAATGTGCTTTTTCACGCGCCAGAAGTGCATTAATTAAGCAAACTTTTTACCTGTAGACCTGATTATCATGGATAAATTTGACGCTAATCGCCGCAAACTGCTGGCGTTAGGTGGTGTTGCACTTGGTGCAGCCATCCTGCCAACGCCTGCGTTCGCTACCCTCTCTACGCCACGCCCACGGATCCTGACTCTCAATAACTTACACACCGGAGAGTCAATCAAAGCCGAGTTTTTTGACGGCAAGGGCTATATTCAGGATGAATTAGCTAAACTTAACCACTTTTTCCGCGACTTTCGCGCCAATAAAGTGACTTCCATTGACCCTAAACTTTTCGACCAGCTCTATCGCTTGCAGGGACTGCTCGGCACGCGCAAGCCGGTTCAGCTTATCTCTGGCTATCGCTCTATCGATACCAACAATGAACTTCGCGCCCACAGCAGCGGCGTGGCGAAGAAGAGTTATCACACCAAAGGCCAGGCGATGGATTTCCATATCGACGGCCTCGCATTAAGCAATATTCGCAAAGCCGCGTTATCTATGGGTGCAGGTGGTGTAGGATATTACCCACGCAGCAACTTTGTGCATATTGATACCGGGCCGGTTCGGCACTGGTAGCCCAGGGCTTAATGAAAAAGGAGCAGTATGAACTATCGTCTTATTCCGGTTACCGCCTTTTCCCAGAACTGTTCGCTGATCTGGTGTGAGGAGACCCGAGAGGCCGCGCTGGTGGATCCCGGCGGTGACGCCGAGCGCATCAAAGAGGTGGTTGCCGCCTCTGACATCACGCTGACGCAGATTTTGCTCACCCACGGTCATCTCGATCACGTGGGGGCCGCCGCCGAACTGGCGCAGAACTACGGTGTGCCGATCGTCGGCCCGGAAAAAGAGGATGAGTTCTGGCTGACGGGTCTTCCTGCCCAAAGCCGTATGTTTGGCCTCGATGAGTGTCAGCCCCTGACGCCCGATCGCTGGCTGGACGAAGGCGAGAGCGTGACCGTCGGCAAGGTGACGCTTGAGGTGCTGCACTGCCCGGGCCATACGCCGGGACATATCGTCTTCTTTGACGCGCAGTCGCGCCTGCTGGTCTCCGGAGATGTGGTCTTTAAGGGTGGGGTAGGGCGCAGTGATTTTCCGCGCGGCGACCATGGTCAGCTGATCGACTCCATCAAGCGCAAGCTGCTGCCGCTGGGCGATGACGTGACCTTTATTCCTGGTCACGGGCCGATGTCGACCCTTGGGGAAGAGCGCCTGCACAACCCGTTTTTGCAGGATGAGCAGCCGATCTGGTAGTTCGTCCCATAAAAAAGGGTCGCTTCGGCGACCCTTTTTTTGCGCCAGGCTTACAGCACGGCGACGATGGCTTCACACAGCGGAGCCATATTGTCTGGGGTCATACCTGCGACGTTAACGCGACCGGATGCCACCGCATAGACGCCAAACTCTTCGCGCAGGCGCTGAACCTGCTCTTTGGTCAGGCCGCTAAACGAGAACATGCCGTTCTGCTTGATGATAAAGCTGAAGTCGCGGTTAGCGCCTTTCTCCTGCAGCGTATTAACAAACAGCAGACGCATGCGCTGAATGCGCTGGCGCATATCGGTCAGCTCCTGCTCCCAAATGGCGCGCAGGGCGTCATTGCTGAGGATGGTCGCTACCACAGAAGCACCGTGCGCTGGCGGGTTGGAGTAGTTGGCACGGATCACGGACTTCAGCTGGCTGAAGGCGCGATCGGCAGTGTCCGCATCGGCGGTCACCAGGGTGCAGGCCCCAACGCGCTCGTTATAGAGGCCAAAGTTCTTCGAGTAGGAGCTGGCAACGATCAGCTCCTTATGCAGCGCAGCAAAGGCACGCAGCCCCTCTGCATCCTCCTCCAGACCACGGGCAAAGCCCTGGTAGGCGAAGTCAAACAGCGGCAGCCAACCTTTCTCAACAGAGAGCTGAGCCAGAGTTTGCCACTGATCCAGCGTCGGATCGATGCCGGTTGGGTTATGGCAGCAGCCGTGGAACAGCACCACGTCACCCGCCTGGGCTTCGTTTAGGCTTGCCAGCAGGCCGTCAAAGTCGAGGGTGTGGTTGGCTGCGTCATAGTAGGCATATTCGCGCACTTCCAGTCCGGCTGCGTTGAACACGCCTTTGTGGTTCGGCCAGCTTGGGTTGCTCACCCAAACGCGCTTAACGTCGGTGTTTTTCGCCAGGAAGTCTGCCGCCACGCGCAGCGCACCGGTACCGCCTGGGGTTTGTGCCGTGCGGGCGCGCTTGTCGTTAATTACCGCGCTGCCTTTACCAAACAGCAGCTCCTGGGTACAGCGACCAAATTCCGGGATGCCGTCGATGCCGAGATAGTTCTTTGTCGTCTCGTTCTCCAGCAGATACTGCTCGGCTTTCTTCACGCTGGTCAGCACCGGCGTTTTGCCGGTTTCATCTTTATAGACGCCGATGCCAAGGTTAATTTTTGTCGGGCGTTGGTCGGCACGAAACAGATCGGCTAACCCCAGAATAGGATCAGCAGGGGCTGCAGTAATATTCTCAAACATGACGAGGTTCCATTTTGATGACAGAAGGGCGTTGGGTATCAGGGTAACGGGAGAATTATCAATTGCCAACCGTTTGCGACAAAATGTTACGCCTATGCCGCTCTATTTTATGCCATGACCTCAAGTCACGGATCCGTAGCCAGAGTAAATGACTATTTTAATGGCGTTGCGGCTATGTGCCGTACGATTTACTATAGTAATTATGACGGGCTAATGGTAAGGGATTCACCGTGGCAGTGTATACGACCAGACTGTTTGACAGGAAAATGAAAGGCGAACATCTGACAGAAGATCTTCTCTTTGAGGTTGCACAGGAAGTGATGGATGGCCGTTTTGAAGGCGATCTCGGCGGAGGGGTAATCAAGAAGCGAGTTGCGTTAGGCGCAGGCAAGCGTGGGGGAGCCAGAACCATTATCTTTTTTAAGGTTGGATCTCACCTGTTCTTCGCTGATGGCTGGAGAAAAAACCAGAGCAGAAAAAGCGGTAAAGAGATTCAGGATGATGAACTGGCAATCTATAGAGACATCGCGGGTGACTTGCTAAAGCTGAATACACAACAGATTGAGCGCCTGGTTAAAGCAAACGAACTGCGTGAGGTAAAGTGCAATGGCAGCAAATATTAAAGAGTTGCAGGAGATGGCGAAGGGCCTGCATGAGCATGGCGGTATCAGCGATGCCACGATGGACCGAATCAACACGCGTGTTGCCGCTCGCGAATTTCGCGAGCGTATTGAGGAAGCCCATGTAATGAACGGCGCTGATATCCAAAATTTGCGTGCTCGTTACAAGATGTCCCAATCCTCGTTGGCCTATGCGCTTAATATGTCCGTAGTCAGCGTCTCTAAGTGGGAGCGGGGAGAAAAAATACCTTCAGGGGCTGCGCTTCGTCTGCTCAATCTTCTTGATAAAAACGGTCTGGATATCTTTGCCTGACAGCTATTAGCCACGTGTTATAAGCATAAAAAAACAGGGCCGAGGCCCTGTTTCTTAAGCATATAATAACGAGGTGTACAGCTTAGAACTGGTAAACGATACCGACAGCAACGGTGTCATCATCGCTCAGGCCCAGCTTGTTGTCGTCATCCAGCAGGTTAATCTGGTAGTCAACATAGGTGGACATGTTTTTGTTGAAGTAGTAGGTCGCGCCGATATCAACATAGTTGATGAAATCTTCGCTACCAACGCCTTCTACGTCTTTCGCTTTAGATTTGTAGTAAGCGAGGGACGGACGCAGACCAAAGTCGAACTGGTACTGAGCAACGACAGAGAAGTCCTCAGATTTGTTAGCGTAGCCATTGCCACCCAGACGAGCCGCGTTGCGCATTTCACCATACAGAGCTGCCAGGTAAATGTTGTTCGCGTCATATTTCAGGCCGGTTGCCCACTGCTCAGCTTTATCGCCCTGGCCTAAATCCAGAGCCTGCTGGGCATTGGTACGGTCAGCGGCACCGTAAGCACCCAGAACTGCGAAGCCATCAAATTCATAGCTCAGAGAAGTTGCCCAGCCGTCGCCGTTAGAGCGGGTAGCATCAGTACGTTCGTTTTTGCCCAGGTACTGAACGCCGAAGCTCAGGCCATCAACCAGACCGAAGAAGTTGCTGTTACGGTAAGTTGCCAGACCACCGGTACGGCCAGCGAAGAAGTCATCGCTCGCGCCAGTGTCGCCGCCGAACTCAGGCAGCATATCGGTGATACCGATGACGTCATAGACCAGGCCATAGTTACGACCGTAGTCGAAGGAGCCTGCGTCACCGAATTTCAGACCTGCGTATGCCAGACGGGTTTTGTTACCGGACTGCGCATCGCCGCCTTCAGAGTTGTTACCCTGAAAGTTATATTCCCACTGACCGTAACCGGTCAGCTGGTCGTTGATCTGGGTTTCGCCTTTGAAGCCCAGACGCGCATAGGTCTGGTCGCCGTCGTTACCGTCATTTTTAGAGAAGTAGTGCAGACCAACAGCTTTCCCGTACAGGTCTAATTTGTTACCGGCTTTGTTATAGATTTCTGCAGCGTTTGCTGCACCGGCTACCAGCAGAGCAGGGATAACCACTGCCAGAATATTGCGCTTCATCATTATTTATTACCCTCATTAGGTTTTTTATAACACCTGCCACCGCCGCCAATAAATTCTGTCAATAAAAATTTACGGAACTATTGATGAGAGTTTGGTGTCTTTTTGTGTCTGAGAAGCATCTTTCCATTCATATAAACGTTTCGCTACCTTGAAAGTGCTACAAATGTCTTAAAGAGGTAACAAAAAGAAATAATATGTAAGAATTTGTGTATTTTAGGGAACTTTGTGAACCACTTCATGTTTCCAATAGAGTTGCCGATAAAATCAACGGATCCATTGTTATATATATGAATTGCTTATGTTTAATTTTGCTAAAGCTTAAGCTTATTCAGAAAAGAGCGCAGTGAGAGGTTTTCTCATCTTCGTGTTTAGACATCTGGATAGCTGAGCGTGTTTTATCCAAATGTGCTAAAGCCAAAGCGCTTTTTTTTGTGCAAGTTTTAGGCAGTATGATTTCTGTACGAAATTATTTCTGAAAAATAGTCTTACAGACGCTAACTCAGGAAGGGTTGATTCGAAATTTTACTGACAGTTTGTTAACGAAAGTTGACAAATTAGGGTAGAAGAAGGGCCAGCGAGTGCTGGCCCAAAGAGAGTTAGAACATGTTAGAACGTGGCGTTACGCGGCGTGCGTGGGAAAGGGATCACATCGCGAACGTTCTGAACGCCGGTCACATAGGCAATCAGGCGTTCAAAGCCGAGGCCAAAACCAGCATGCGGTACGGTACCGTAGCGACGCAGGTCGCGATACCACCAGTAGTCCTCTTTATTGAGGCCCATCTCAGCCATACGCGCATCCAGCACGTCCAGACGCTCTTCACGCTGGGAGCCACCGATGATCTCGCCGATGCCCGGGGCCAGCACGTCCATTGCGGCTACGGTTTTACCGTCGTCGTTCAAGCGCATGTAGAATGCCTTGATCTCTTTCGGGTAGTTTTTGACGACTACCGGCGCTTTAAAGTGCTCTTCAGCCAGGTAACGCTCGTGCTCGGAAGAGAGATCCACGCCCCAGTAAACCGGGTTCTCGAACTGCTTACCGCAGTTTTCCAGAATGGTGACCGCGTCGGTGTAGTCTACCTGCGCGAAGTCGGCCTCAATGAAGCGCTCCAGACGCGTCACCGCATCTTTATCTACGCGCTCGGCAAAGAACTTCATGTCGTCTGCACGTTCGGTCAGCACCGCTTTAAAGGCATACTTCAGCATCGCTTCCGCCAGCGCGGCGTTATCTTCCAGATCGGCGAAGGCGATCTCCGGCTCCAGCATCCAGAACTCAGCCAGGTGACGGCTGGTGTTGGAGTTTTCCGCACGGAAAGTGGGGCCGAAGGTGTAGATTTTTGACAGGGCGCAGGCGTAGGTCTCGCCGTTCAGCTGGCCGGAAACGGTCAGGAAGGACTCTTTGCCAAAGAAATCTTGGTCAAAATCAACCTTGCCCTGGTCGTTGCGCGGCAGGTTTTCCAGATCCAGCGTCGAGACGCGGAACATCTCGCCAGCGCCTTCGGTATCGGAGGCGGTGATCAGCGGGGTAGAGACCCAGAAGAAGCCCTGCTCGTCAAAGAAGCGGTGCAGCGCCTGCGCCAGGGTGTGGCGTACGCGAGCTACGGCACCAATCAGGTTGGTGCGCGGACGCAGGTGCGCTACCTCACGCAGGTACTCGATGCTGTGGCGCTTGGCCGCCATCGGGTAAGTGTCCGGATCTTCAACCCAGCCGGTCACTTCTACGTGGCTTGCCTGCAGCTCAAAGCTCTGGCCCTGGCCCGGAGAGGCGACAACTTTACCGGTTACGACCACGGAGCAGCCGGTAGTCAGGTGCAGGACTTCATTATTGTAATTGGGCAGAGAATTATTAATAACGGCCTGTACAGGATCAAAGCAGGAACCGTCATAGACGGCCAGGAAGGAGATGCCAGCTTTTGAATCTCGGCGGGTACGCACCCATCCGCGCACGGTGACTTCTTGGTCAACGGCGACGCGGCCCTGGAGTACGTCGGCTACAGGCACAACGCTCATAATAGTCTCTCTGTTAATTGTCCGAAAAATACGCTTGCCACCCCGATGGGCGGTTTGTCTATGTTACCTGGCGTTCGCCATCAGACAAGCAGAATTAACAGTAAGAAGGGAAGAAATAAGAAATTAATAATGAGAAGGGAGCCGAAGCGGCTCCCTGGATGGATTAGCTGGCCTTTTTAACCTGCGGCAGATCGAACGCTTCGCGCAGCGCCCGGACAAAGGCTTTATCATGACAGATGGTTTTACCCGGACTGTCGGAGAGTTTTGCCACCGGTTTGCCGTTACACTCCACCAGCTTGATGACGATATTCAGCGGCTTCACCTGGGGGATATCGCAGGTCAGGCGTGTGCCGATACCAAAGCTCAGATTGACCCGGGGGGAGAAGTGGCGATAGAGATCCACCGCTTTCTTCAGGTCGAGGTTGTCCGAGAAGACCAGCACCTTGCTGAGCGGATCGATACCCAGCTTTTGATAGTGGGCAATCGCCTTTTCGCCCCACTCAACCGGATCGCCTGAGTCGTGGCGCAGGCCCTGATAGCGGGTGGCAAACTCCGGACCGAAGTCGCGCAGGAAGGCATCCATGGTGATGCAGTCCGTCAGGGCGATCCCCAGCTGTTCCGGGTATTCCGTCAGCCAGGCGGCAAGGGCGGCGCGCTGGCTGGTGGCCAGTTCGGGGCTGATCTGCTGGTGCGCCTGGAACCACTCGTGCGCCTGGGTACCCATCGGGGTCAAGTTCAGGCGGCGGGCGAGATCGTAGTTGCTGGTGCCGACAAACCACGGCTCCCGTTGCAGGCGCTCAACGATGGCCTGCTGCACGTCGCGGGAGAAGCGGCGGCGGGTGCCAAAATCCATCAGGCGGAAGCGGGACATATCCAGCCCGGCGGTGAGCTGGGAGAAATTCGCCAACTTCTCTTCGAGGGTGGATAGCGCTTCGTTGACGCCGGCATCCGGCGAGCGGTAGCGGTGTACCACCTCGCTGATCACCGCCAGCAGCGGCACCTCCCACATGATCACCTCGCGCCATGGGCCAGCGAGACGAATAGAGAGCTTGCCCTGGTCGTTGGTAATCACCACCTGGCCAGGGTCATAGCGGAACGCCCGCAGCCAGTCGAGATAGTCGGTGCGGAAGAAGGGGAGGCCGGAGAGCCACTGGTATTCATCATCCTGCAAGCGCAGGTGCTGCATAGCCTCTACCTGCTCGCGGATGGCATCGGCATAGATGCCCAGCAGGTCGTCGCCCCGGCAGCGAAACTCTGCTGACACGTAGACATCATAATATTGATGAAACACCGCCTGCTGCATATGCAGCTTATAGGCGTCGGTATCCAGCAGCGTTTGCAGAATAGGGGTAGCGAGTTGTGTCATGGTGCGCCGTAGCATCCTCTCACTTGAGCGTTTCCATCAAAGCCAAGGCAGATAAAGACGCAGGAGTATACCCTGATTATCGGTTTAATGAACCTGGATCACAACATAACAACGTGAGATGGTCGAGCGCATTTTGTGCCCCTGTTATCAAAATGTAGCAAACCGGGCTTTTTGCCTTGAAAAGAGTGTGTTTGCGCATGGCGCGAACCGGGCAACAGGAATAGACTGAGCTGTTACCATACTGAGATGCTAAAGGTTTTTTATGACTCAACAGCCCCAAGCCAAATACCGCCACGACTACCGTGCGCCGGATTACCTGATTAGCGACATTGACCTGACTTTCGATCTTGATGCTGTTAAAACCGTCGTCACGGCTGAAAGCAAAATTTCCCGCCAGGGCGCAGCGGCCGAGCCTTTACGTCTTAATGGCGAAGATTTGACTCTTGTCTCCCTTCACGTGGATGGACAGCCGTGGACAGATTACCAGATTGAAGAGAACGCGCTGGTTATCAATAATCTGCCGGACCGTTTTACCCTGCGCATCGTCAACGAGATCAGCCCGGCCGCCAATACCGCGCTGGAGGGGCTTTACCAGTCGGGTGAAGCGCTCTGCACCCAGTGTGAGGCTGAAGGTTTCCGCCATATCACCTGGTACCTTGACCGCCCGGACGTGCTGGCACGCTTTACCACCAAAATCATCGCCGATAAGAGCAAATATCCGTTCCTGCTCTCAAACGGTAACCGCGTAGGCGAGGGCGATCTGGAGAACGGCCGTCACTGGGTACAGTGGCAGGATCCGTTCCCGAAACCCTGCTACCTGTTCGCGCTGGTGGCCGGTGATTTCGACGTGCTGCGCGACACCTATACCACCCGCTCCGGCCGCGAGGTGGCGCTGGAGCTGTTTGTCGATCGTGGCAACCTGGACCGCGCCCCGTGGGCGATGACCTCCCTGCAAAATTCCATGAAGTGGGACGAGGAGCGCTTTGGTCTTGAGTACGACCTCGACATCTATATGATCGTCGCCGTGGATTTCTTCAACATGGGGGCGATGGAGAACAAAGGTCTTAACGTCTTTAACTCCAAATATGTGCTGGCCCGCACCGATACCGCCACCGACAAAGACTACCTCGACATTGAGCGGGTGATCGGCCATGAGTATTTCCATAACTGGACCGGCAACCGCGTCACCTGCCGCGATTGGTTCCAGCTCAGCCTGAAAGAGGGGCTGACCGTGTTCCGCGATCAGGAGTTCAGCTCCGACCTCGGCTCCCGCGCGGTGAACCGCATCAGCAACGTGCGTACCATGCGCGGCCTGCAGTTTGCGGAAGATGCCAGCCCGATGGCGCACCCGATCCGTCCGGACAAAGTGATCGAGATGAACAACTTCTA
>NZ_DAMACX010000072.1:0-14869 GCF_031998825.1 Pseudescherichia sp.
GTCGCAGACGCCTTTCAGGTTGGCGATCACGCCATCCATAGAGAAGACGCCGTCGGTGGCGATCAGTACCTGCCGCGCTCCCGCATCGCGCGCCTCTTGCAGACGCGCCTCCAGCTCCTGCATGTCGTTATTGGCGTAGCGATAGCGTTTGGCCTTGCAGAGGCGGACCCCGTCAATGATAGAGGCGTGGTTCAGGGCATCGGAAATAATGGCGTCTTCCGCGCCCAGCAGCGTTTCGAACAGACCGCCGTTAGCGTCGAAGCAGGAGGAGTAGAGAATAGCGTCTTCCATGCCAAGAAACCCGGCCAGCTTCTTCTCAAGGGCTTTGTGGGTATCCTGCGTGCCGCAGATAAAACGCACCGAGGCCATGCCGAAGCCGTGGCTGTCCATCCCGGCCTTCGCTGCGCTGATGAGATCCGGGTGGTTCGCCAGACCGAGATAGTTGTTGGCGCAGAAGTTGATCACCTGGCTGCCGTCGGCAACGGTGATATCAGCCTGCTGGGCCGAGGTGATAATCCGTTCTTCTTTAAACAACCCTTCCGCCCGGGCGGTTTCAAGGTCGCTGTTCAACCGTTGGTAAAAATCCCCACGCATTGCAATTCTCCAGACTGGGCAAATTTCAGCACATCTTACCGAAAGCATTACGCTGATACGAGATGATGCCGCACCGGTTGTCGTTTTTGCAGTACAAATCACGTACGGCCCGCTGGGATTGCGGTGAAGAGCTGAAGGGTCGGCAATGTAATGGTATGATAAAGGTATTCATGCCTGAGATTGTCTCAGTGCTTCCACCTTCAAAGGTTACAGTTATGATTATCGTTACCGGCGGCGCAGGCTTTATCGGCAGCAACATTGTCAAAGCGCTCAATGACAAAGGCATCACCGACATTCTGGTGGTCGATAACCTGAAAGATGGCACCAAGTTCGTTAATCTGGCCGACCTGAACATCGCCGACTATATGGATAAAGAAGATTTCCTTATCCAGATAATGGCGGGCGAAGAGTTCGGCGACATCGACGCTATCTTCCACGAAGGCGCATGCTCCTCCACCACCGAGTGGGATGGCAAGTATATGATGGACAATAACTATCAGTACTCCAAAGAGCTGCTGCACTACTGCCTGGAGCGCGATATTCCGTTCCTGTACGCCTCCTCAGCGGCAACCTACGGCGGACGCACCAGCGATTTTATCGAATCCCGCGAGTACGAGCAGCCGCTGAACGTTTATGGCTACTCTAAGTTCCTGTTCGATGAGTACGTGCGTCAGATCCTGCCGGAAGCGAACTCGCCGATCGTCGGCTTCCGCTACTTTAACGTCTATGGCCCGCGTGAAGGCCACAAAGGCAGCATGGCCAGCGTCGCCTTCCACCTCAACACCCAGCTGAACAACGGCGAAACGCCGAAGCTCTTTGAAGGTAGCGACGGCTTCAAGCGCGACTTCGTCTACGTAGGCGACGTGGCGGCGGTAAACCTCTGGTTCTGGGAAAATCGCGTCTCGGGTATCTACAACCTCGGCACCGGTCGCGCAGAATCCTTCCAGGCCGTGGCCGACGCCGCGCTGGCGTTCCACAAGAAGGGCGAGATCGAATACATCCCGTTCCCGGAGAAGCTGAAAGGACGCTATCAGGCGTTTACCCAGGCGGATCTGACCAATCTGCGTGCGGCAGGCTACGACAAGCCGTTTAAAACCGTTGCCGAAGGCGTAGCGGAATATATGGCTTGGCTGAACCGCGACGCGTAAGAATTCCGCATGAAAATTTTGGTGATCGGCCCGTCTTGGGTGGGCGACATGATGATGTCGCAAAGTCTCTATCGCACGCTTAAGGCGCGCTATCCCCAGGCGACAATCGACGTGATGGCACCCGCATGGTGTCGTCCGCTGCTGTCGCGGATGCCGGAAGTGAACGAAGCAATCCCTATGCCGCTTGGGCATGGGGCGCTGGAGCTTGGCGCACGCCGCCGTCTTGGCGTGAGCCTGCGCGAGCGCCGCTACGATCGCGCTTATGTGCTGCCCAACTCTTATAAATCGGCCTTAGTGCCCTTCTTCGCCAATATCCCCGTACGCACCGGCTGGCGCGGCGAGATGCGCTACGGCGTGCTTAACGACGCCCGCGTGCTGGATAAGCAGGCCTGGCCGCTGATGGTCGAACGCTACGTGGCGCTGGCCTACGATAAAGGCGTGATGGAATCGGCAAAAGATCTGCCCCAGCCGCTGCTCTGGCCGCAGCTGCAGGTAGAAGAGAGCGAGCAGCGCCGCACCTGTAATACCTTCGGCATCCTGGCCGAACGCCCGATTATCGGCTTCTGCCCCGGCGCGGAGTTTGGCCCGGCAAAACGCTGGCCGCACTACCACTACGCCGAACTGGCGAAGCAGCTGATCGACGAAGGCTACCAGGTAGTGCTGTTTGGTTCTGCGAAAGATCACGGCGCGGGTAACGAAATTTTAGCCATGCTCAGCCTTGAGCAGCAGGCTTGGTGCCGCAATCTGGCCGGTGAGACGCAGCTTGAGCAGGCGGTCATTTTACTGGCGGCCTGCCGGGCGGTAGTCACCAACGACTCCGGCCTGATGCACGTTGCCGCCGCGCTGAATCGCCCGCTGGTGGCGTTGTACGGACCGAGCAGCCCGGACTTTACTCCACCGCTGTCGCACAAGGCGCGCGTGATACGCCTGATCACCGGCTACCACAAAGTGCGTAAAGGCGATGCTGCAGAGGGCTATCACCAGAGCCTGGTCGATATTCAGCCCGAGCAGGTGCTGGAGACGCTGAACGGTTTGCTGCTGGATGAAGAAGGCTAACGAATGCGGGTACTGATTGTAAAAACATCGTCGATGGGTGACGTATTGCATACCCTGCCCGCCCTGACGGATGCCATGCAGGCGATCGCCGGGATCCGCTTTGATTGGGTGGTAGAGGAAGGTTTCGCCCAGATCCCTGCCTGGCACGAAGCGGTGGATCGCGTTATTCCGGTGGCTCTTCGCCGCTGGCGTAAAGCCTGGTTCTCCGCACCGGTAAAAGCCGAACGCCGGGCGTTTCGTGAGACCCTGCGGGCGGTGCACTATGACGCGGTCATCGACGCGCAAGGGCTGGTCAAAAGCGCGGCGCTGGTCACCCGGCTGGCGCATGGCCTGAAGCACGGCATGGACTGGCAAACCGCTCGCGAGCCGCTGGCCAGCCTGTTCTACAACCGCCGTCATCATATTGCAAAGCAGCAGCACGCCGTGGAGCGCACCCGGGAGCTGTTTGCGAAAAGTCTGGGCTACCGCAAGCCGCAGACCCAGGGCGACTATGCCATTGCCAAACATTTAGCGACTAATCTGAATGCTGATAGAGGCCAGTATGCAGTATTCTTGCACGCAACCACACGGGATGATAAACACTGGCCGGAAGCCAACTGGCGAGAGCTGATTAGCTTACTTGCGGAGTCTGGCGTACGTATTAAGTTGCCCTGGGGGGCGCCTCATGAGGAAGCACGAGCAAAGAGGCTGGCGCAAGGGTTTGATTACGTTGATGTCTTGCCGCGAATGAGTCTTGAAGAAGTGGCTCGCGTGCTGGCAGGGGCAAAGTATGTGGTATCGGTGGATACAGGCTTAAGCCACCTGACTGCAGCGCTCGATCGCCCAAATATTACTTTATATGGTCCTACCGATCCTGGCCTCATTGGGGGATATGGAAAGAATCAGACAGAATGCCGATCTGCAAATAAGAGCCTTGCTAGCTTACCCGCATCTACTGTACTTAATCAGCTACTGTCAAAATAATGTGCTTTCGTAACTATACGTTGGAGAAGAGATGGCCTTAACCTTGCTTTTTGGTAGTGAGAAAAAAGACTGGAATGTGTTTTGGAACAGAGCACTTATATTCTTGTTTATCGCCACCTATTTTTTAAACGGTATTACACGATATAAACATCTTATCGTCATCCTGATGACCATCACCACAATTGTATATTTATGCAAGCAGCCACGACATTATTTAACAATATTTAAAAGTTTTCTTTTTGCCAGCGTTATTTTTCTGACAGCAACGGCTTTCCTCTCACTGCTTCATACGCCAGAATTTAAAGCTAGCCTAAAGGCTATAAACAACTCGATTGTTGAAAATACACTGTTATGTACGCTTGTTATTCCTGTTTTGCTACGGGATGAAACTAAAGCAATGATTTCAAAAATTCTCTTTTTCTCATTTTTGACTTCATTAAGCTTACGCTCGCTAGCTGAGCTCGTTTCCTATTATCAGGATTATCAGCAAGGCATTATGCCCTTTTCAGACTACAGGCACCGGCCCATTTCCGACTCACTGGTATTTTTTTTCCCCGCGCTCCTGAATCTTTGGCTTTTCAAATCAAAGGGATATCGCATTGCCTTTTTGGTATTAAGTACAGCTTATCTTTTCTTGATGCTGGGCACGCTGTCACGCGGAGCCTGGCTGTCCGTATTGATTGTCGGGTTAATCTGGACTCTACTTTATAAACAGTGGAAATTGTTAGCAACAGGTGCGATAGTCGCTGCTGTTTTCCTGACCGCAATTTTCATGAATAAGGATATGACATCGAAGCTAGCATTTAAGATGCAGCAAACCGACAGTTCTTATCGTTATACTAACGGCACCCAGGGAAGCGCATATAATTTAATTATGGAAAACCCGGTCGTTGGATACGGTTTTGGCAATAAGGCTTATGATAATGTATACAATAAGCGTGCCGCAAATTACCCTGGTTGGTTCTTTAGGGAATCAATTGGCCCGCATAACCTGGCGCTGTTTGTCTGGTTTGGTATGGGTCTGTTAGGGCTGGCCGCTCTTCTTTTGATATATGCAGGCATTATTAAAGAGTGTGTATCAAACGCCTTTAGGGACGATCGCTACTCTCCCTATAATGCCTATATGATCATTTTGTTATCTTTTATTGGCTATTTTATTATCCGCGGTAATCTGGAACAGATAGAGTTGGATCTGTTAGGGATTTTTGCCGGATTCCTGCTAGCCATGAAAAACAAAACTGCATGACAGGAAAAAGCTACGTTAAGTAGCTTTTTTAACCAAACCAGTCGTGCAACACTTTTTCAAAGCTCTCGGTAACGCTGTTCCAGCTATAGTGGTCACATACGTAATTTTGACCACGCTTAGCGATATCCGAGAGCTCACTGTTTTGCAATACAGCCATAATATCCTGAGCAATTGATTCTGCCGTCATTGGTTCTGATAAATGATAACCAGTATGACGATCCTTAACAAACTCGACCATCCCTCCACGCGTGCTAACCAGCACAGGCTTTCCTGCGCTCATTGCTTCAATCGCTACCATACAAAATGCCTCCTTGCACTGGGAGGGGATGACGACTAAATCACCCAGAGAGTAGTAGTGATGCATTGCTTCGGGAGATATGCTTCCCAACATAACGCAGCGATCGTTAAGCCGCTCCGCTATCTCTCTGACATCGCGTTGATAAGCGCCTTTATCACTTTTACTCGCTTCCATATGATCGCCAACAACAACGAGTTTTACATTTTTTTGTGTGGCAATAATTTTTTCGAATGCCTGTAAAAGTAACAGGACACCCTTATCAGGAACAATACGTCCCGCATAAAAGATAACTTTTTCATCTGGTCCAATATTAAGATCGGACGTTAGCTTTGGCTTATCAGTAGATTGATAACAGCCTAAATCAATACCGTTAGGTACAATAACAATGTCTGCCTGTGGCAAAAATGATTGATAATAATTTTTCAAGAACAAGCTTGGCACAATCATCTTAACATCAGGATCAAGCCCTTTTGGCTCAAACGCATTATGCATATGTATCACCACTTTCGCCTGGGGAGCACGCTGACGAATTTGCCGGTATAACTTCATACTATTATGCACAACTATGACGCTATTATCAGTTATCTGAAAATCTCGGGCAATATTCAGTATTCGCTGTGAATAGGGCAGCGGATCCAATCGCGTCCATTTCTGAAAAAGACGTTTATAGATACGACTAAATCCTATACGATGGATACTACAGTTGGCATTAACAAGTGAATAATCAGAGTAACCTTCGTTTTTAATGCATACGATACGGTTAGGGATAGTGGTTCGCTGCGCAACCTGATACATCCATGTTTCCACTGCGGCAGCGCCACGCGGAGGTATGGAGAAAATAGGCGTAACCGTAAATATGATTTTATCAATCATTAAGCTCAACCCTTCATTAAATTATATTTTATTGCTGCACAAAGGCCGTCGAAGAATTTGTTTTGATAAAGCAAGTGCTTATACCTCTCCCGATACTCATGCTTTTGCTCTGCTGCTTGATAGGGTCTTATCTTCCAGGGCGAAATTTTATAAATACTGCGGAAAAATTGCGCTGAAGGGTAGTCGGCCCAATCATGCCAGGGCTTTGTAACGCCAGTGTAGTGAATAAAAACCGTCCGATCATTAATAACTGAATTATAATAATTTCTATCTTTCTTCTCAAACTCTGATTTTAGTGTATAAATAGTATTGTACGATCTCGGCAATATTTTCACATGATGTAAAAACATGATATTTAAAATATCCTGATCGGGATATTTTATATTTTTTGTAATATTATTGTCAGAAAGAAGTTCAAAGAATTTCTCCGTTAAATGAGATGTAAGCCATTGGCGTAAATTTATATACATTACACCGGAGTTAAAGTAGTTTCCTTTAAATTCATCATTCTGCAAGCGCTCAGCGCTTTTCTTCTGCATCGAATCAACATCAACGACAACTGCACCATACTCGTTGCCAAACTCCATCGCCGCCAATTCATGCAAAGAGCCTTTGCATGTAACATCAGCATCGAGATAAAGTAATTTATCCAGCCGCTCCGAGAAATAATCAAAAGAGAGTAGACGATAATAGATAGATACTGGCCAAATATTCGTTTTCGGCAGTGAGGTTAAAGGTTGAGAATCAATATGGTATAGTTTTATTACCGTTTTATATTGATCCGCCAACTGCGTTAGCAGTTCAACATAGTCACCGTCTAAGAAATCACTGATGATATGAAAGGTAAATTCAATATTTTGTTGTTTATTATTTTCAAGGATTGATGCAATAGAGATAGCTGCCCCTACCTGATAGTTTTTATCAATACCCCATGAAATATTGAAAGTGTCTCGGTCATCACACGCTACCGTGCGCTTATCCAATACCACTATATCTTTGAACCGGGTGAGTTTTTTAAAATCCACTTTTCTTATCCCTTTATAGCTTTGGCTCTATAGTAGTTAAAATAGCTTCGCAATCCCTGCAAATATTTCTTCTGATTAAACTTATGCTTTGCACAGTATCTAAATTGATTGCTATTTGTGGGCTTAAGTAACGCAACGCTATGCCATGGGGATGCTTCTTTTGCCATAAAAAAGCTCTGTGAAACGGGATACTGCGCCCACTCATGCCAGGGCTTGGTAGGGCCTACATAGTGAATAAAAACAGTCTCATCATTAACAGGGTTGATTACATTACGCTTCAATTCATAGTTAATGCTAAAGCGTGTATTATATTTGCCGCTGATAAATTTCACTTTTCCAACCAGGAGAACATTTAAAACATCCTGATCGAGATGCGTAATTTTTTCTGCCCATTCCGGTATGCGGAGCATCTCTATCGCTTTAGAAGAGATATCGTGATTATGCCATTCATTAATGTTGATTAATAAAAAGCCAGCGTTAAAATAGCCAGACCTTAACGCTGGCGTTGAAAGTCTTACTGCGCGATTATTCCACCACTCATCACCTCTCTCAGTGACCGCAGCAGCGATTTCATCCGCTGAAAAATGGTAATCAACTAATTCCTGAAGGCTTCCTTTGCATGCAATATCAGCATCCAAATAAAGCAACTTATCTATCTTTTGATAAAAGTAGTCTGCAATAACAAAACGGAAATAGGTCGCATAGGACCAGTTTTTTGTCGAAGGCAAGGATTTTAGCTTTTCACAGTCAATTAAATAGATTTTTATCGATGTTTTGTACTGTTCAGCTAACTGCGAAAATCGAACTTCATCCTCGTCACTTAACGAGTCTGTAAATACATGAAATTTAAAAGATAAATTCTTATTACTTAAGAGGATTGAGGCAATGGCCACTCCACATCCAAAAATGAAGTTCTTATCAATACCAAAAGCTATATTTAAACTATTTTCGGATGTCTTTGTTTGAGAAGCATATTCAAACATAGAAAGGATGACATTTTCATCGCTGAGTTGAGACATTTTGACTCTTATCCAATAAAGTTGAAAAATTACTAAAACTTACAGGCTCTTTGCGCTGGGCAATCACAATGATTTGCGAATCGTTCTTTCGCGGATTTTATCTGCTTTTTCTCTAGCCTGGCGAATTAACTCATCTTGCTGGCGAAAAATTTCCTTGAGCGACACGCCAAAATAGATTTTCAAAAAGCGCCAGACATCCCGCTCTGTTAATCCAATGTTCATTGAGGAGAAATAGAGGCCAATAAGATCCTTATCGCGCCAGCGCTGTGGAACACGGCGGCGGATCTGCGCCCGGTGAAGGTCGATTATCGACAGCTTTAAATCACGCTCTTCTCCGGAAAAAGGCAGGTGCAGCAGGAAGTGGCACAGGTAACAGTCGCGATGGTTAACGCCGGCCTGATGCATCTTGCGCACCATCATGGCCACACGCCGAATAAGCATCCGTTTAACGTGCAGATCGGGTGGATTCACGCTCCAGTCAGCGCAGTAGTCTTCAAGGCTAATGGTTGGGGTCAGATCCTCGGTAATAATAAATGACTTTTTCGTCAGCGGATTGGCCCCCTTCTCACCAAAGCCAATGCCATGCATGGTGTCGACGCCGCACTCGCTCAGGCGATGGATCGCATTCCACTCCCGGTCAGCTCCCAGCACCGGCATACGCAGAGAGAGTAAGTTTTTGGCTATCTCTTTTACCGAGGTGCCCTGATGCCACTTAAGGAAGTAGCTCTTGCCAGCCAGCTCAAAGCGGATCGTTCTGCGCGTTTCAAGCTCGCGAAACACGTCGCCCTGCAATTTTTTCACTTCGGCAAAGGCATCTTTACCGCGCCATAAGGTGGCCAGCGGCTCTTTCAGTTCAACCATTCACTTCACCCGTTATCATATCAGCGACCTTTTCCGGCAGGCTGTAGAGATCCTGCGTATCCGCATAGTGACGAGCATTAGCCGCCCACTCGCTCAGGCGCAACGGCGTACCTAACGCATCGGCCAGCGTCTTGTTGAGCGCTGCCTGCGAAAACGGCTCGTTAATCACCACACCACAGCGGGCATCCGCTATATAGGGCGCGTAGCCACAGACCTCGGTTACGATCACCGGTAGCCCTGCCGCCACCGCCTCCAGCAGGACAATGCCTGCCGCCTCCTGCTTCGCAGGATGCACAAGCAGGTCCGCTGCGGCCATCAGTTCGGCCACGTCGCTGCGTCCGGCAAAGAAGTGTACATTCTCTTTTATGCCCAGCTTTGCGGCAAGCGCCGCGAAGGGTCCAGGCCTATCCTGCCCCACAACAAACAGCAGCGTATTTTGCCGCAGCGCGTCAGGCAGCGCGGCGATGGCCTCAATGGTGCGCGCCACGCCCTTACGGTTAAAATCTGACCCTACCTGTAAAACAAAGTTCTGAGCCTCACCGATGCGATTTTTCTCTCGATAGACGCGACGGCTGTCGGGGATCTGCTGGGTATATTTACGATCGGGATAGATGCCGGGCGGGAGGATGTGAAAACGTTCAGGCTCGGTCTGATAGTGACGCTGGAAATCGGCAATCTGCTTATCAGTTAGCATCAGCAGCTGCGTCTTCTTACCCTGTTCAAAGGTTGCGCGCTCAAAGGCAGCATAGTGGCGATAACGTGAAGTCAGGCGATAGAAAAAGCCCTTCTCCTGGGCCACCTTCTCGGCATAGCAGACGTCTGCCGCGTAGTAGATATCGAGGCCCGGCATCTTGTTAAAGCCCACGACTCGCGCCACAGGATGCTGGGCAAGGTGCGCTTTTACCCACTGATAGTACTCGGCGTTGCGCCCGTGATTAGTGCGTTTCCTGACCGGAACGACAATCAGCTCAAACTCCTCGGGGCTCTCCCCCTGCCAGGACTGGGTATAGACGCGCACCTGGTGGCCGCGCCCAGCTACCGTCCGGGCAATGCGCATGAAATCGCGCTGTAGCCCGCCAAACGGAAAGTATTTGTAGAGGCAGAAGGCGACGATCATAGGGAGCCACCTGCCTGCCCGGCAGAATGGCGCGGCAAGAGCAGCGTCCGGGCAGCAGCAATAACCTCCTCTGCCGGGATCGCCGAGAGGTAGCGCCGGTTGCGATCGAGCTGGTCACGCGTCGGCATTGGCTGGTAGTTCCCGGCCCAAAGCACGATGGCGTCATCTGACCAGGGACGCCAGGCAATATGATCGGTTGCGCCAAACAGGGCGATAATTTTTGTTTTTACCGCCGCAGCGATGTGCATCGGTGCAGAGTCGACGCCGATAAACAGCGCGGCATGATCGATAAGCGCTGCCAGCTCAGGAAAACGCGTTTTTCCCGCCAGCGCGGTCACCGGGCGCGTTTCACAGGCGCTGGCTATCTCTTCCACACACTCCAGATCGTCCGCGCCGGGGCCGGAGGTAAGCACGACTTCATAGCCCTGATGATGCAGGGCATCAATGACCTGGGAGAACTTGCTGTTATCCCAGCACTTAAAGGCCTGACGCGCCGTGGGCTGGATCACCACATAATGTTCTCCTACCCCGGCGGCAGTGAGCTGCTCACGCATCGCCTGCCAGTTTTGCCCGGTATAGCTCATGGTTAGCTCGCGGCAATCCTCGGTGATCCCTAGTGGACGCAGTGCCGACAGGTTGCGCTCAACAATATGATCGCCAACGACGGGAGCATGATGAGTAAAGCTTTTGCGCCAGAAAGCCGCCTGCCGATGGGGGAAATCCTGGGAAATCTTGACGCGGGCTGGCAGGAAGCGCACCAGCGCAGCGGCCATCCACTGGTCAGTCAGGTTGACGATAAGATCGTAACGGTTAGCGCGCAGCTGTTTGAGCACATCCACAAAGTTAGTGATTTTCTCTCCGGCTGTGGCTTTTTTATTTTTGAGGCCGTAGAGCGCGTTGATCTCTGCGTTTTCTGACAGGATAGGAGTAGTATCCTGATAGAGCAACACGTCGATTTTCGCGGCAGGGTAATGGCGTTTCAGGGTGCTTACGACGGGCGTCGTAAGGAGCATATCCCCATGAAAGCGCATTTTTATCAGCAGAATTCTTTGAAATGGCTTTTCCACAAGCGGCTCTTATCCGTTGATGATGACCAGTATAGACAACAATAAGCACGCTACCGCCCAGGCCTACCAGCTACCTGTACACCGTAACGCGCCCATTTTTGCGCGCTAGTGTAGCATTTTTTGCTGTCTAAGCCGACACGAATGTTTTTTCAGCAAGCCGCTGATTTCAACTAACTTTATAAAAATACTACAAAAAAGGGTAAGTTTTAGGATTCATCACCCGCTGAATGGGGGATTTGCAGCGAATTCGGCAAAAGTAATGGCATTGATGCGGCTAAATACATAGAATTCCCAGCACATCCATCAGCCAGTTGCGGACTATGCTTCAATTGCTTTACACCACTCTTTTCTACCTGATTCAGCCGCTTATCTGGCTGCGTCTCTGGGTGCGTGGTCGCAAAGCACCGGCCTACCGCAAACGCTGGGGCGAGCGTTACGGCTTCTATAAGAAACCGCTTAAGCCCGGCGGCATTCTGATGCACTCCGTTTCCGTGGGCGAAACCCTGGCGGCAATCCCGTTGGTTCGCGCCCTGCGCCATCGCTATCCCGATCTGCCGATTACCGTCACCACGATGACCCCAACCGGCTCAGAGCGCGTGCTCTCTGCTTTTGGCAACGACGTTCAGCACGTCTACCTGCCCTACGATCTGCCGGACGCACTTAATCGTTTTTTAAACGCCGTGGATCCGAAGCTGGTGCTGGTGATGGAGACCGAGCTGTGGCCGAACCTGATTGCCGCTCTGCACAAACGCCAGATCCCGCTGGTGATTGCCAACGCTCGTCTCTCTGCGCGCTCGGCTAAAGGCTATGCAAAGCTGGGCGATTTTATTCGCACCCTCCTGCGCCGTATCACGCTGATCGCCGCCCAGAACGAAGAGGATGGCGAGCGCTTTATTGCCCTTGGGGCAAAGCGTAACCAGCTCACCGTCACCGGCAGCCTGAAATTCGATATCTCGGTTACGCCCCAGCTCGCCTCCCGGGCAGTGACGCTGCGCCGCCAGTGGGCCCCGCATCGTCCGGTCTGGATCGCCACCAGCACCCACGAGGGCGAAGAGAGTGCGGTTATCGAGGCACACCAGACGCTATTGAGAGAGTTCCCTAATCTGCTGCTGATCCTGGTTCCGCGCCACCCGGAACGTTTCCCGGACGCCATCAACCTGGTGCGGCAGGCGGGCCTGAGCTATATCACCCGCTCGTCGGGAGAAGTCCCCTCCAGCAGCACCCAGGTGGTGGTGGGCGATACTATGGGCGAACTAATGCTGCTTTACGGCATTGCCGATCTCGCCTTTGTTGGCGGTTCGCTGGTAGAGCGTGGCGGGCATAACCCGCTTGAGGCCGCCGCGCACGCTATCCCTGTGCTGATGGGGCCGCACACCTTCAACTTTAAAGATATTTGCGCCCGTCTGACCCAGGCCGACGGTTTGATCACCGTTGTGGACGTCGCCTCGCTGAGCAAAGAGGTCGCCTCCCTGTTGACCGATGAGGACTACCGTAACTTCTACGGCCGTCATGCGGTAGAGGTCCTCTATCAAAACCAGGGCGCGCTGCAGCGTCTGTTACAATTGCTGGAACCCTATCTGCCACCAAAAGCCCACTAAGGTTTTTATATGCAAAAGCGCGCAATTTACCCTGGCACTTTCGATCCGGTCACTAACGGCCATATCAATATCATTACCCGGGCCGCGGGCATGTTCGATCGGGTTATCATGGCGATTGCCGCCAGCCCAAGCAAAAAGCCGCTCTTCTCCCTCGAGGAGCGCGTTGCTCTGGCACAGGAAGCTACCGCCCATATTGAAAACGTTGAAGTAATTGGCTTTAGCGATCTGATGGCGAGCTTTGCCCGCGACCAGCAGGCAACAATCCTGATCCGTGGTCTACGGGCCGTGGCCGATTTTGAGTATGAGACCCAGCTGGCGCATATGAACCGCCATCTGATGCCAGAGCTGGAGAGCGTCTTTCTGATGCCTGCCAAAGAGTGGTCGTTTATCTCATCGTCGCTGGTAAAAGAGGTGGCGCGTCATCAGGGCGACGTGGCCGACTTCCTGCCGGCAAACGTGCACCAGGCACTTTTGCAGAAGCTTCGGTAGGATTCGCTATGCCGGGCGGCACTGCGTTTGCCCGGCATACAAAATGCGACTACTTCTGGCAGTGACGGCAGTAGAAGGTGGCGCGTTGGGCGTGCTTGGTCGCCACGATCGGCGTCGCACAGACGCGGCAGGGCTCACCTTTGCGCCCGTATACCTGTAGCTGCTGGGCGAAATAGCCCGGCTTCCCGTCGCTTTGCAGAAAGTCTTTTAACGTTGTCCCGCCCTGCTCTATCGAGCGCAGCAGCACTGCCTTAATCACCTGCACCAGAAGAGCATACTCTTCATGAGAGAGTGACGAGGCGAGCCGGTCCGGGTGGATCCCGGCGGCAAACAGCGATTCGCTGGCGTAGATGTTGCCTACCCCCACCACTAACTTGTTATCCATCAGCCAGGGTTTAATGGCGGTCTTCTTTTTCGCGCACTTCTGCTGTAGATACTCTGCATTGAACGCATCGCTTAGCGGCTCCGGTCCCAGGTGCGCCAGCACATTGTGCCCCGCCAGCTCTTTGGTCCACAGCCAGGCACCGAAGCGGCGCGGATCGGTGTAGCGCAGCACTTTGCCGTTGCTCATCACCAGATCGACATGATCGTGCTTCTCGGCAGGCAGATCGTGGGGAAGGATGCGCAGGCTACCGGACATGCCGAGGTGGATGATGATCCAGCCGTCGGGCAGCTCCAGCAGCAGATATTTTGCCCGCCGCTGTACGCTAAGCACCGGCTTATCGCTCAGGCGGTGGATCTCGTCGGAAACGGGCCAGCGCAGGCGGCCATTGCGTACCACCGCGTGCAGGATAGTTTGACCCACCAGGTGCGGCTCTATACCGCGGCGGCTGGTTTCTACCTCAGGTAATTCAGGCATGTTTCCTCCGTTAAGATACTCAGAATGCAAAAAACCCGGCCGAAGCCGGGTTTCTGTACAAGAAAACTAAAACTTATTTAATTTTAGCTTCTTTGTAGAGAACGTGCTGACGGACAACTGGATCGAACTTTTTCAGTTCCAGTTTTTCCGGCTTAGTACGTTTGTTCTTCGTAGTGGTATAGAAGTGACCAGTACCAGCAGAAGAAACCAGCTTGATTTTCTCACGAATACCTTTAGCCATGATTTATTTCCTCTTTAAGTACTTAGTACTTTTCGCCACGGGCACGCAGTTCAGACAGAACTGTATCGATGCCTTTCTTATCAATTACACGCATACCTTTAGCAGATACGCGCAGGGTGACAAAACGCTTCTCGCTCTCAACCCAGAAACGGTGAGAGTGCAGGTTCGGCAGGAAACGGCGTTTAGTCGCGTTCAGTGCGTGGGAACGGTTATTACCGGTCACCGGACGCTTGCCAGTAACTTGGCAGACTCGGGACATGTCTATTCTCCAAAAATCAAATTAGCTCGAGCTTCGTATAGGGTTTTGACGCCTCGTCAGGCTGTAAGGCCCGGTCACGGCGGTTCAGTGTGAACTCGCGATTGCCAGGCCCAAATGCCAAACCCGAGATTCTCAAAGGTGGCGTAGTATACGCTG
>NZ_DAMACX010000073.1:0-14285 GCF_031998825.1 Pseudescherichia sp.
CGGTATCGGCCTCTATTTTTTACTGATGCCGAAGCTGGGGGAAGAGGATCGCCAGCGTCGTCTCTACGGCCTGCCGTTTGCGCTGGTGGCCGGCGGCTGCGTCGGCTTCTATGACGGCTTTTTCGGCCCCGGTGCGGGGTCATTTTACGCTCTGGCGTTTGTCACGCTCTGCGGCTTTAACTTGGCGAAATCTACCGCGCACGCCAAGGTGCTTAACGCCACCTCCAATCTCGGTGGCCTACTGCTGTTTATTATCGGCGGCAAGGTGGTATGGGCCACCGGGTTTGTGATGCTTGCCGGGCAGTTTATCGGCGCGCGCCTCGGCTCGCGGCTGGTGCTGAGCAAAGGTCAGAAGCTGATCCGTCCGATGATTGTTATCGTCTCGGCGGTGATGAGCGCCAAGCTTCTTTTTGACAGTCACGGACAGGAGATCCTCCACTGGGTGGGGATACACGCATGAGCAGTACGACACACCGCTACGAACAGCTGATTGAGATCTTCAACGGCTGCTTTGCCGACGATTTTAATACGCGCCTGGTAAAGGGCGACGACGAGCCTATCTACCTCCCGGCCGATGATGAGGTTGACTATCACTGGATCGTTTTCGCCCACGGCTTTTACGCCAGCGCCCTGCATGAGATTTCACACTGGTGCGTCGCCGGTAAGGCACGCCGGGAGCTGGTGGACTTCGGCTACTGGTACTGCCCGGATGGTCGCGATGCCGCTACCCAGGGGCAGTTTGAAGACGTTGAGGTGAAGCCTCAGTCTTTCGAGTGGCTCTTCTGCGTGGCGGCCGGTTTCCCATTTAACGTCAGCTGCGACAACCTCGAAGGCGACGTTGAGCCGGATCGCATCGCCTTCCAGCGCCGGGTGCATGCCCAGGTGATGAGCTGGCTGGAGCAGGGGATCCCCGAGCGTCCGGCGCGGTTTATCAAGGCACTACAGGATTATTATCACACGCCGTCCTTAACGGCAGACCAGTTCCCGTGGCCGGACGATCTGAACTAGCGCCACGGTTTTTAAAGAGGAAAGAAGATGATCGCGGAATTTGAATCACGCATTCTGGCGTTAATTGATGACATGGTTGAGCACGCCAGTGACGATGAGCTTTTCGCCAGCGGTTACCTGAGCGGCCACCTGACGCTGGCCGTCGCCGTGCTGGAAAACGGTGACGATCACTCCCCGGAGGCGGTTTACGCCCAGGTGACCTCCAGCCTTGAGCAGGCGATTCAGGGCGGCGAGCTCTCTCCGCGCGATCGGGTGCTGGTGCTGGAGATGTGGGAGAGGCTCTACCAGCAGGCCAAAGCCTAAGATACGGTCACGCCCGGTGGCGCTACGCTTACCGGGCCTACAAACGGCACCGAGCCACCGTAGGCCGGGCAAACGCAGTGCCGCCCGGCGAAACCATCGTTACACCTGAGCGCGCTTCACCGCCTTACCCTTCAGCAGTTTTCTCACCCACAGACGATTAGGATTCAGCGCCGCCAGGGTCTCAGCCTCCAGCGGGATCGGCTCGTCGCTCATCTGCGCTGCCAGGATCTCTGCCGCCAGCGGCGCGCTGCACAGCCCGCGTGAACCCAACGCGCCAAGCATATACAGCCCCGCATGCACCGGAGCCGAGACAGCGCTCTCCTGATGCTCGGCCAGGTCCGCATAGCGCTCCAGCGTAGCGTCATAATCGGCGACGTTGCCGACCATAGGCAGGTGATCCCGTGTGGCACAGCGCACGCCACAGCGGGCGGATTTGCCGCTGACGTCTACCTCTTCCGCCCACCCGGCCTCCGGGAAGCAGTCGATTAACCGCTGGCGGTTGTGCTGCTGATCCTCTTCGCTGTAGCTCGCCTCCTGCTGGCCGCGATGGTAGCTCGCGCCGATGCAGTGCTCGCCGTTGGCAGGATCCTGCGGCGTCAGGTAGCCGTCGTAGCACAGCACCTGACGCAGCGCCGACAGGCCGGGACGGGTAGGGATGTGGCTCACCTGGCCACCGACGGCGTAGACCGGCAGGTTCTCGGTTTGGGTAAACTGATTAACCCGGTGGCCGTTCGCTAACACTACCGTCTGATGGCAGGCACTTTCACCATGGGTAAACGCTAGCTGCCAGCCCGCCTCTGTGGCAGTGAGGGCGTTAACCTCGGACTGATAATGCACCCGCAGGCCCTGGGCAACCCCCAGTTCCAGCGCGGCAGCGGTGAGCTGGGCCGGACAGAGCCAGCCGCCTGCCGGATACTGAATACCACCGCAGCCGATTTCCACCCCGGTTGTGGCTGTAACCGCTTCGGCATCTACCGCCACGGCCACGTCAGGGGGGAGTTCAAGGCTAAGCATCTGGGCAATCTTCTGCTGGCTCTTCTCGTCCCAGCCAAGCTGGGTGACGCCGCACCAGTCATGATCGAACTCTACCGGCAGGGCGTCGTAGTGCCTGCGGGCAAAGGTAAAGGCGGCGGGGAAGAAGCGGGCCAGGGCCGGATCGTGGGCGCTCAGCAGCGGATAGAGCGCCCCCTGACGATTGCCGGACGCTCCCTGGGCGGGCGCGTCGTCGGCGCAGTAGAGCGTCACCTGCCAGCCGCGACGCAGCAGAGCCAGAGAGAGCAGGGCGCTGGCGATACCGCCGCCGACAATCGCGGCCTCGTTGTTCATCGCTGGAGTACGGGTAAACCACGGCGTGCGCCGTGGGATGCTGAGCGTCTGCTGCATCTCGCCGGTCAGCATCTCACGCTTGCGGCCAAACCCCTTTCTTTTTTGCATGGTGAAGCCCGCCTCCTGCAATCCCCGACGGACAAAGCCAGCGGAGGTAAAGGTGGCGAGCGTGCCGCCTGGGCGCGCCAGACGGGCCATGGCATCGAACAGCGACGGCGTCCACATATCCGGGTTTTTCGCCGGAGCGAAGCCGTCGAGAAACCAGGCGTCAACCTTCTGGTTGAGTGAATCATCCAGCGCTTCGGTTAAAGTATTGATATCGCCAAACCAGAGATCGAGCGTGACGCGTCCGCCCGCCAGCAGCAGACGGTGACAGCCCGGTATAGCCTGCGGCCACTGCGCCTGGAGCTGCTCAGCCCACGGGGCCAGCTCGGGCCAGTGCCGGTGCGCCTGGGCGAGATCCGCTGCCCTTAGCGGAAATTTTTCGAAACTGATGAAGTGTAATCTTTGCAGCGTAGCCTGCGGGTGGGAGAGCAGAAACGCATCAAACGCCTGCCACAGCGTAAGAAAGTTCAGCCCGGTGCCGAAACCGCTTTCGGCAACGATAAACAGCGGGCGCGGGTGCACTGGAAAACGGGTGCCTAGCTGGTTGCCGTCGAGGAAAACATGGCGCGTCTCCTCAAGTCCATTATCATTAGAGAAATAGACGTCGTCGAAATCTCGGGAAACAGGTGTACCCTCAGCGTTGAATTCGAGGTTGGCAGATTGTATAGCGGTTTGTTTCACGTAAGTTACTCGTGTGGCAGGCAGTGGCACGATCTTAACGATGTCGGCCCGCTGGCGCAAATTTCTCCAGAAATTGGCTGATCGGACTTGTTCGGCGTACAACTGTACGCTATCTTGCGAATCGAATCTTAAAATAGTGCGACTTACAGAGGTATTGAATGAAACGTGCAGTGATTACTGGCTTGGGCATCGTTTCCAGCATCGGTAATAACCAGCAGGAAGTCCTCGCATCTCTGCGTGAAGGGCGCTCAGGGATTACTTTCTCCCAGGAATTTCACGATTCCGGTATGCGCAGCCACGTATGGGGTAATGTAAAACTGGACACCACGGGCCTGATTGACCGCAAAGTGGTGCGTTTCATGAACGATGCCGCCATTTATGCCTTCCTCTCCATGCAGGAGGCCATCGCGGATGCTGGCCTGAGCGAAGAGGTTTACCAGAACAATCCACGCGTGGGCCTGATCGCTGGTTCCGGCGGCTCTTCCAAAGCCCAGGTCTTTGGTGCAGACGCTATGCGTAGCCCGCGCGGCCTGAAAGCGGTTGGCCCGTATGTGGTCACCAAAGCGATGGGCTCGGCGGTCTCCGCCTGCCTCGCGACGCCGTTCAAAATCCACGGCGTAAACTACTCTATCAGCTCCGCCTGTGCGACCTCTGCACACTGTATCGGTAACGCGGTTGAGCAGATCCAGCTGGGCAAACAGGACATCGTCTTTGCCGGCGGCGGCGAAGAGCTGGGCTGGGAAATGGCCTGTGAGTTCGACGCGATGGGCGCGCTCTCTACCAAGTACAATGACGATCCGGCGAAAGCCTCCCGTACCTACGATGCTAACCGTGACGGTTTCGTTATCGCAGGCGGCGGCGGTATGGTCGTGGTTGAAGAGCTGGAGCACGCTCTGGCACGCGGCGCGAAAATCTATGCTGAGATCGTGGGCTACGGTGCTACCTCCGACGGCGCTGACATGGTGGCTCCGTCTGGCGAAGGCGCGGTGCGCTGCATGCAGATGGCGATGCACGGTCTGGACACCCCGATCGACTACCTGAACTCCCACGGCACCTCTACCCCGGTAGGCGACGTGAAAGAGCTGGGTGCGATCCGTGAAGTGTTCGGCGACAACAGCCCGGCTATCTCTGCTACTAAAGCGATGACCGGCCACTCGCTGGGCGCGGCGGGCGTGCAGGAAGCGATCTACTCCCTGCTGATGCTGGAGCACGGCTTTATCGCCCCGAGCATCAACATCGAAGAGATGGACGAGAAAGCAGAAGGTCTGAACATCGTCACCGAGACCACCGAGCGTCAGCTGAACACCGTGATGTCCAACAGCTTCGGCTTTGGCGGCACCAACGCCACGCTGGTGATGCGCAAGCTGAACAAATAATTGCCCTTCGGCAACATAAAAAGGAGCCTCGTGGCTCCTTTTTTTATGGCTAACGCCGTAGGCAATTATGTGACATGCGTCCGGCAATCTGCCGCATCGGTTGCTATCCTCGAGTAGATTCCAACGAAGAGGAGGGTACAGATGCCTGGATTTAAAGCAGATTTTCTCTGGGGCGGTGCGGTCGCCGCGCATCAGCTGGAAGGCGGCTGGCAGGAGGGGGGTAAAGGCGTCAGCGTTGCGGACGTGATGACCGCCGGGCGGCATGGCGTGCCGCGAGAGATTACCGAAGGCGTCATCGAGGGGAAATATTACCCCAACCATGAAGGCATCGACTTTTACCATCGCTACCCGCAGGACATTAAGCTGTTTGCGGAGATGGGCTTTAAATGCTTCCGCACCTCCATCGCCTGGACACGTATCTTTCCCCGCGGCGACGAGCTGGAGCCGAACGAGGCCGGGCTGCAGTTCTATGACGATCTCTTCGACGAGTGCCTGAAGTACAACATCGAGCCGGTGATCACCCTCTCACACTTTGAGATGCCCTATCACCTGGTCACCGAATACGGCGGCTGGCGCAACCGCCAGACGATTGAGTTCTTCGTTCGCTTTGCCAAAGCCGTTTTCACTCGTTACCAGAAGAAAGTGAAGTACTGGATGACCTTTAACGAGATCAACAACCAGGCCAACTTCAACGAGGACTTTGCGCCGTTCACCAACTCGGGGCTGCACTACAAGCCGGGCGAAGATCGCGAGAAGATCATGTACCAGGCCGCGCACTATGAGCTGGTAGCCAGCGCGCTGGCGGTAGAAGCGGGGCACGCCATTAACCCGGATTTCCAGATTGGCTGCATGATCGCCATGTGCCCGGTCTATCCGCTCACCTGCGATCCCAACGACATGATGATGTCGGTCAACGCCATGCACCGCCGCTACTGGTTTGCCGACGTGCACGTCCGCGGCACCTACCCGAAACACACCCTGAACTACTTTGCGCGCAAAGCGTTTAATCTCGATATCACCGAGGAGGATCTGCGTATCCTGCAGCGCGGCTGCGTCGATTACATTGGCTTTAGCTACTACATGTCGTTCGCCACCAAGGCCACGGAGGATAACCCCCGCCTCGACTATGACGAAACCAAAAGCCTGGTCACTAACCCGTGGGTAAAAGCCTCCGACTGGGGCTGGCAGATCGATCCGGTGGGGTTACGCTACTCGCTGAACTACTTCTACGATCTCTATCAGCTGCCGCTGTTTATTGTCGAGAACGGCTTTGGTGCCATCGATAAGCTGGAGGCAGACGGCACGGTGGACGACAGCTACCGCATCGCCTACCTGGGCGACCATATTCGTGAAATGAAGAAGGCGGTAGAGGAGGACGGCGTCGAGCTGATGGGCTATACCCCATGGGGCTGCATCGATCTGGTCTCGGCGGGCACCGGCGAGATGAAAAAACGCTACGGTTTTATCTATGTCGATAAGGACAACGAGGGCCACGGCACGCTGGCGCGCAGCAAGAAAAAATCGTTCGACTGGTACAAAGAGGTGATCGGAAGCAACGGCGAGAAGCTGTAGTCGGGAAAAGCCAGTCAGCGGCTGCGCTGACTGGCATCACATGACGATCAGGGGATAATGCGCTCGCTCTTCAGCCGGTCAAACAGCCCGGTAAAGGAGTCCAGCGTGCTGCGATAGCCGATAAACCCGGCCTTGCGGCTTTTACTCATATCGGTAAAGGCCTCCATCGGGCGTCCCAGGTCGGCATCAGTATGCCACCACGACACTAGCTTGTTGATGTCCGCCTCGCGCAGCTGATGGTGCGCGGCAATGGTTCGCCATGCGGCCTCGGCCTCCAGCATCCGGCCCTCCAGCGGCATCATCTTCTCAGGGTAGGGCGCGGCCTCAATACCAAAATACGCGGCGAGGCGCGGCCACAGCCAGTTCCAGCGGAACACCTCCCCGTTAACGGCGTTGAAGTCCTGGTTAGCCGCCGCCGGGCTGGTGGCCGCCCACTCCAGCTGCTCGGCCAGCAGGCCAGCATCGGTCACGTCCGACACGCCGTTCCACTGTTCGGGAGAGCCAGGGAAGATAAAGGGCCAGCCTTTTTCCCGGCACAGGGTGGCGTAGACTGCCAGCGTCTGGCCCATGTTCATGGCATTGCCCAGCGCGTAGCCGACAATGGTATGCGGACGATGCACGCTCCAGCGGTAGCCATACTTCTCCGCTCCGGCGAAAAGCGCGTCCTCCTGGGCGTAGTAGAAGTTCTCCACCGGCTGGCGGCCCTGCTCCTCGCGGAAGGGGGTTACCGGCACCGCGCCTTTGCCGTAGGCTTCAAAGGGACCAAGATAATGCTTAAGCCCGGTCACTAGCGCCACGTGCGCGCCGTGCAGGCGGTTACCCAGCGCGTCAATGACGTTTTTCACCATTGCGCCGTTTACGCGAATATTCTCTTTCTCGCTCTCCTGACGCGCCCAGACGCTAAAGAAGAGTGCATCGGGTTTAACCGACTTCAGCGCCTCGTTAACCGCCGCCGCGTCGGTCAAATCTGCCGTCAGGCTGGTGCAGCCCGGCAGTACCTCGCCGCGTCCACGAGACAGGCCAGTCACCTCCCAGCCCTCCTCCAGTAGTCTTTCTGCCAGGGCGCGACCAATCACGCCGCTGATTCCGACTATCAATGCTTTTTTGCGCATCGCGCTCTCCTCTTAATTAGGCCAGATAAAAAGCCTAATAGAGAATTGCGTTCTTATCCCGGTTATCTGCACCAGGCGCGCGTTAAATCACCAGCCAGATCAGCGCCAGCACCACCAGCAGGGCGAGAGCAATCAGGCCTGGGCGGGCAGAGAGCGTGCGGAACGACTCCATCACCGGCGCGAACAGCGGGTTATAGATCGGCTGGATATGACGCGGCTCCAGCAGAGCCTCGTTGCGCTCGGCGCGGCGCAGGAAGATGTAGTTGAGCAGATCCTGAACCTGGGCGGTGGTCAGCACCGTCTGCGGCGTCACCTGATACGTCTGCTGGGCATAATCCTGAACGCGCTGCCATTCGTGCTCGTCCAGGGGCTGCTTCAGGGCCGACTGCAACGTATGCAGGGTCGGTGCCGTCTGGGTGCTTAACGTCTGGCGCGCCTGCAGCCAGGTCAGCAGGTGAGCAAACTGTTTCGCCGGGATCGGCTCTCCGGTCTTGACGCCGGAAAGCTCAATCATCGACTGCCAGATAAGCTTGCTGGACTCACCCGTAGCCGCCGCCAGCCGGGTAACCGCCTGGTTGAGCGTATTGTGTTCGGCAGGCAGCATCGGGCGATCGGTGGCCGGGCGCTGCTGCGGCTGGGGGATTGCCAGCTCGCCTTTCTGCAGCATCACCAGCACGGTTTTAAGCTGCTCGGGAGAGAGCTGGCTGAGGGCCGTCTGACCAAACTGGTGGCGGATAAAGTCGCTCACCGCCTGGCGATTGTTACCCTGGCCCAGCAGCTCCGTCAGCTGCGAAAGCACCTGGCGGTTGGCGTTATTCTGGACGGCGCTCTCGAGTCGCTGGCTCAGGCTCTGCTCGGCGGCAGGGAAGTGCTTTGAGAGCAGCGGTGCGTCGTTTTTTAAACCCAGATCGTGCTTCACCCCGGCCCAGACTTCGGCGCTCTGCTGCTGCGTCAGGGCCACCAGACGGGTAATCAGCCTCTCCAGCACCGTGCGCTGTTGAGTAGAGAGGGGCTGGTCGCCTGCGGCGGTGGGGGGAGTGGTCGGCTCTTGCCCGGGAGGGCGCGCCGGCGCACCCTGAATGGGTTGCATCATTTCTGTCCTTATCTCTTACGTATGCGGCTCGCGTAACGGTCTGCGGCATTGTCGGTATGCCTGGCGGCGAGATTATGGCACACTTGCGCCGTTATCTCCCGTTCTCATACAGGTACCGTAACGTGAAAATCCTCGTTGATGAAAATATGCCTTATGCCCGCGAACTCTTTAGCCGTCTGGGCGAGGTCAAACCCGTTCCTGGCCGTCCGATCCCGGTAGAGGCGCTGGCCGACGCGCAGGCATTAATGGTGCGCTCCGTCACTAAGGTCAATGCATCGCTGCTCAGCGGGACCGCCGTTAAGTTCGTCGGTACGGCCACCGCCGGAACCGATCATGTCGATCAGCAGTGGCTGGGCGAGGCGGGGATTGGTTTCTCGGCCGCACCGGGCTGCAACGCGATTGCGGTAGTGGAGTATGTCTTCTCCGCCCTGTTGATGCTGGCCGAGCGCGACGGCTTTACGCTGAAAGATCGCACCGTGGGCATCGTCGGCGTTGGCAACGTTGGGTCGCGTTTACAGGCGCGGCTGGAGGCATGGGGCGTGCGCACCCTGCTGTGCGATCCGCCGCGTGCCGATCGGGGCGACGCGGAAGATTTCCGTCCGCTGGAGGATCTGGTCCGCGAGGCCGATATTCTCACCTTCCATACGCCGCTGTTCAAAGAGGGGCCGTATAAAACCCTGCACCTTGCCGACGAGGCGCTGATTAGCGCCCTGAAACCTGGCGCGATCCTCATCAACGCCTGCCGGGGCAGGGTAGTGGACAACGCTGCGCTGCTCACGCGTCTTGAGGCCGGACAGGATCTCAGCGTGGTGCTGGACGTGTGGGAGCCGGAGCCGGATCTCAACGTCGAGCTGCTCAAGCGCGTTGATATCGGCACGCCGCACATCGCAGGCTATACGCTTGAGGGCAAGGCGCGCGGGACCACTCAGGTCTTTGAGGCCTTCAGCGCCTTTATTGGTCACCGCCAGCAGGTAGCTCTTGATACCCTGCTGCCCGCGCCGGAATTTGGCCGCATCACCCTGCACGGGCCACTCGATCAGCCAACGCTGAAAAGATTAGCCCATTTGGTGTATGATGTGCGCCGCGACGATGCACCCCTGCGTAAAGTGGCGGGCATCCCGGGTGAATTTGATAAGCTGCGCAAAAACTATCTTGAGCGCCGCGAGTGGTCATCGCTCTATATTCAGTGTGACGACGCCGAGGCGGCGAGCCTGCTGCACAAGCTCGGTTTTAGCGCCGTCTATCACCCGACGCACTAAACTTATTCTCTTTCGCTCTCCGCCAGACGGCGGGGAGCGTACTGCTATTGTCTGGAGTAAACCACCATGTCAGAAGGCTGGAACATTGCCATCCTGGGCGCGACCGGCGCTGTCGGCGAAGCCCTGCTCGAAACGCTTGCTGAGCGTCAGTTCCCGGTGGGCGATCTGTATGCGCTAGCCCGTCAGGAGAGCGCCGGTAAAGATCTCCGCTATGCGGGGAAAACTGTCTACGTTCAGGACGCCGCCGAGTTTGACTGGACTCAGGCGCAGCTGGCCTTTTTCGTGGCCGGGGCGGAGGCTTCAGCCACCTATATTGAAGAGGCAACCAACGCGGGCTGCCTGGTGATCGACGCCAGCGGGCTGTTTGCGCTGGAGCCGGACGTGCCGCTGGTCGTGCCCGACGTTAACCCCTTCGTGCTGGCCGACTACCGCAACCGCAACGTGATTGCCGTTGCCGACAGTCTCACCAGCCAGCTGCTAACCGCGCTGAAACCGTTGATTGAAGAGGGCGGCCTGTCGCGTATCTCCGTGACAAACCTGCTGTCGGTTTCTGGCCAGGGTAAGGCGGCGGTAGATGCGCTGGCCGGGCAGAGCGCCAGGCTGCTCAACGGCATTCCCGTCGACGAAGATGACTATTTTGGCCGCCAGCTGGCGTTCAACATGCTGCCGCTGCGCGTGGATGGCGAAGGCAGCGTGCCTGACGAGCGCCGCGTCGTTGACCAGGTGCGCAAGGTGCTGCAGGACGAGGGGCTGATGATCTCCGTCAGCAGCGTCCAGTCGCCGGTCTTCTACGGCCATGCGCAGATGGTGAGCTTTGAAGCCCTGCGTCCGCTGGCGGCGGAAGAGGCACGCGATGCCTTTGCCCGTGGCGAAGATATCGTTCTCTCCGAAGCTGGCGAATTCCCGACCCAGGTGGGCGATGCCTCCGGTAATACTCAGCTCTCCGTTGGCTGCGTGCGTAACGACTACGGCATGCCGGAGCAGATCCAGTTCTGGTCCGTAGCGGACAACGTACGCTTCGGTGGCGCGCTAATGGCGGTGAAGATCGCTGAGAAGCTGGTCCAGGAGTATCTCTACTGATGTCAGAGGTGCAGGAGAAGCCGGTCTATCGGATCGCGCTGGGCATTGAGTACGACGGCAGCAAATATTACGGCTGGCAGCGGCAGAACGAAGTTCGCAGCGTGCAGGAGAAGCTGGAGAAGGCGCTCTCCCAGGTTGCTAACGAGCCGATCTCGGTCTTCTGCGCGGGCCGCACCGACGCAGGCGTGCACGGCACAGGGCAGGTGGTGCACTTCGAGACCACCGCCCTGCGTAAAGACGCCGCCTGGACGCTGGGCGTAAATGCGAATTTACCTGGTGACATTGCGGTGCGCTGGGTGAAAGATGTGCCCGATGATTTTCATGCCCGATTTAGCGCCACGGCTCGCCGTTACCGCTACGTCATCTACAATCATCGGTTGCGTCCGGCGGTGCTTGGCCAGGGCGTAACCCACTACCATCAGCCGCTGGACGCGGAGCGGATGCAGCGCGCCGCCCAGTGCCTGATTGGTGAGAATGACTTTACCTCGTTCCGGGCGGTACAGTGCCAGTCGCGCACGCCGTGGCGTAACGTGATGCACATTAACGTCACCCGTTACGGTGCATATGTGGTGGTCGATATCAAAGCCAATGCCTTTGTACATCATATGGTCAGGAATATTGTCGGCAGCCTGATGGAAGTAGGTAGCCACAACCAGCCGGAGAGCTGGATAGCAGAGCTGTTGGCGGCAAAGGATCGTCGGCTTGCAGCAGCAACGGCAAAAGCGGAAGGGCTGTACCTGGTGGCGGTGGACTATCCCGCCAGGTTTGACCTGCCCGTGTTGCCAATGGGTCCGCTGTTTTTAGCGGACTAAATGCAGACAGACAAAGGCTAATGACATGGATTTTATCTACTTTCTGATCGACTTTATCCTGCACATTGACGTGCATCTGGCGGAGCTGGTGGCCGAATACGGTATCTGGATCTATGCCATTCTGTTCCTGATATTGTTCTGTGAGACCGGGCTGGTGGTGACGCCGTTCCTGCCGGGCGACTCGCTGCTGTTTGTGGCCGGGGCGCTCTCCGCGCTGCCGAGCAACGATCTCAACGTGCACATGATGGTGATGCTGATGATTGTCGCCGCGATCCTTGGCGATGCGGTGAACTACACCATTGGCCGCCTGTTTGGCGACCGGCTCTTCAGCAATCCCAACTCCAGAATCTTCCGTCGCAGCTACCTCGATAAGACCCACGCCTTCTACGACAAGCACGGCGGCAAGACGATAATTCTGGCGCGATTTGTGCCGATCGTCAGAACATTCGCGCCATTTGTGGCGGGAATGGGCCATATGTCCTATCGTCACTTTGCGGCCTACAACGTCATCGGCGCGCTGCTATGGGTGCTGCTGTTCACCTATGCAGGCTACCTGTTTGGCGATCTGCCGGTGGTGCAGGAGAATCTGAAGCTGATGATCGTCGCGATTATCGTGCTCTCTATCCTGCCAGGCGTGGTCGAAATTATTCGTCATCGACGGGCGGCTTCTCGACAGGCAAAATAGGAACCCGGCAACGGTTCGACCACTTTTTTGTCCCAAGTTGCCGACTGTTATGTTTTAATGTGCACCATTTATGGGCTACCAGGTTCATGCAGAAAGGTTATCAATGAGCTGGATTGAACGAATTAAAAGCAATATTACCCCCACCCGCAAGGCAAGCATCCCTGAGGGCGTGTGGACCAAATGTGACAGCTGCGGTCAGGTGCTTTACCGTGCCGAACTGGAGCGTAACCTTGAGGTCTGCCCGAAATGTGACCACCACATGCGTATGTCAGCGCGTAATCGCCTGCATAGCCTGCTGGACGAAGGGTCAATGGTGGAGCTGGGTAGCGAGCTTGAGCCGAAAGATGTGCTGAAGTTCCGCGACTCCAAGAAATACAAAGACCGTCTGGCGACCGCGCAGAAAGAGACCGGCGAGAAAGACGCGCTGGTGGTGATGAAAGGCACCCTGCACGAGCAGCCGGTTGTGGCGGCGGCCTTCGAGTTTGCCTTTATGGGCGGCTCTATGGGGTCAGTCGTCGGCGCACGTTTTGTGCGTGCCGTTGAGCAGGCGCTGGAAGACAACTGCCCGCTGATCTGCTTCTCCGCCTCTGGCGGCGCGCGTATGCAGGAAGCGCTGATGTCCCTGATGCAGATGGCCAAAACCTCTGCTGCGCTGGCAAAAATGCAGGAGCGCGGTCTGCCGTACATCTCCGTGCTGACCGACCCGACCATGGGCGGCGTCTCTGCAAGCTTTGCGATGCTGGGCGACCTGAACATCGCCGAGCCGAAAGCGCTTATCGGCTTTGCCGGTCCGCGCGTCATTGAGCAGACCGTGCGTGAGAAACTGCCGCCGGGCTTCCAGCGCAGTGAGTTCCTGATCGAGAAAGGCGCGATCGATATGATCGTGCGTCGTCCGGAGCTGCGCCTGAAGCTGGCGAGCATCCTGGCGAAGCTGATGAACCAGCCTGCGCCAAACCCGGATGCACCGCGTGAAAGCGTGGTGGTACCGCCGGTACCGGATCAGGAAGTCGGCATCTGATAAACCAGAGGGCAGGGCCAGCCGGCTCTGCCTTTTTTCTTTTCACACTGGCAGCAATCCCCGGGCACTATGGAAACGAAAAGCACTCCTCAAGCCACGTCGCCCCTGGCCACGTGGCTTTCTTATCTGGAAAACCTGCACGGTAAAACCATCGATATGGGACTTGAGCGCGTCAGCCGGGTGGCCGCTGCGCTGGAGGTACTGAAGCCTGCGCCTTTCGTCTTTACCGTGGCAGGCACCAACGGCAAAGGCACCACCTGCCGCACGCTGGAGTCGATTCTGCTGGCGGCGGGCTACCGGGTTGGCGTCTACAGCTCGCCTCATCTGGTGCGCTATACCGAGCGCGTACGCGTACAGGGCGGCGAGCTGTCCGAGCTGGAGCATACCCGCTCGTTTGCCGCCATTGAAACCGCCCGGGGCGAAACCTCGCTGACCTACTTTGAGTACGGCACCCTGTCTGCGCTGTGGCTGTTTAAGCAGGCCGCGCTGGACGTGGTGATCCTTGAGGTCGGGCTGGGCGGACGGCTGGATGCCACCAACATGGTGGATGCGGACGTGGCAGTAGTCACCAGTATTGCCCTCGATCACACCGACTGGCTCGGACCGGATCGCGAGAGCATTGGCCGGGAGAAGGCCGGTATCTTCCGCAGTGGTAAACCTGCCGTGGTAGGGGAACCCGACATGCCGCACACTATTGCCGACGTGGCAGCGGAGAAGGGGGCAAAGCTCCTGCGCCGTGGGGTCGACTGGCGTTATGCAGTGGCGGATAATAGCTGGACGTTTGAGGATGCGGCAGGCGAGCTGAACGCGCTGCCGCTGCCCCAGGTTCCGCAGCCAAATGCGGCCACCGCCCTG
>NZ_DAMACX010000074.1:0-13434 GCF_031998825.1 Pseudescherichia sp.
TAAACAGGCTGACTGGCTGGAAAGCGATGCCTATTATTTTGACTGCAAACTGACTATTCCGCTGATGCCAGAGATTATCCGCTGCGATGCAGACCCGGATGCGGCAGAAAAGAAAACGGCAGCAAAAACGCAGCTGAAAGACCTTACCTACTGAAACCGTAACGAAGGTATAGGCACGCTTATTTATAAAAAAAAAAACTGCACCTTACTTTACTGGCTAGCCAGTTTTCGGGTGCAGTATGGATGTTGCTGCTTATAAAAAGATTAGCGATGCGCCAGTTCGGCACTCTCTTCGCTATTCAACACCTCTTTATCGGTCTGCTTCAGCCACTGGCTAGTAAGCGTGCCAGCGGTCATTGAACCGTTGACGTTCAGCGCGGTACGACCCATATCGATCAGCGGCTCTACGGAGATCAGCAGTGCCACCAGGGTGACCGGCAGACCCATAGCCGGCAGAACGATCAGCGCCGCGAAGGTTGCCCCGCCGCCTACGCCCGCTACGCCGGCCGAGCTGATGGTGACCATTCCTACCAGGGTCGCGATCCACAGCGGATCCAGCGGGTTAATGCCTACCGTTGGGGCGACCATCACCGCCAGCATTGCCGGGTAGAGGCCTGCACAGCCGTTCTGGCCGATGGTCGCACCGAAGGAGGCTGAGAAGCTGGCGATAGACTCCGGCACGCCCAGACGACGGGTCTGCGCTTCCACGTTCAGCGGAATAGAGGCGGCGCTGGAGCGGCTGGTAAAGGCAAAGGTCAGTACCGGCCACACTTTACGGAAGAATTTCAGTGGGCTAACGCCGTTCACCGCCAGCAGAATACCGTGAACCACAAACATGATCCCCAGCCCCAGGTAGGAGGCGACAACAAAGCTGCCGAGCTTAATGATGTCCTGCAGGTTAGAGCCTGCTACGACCTTGGTCATCAGCGCCAGCACACCGTACGGCGTCAGCTGCATCACCAGGCGTACCAGCTTCATCACCCAACTCTGGAGAGTGTCGATAGCGGTCAGCACGCGCTGGCCCTTCGGCGCATCGTCCTTCAACAGCTTAAGCGCGGCCACGCCGAGGAAGGCTGCAAAGATAACGACGCTGATGATAGAGGTCGGATTGGCCCCGGTCAGATCGGCAAACGGGTTTTTCGGTACGAAGGAGAGCAGCAGCTGCGGCACGCTCAGATCGGCGACCTTGCCCGCGTAGTTGCTCTGAATGGCGTTCAGGCGCGCGGTCTCTGCCGTGCCCTGCACCAGCCCTTCAGCGGTGAGACCAAACAGGTTAGTCACCAGCACCCCGACCAGCGCCGAGATCAGCGTGGTGAACAGCAGCGTGCCGATGGTTAAGACGCTGATTTTGCCCAGTTGGGAGGCGTTATGCAGACGGGCTACCGCGCTCAAAATAGAGGCAAACACCAGCGGCATAACAATCATCTGCAGCAGCTGGACGTAGCCGTTACCGACAACGTTAAACCACTGGATGGAATCTTTCAGTACCTGACTGTCCGCGCCATAGATCGCTTGCAGCGCCAGGCCAAACACCACGCCAATCGCCAGACCGACCAGCACTTTCTTTGCCAGGCTCCACTGCTTATGGCGCGTCTGCGCCAGCAGAAATAGCAATGCCACGAACACCACGATGTTCGCAATTAAAGGGAAATTCATTTCAGATCTCCTGAACGGTTTTTATAAGACGACGCGTTGCACGCCGCCCTGTTGCCGCCAAGGTTAGCAGAAGTGTGATTCAGCTCTTATATCCAAATGGAATGGGTTATAAGTAAATGCACAATTCTGCCTGATTAATGACCGGATTGCTGGTTAATAAAGCGATTGAACTCACCCTGCACGGTATTGATAACCTGCGAAGACCAGCGCACGGCGCTGTTATCGGACACACCCTGTGGCATCCAGACCGCCCAGGTAAAGAGCACCATACAGAGCACGCGCTCGAGCTGGTTGCCGCGCTGCGGCCGAAGAATAGGCAGGCGGAAACGCCAGCGGCAGGGCCAGAGCAGCGGTACGCCGGCAGGCGTCAGCATATCGGCCAGAATATGGCTCAGGTAGCCCAGCACCATGCCCTGCAACACATCGGCAGGGATAAACCAGCTATCAGGCACTTTGAGATAGAAGAGCGTTACGGCGATAAACACCGCCAGTAGGCTATGGGTGAACCCTCGGTGACCAAAGGCGCGGGCAATGGGTTTGGAGATCCACTTCAGGCGCTGGCCGAGAAACGATTTTGGGTGATCGATATCCGGGAGCAGGCAGGTGATAATGGCTGAGGGAATGACATGCCACCAATCCCCTTGCGCAAGCACAGGGGTGAGCTCGGCGTTCTTGGCAAACACCGCGCAGGCAATGGAAAAAAGCAGGTGTCCTTCCGCCGTCATGATCATACTCACTCAACTGTCGAAGTATACAGTATAGGGTTTTTGTACAGTAGGCGGAAGAGGTGACGGTGTAACACTTTGTCACCGTTTTACTTTTATTTTCCTCAACGGTGCAAAATGCGCGCTATCCGCGCAAATCTTGCCCTGTCAGCCGTGCCAGCGATTCCAGCCTGACGTTAGCCAGCGCATAGCGTGCGTCCTCGCGGTTCTCTTCAGCGGGTACCACGATAGCGCGCATGCGGGCGGCTTTGGCGGCAATCATACCGTTGACCGAATCCTCAAGAGCAACGCAGGTCAGAGGATCGACGCCGAGCTTCGCCGCGCAGTCAAGGTAGACCTGCGGGTGAGGTTTACTGTAGGGGAGCGTCTGCGCCGAGGCGAGAGCATCAAAATAGTCGCTCAGCTCGAAAAGCGCGAGCACCTTCTCCAGCATAGAGAGCGGTGAGGCTGATGCCAGACCTACTTTGAGTCCTTCAGCTTTACAGAGCGCCAGCGCCTCACGTACGCCGGGTAGCAGAGGACGCTTCTCTTCTACTAACGAGAGGGTCCGCTGAATGATCCGCTCAGTGACCTCCTGTTTACTCGGTCCGCTCCAGGGCTGCATGGCGTACCAGAGATCGACCACCATATCGATGCGCAGGCCCAGCGTATCGGGCATCTCATGACGGCGGGTAACATCAACGCCGAGGCTGGATATCACCTCCAGCTCGGCCTGGTCCCAGAGCGGCTCGGAGTCGATAAGCAGGCCATCCATATCAAAGATAGCGGCGAGGATCTGACGCGGGGTTGACATAACAACCTCTCCTTGTGAGTGGAATAAATAGACAGACGAACGTTCATTATGGCTATTGCTTCAGGATAGCGCTTTTAAAAATGGGCGAAAACGGTGTTCTAAGGGTAGACTTAACCAGCAAATGGAACGTCTTAAACAAGGGGAATAGATGACGTATCAACAAGCTGGACGCGTTGCCGTGCTGAAGCGCGTTCTGGGATGGGTGATTTTTATCCCGGCGGTGGTCTCCACTTTGATTTCCGTACTCAAATTTATGTACGAGCACAGCGAGAAGCAGCCAGGTATCAACGCCGTGATGCTGGATTTTGCCCATGTCATGATTGAGATGATGCGTTTTAATACGCCGTTTCTCAACTTCTTCTGGTACAACTCACCGACGCCGGATTTTCATCAGCAGCTGAACATCGGTTTCTGGATTATCTTCGCGTTGATCTTTGTTGGGCTGGCGTTGCAGGCCTCCGGGGCGCGCATGAGCCGCCAAACCCGCTTCTTGAGGGAAGGGGTAGAGGACCAGCTCATCCTTGAGAAGGCAAAGGGGACGGAAGGATTAACCCGCGAGCAGATCGAATCGCGCATTGTCATACCGCGTCACACCATCTTCCTGCAAATTTTCCCGCTCTATGTGCTGCCCGTCATTGTCATCATTGCTGGCTACTTCTTCTTTACCCTGCTCGGGTTTATGTAGCCGGAACGCCAGGCTGGCCGCGCTAATTAAGCGGCCAGGATCCTGTCCAGCGCCTGCTGGGCCGTCACCAGATGTTGTCCACCGAAGAGGATTGCCCGGTTAAACAGCGTATAGAGCTGATAGATCGGTTGTCGCTCCAGAAAGCCGTTTGGCAGAGGCATCACCGCCTGGTAGCCATCATAGATCTGCGGCGGCTGCTCCGGGTGGAGCGGCAGCATCGCCAGATCGCACTCTCTGTCTCCCCAGTAGCAGGCCGGGTCAAAGATGTAGGGACCATGGGGGCCAAGCGCGCAGTTGTTTGACCAGAGATCGCCATGCAGCAGAGACGGCTGCGGCTGGTGGGAGGCGAGGCGCTGCTGAATGTGTTCGACAATGGCATCGATATTGCCAAACGCGAGACCTTTCTCCGCCGCCAGCTCAAGCTGCCAGCCGATACGCTGCTCGGCAAAAAAGGTTGACCAGCGCCGCTGCCAGGCATTTGGCTGCGGTGTGGTTGAGAGATCGTTATCGAAGTCGAGGCCAAACTGCGGCTGCTCGCTCCACTGATGCAGTCGCGCCAGCTGCTGACCGAGCAGAAATGCGTTATGGGCGTCCAGCGGGCGGGGAGGGAGATACTCCATGATCAGAAAGCTGTAATCACGATCGCTGCCTACGGCAACCATCTCCGGAACGCTGACCGTACGGCTACGGGCCAGCAGTTCAAGCTGATCCGCCTCGGCGGTAAAGATAGGCAGCAGCTCGCGTTCATCACACTTCATAAAGAGATCGCGACCACCGAAGCGTATATGCCATGCTGCGTGGATCTCTCCACCCGGCAGCTCATTACGCAGCTCAATCTCACCTTCACCGAGCTGCTCGCTTAACAGACGACTCACCGCTTGCCACATGCTCTCTCTCCCCTGCAATCTGCCAGATTAAAGGTTAGCGCGCTAACGCAGCATAAAATACGATTCTGCGCACACCCTGTGCCACGGGGGTGTGCAAAGGCACTTATTGCTGCTGCGTCTTCAGCCAGTTCTCCCAGGTCGTAACCTCAATATCGGGCCGCCGATCGATGGCGCTCTCTGCCAGCGCCAGCGCCTGCTCTTTAATATCCTCTTCACTCAGCGGGCTGACCAGGCCAAAGGTATTGGTTCCCAGTTCGTGCACCTTGCCGTCATCATCGCTCAGGGTGAGGAGATAACCGGCGAGCGTAAAGGTATTATTAAGCTCGTTAATTTCAGTCAAACTATGCTCGTGAAACTTTACCGTTATTACGTAGCGAGTGATATCCCCACTGGCCATAGCTCACCTCATTGTTATCGCAACATTTTTCAGCATAGTCGATTATCATTTCTGGCACAGATAATCATATATTTTTTGTGTGTCTTCCTGACCGCAGAGGCGCGTCCCGTGGTTGATGGTCGCGGCGCTGCCGGCGGCGACGCCAAAGCGCACCATATCCTCCAGCGAAGCGTTTTCCGCCAGCTTCAGCGTCATTGCGCCCACCATACTGTCACCTGCACCCACCGTACTCTGGCTTTTAACCGGAGGGGGAACAACCTGCACGCACTGCTGCTCATCTACCCCCAGCGCCCCCTGCGGGCCGAGAGAGACCACAACGCGTTTAGCCTTACCGCTGTCAACCAGCTCCTGGGCGGCACGACGGACATCATCCGGCTGAGTGAGGTCCCGGTCGACCAGCGCGGCCAGCTCTTTTTGGTTAGGCTTCACCAGCTCGATACCGCCAATTTCCAGGGCAGCGGCCAGCGCCTCACCGGAACTGTCAACAATGCAGCGGATACCATTATTCTGCGCAGCCTTAATAAGCTGGCCCATCTTTTCCACTCTAACGCCCGGCGGCAGGCTACCGCTGATCACCAGCAGTGAACCGCTCTCAATAGTGAGCACCTGCTCCTCGAGCTGGCGGAACTCATCCTCGCTTAGTGCCGCGCCGGGCATCACAAAGCGGTACTGCTCGCCGCTGGTCTCAACGTGCACGTGCAGGTTCTGTCGTGTCCAGTCATGGGTGGCGACCTGGATCGTCGTAACCTTCTCATCGGCCAGCAGGGCGGTAAGATGTTCACCTGTCGCCCCACCCGCAGGGAAGATTGCCGTAGCGCGTCCGCCAAGATGCACGATGGCACGGGCCACGTTAATCCCGCCGCCGCCAGGCTCAAAGACCGGCGCGGTGCAGCGTAATTTACCTTCGGGATAGATCTGCGGAGTCAGCGTCGCGCTGTCCAGCGACGGGGCCAGGGTCAGAGTATAGACTGCTGTCATTTTCATCTCCTTTCGCTTGGTTGTCCTAAGCCTGGCACTGAATCATCGGAAGGGGAAGTAAATAACAGCATGATTTTTCAAATAAATAACGATGAGCGTCAGGAGAGAGCATTATACGTTTATTGGGGGTTTGAGAGCGCTCTTATTCAAAAAATGAAAGAAGAATACATTGCTATGTTATTTGAGCCTTTTTATAATTTGTTACCTTTCTTCAGATTGCTAAACATTGATCCTGAAGGAAGTTTCCAGGACCGTAGGTCCTCTTTTTTTTGCTGTACGGACTCTTTATAAATGAAGCTTTTGAAGACAGTACCCGCTGTTGTTATCCTGGCGGGAGGCGTGCTTGCGTCGATGAATGCTGCCGCAGATGATACCGTTTTTACTGTCATGGACGATCCCTCCTCAGCACAGAAACCCTTCGAAGGTAATGTGAATGCAGGCTACCTGAACCAGTCAGGTAATACCAAAAGTACCTCCCTGACCGCTGACTCAACGCTGACCTGGTACGGTAACACTACCGCATGGTCGCTCTGGGGAAACGCCAGCAATACCTCTTCTAACGATGAGCGCTCTTCGGAAAAGTATGCCGTGGGCGGCCGTGCACGTTATAACGTGACCGACGCTGACTACGTGTTTGGCCAGGCAAGCTGGCTTACCGACCGCTACAACGGTTACCGTCAGCGCGATATTGTGACCGCCGGTTATGGTCGTCAGTTCCTGAATGGTCCGGTGCACAGCCTGCGTTTTGAATTCGGTCCGGGTGTCCGTTATGACGAGTACACCGACGGCGATAGCGAAACACAGCCGCTGGGCTATGCCTCCGGCGCGTATTCCTGGCAGTTTACCGACAACGCTAAGTTTACTCAGGGCGTATCGGTATTTGGTGCAGACGATACCACGGTTAACTCTGAGACCGCGCTGAACGTAGCCATTAACGAGCATTTCGGTTTGAAGCTGGCTTACAACGTAACGTGGAACTCCGAGCCGCCGGCATCCGCCCCGGAGCATACCGATCGTCGTACCGTCATTTCGCTCGGCTATAAAATGTAATTGATTTTGGGCCGGTTATTCCGGCCCGCTTCGGAATTATCTTTCTGTGCTATTAAACCCTGCAACATCGTTTTATTTCCTCAGGAAAAGAGTTTCTCCTTTTTCTCTCCATAATTTCATCTGCTGCAACACGTTCAATTTATTTGACACTTTTTGATAAATAATCTGACTAGGCAAAAGTGTGATCTGGATCTACACTTTACGCACAGGCAAAAAAAGCCTCCGCAATAATGTACTAATTCAAACAGAGAAGAAACATTATGAAAACAATCAAGACACTGGCCGCCGCCACGGTGCTTTCCGCACTCTCTTTTGGCGCATTCGCGGCTCAACCAAGCTATAACACTGCCAGTCAAACCACCTACCCAAGCGCTACGTTTAACGCCGCGGATATTGAAGCTGGCTCGAATATTCAGCCCGGCTCGCAGAATACCGGACGCTCTACGGATGATGCTTTCGACGTGCATACTCTGGTTGCCGGTGAATGGTATTAATGGATTTAGCCTTTAGCATTAATTGCTTTTTTACATCCGGGCGTCAGCCTGACTAAGTAAAAAACCGGAGCATGCTGTCCCGGTTTTTTTATATCTGTCATTCTGCGTAAAGTTTTCTCATTATTGTATTTAGCTACGTAATAAAGAAAGCAGGTTCTCAGGTGCCTGATTCGCTATTTTCAATACCGCGTTTTGACTCTCCTGCAAAATTTGCGCTTTGAGCATTTTACTGGTTTCCAGAGCATAATCAGCGTCCTGGATCCGGCTTTGCGCTGACTGCGTTGCAATCTTCTGCTGCGCCAGTACCGATTTGCTGGACTCAAAGCGATTAATGGCCGCGCCATACTGCGAGCGGTAACCATCTACCTTTGCCAATGCCCTGTCGAGCGAACCCATTGCCGAGCGAGCCGACTGCACGGTATCCAGTCGTGCATCATTGATACCCAGCGTTTTGGTATCCGCAGGGGTCGTATCCAGCGTGGTGGTCTCGATTTGATCGCCAAAGTTGGCGCTGGTAACGACCTGATAGGGGATACTCTTCTTCGGCGGTACCGCAGGTTGGGCGGTCGGTGCCTCCAGGTTCCCCCACGTCATGTTGGCAGTAAATGCACCATTGCCAACGACAACGACAATCAGGTCCTCTTTAACGTTATCAATCGTTACCCGCTCTAGCAGATTTGAACCATTGCTACCGTCGTTAAACCCGCCGTTGGTGCTGTCCTCATAGCGGTCACCGTCTCCACTATAGGCAATGTTCATACCGTTATAGCTCACAGAAGCACTGCCGTTAATAGCCCATGCCGCGCCCCCTTCAATAAGCATGGAGTCATCATAAACGGCACCGCTCTTGAAACCATTGGCTGCGGTGAGCAGCTGGGCGTCTGCGCTTGCGGAGTCGGTAATCCCTTTGCTGACCCAGGTATAATCCGGATCGCTGCCGTTGATGGGCGTGCCCGCCAGATGTTTGCCGTCGCGGGTAAAAAGCTGGATATCATCGTCCGCGCCAAGCGAGTTAATGGTAATGGCGATATTGGTCGAACCGGCCGGAATATAGGCCAGTGGAATGATGCCCGAGCTGAAGGAGTAGTCCTGATTCGCCACTGGGAATTTTGTGTTTACCGGGGCGACGTTGCCGATTAGCGCTGGCGGCAGTTCGGGATTTTCGGTAGCCAGCGGGTAAAGACCAAAGATCTCTGTACCTTCAGAGATACTGTTGATCCCGGCGAGAATGCTGGCGAATTCGTTTTGGATGCTGGCGCGATCGCTCTCCGAGAGCGAGTCGTTCACCGACTGGATAGCAAGACCCTTAGCCCGGATAAGCATCGAGCTGATTGAACCGAGACTGCTCTCTGCGGTTTGCGCAAGGCTGATGGCATCATCAATCCCGCGGGAAACCACAGCGTCAGCGTTAATATTTGCGCCCATCCGATTGGCAATAGCGAGACCTGCGGCATCATCCTTGGCACCATTAATCCGCAGTCCGGAGGCGAGCCTTTCGATCGATTGCTGAAGGATCGATGAGGTTCCCGACCGGGCTTTGAGACTCAGGCCTGCAATAGCGTTATGATTTATCGATTGCATGTGTTGTGTCGCGATGCTGTTTGCCCAATGTAGGCTATAACATCGGCAAAATTTAGCTTAACTTTAAAAAATATTGCTTACAAAAACGGCAGCACCGGGCGCTCAATCACGTAATTATCGATAGAGTGCGCCGGATCGCTTGACGTTAACAGGGTTTTTCTATGTGCTATGCCTTTAAATTCAGAGACAAGCGGAAAGAGGGCACTATGGGAAACCAGGCAAAAGAGAGCGAGCTGTATGATGAGATGTGCCGCGTTGTAGGTAAGGTGGTGCTGGAGATGCGTGATTTAGGCCAGGAGCCAAAGCATATTGTGATTGCCGGCGTGCTGCGTACATCGCTGGCTAACCAGCGAATTAAGCGCAGTGAACTCTCGCGTCAGGCCATGGAGACGGTCATTAACGCCCTCGTTCCTGAAGGCAAAGCCTGAACAGCAAAAAGGCCTCTTACGAAGCCTTTATTTAATTTGTCACTTTATTGATCTGCCTGGTGATAGGAATGCACATTGATGCGGTAAGGCGTTCCCCACAGCTTGCGCATACTGCACCATGCGGAAGCTTTTTCTCGGCGTGATACGTTGAAAACTGAAACCTAAAACCATTGCAGACGGGACACTGAAATTTGAGGTTAATAATAACCCCTCCAGTCCGTTGAGTGGAAACACTACCCTAACACGTCTATTTGGCTTTGAGGGATATATCGTCAAGTAAATAACGCTTTTTTTGTCAAGATTTCGACCATGCGCCAATTTATACACTTAATAAGCGTTATTACTTTTATTGATAAGGCGTTTCATTTTTTAATTTTACACATTTATTACAATCAGCCTGATTACATCCCTTGAAATAGTTAATGCAGCCCCCATTCCTTACTAGAATGCAACGCTAGCCTTTTAACTCACTGATTAGACGTGTAGTATCGGAGGTGAGCTTATCAACGGCAGAGCAGGGTGCAGCGCAATTTCTGTACAAATTCGTCAGAGTGAAGACGAAAACCTGATTTAAGCCGTTGATAATAATTTGAAAAATAGTTTTGTATGTGACCTTTCGTGGGGGTCACCACTGCAAATAGAGGATCTCACATGCCTGTAATTACCCTTCCTGACGGCAGCCAACGCCAGTTCGATCGTCCTGTCAGCCCTATGGATGTTGCCCTTGATATCGGTCCCGGCCTGGCGAAAGCCTGCATCGCCGGTCGCGTTGACGGCGAGCTGGTCGATGCCAGCGATCTTATCGAAAACGATGCGCAGCTGGCGATTATTACCGCCAAAGATGAGGATGGTCTGGAAATTATCCGCCACTCCTGTGCGCACCTGTTAGGTCATGCCATCAAACAGCTGTGGCCCAATGCCAAAATGGCTATCGGTCCGGTTGTTGATAACGGCTTCTATTACGATATCGATCTTGACCACACGCTGACGCAGGAAGATATCGACGCGCTCGAAAAGCGTATGCACGAGCTCGCCGAAACTAACTACAACGTTATTAAGAAAAAGGTCAGCTGGCACGAAGCGCGTGAAACCTTCGTTGCGCGCGGCGAAAGCTATAAAGTGACCATTCTTGATGAGAACATCGCGCATGACGACAGGCCGGGCCTGTATCATCATGAAGAGTACATCGACATGTGCCGCGGTCCGCACGTGCCAAATATGCGCTTCTGCCATCACTTCAAGCTGATGAAAATTGCAGGGGCCTACTGGCGTGGCGACAGCAACAATAAAATGTTGCAGCGTATCTACGGTACGGCGTGGGCAGATAAAAAAGCGTTGAACGCCTATCTGCAGCGTCTGGAAGAGGCCGCGAAACGCGACCACCGTAAAATTGGTAAGCAGCTCGACCTGTATCACATGCAGGAAGAGGCGCCGGGCATGGTTTTCTGGCATAATGACGGCTGGACTATCTTCCGTGAGCTGGAGACCTTTGTGCGCTCCAAGCTGAAAGCGTACCAGTATCAGGAAGTAAAAGGCCCGTTCATGATGGACCGTGTGCTGTGGGAAAAAACCGGCCACTGGGACAACTATAAAGATGCGATGTTCACCACCTCTTCCGAGAACCGTGAGTACTGCATCAAGCCCATGAACTGCCCTGGCCACGTGCAAATTTTCAATCAGGGACTAAAATCCTACCGCGACCTGCCATTACGTATGGCGGAGTTTGGTAGCTGCCACCGTAACGAGCCATCGGGCGCGTTGCACGGCCTGATGCGCGTGCGCGGGTTCACTCAGGATGACGCCCATATCTTCTGTACGGAAGATCAGGTGCGTGATGAAGTGAACGCCTGTATTCGTATGGTCTACGATATGTACAGCACCTTTGGCTTCGAAAAGATCGTGGTCAAACTCTCTACTCGTCCGGAAAAGCGTATCGGCAGCGACGAGACATGGGATCGTGCTGAGGCGGATTTAGCAGTCGCGCTGGAAGAGAACAACATCCCGTTTGAGTATCAGGTGGGTGAAGGCGCGTTCTACGGTCCGAAAATTGAATTTACCCTGTATGACTGCCTCGATCGTGCATGGCAGTGCGGTACGGTACAGCTGGACTTCTCCCTGCCGTCTCGTTTGAGCGCCTCCTACGTGGGCGAAAACAACGAGCGCCAGGTACCAGTGATGATCCACCGCGCCATTCTTGGGTCACTGGAGCGCTTTATCGGCATCCTGACCGAAGAGTTTGCGGGCTTCTTCCCGACCTGGCTTGCGCCAGTGCAGGTTGTAGTCATGAACATTACCGATTCTCAGGCCGATTACGTTAACGAATTGACGCAGAAACTACAAAATGCGGGCATTCGTGTAAAAGCGGACTTGAGAAACGAGAAGATTGGCTTTAAAATCCGCGAGCACACTTTACGTCGTGTCCCTTATATGCTGGTTTGTGGTGACAAAGAGGTTGAGGCCGGCAAAGTAGCCGTGCGTACCCGTCGAGGTAAAGACCTGGGTAGCCTGGACGTAAATGATGTTATCGAGAAGCTGCAACAAGAGATTCGCAGCCGCAGTCTTCAACAACTGGAGGAATAAGGTATTAAAGGCGGAAAACGAGTTCAAACGGCGCGTCCCAATCGTATTAATGGCGAGATTCGCGCCACGGAAGTTCGCTTAACTGGTCTGGAAGGCGAGCAGCTTGGCATTGTGAGTCTGAGAGAGGCTCTGGAAAAAGCTGAAGAAGCCGGGGTCGATTTAGTTGAAATTAGCCCTAACGCCGAGCCGCCCGTTTGCCGTATAATGGATTACGGCAAGTTCCTCTATGAAAAGAGCAAATCTTCTAAGGAACAGAAGAAGAAGCAAAAGGTTATCCAGGTTAAGGAAATCAAGTTCCGACCTGGTACAGATGAAGGCGACTATCAGGTAAAACTCCGCAGCCTGATTCGCTTTCTTGAAGAGGGCGATAAGGCCAAGATCACGCTGCGTTTCCGCGGTCGTGAGATGGCCCACCAACAGATCGGTATGGAAGTGCTTAACCGCGTGAAAGAAGATCTGGTTGAACTGGCAGTAGTCGAATCCTTCCCTACGAAGATCGAAGGCCGCCAGATGATCATGGTGCTTGCTCCGAAGAAGAAACAGTAAGGCCATCAAGTAATCATACCTGTGGGCCACACGCTCACAGGTTTGGTTCGCCTTTGTTTCGTTTATTAACAATGCGAAGTGGAAATTATTAAAATGCCAAAGATTAAGACCGTACGCGGTGCTGCTAAGCGCTTTAAAAAAACCGGTAAAGGTGGTTTTAAGCACAAGCACGCTAACCTGCGTCATATTCTGACCAAAAAAGCTACCAAGCGTAAACGTCACCTGCGTCCGAAAGCCATGGTTTCTAAAGGCGATCTGGGCCTGGTCATCGCGTGCCTGCCGTACGCATAAGTCGTTTACCTTTTAACCTTTTTTAAGAATAGATACAGGAGAGCATCATGGCTCGCGTAAAACGTGGTGTAATTGCACGTGCACGTCACAAGAAAATTTTGAAACAAGCTAAAGGCTACTACGGTGCGCGTTCACGCGTCTACCGCGTTGCCTTCCAGGCTGTTATCAAAGCTGGTCAGTACGCTTATCGTGACCGTCGTCAGAAAAAGCGTCAGTTCCGTCAACTGTGGATTGCGCGTATCAACGCAGCAGCACGTCAGAACGGTATTTCTTACAGCAAATTCATCAACGGCCTGAAAAAAGCCTCTGTTGAAATCGACCGTAAGATCCTGGCTGACATCGC
>NZ_DAMACX010000075.1:0-13412 GCF_031998825.1 Pseudescherichia sp.
TAAGCAGGGCCTGCTCGCTCTGCTGGGCGGCGACCAGCGTCTGCTCCTGGTCAGTAAGCACCTGCAAACTTTCATTCAGCGTCTGGGCCTGCTCTGCGCTCAGCAGCTGAATGCCTTCGGCCTGGGCCTGGCGCTGCTCCAGCTCGCTGCGCGCCGCCTTGTGCTTTTCAAACACCATCGCCGAGATCTGGCCGTAGATCTCGGTGCCGGTCAGCTCCTCCAGCAGCTCGGCCCGCTCTTTCGGTTTGGCATTGAGGAAGGCGGCAAACTGCCCCTGGGAGAGCAGCATCGAGCGGGTAAAGCGGCCGTAATCCAGTCCGGTGAGGGTGGCGGTCAGCTCCAGCTTATCTTTCACCTTGTCGGCAAGGATTTTGCCGTCGGCGCAGAGCGCCAGCTCCACGCGGGGTACCTGGAGATTACCTCCGGCCTGGTTGCGGGCGCGGTTCTGGCTCCAGAAGGCGCGGTAGGCAATGCCTTTTACCTCAAACTCCACCTCCGCCAGACACTCGGCGGTGTCGCGGGTCATCAGGTCGTTCTGCGACTGCGAGACGTTGCTCAGCCGCGGCGTCTCGTGGTAGAGGGCCAGGCAGATGGCATCCAGCAGGGTGGTTTTTCCCGCCCCGGTCGGACCGGTGATAGCAAACAGACCGTTGCTGGCAAACGGCTCGGCGGTAAAGTCGATCTTCCACTCCCCCTTCAGGGAGTTGATATTCTTCAGGCGCAGGGTAAGAATTTTCATGCGTCCTGCTCCTGAGTCAGCTCTTCGACGGTTGCGCTAAAAAGGGTTCGAATCCGCTGGCCCTGCGCCTCGTCCGGCTCCTCCAGCGCCAGGCGGCGCTCGAATACCTCCTCCACGCGCAGCTCGCTGAGGGTTTCCCGCAGCTCGCCCGCCATCATCCGCTGGCGCTGCTCGCGGCTACGGCGCACCAGCAGCACGTCGACCGGCAGGTCCTCGGTCATCGCCTGGATACGGCGCTGCATGTCCGTCAGCCAGTCGTCGGTGGTGATCTCGATATCGAGCCACACCGGCGGCGAGGCGGGGGCGTCGCGCCACTGCTCAAGCTGCTGGCCAATGGCGGCGAGATCGCCTTTGATCACCGCCAGCTGCTGGGTGACCGGCACGGTCAGGGGGGTAATGTCCGTCAGCCTGCCGTCGGCGAAGGTGACCAGGTTAACGCTTTTCGCCTTGCCGGTTTCATCGAAGCTGAGGGCGATGGGCGAGCCGCAGTAGCGGATATGCTGCTGGCCGCCAATCACCTGCGGACGGTGAATGTGCCCGAGGGCGATGTAATCCACAGGCGGAAAGTTTTGCGCCGGGAAGGCGTCCAGGGTACCAATATAGATGTCGCGCACCGCGTCGCTTTTGCTGGCCCCGACGGTGGTCAGATGGCCGCTGGCGATAATCGGCAGCGCAGCGTCGTCACGCAGAGCGCAGGCCTGCTGGTACTGCTGCTGATAGTAATTGGTGATGGCCGCCAGCAGATGCTGCTGCTTCTCGCTGCCGGAGAGCCCCGCCTGGCTGGTAACGATGTCGCGCGGGCGTAAAAACGGCACCGGGCAGAAGACCGCGCCGGGCGAGCCGTCGCGTTGCTTAAGAATGAACGGCGCGCAGCCTGCCGCCGCCACCACGGTGGTATGTAGAAAGGCGAGGATCTCCCGCGACTCGTTCAGGGTGGCAACCGAGTCGTGGTTACCCGCCAGAACCACCAGGTGGCAGCCGGTCTGCTGGAGCTGAACCACGAAGCGGTAGTAAAGCTCGCGGGCGTAGCTGGGGGGCGAGCCGGTATCAAAAATGTCGCCAGCGACGATAATGGCATCGACCTGCTGGGCCTGTGCCGTCTCCAGCAGCCAGTCAAGAAAGGCGGCGTGTTCAGCGGCCCGGCTTTTGCTGTAAAAGTTTTGGCCGAGGTGCCAGTCAGAGGTATGAAGGATGCGCATATTCGTTCCATGGCAAAAAAGCGTAAGGCGGATTATAAACGTTTAGGCACAGCGGGAAAGCGGCGATCGACTTCCGGGTGTCATCTGCAATTTTTCAGATTCATAATGCCTTCACGCTTTTCATAAATCTGTCATAAATCTGACGCATAATGCGACGCAACATATTGATTACAACTATATAGGGCAAACCATGGCGAGACGTATTCTGGTCGTAGAGGATGAGGCCCCCATTCGGGAGATGGTCTGCTTCGTGCTCGAGCAAAACGGCTTTCAGCCTGTTGAAGCGGAAGATTATGACAGCGCGGTGAACCAGCTCAACGAGCCGTGGCCCGATCTTATCCTGCTCGACTGGATGCTGCCCGGCGGCTCCGGCATTCAGTTTATCAAACACTTAAAACGTGAAACCCTGACCCGGGATATTCCTGTTATGATGCTCACCGCACGCGGTGAAGAGGAAGATCGCGTCCGCGGCCTGGAGACCGGGGCGGATGATTACATCACCAAGCCCTTCTCGCCGAAGGAACTGGTAGCGCGTATTAAGGCGGTAATGCGCCGTATCTCGCCGATGGCGGTAGAAGAGGTGATTGAGATGCAGGGCCTGAGCCTCGATCCCACCTCCCACCGGGTAATGACCGGTGAAAACCCCCTCGACATGGGGCCGACGGAGTTTAAGCTCCTGCACTTCTTTATGACTCACCCGGAGCGCGTCTACAGCCGTGAACAGCTGCTGAACCACGTCTGGGGGACCAACGTTTACGTTGAAGATCGCACGGTAGACGTGCATATTCGCCGCCTGCGCAAAGCGCTGGAGCTGAGCGGCCATGACCGTATGGTGCAGACCGTTCGCGGCACGGGTTACCGTTTTTCGACCCGTTTCTAATCATTGACTGGAGTGTGACGCGTGCTGGAACGGCTGTCATGGAAAAGGCTGGTCTTAGAGCTGTTTTTAAGCTGTATTCCGGCGCTGGTGCTCGGAGCAATGTTTGGCTATCTGCCGTGGTTTTTGCTGGCCTCGGTCACCGGATTACTGATCTGGCACTTCTGGAATCTGCTTCAGCTCTCCTGGTGGCTGTGGGTAGATCGCAGCATGACCCCACCTCCGGGGCACGGCAGCTGGGAGCCTCTACTCTACGGCCTGCACCAGATGCAGCTGCGCAACAAAAAGCGTCGTCGCGAGCTGGGCAGCCTGATCAAACGCTTTCGCAGCGGAGCGGAGTCGCTGCCGGATGCGGTAGTGCTTACCACCGAAGAGGGGGTGATCTTCTGGTGCAACGGCCTGGCCCAGCAGCTGCTGGGGCTACGCTGGCCGGACGATAACGGCCAGAATATCCTCAACCTGCTGCGCTACCCCGAATTCACCCAGTATCTTAAGCAACAAGCCTTTTCCAGACCGCTCAACCTGGTGCTGAACAACGGGCGACATCTGGAGATCCGCGTGATGCCCTACAGTGAGCAGCAATTGCTGATGGTCGCTCGCGACGTGACACAGATGCACCAGCTGGAAGGGGCGCGGCGCAACTTCTTTGCCAACGTCAGCCATGAGCTGCGCACCCCGCTAACGGTATTGCAGGGCTACCTGGAGATGATGCAGGAGCAGACCCTGGCCGGCGCGACGCGGGAAAAGGCGCTGCACACCATGCGTGAGCAGACCTCCCGCATGGAGGGGCTGGTGAAGCAGCTGCTGACGCTGTCGAAAATTGAGGCCTCGCCGATTCAGGTGCTTGATGAAATTATCGACGTCCCGATGATGCTGCGGGTCGTCGAACGGGAGGCGCTGACCCTGAGTCAGCAGAAGCACACCTTTGAGTTCCACGTCGATAACGTATTGAAAGTATTGGGCAGCGATGAGCAGATGCGCAGCGCTATCTCTAACCTGGTCTATAACGCGGTGAACCATACCCCGGCCGGGACGCATATTACGGTCAACTGGCAGCGGGTAGAGGGTGGCGCAGAGTTTAGCGTTGAGGATAACGGTCCGGGCATCACCGCCGAGCATATTCCACGCCTGACCGAGCGTTTCTACCGCGTCGATAAGGCGCGATCCCGCCAGACCGGTGGCAGTGGGCTGGGGCTGGCGATCGTTAAGCATGCGGTCAACCATCACGACAGCCGGCTGGAGATCGCCAGCGAGCCGGGTAAAGGCACCCGATTTAGCTTCACGCTGCCGGAAAGGTTAATTGCCAAAGCCACAGGGTAGGGCAGCTGCTGTCAGTATAACTTTCCACAGGCCGCAAAATGCGGCCTGTTGGCTTTGCACCTTTCAGCACTGCACCTCTTTTTCTGCGGTTGCTGCTTTTTTGTTCGCATGATTAGCCATGTGTTTTTCTTATAATTGGCGTTTTATGCTGGTTATTTACTCTGCTCTGCTATAACCATCTGGTTTTGCGATCCCATCTTGCCTTCAAACGTTATAAGCGTTTAAATTGCGCCCCTGTCGATGACAGACAGGCTGGATTTGCGTGGTAAATCGAAAAACTATTCTTCGCCGCGCCCGGTGGGAAGCATATCCCGCTGGAATCTAATGATATTACCGCTGTATTGTCCCGTAGGGACTGGCGAAAAAGTCAACACGTTCAACACCACATCCACAGGCAGTTAATACATATGACCCATCGTTTAAAACCACGAGATATTGTTGCTCTGGGCTTTATGACATTCGCGCTGTTCGTCGGCGCGGGTAACATCATTTTTCCGCCAATGGTCGGTTTGCAGGCGGGTGAACACGTCTGGACAGCGGCCTTTGGCTTTCTGATCACCGCAGTGGGTCTGCCGGTGCTAACGGTTATCGCCCTGGCGAAAGTGGGTGGCGGTGTGGATAGCCTCAGCACCCCGATTGGCAAAGTGGCTGGCGTGCTGCTGGCAACCGTCTGCTATCTGGCCGTAGGCCCGCTGTTCGCGACCCCGCGTACCGCTACCGTCTCGTTCGAGGTGGGGATCGCCCCGCTGACCGGCGACGGCGCGATGCCGCTGTTTATCTACAGCCTGGTCTACTTTGCGATCGTTATTCTGGTCTCCCTCTATCCGGGCAAACTGCTGGATACGGTGGGTAACTTCCTCGCACCGATGAAGATCGTTGCGCTGGTGGTGCTCTCGGTTGCCGCTATCGTCTGGCCCGCTGGCCCGATCAGCCATGCTATGGAGGCCTACGAGCACGCCGCGTTCTCTAACGGTTTTGTGAACGGCTACCTGACCATGGATACCCTCGGTGCGATGGTGTTCGGTATCGTTATCGTCAACGCGGCCCGCTCTCGCGGCGTGAGCGATGCGCGTCTGCTGACCCGATATACCGTCATGGCTGGCGTAATGGCAGGCGTAGGCCTGACGCTGCTCTACCTGGCGCTGTTCCGCCTCGGCTCCGACAGCGCTTCGCTGGTGGATCAGTCGGCAAACGGCGCGGCTATTCTGCACGCCTACGTCCAGCACACCTTTGGCGGCGCAGGCAGCATGATGCTGGCAGTGCTGATTTTCCTGGCCTGTCTGGTGACCGCCGTGGGCCTGACCTGCGCCTGCGCAGAGTTCTTTGCCCAGTACGTGCCGCTCTCTTACCGCACGCTGGTGTTTATCCTCGGTGGCTTCTCGATGGTGGTCTCTAACCTCGGCCTGAGCCATCTGATCCAGCTCTCTATCCCGGTGCTGACGGCGATCTATCCGCCCTGTATCGCACTGGTTGTATTAAGCTTTACCCGCAACTGGTGGCATAATTCGTCCCGCGTGATTGCGCCAGCCATGTTTGTTAGCCTGGTCTTCGGTGTGATGGACGGCATTAAAGCGTCGGCGATTGGCGGTATCTTACCGGCCTGGACGACGCGTCTGCCGCTGGCAGAGCAGGGTCTGGCATGGTTGATGCCGACCGTAGTAATGGCGGTGCTGGCAATCTGCTGGGATCGCGCGGCGGGACGTCAGGAGACCTCCAGCGCACATTAATTTACGGTTGCGTCTTTAACCACGGGGCTTACAATCCCGTGGTTTTTTTATTTTTAAACGGCAGTGGAAACGATGGAAAGTACGAACAAGCTAAAGCGGGGATTAAGCACCCGGCACATCCGCTTTATGGCGCTAGGCTCGGCGATTGGTACCGGGCTGTTTTATGGATCGGCTGATGCCATCAAGATGGCGGGTCCCAGCGTGCTGCTGGCCTATATTATTGGCGGCGCGGCGGCATATATTATTATGCGCGCCCTGGGTGAGATGTCGGTGCATAACCCGTCCGCCAGTTCGTTTTCGCGCTACGCCCAGGAGAACCTCGGGCCGCTGGCGGGCTATATCACCGGCTGGACCTACTGCTTCGAAATTCTGATCGTCGCCATCGCCGACGTCACCGCCTTCGGGATCTATATGGGCGTATGGTTCCCGACGGTGCCGCACTGGATCTGGGTCCTCAGCGTGGTGATGATCATCTGCGCCGTCAACCTGATGAGCGTTCGGGTCTTCGGCGAGCTGGAGTTCTGGTTCTCCTTTTTCAAAGTCGCCACCATCATCATCATGATTGCTGCCGGTTTCGGCATCATCATCTGGGGCATCGGCAACGGCGGGCAGCCCACCGGCATCCACAACCTGTGGAGCAACGGGGGCTTCTTCAGCAACGGCTGGCTCGGCACGGTAATGGCGTTACAGATGGTGATGTTTGCCTACGGCGGCATTGAGATCATCGGCATCACCGCCGGTGAAGCCAAAGAGCCGGAGAAGTCGATTCCGCGCGCCATCAACTCTGTACCGCTGCGTATCCTGGTGTTCTATGTGGGCACGCTGTTTGTCATCATGTCGATCTACCCGTGGAACCAGGTGGGAACTCAGGGCAGCCCGTTCGTGCTGACCTTCCAGCATCTCGGGATCACCTTTGCCGCCAGCATCCTTAACTTTGTGGTGCTGACCGCCTCGCTTTCAGCCATTAACAGCGACGTGTTTGGCGTCGGGCGTATGCTGCACGGCATGGCGGAGCAGGGCAGCGCCCCGCAGATGTTCGCCAAAACCTCCCGTCGGGGTATCCCGTGGGTGACGGTGCTAGTGATGACCGTGGCGCTGCTGTTTGCCGCCTGGCTGAACTACATTATGCCGGAGAATATCTTCCTGGTGATCGCCTCGCTGGCAACCTTCGCCACGGTCTGGGTATGGATTATGATCCTGCTGTCGCAGATCGCTTTCCGCCGTCGTCTGTCGCCGGAAGAGATCAAGGCGCTGAAGTTCAAGGTGCCGGGCGGGGTCGCGACCACCATCGTTGGCGTGCTGTTCCTGGTCTTTATCATCGCCCTGATTGGCTACCACCCGGAGACCCGCATTTCGCTCTACGTCGGCTTTGCATGGATCGCCCTGCTGCTGGTGGGCTGGATGTTTAAACGTCGAAAAGCAGTGGCGTAAACCCCCTCACGTCGCATACTGTTCTCTGGCAGGGTTAACCTAAAGGAGAGCAGTTATGCTGAATGCCTGGCATCTTCCGGTCGCGCCGTTTGTAAAACAGAACAAAGACAAGCTGCAGGTTGTCCTGTGGCTGACCGGAGACGCGCTGCCGCTGCGGGTTACCCTGCGGGCAGAAAATGACAACGAAGAGACCTCGATCCGCATGCATCCGCTGCGCAGTGCGCCAAAGCCTGGCGTTACGGCCTGGCGGGCAGAGATCGACTTAGCCAGCGGCCAGCCGCGCCGCCGCTACAGCTTTAAGCTGCTGTGGGACGATCGCCAGATCTGGTTTACCCCGCAGGGCTTTAGCCGCTTTCCGCCTGCCCGGCTGGAGCAGTTCGCCATCGACGCACCGGATAGTGGGCCGCAGTGGGTGGCCGATCAGGTCTTCTATCAGATCTTTACCGACCGTTTTGCCCGCAGCCTGCCGCGCGAGGCCAGTCAGGACAACCTCTACTATCACCACGCCGCCGGGCAGAACATTGAGCTGCGCGACTGGGATGAGCCGGTTACCGCCCACGGCGGCGGCTCGACCTTCTACGGCGGGGATCTCGATGGCATCAGCGAAAAGCTGCCGTATCTCAAAAAGCTGGGCGTCACGGCGCTCTACCTGAACCCGGTCTTTACCGCCCCCAGCGTGCATAAATACGACACCGAAGACTACCGTCACGTCGACCCGCAGTTCGGCGGCGATGGCGCGCTGCTGCGCCTGCGGGAGAATACCCGTCGGGAAGGATTCCGCCTGCTGCTGGATGGCGTTTTCAACCACAGCGGCGACTCTCACGCCTGGTTTGACCGCCACAATCGCGGCACTACCGGGGCGTGCCATAACCCTACGTCGCCCTGGCGGTCGTGGTACAGCTTCTCCGCCGACGGGCGGGCGCTGGACTGGCTGGGCTACCCGAGCCTGCCGAAGCTGGACTATCAGGATCCCTCTCTGGTCGATGAGATCTACCGGGGCGAGGAGAGCATCGTGCGCCACTGGCTGAAAGCGCCGTGGAGCATGGACGGCTGGCGGCTGGACGTGGTGCATATGCTGGGAGAGGCGGGTGGGGCGCGCAATAATCTCCTGCACGTTACCGGCATCAGCCAGGCGGCGAAGGAGACCAATCCAGAGGCCTATATTGTCGGAGAGCACTTTGGCGACGCCCGCCAGTGGCTGCAGGCCGACGCCGAAGATGCCGCCATGAACTACCGCGGCTTTACCGTGCCGGTGTGGGGTTTTCTGGCCAATACCGATATCTCCTACGATCCGCAGCAGCTCGATGCCCAGACCTGCGCGGCGTGGATGAACAACTACCGCGCTGGCCTGTCACATCAGCAGCAGCTGCGCATGTTTAACCAGCTCGACAGCCACGACACCGCCCGCTTTATCTCCCTGCTGGGTAAAGAGGTGGATCGCATGCCGCTGGGCGTGGTCTGGCTCTTTACCTGGCCAGGGGTGCCCTGCATCTACTACGGCGATGAGGTCGGGCTGGATGGCAACAACGATCCCTTCTGCCGCAAGCCCTTCCCGTGGGATAAAAAGCGCCAGGATCTGACTCTGCAGGCGCTCTATCAGCGCATGGCAAAGCTGAGGCATAAAACCAACGCGCTGCGCTACGGCGGCTGCCAGGTGATCCACGCCGAAGGGGACGTTTTTGTCTTTATGCGGGTCTATCAGCAGCAGCGGCTACTGGTGGCGATCAACCGGGGAGAGGCGTGCGATGTCGTCATGCCGGCGTCACCATTACTGAACGTGAAGCAGTGGCAGATTAAAGAGGGGAAGGGAGAGATTATGTCAGACACCCTGCACCTGCCGGCGGTCTCTGCTTCAGTTTGGCTAGGGAATTAAGGTGCCAACGCCCGGTGGCGCTACGCTTACCGGGCCTACACCTCGCTGGAGTATCGTAGGCCGGGCAAACGCAGTGCCGCCCGGCGTTAAAACGCTACAGGTTAGTTAGATGCTCGCTCAAATATTTCGCCACGCCGTCCGGGGAGGCGTTCATTCCCTCTTTACCTTTTTCCCACTGGGCCGGGCACACTTCGCCATGCTCTTCGTGGAACTGCAATGCATCTACCATACGCAGCATTTCGTCGACGTTACGGCCTAAAGGCAGATCGTTCACCACCTGATGGCGCACGATGCCTGCTTTGTCGATCAGGAAGGAGCCGCGCAGGGCCACGCCCTCATCCGGATGCTCAATGCCGTAAGCTTTCTGCACTTCGCGTTTGATATCCGCCACCATCGCATACTTCACCGGGCCGATACCGCCTTTTTCGACCGGGGTATTACGCCAGGCGTTGTGGACAAACTCAGAGTCAAACGAGACGCCGACCACTTCGACGCCGCGCTGCTGGAACTCTTCGTAGCGTTTATCGAAGGCGATCAGCTCTGACGGGCAGACGAAGGTGAAGTCCATCGGCCAGAAGAAGAGAACCGTGGCTTTGCCTGCGGTGTGCTGTTTGAAGTTAAACTTCTCAACGATCTCACCGCTGCCTAATACCGCCGCAGCGGTGAAGTCCGGGGCCGGACGCGTGACCAGAACCATATTAAATCTCCTTTTAATAATGAGGTTATTTAGCGCAACGCGGCCAGTATAGGAGGGCGAAAAGAGAACGCAATGCTTAAAGCTGCTTATTTTGCGCCTGATCCATCATGCGCGGATAGAATTGCCAGAACAGCTGCTCCAGCGCCGGGTAGTGGGCGTCCAGATCGTGCCAGGAGTCGCGCAGGGCGTCGAGGCGGGGACGACGGTTGGCCATGCCGTTCAGCACCTGCTGAATAAACGCCATCTCGCGGTAGCGCTCCAGCCAGTTTTCCGACCACAGGTAGCTATTAAGATTGACGAACTGCGGCGGCGATACCGGCAGAATGGTAGCCACCTGGGCGCGGGCGTAGCGGACAAACTCGGTCAGCGGCCGATCGGGTGAGATCTGCGCCCAGTGGCGGGAGAGAAAGTGATCCCACATCACGTCCAGCGTAATGGGCGCGACGCGGCGGGTCTCCGGGCGGAACCAGGCCTTGGCTTCGCGGACTTCCGGCAGTGCGTCGGTCAGGGCATCCACGCGGCGGTGCATACGAATACCCTCTACGACCTCGTCAGGGTAGGTGCCGTCGGGATTGCCGCGCACAAAATCGGCGAGCAAATTACCCGAGAGCGAGCTTTGGGCAAGATGCGCCAAATGTAAATGAGCAAGAAAATTCATCGTCTATTCTTTATCCACAGGCGGGTAACGGTTGCAGGGAGCACGCCCCGGCACTAGACTACCCGCCTCTTAATTATGTCTTGAGTTAGCGTCATGCGTGTTGCCGATTTTTCCTTTGAACTACCTGAATCCCTGATTGCCCACTATCCGCAGCCTGAGCGTAGCAGCTGTCGTTTGCTGTCGCTTGACGGGCCGACGGGGGCGCTGACGCATGGTACTTTCACCGATCTGCTCGATAAGCTCAACCCGGGCGATCTGCTGGTGTTTAACAATACCCGCGTCATCCCGGCACGCCTGTTTGGCCGTAAAGCCAGCGGCGGCAAGATTGAAGTGCTGGTCGAACGTATGCTTGATGATAAACGTATTCTGGCACATATTCGCGCCTCTAAAGCGCCGAAGCCGGGTGCCGAGTTGCTGCTGGGCGACGATGAGAGCATCCAGGCTACCATGGTGGCACGTCACGATGCGCTGTTTGAGGTGGAGTTTAACGATGCGCGTCCGGTGCTGGATATCCTCAACGCCATCGGTCATATGCCGCTGCCGCCCTACATCGACCGTCCGGACGAAGACGCCGACCGCGAGCTGTACCAGACCGTCTACAGTGAGAAGCCTGGTGCGGTTGCTGCCCCGACGGCGGGCCTGCACTTCGACGAGCCGCTGCTGGCCGCGCTGCGTGAGAAGGGCATTGAGCAAGCCTTTGTGACCCTCCACGTGGGAGCAGGTACCTTCCAGCCGGTGCGCGTCGACAGCATTAAAGACCACATCATGCACTCCGAGTATGCCGAAGTGCCGCAGGAGGTGGTTGACGCCGTGCTGGCAGCGAAAGCGCGCGGTAACCGGGTGATAGCGGTAGGCACCACCTCCGTACGCTCGCTGGAGAGTGCGGCCCAGGCGGCAAAAAGCGATCTCATCGAACCCTTCTTTGGCGATACGCAGATCTTTATCTACCCGGGCTATCAGTACAAGGTGATCGACGCGCTGGTAACGAACTTCCACCTGCCGGAATCAACGCTGATTATGCTGGTGTCGGCCTTTGCCGGTTATCAACATACGATGAACGCCTATCACGCTGCCGTAGAAGAGAAATATCGCTTTTTTAGCTACGGGGATGCGATGTTTATCACGTACAATCCTTCCGCTATTGATGAGCGTGTCGGGGAATAAGTCCGCGACACCGGTTTAAACGTCAGACTGTTTTTCTGATGCTGGAGAGTTAAGTGAAATTTGAACTTGATACCACCGACGGTCGCGCGCGTCGCGGCCGCCTGGTGTTCGATCGTGGCGTCGTTGAGACGCCTGCTTTTATGCCCGTGGGCACCTACGGCACGGTAAAAGGGATGACCCCGGAAGAGGTTGAAGCCACCGGCGCGCAGATCATCCTCGGTAATACCTTCCACCTCTGGCTGCGTCCTGGCCAGGAGATCATGAAGCTGCACGGCGATCTGCACGACTTTATGCAGTGGAAAGGGCCGATTCTCACCGATTCCGGCGGTTTCCAGGTCTTTAGCCTCGGTGATATCCGTAAAATCACCGAAGCGGGGGTGCACTTCCGCAACCCGATCAACGGCGATCCGATCTTCCTCGATCCGGAAAAATCGATGGAGATCCAGTACGATCTCGGATCCGACATCGTAATGATCTTCGACGAGTGCACCCCGTACCCTGCTGACTGGGACTACGCCAAGCGCTCAATGGAGATGTCCCTACGCTGGGCGCAGCGCAGCCGCGATCGCTTTGACTCGCTGGAGAACAAAAACGCCCTGTTCGGTATCATTCAGGGCAGCGTTTACGAAGATTTACGCGATATCTCAGTCAAGGGTCTGGTAGAGATTGGCTTTGATGGCTACGCTGTCGGCGGTTTGGCTGTCGGTGAGCCAAAGGAAGATATGCACCGTATTCTGGAGCACGTCTGCCCGCAGATCCCGGCGGATAAACCACGTTACCTGATGGGCGTGGGGAAACCGGAAGATCTGGTCGAGGGCGTGCGTCGCGGCATCGACATGTTCGACTGCGTCATGCCAACGCGTAATGCGCGTAATGGGCATCTGTTCGTGACTGATGGCGTAGTGAAAATCCGCAACGCGAAGCACAAAAGCGACACCTCGCCGCTGGATCCTGAGTGTGATTGCTATACGTGTCGCAATTATTCACGTGCTTACTTGCATCATCTTGACCGTTGCAACGAAATATTGGGCGCGCGCCTCAATACCATTCATAACCTGCGTCACTATCAGCGCTTAATGGCTGGTTTACGTAAGGCTATCGAAGAGGGTAAATTAGAGAGCTTCGTGACCGATTTCTACCAACGTCAGGGTCGTCCGGTTCCACCTTTGAACGTTGATTAATTTTAATAATGAGGGAATTTAAATGAGCTTTTTTATTTCTGATGCTGTAGCGGCAACAGGTGCACCGGCGCAGGGTAGCCCGATGTCTCTGATCCTGATGCTGGTGGTGTTCGGTCTGATCTTCTACTTCATGATCCTGCGCCCGCAGCAGAAACGCACCAAAGAGCACAAAAAGCTGATGGACTCCATCGCTAAAGGTGATGAAGTGCTGACCAACGGTGGTCTAGTTGGCCGCGTAACCAAAGTAGCGGAAACTGGCTACATTGCTATCGCGCTGAACGACACCACTGAAGTGGTTATCAAACGTGACTTCGTAGCTGCCGTTCTGCCGAAAGGCACCATGAAGGCGCTGTAATCTACTGTTTTCCCAAAGGGAACTGCCGTGTTAAACCGTTATCCTTTGTGGAAGTACATTATGCTGGTCGTCGTCATTGTCGTCGGCCTGCTTTACGCACTTCCCAACCTCTATGGTGAGGATCCGGCTGTTCAAATCACTGGCGCGCGCGGCGTCGCCGCCAGTGAGCAAACGCTGATCCAGGTCCAGAA
>NZ_DAMACX010000076.1:0-13359 GCF_031998825.1 Pseudescherichia sp.
GCATCAGGCTGTTAAACAGAAACGTGGAGAGCGGCTGAGCCTGCTCCATCCGCGCCTCAAACGCCGCTTTGCCCTCTTTACGCACCAGCGTATCCGGATCTTCGCCGTCGGGCAGGAACATAAAGCGTAGCTGACGTCCGTCGGTCATGTACGGTAGCGCCGTCTCCAGCGCGCGCCATGCGGCTTCACGGCCTGCACGGTCGCCGTCATAGCAGCAGATCACGCTGTTGGTGACGCGGAACAGCAGCTGGATATGCTCGGCGGTGGTGGAGGTGCCCAGCGAGGCGACGGCATAGTTAATGTCGTACTGCGCCAGCGCGACCACGTCCATATAGCCTTCAACCACCAGCAGACGCGGCGGTTCAGCGTTATCCTGCTGCGCTTCATAAAGGCCATACAGCTGGCGACCCTTATGGAAAATATCGGTTTCCGGGGAGTTAAGGTATTTCGGCATGCCATCGCCCATGACACGACCACCAAAACCAATCACCCGACCACGTTTGTCGCGGATAGGGAACATCACGCGTTCGCGGAATCGATCGTAGGTACGCCCGCGATCGTTAGTGACTAACATGCCCGCATCGGTCAGCGACTGGCGATTTTCACCGTTGCCGCCAAAGCGTTTTAAAACGTTGTCCCAGCCGGGAGGAGCATAGCCAATGGCGAAGCGTGAAATCACCTCGCTGCTTAAGCCGCGCTGGGCCAGATACTGGCGCGCAGGTTCAGCCGCTGGCTGGTTCAGAGATTGCTGATAAAAGGCGTTTAGCCCGTCCATCAGCTGGTAGAGCGTCTGCCGCTGGTGGCGCTCAATCTGGCTTGGACCATTGCCCGCTTCATACGGCACGTCGAGGTTGTGCATCGCCGCCAGCTCTTCAACGGTCTCGACGAACTCGAGCTTGTCGTAGTTCATCAAAAAGTCGATGGCGTTGCCGTGGGCGCCGCAGCCGAAGCAGTGGTAAAACTGTTTCTCACCGTTCACGGTGAAAGAGGGGGTTTTTTCGTTATGGAACGGACAGCACGCGTGAAAATTCTTGCCCTGCTTTTTCAGCTTCACCCGCGCGTCGATGAGATCGACGATGTCGGTGCGTGCCAGCAGGTCATTAATAAAGACTCGTGGGATTCGTCCAGCCATAGGCCCCGTCTACCTTTAGCGTGATGCGTTAAGGTATGTCAGATTATAAACGAAAATAAGCCGCGCATTCCTTTCGGAAGCACGGCCTTAAAACTACAACTCTGTCTGTAAACGGAGGGTCAACACCCTCAGCTAATTAGTACAGACGAGTACGGCGTGCGTTTTCGCGAGCCAGTTTCTTCGCGTGACGTTTCACAGCGGAAGCTTTGGCGCGTTTACGTTCGGTAGTCGGTTTTTCATAGAACTCACGACGACGAACTTCCGCCAGAACACCTGCTTTCTCACAGGAACGCTTGAAGCGACGCAGAGCTACGTCGAACGGCTCGTTTTCACGTACTTTAATTACCGGCATGTGCCTCTCACCTTTGATTAATTCGGTTTGCCGCTGGCATCAACGCCAGCTTATTTCAAAATGGTGCGGAATTTTACTGCAAATGCTGCTGCTTTGTAAAGCACCGCAGCCCTTTTTACAAGGGCGCTCTCATAAGGAGGGGGAGTATACACGACCTCTGTGCCTGGGTTGAACAATAGTTTTACAACCACCGCCCATGACCCTACACTGCGCGGTATTGCAAAGAGGTAAAGAATAGCCATGCGTGTACTGGGAATTGAAACATCCTGCGATGAAACCGGCATCGCCATCTACGACGATGAAAACGGGCTTTTAGCCAACCAATTGTATAGTCAGGTGAAACTGCACGCTGACTACGGTGGCGTGGTGCCGGAGCTGGCCTCCCGCGATCACGTACGTAAAACCGTGCCGCTGATCCAGGCCGCGCTGAAAGAGGCGAATCTGGCCGCCAAAGATATCGACGCCGTGGCCTACACCGCAGGACCCGGCCTGGTCGGGGCGCTGCTGGTGGGGGCAACGGTAGGGCGTTCGCTGGCGTTCGCCTGGAACGTGCCTGCTATCGCGGTTCACCATATGGAAGGGCATCTGCTGGCTCCGATGCTGGAAGAGAATCCGCCCGAGTTTCCGTTTGTGGCGCTGCTGGTCTCCGGCGGCCATACGCAGCTGATTAGCGTGACCGGTATCGGCCAGTATGAGCTGCTGGGCGAGTCCATTGACGATGCCGCCGGTGAAGCGTTCGATAAAACCGCGAAGCTGCTGGGGCTGGACTATCCCGGCGGGCCAATGCTGTCAAAAATGGCTGCCGACGGCACGGAAGGGCGCTTTGTCTTCCCGCGTCCGATGACCGACCGTCCGGGGCTGGACTTCAGCTTCTCCGGCCTCAAGACCTTTGCCGCCAACACTATTCGTAACAACGGCAATGACGACCAGACCCGGGCGGATATCGCCCGCGCCTTTGAGGATGCGGTGGTGGATACCCTGATGATCAAGTGCAAGCGCGCCCTGGATCAGACCGGCTTTAAGCGGCTGGTGATGGCGGGTGGCGTCAGCGCCAACCGTACGCTGCGAGCGAAGCTGGCAGAGATGATGCAGAAGCGTCGGGGTGAAGTCTTCTATGCGCGACCGGAGTTTTGTACCGATAACGGGGCGATGATCGCCTATGCGGGCATGGTGCGTCTGAAAGCCGGTAGCCTGGCCGATCTCAGCGTGAGCGTGCGTCCGCGTTGGCCACTGGCAGAGCTGCCTGCGGCATAATGCCAGTCCGTAATGCCCGGCGGCGCACAGCTTGCCGGGCCTACTCTTCGTCCTTTACTTCCACATCTTTCTCGCGCTTTTTCTTCAGCTTGGTCCAGATTTTTGTCTCCTGATGGCGCCAGAGGCGCTGGATGTTGTCGTGATGGCGGAGCAGGATCAGGCAGGAGAGCATTGAGACCGGGAAGGTGAACTGGGGCTTAAACCACCAGACGTAGAACGGGGCGATCAGCGCGCTGATAATCGCGCCCAGCGACGAGTAGCCGCTCAGCAGAATGGTCAGCAGCCAGGTGCCGGCCATCACCCCAGTAAGATCCCAGCCTATCGGCGCAATCGCGCCAAACGCGGTCGCAACGCCTTTACCACCTTTAAAACCAAAGAAAACCGGCCAGATGTGGCCCAGGCAGGCGGCGATAGCAATTAGACCCAGCCAGAAGGGGGTGACGCCCAGCGCATAGGCTCCCCATACCGGCAGCATGCCTTTCAGCACGTCAAAAATCAGTACCGCTACGGCTGCGCCCTTGCCGCCAATTCGCAGGACGTTGGTCGCTCCGGGGTTGCCGGAGCCACTCTCGCGAGGGTCAGGCAGACCCGCGATGCGGCAGACCAGAATGGCGCTGGAGATTGAGCCGCAAAGGTACGCGAGGAGGATCATTCCCGGCGCGATTGCACTCATAACGCTGTTCCGTTTTGAAAATGTCGTTTTATTCTCAGCATCCGTGGATAATACGCATAATTTTTTGAAAGTGGTATCCAGGTTAGCCAAAAAGCGGACGGTGCGTGATGGACATTGTATTTATAGAGCAACTTTCGGTAATCACCACGATCGGTGTTTACGACTGGGAACAGACAATCGAGCAGAAACTGGTGTTCGATATCGAAATGGCGTGGGATAACCGGGCAGCGGCAAAAAGCGATGACGTCAACGACTGCCTGAGCTATGCCGACATTGCCGATGCGGTGGTAGGACACGTGGAAGGTCAGCGCTTTGCGTTGGTGGAGCGGGTGGCGGAAGAGGTGGCGGATCTGCTGCTGAGCCGCTTCAACTCACCCTGGCTGCGTATCAAGGTCAGCAAGCCGGGGGCAGTAGCGCGGGCGGCTAATGTCGGCGTTATCATTGAGCGTGGCAATAGTCTGAAAGAAAACATTTAAATTTATAATTATTAAACCAAACGGCACTATATGGGTCTTACGAGCGTGCCTTTTCGCGGCTTGTGGATGCAGAAGCCGTTTTTTTATGTCTTTTAGGGGTTTAAGTGATGAGCGATATGCACTCCCTGCTGGTGGCGGCCATTCTGGGCGTCGTCGAAGGGTTAACGGAGTTTTTGCCGGTCTCCAGTACCGGTCACATGATCATTGTCGGCCACCTGCTGGGGTTTGAGGGTGAGACCGCAAAAACCTTTGAGGTGGTGATCCAGCTGGGGTCGATCCTCGCTGTGGTGGTGATGTTCTGGCGTCGCCTGTTTGGCCTGATTGGCATCCACTTTGGTCATCCGCCGCACGAGGGCGAAGGCAAAGGGCGCTTAACGCTGATCCACATCCTGCTGGGGATGATCCCGGCGGTGGTGCTGGGGCTGGTGTTCCATGACACGATCAAGAGCCTGTTCAACCCTATCAACGTGATGTATGCCCTGGTGGTCGGCGGCTTCCTGCTGATTGCCGCCGAGTGCCTGAAGCCGAAAACCCCGCGTGCGCCGGGGCTGGATGATATGACCTACCGTCAGGCCTTTATGATCGGCTGCTTCCAGTGTCTGGCCCTGTGGCCGGGCTTCTCCCGCTCCGGGGCGACCATCTCCGGCGGGATGCTGATGGGCGTGAGCCGCTATGCCGCGTCGGAGTTCTCGTTCCTGCTGGCGGTGCCGATGATGATGGGCGCCACCGCGCTGGACCTCTACAAGAGCTACCACTTCCTGACGGTTGCCGACATTCCAATGTTTGCCGTTGGCTTTATCACCGCCTTCATCGTGGCGCTGGTGGCGATCAAAACCTTCCTGCAGCTGATTAAGCGGATCTCGTTTATTCCGTTCGCCATTTACCGCTTTATTGTGGCGGCGGCGGTCTACGTCGTCTTCTTCTAAGCGTTAAGGCGGCTGCCCTCACGCCAGTGGCTGAGGGCAGCGTGCCGCTTTCCACTTCGCTACCGCATCAATTCGCCGCTGGGTCAGCTCCTCGCGGATCTCAGCCCCCTTAAAGCCTGCCGCCACCACTTCTTTAGTCGATACCGCCTTCGCCACCTCCCACGCTTCGCGCAGCAGTCGCCCCTGCGGATAGTCGCGGGCTTCAAAGTGGGTGCGGCCGCGCACGTCGGCTTCGCTGGTCAGGGCGATCTGCTCCACGCGCTGGGGCTTGCGCCAGGCGTCGATAGAGTCGAATAGCTTCACAATGGTCTGCGGTTTAAGGATCGGGAAGGTGTGGATCAGGTCGTGGAACTCCGCTACCAGCTTCGCCAGATCGCGCAGCTCGTTAGGCACCCGCAGGCGTTCGCACAGGTTAGCGACCAGCTTAACGCCCGCCAGGCCGTGCCCGTGGTGGCGCGGCCAGAGTTCCGGTGGCGTCAAGCCTTTGCCAAGATCGTGGCACAGCGTAGCGAAGCGCACGTCGATATCCGGGCTGAGCATCGCCGCCATCGAGACCGTCATCAGCACGTGGATGCCGGTATCGATCTCCGGGTGCCACTTTGCCGGGGCAGGAATGCCAAACAGAACATCAAGCTCAGGGAACAGCACCTTCAGCGCACCGCACTCGCGCAGGGTCATAAAGTAGACCTGCGGGTTGCGGCTAGCGAGGGCATTTTCCGTCTCTTTCCAGACGCGCTCCGGCGTCAGGTGCTCCAGCTCGCCAGCGGCGGTCATCTCGCGCATCAGCGCCATGGTTTCGTCGGCAATACGGAAGCTGAGATGGGCATAGCGGGCAGCAAAACGCGCTACGCGCAGCACGCGAAGGGGATCTTCGCCAAAGGCCGGAGAGACATGGCGCAGGGTGCGGCTCTTGAGATCCGCCAGGCCCTGGTAGGGGTCGATGATCTTACCGTCGACATCCTGGGCGAGAGCGTTCACGGTCAGGTCGCGGCGGAGCAGATCCTGCTCAAGGGTGACGTCGGGCGCGGCATAGCAGGAGAAGCCGGTATAGCCAAAGCCGGATTTCCGCTCGGTACGCGCCAGGGCGTACTCCTCCCGGCTTTTTGGGTGGAGAAACACCGGAAAATCGCGGCCAACCTGCTGATAGCCTGCATCCAGCATCTCCTGTGGAGTCGCACCCACTACCACCCAGTCTTTATCTTTAACCGGTAGCCCTAACAACGCATCCCGAACAGCACCACCGACCAGATAACTCTTCACTACGCCACTCTCCTGACATACTTTTAACTGATGATACGTTAAGTGTAGAGAAAATGGCTAATCCGGTTCAGCTCATCCAGCGGTCTTTACGCTTGCGGCTGGGGATGATGTGCGGCAGTACCAGGCCTAAGAACAGCCCCGCGCCGAGCACGCCGCCGCCATACATAAACCACTGCATGATGATGGTGCGCTGCTTATCGTCCAGCTGCAGGTTCGCGGCGCTCACCTTCTTCTGCGCGACAATCAGCTGGTTTTTAAGCTGCTGGTTCTCTTCTTTCAGGCCGTTGATCACGCTATCGCTCTGGGCAACCTTCTGCTGCATGTCGGCAGTACGCTGGTTCCAGGTATTGTCGATGTTGGTCAGCTTATCGGTCAGGCTTTTCACCTGGTTCTCCAGATCCGGCACGCGGGTGCGCAGGCTCGGCTCGCTGCTCAGCTCCTTCAGCGGGATCCAGGCGGTACGACCGCTGCTGTCACGCACCTGACCGTAGTTTGAGTCCCCGTTGGTTTGCAGCAGCGCAACTTCTTCGCCCGCGTTAACCGTACCCACAAGGCGATAGTTATCACCCGGGCCGCTACGAACCCAGGTATTCAGTTCATCCGAAACGTAACGCTTTTCTTCGGCATGAGCCACGGCAGAAACGCATACAAGTAAAAACAGTCCAGTCAGGCGTAATTTAGGCATCAGCAGTCATTTGTTGTCATAAAAAAAGTGGAACGATAGTAGTGGCATCAGTCTGACGACGCAAAGTATTCGGTATCAATCAGAATCATCTGGGTCGCAAACGATCCGCACCGTGGAAATTTGGCGCAAAATACTATCTACTGACAAACATCGAGGGCGTAAGTTCGCCGAAAATTCCGCTGATGTGACATAACCATAAGTACAAGACCATGACTCAAGAGATCGAACTGAAATTTATCGTTGACCCATCCCGCGTGGATGCCCTGCGCACCCACCTGCATACCCTTACGGATGAGCACGTTGCACCTGCGACGCTGCTTAATATCTACTACGAGACGCCGGATGGCTGGCTGCGCGGCCACGACATGGGCCTGCGTATTCGCGGCGCGCAGGATCGCTATGAGATGACGATTAAAACCGCCGGTCGTACCGTGGGCGGCCTGCATCAGCGTCCGGAGTACAACGTGGCCATCGACAAGCCGGAGCTGGATCTTGCCCGCTTCCCGACCGAGGCGTGGCCGGAGGGTGGCCTGCCTGCGGATCTCGCCGAACGCGTCAGCCCGCTGTTCAGCACCCACTTCGATCGTGAGAAGTGGCTGGTTAACGTCGGCGACAGCCGGATTGAGATTGCGCTGGATCTCGGGGAAGTGAAGGCTGGCGAACTGGCTGAACCGATTTGCGAACTGGAGCTGGAGCTGCTGAGCGGCGCGGCGGAGGACGTATTAAAGCTGGTGCGCCAGCTGGTGACCCAGACAGGCCTGCGTCAGGGCAGCCTGAGCAAGGCCGCCCGGGGCTACCATCTGGCGAAAGGCAACCCGCCGCGTCTGCTGCGGGCGACGGAGATCCTGACCGTTGCACCGAAGGCGAGCGTGGAGCAGGGGCTGGAGGCGGCGCTGGAACTGGCTCTCTCCCAGTGGCAGTACCACGAAGAGCTGTGGGTCCGCGGCGAGAAAAACGCGCAGGGGGAAACCCTGGCCGCTATCGCGCTGGTGCGCCACACGCTGATGCTGTTTGGCGGCATTGTGCCGCGCAAAGCGAGCGCTCGCTTACGCGATCTGCTGACCCAGTCCGAAGCGACCATTACCTCAGCGGTCTCCGCCGCCACGGCGGTGTATAGCCCGGAGATCGCCACGGCGAAGCTGGCCCTGACCGAGTGGCTGGTGACCCGCGCCTGGCGGTCCTTCCTTGACGATAAAGCGCAGGCCAAAATCAACGACTCGTTTAAGCGCTTTGCTGACATCAACCTGTCGCGCCACGCCGCCGAACTGAAACGTAACTTTGCCCAGCCGCTGATGGATAAGTACCAGGACCAGCTCCCGCGCCTGGCGCGCGACATCGATAGCATGCTGCTGCTGGCAGGCTACTACAACGGCGTCCGCGCCCAGGCGTGGCTGGAGAACTGGCAGGGTTTACGGCACGCCATTAAAACCCGCCAGCGCGTCGAAATTGAACATTTCCGAAACGAAGCCATTGTGCAGGAGCCGTTCTGGCTGCACAGCGGAAAACGCTAACTCAGGCAAAGGACCCCCCCTTATGATGCCGCTCTCTTCGCCGCTTCAGCAGCACTGGCAGACCCTTGTTGAACGTCTGCCGGACACACTCTCCGCCTCCACGCTTAGCGCAGAGGCGAAGTCAGTGCTTACTTTTAGTGATTTTGTGCAGGGCAGCGTCGCCGCACATCCCGAGTGGCTGACGGCGCTGGAGAGCGAGCCGCCGCAGGCGGAGGAGTGGCAGTCCTATTCGGCGTGGCTCCAGCAAGCGCTGGCTGATGTCAGTGATGAAGCCTCGCTGATGCGCGAGCTGCGCCTGTTCCGCCGTCGTATCATGGTGCGCATCGCCTGGGCACAGGCCCTGCGGCTGATGCCGGAGGAGAGCACCCTCCAGCAGCTTAGCGTTCTGGCGGAGACGCTGATCGTCAGCGCCCGCGACTGGCTCTACGCCGCCTGCTGTCGGGAGTGGGGCACGCCGAGCAGCGCCGACGGCACGCCGCAGCCGCTGCTGATCCTTGGCATGGGCAAGCTGGGGGGGAACGAGCTGAACTTCTCCTCGGATATCGATCTCATCTTCTCCTGGCCGGAGAACGGGGCAACCCGCGGTGGACGTCGTGAGCTGGACAACGCCCAGTTCTTCACTCGCCTTGGTCAACGGCTGATTAAGGTGCTCGACCAGCCCACCCAGGACGGCTTTGTCTATCGGGTGGATATGCGCCTGCGCCCCTTTGGCGACAGCGGCCCGCTGGTGCTGAGTTTTGCCGCGCTGGAGGATTATTACCAGGAGCAGGGGCGAGACTGGGAGCGCTACGCGATGGTCAAGGCCCGGATCATGGGCGACAACGACAGCGTCTATGCCAGCGAACTGCGGACCATGCTGCGGCCCTTTATTTTCCGCCGCTATATTGATTTCAGCGTCATCCAGTCGCTGCGCAATATGAAAAGCATGATCGCTCGCGAAGTGCGGCGGCGTGGCCTGAAAGACAACATCAAGTTGGGGGCGGGCGGCATCCGCGAAGTGGAGTTTATCGTTCAGGTTTTCCAGCTGATCCGCGGCGGACGCGAGCCGTCGCTCCAGCAGCGCTCGCTGCTGCCGACGCTGGCCGCCATCGAGCAGCTCCATCTCCTGCCGGCGGGAGACGCCGATACGCTGCGGGCGGCCTACCTCTGGCTGCGGCGGCTGGAGAACCTGCTGCAAAGCATCAACGACGAGCAGACCCAGACCCTGCCGGGGGACGAGCTTAACCGTGCCCGTCTGGCATGGGGAATGGGCGTCGCCGACTGGCAGGCGCTCAGCGAAACCCTGGATCGGCACATGGCCGCCGTGCGGCGCGTCTTTAACGAGCTGATTGGCGATGACGATACCGACACCCAGGACGAGCAGCTGTCGGAGCAGTGGCGCGAGCTGTGGCAGGATACGCTGGAAGACGATGACGCCACGCCGGTGCTAGCCCATCTCTCCGATGGCGACCGTATCCGGGTGGTGGCGCTGATCGCCGATTTCCGCCGGGAGCTGACTCGCCGGACCATAGGCCCGCGCGGCCGCCAGGTGCTCGACCACCTGATGCCGCACCTGCTCAGCGAGGTCTGCCCGCGTGCCGACGCGCCGGTACCGCTGGCGCGCCTGATGCCGCTTCTGACCGGGATTGTTACTCGTACCACCTATCTTGAACTGCTGAGCGAGTTTCCTGGCGCGCTCAAGCACCTGATCTCGCTCTGCGCCGCCTCACCGATGGTGGCCAGCCAGCTGGCGCGCTATCCGCTGCTGCTGGATGAGCTGCTGGATCCCAATACGCTCTATCAACCCACGGCGATGGACGCCTACCGGGACGAGCTGCGCCAGTATCTGCTCCGCGTGCCGGAGGAGGACGAAGAGCAGCAGCTGGAGGCCCTGCGCCAGTTTAAGCAGGCCCAGCTGCTGCGCGTAGCGGCGGCGGATATTGCCGGTACGCTGCCGGTAATGAAAGTCAGCGATCACTTAACATGGCTGGCGGAGGCGATGATCGACGCGGTGGTCCAGCAGGCGTGGACCCAGATGGTGGCGCGCTTTGGTCAGCCGAAGCACCTGCGCGATCGGGAGGGGCGCGGCTTTGCGGTGGTGGGCTACGGCAAACTTGGCGGCTGGGAGCTGGGTTACAGCTCCGATCTCGATCTGGTTTTCCTGCACGACTGTCCGGCGGACGTGATGACCGACGGCGAGCGGGAGATCGATGGCCGCCAGTTCTATCTGCGCCTCGCCCAGCGCATCATGCACCTCTTCAGCACCCGTACCTCATCGGGCATTCTCTACGAGGTCGATGCCCGCCTGCGGCCTTCCGGCGCGGCGGGGATGCTGGTTACCACTGCCGATGCCTTTGCGGACTATCAGCAGAATGAGGCGTGGACGTGGGAGCACCAGGCGCTGGTGCGCGCCCGGGTGGTGTACGGCGATCCGCAGCTTAAATCCCGCTTCGACGAGATCCGCCGCGCCATTCTGATGACGCCCCGCGATGGCGATAAGCTGCAAACCGAGGTGCGGGAGATGCGCGAGAAGATGCGCGCCCATCTCGGCAACAAGCACCGCGAGCGTTTCGATCTGAAGGCCGATGCGGGGGGCATTACCGACATTGAATTTATCGCCCAGTACCTGGTACTGGGCCACGCTCACCAGAAACCAAAGCTGACACGCTGGTCCGATAACGTGCGTATCCTTGAGCTGCTGGCGCAGAACGACATTATGGATGAGCAGGAGGCGCAGGCGCTGACCCACGCCTATACCACGCTGCGCGATGCGCTGCACCATCTGGCGCTGCAGGAGCAGCCCGGTCACGTGCCGGAAACGGAGTTTGCTGGCGAACGGGAGCAGGTCAGCGCCAGCTGGCAGAAGTGGCTGCTAAAACCATGCGCGCAAAATTAAGTATGATATTATCGCGCGCAAATTTTGCATTTCGAGGGGACAGGAATGAAAGTAACGCTGCCAGAGTTTGAACGAGCAGGGGTGATGGTCGTCGGTGACGTGATGTTAGATCGCTACTGGTATGGCCCGACCAGCCGTATCTCACCGGAAGCGCCTGTACCGGTGGTCAAGGTCGATGCGATTGAAGAGCGGCCTGGCGGCGCGGCGAACGTGGCGATGAACATTGCCTCTCTCGGCGCACACTCACGCCTGGTTGGGCTGACCGGCATCGATGACGCAGCGCATGCGCTGAGTAAAACGCTGGCCGACGTCAACGTCAAGTGCGACTTTGTCTCCGTTCCGACCCATCCTACTATTACCAAGCTGCGCGTGCTGTCGCGCAACCAGCAGCTGATCCGCCTCGACTTCGAAGAGGGGTTTGAGGGCGTGGACCCCGAGCCGCTGCACGAGCGCATTAACCAGGCGCTGAGCAGCATTGGCGCGCTGGTGCTCTCCGACTATGGCAAAGGGGCGCTGGCCAGCGTGCAGCAGATGATCGCCCTGGCGCGCAAGGCCAACGTGCCGGTGCTTATCGATCCGAAAGGCAATGATTTCGAACGCTATCGCGGGGCGACGCTGCTGACGCCGAACCTCTCCGAGTTCGAAGCGGTGGCTGGGAAGTGTAAAAACGAAGCGGAGATTGTCGAGCGCGGCATGAAGCTGATTGCCAATTTCGAGCTCTCTGCGCTGCTGGTGACCCGCTCCGAGCAGGGGATGACCCTGCTGCAACCGGGCAAAGCGCCGCTGCATATGCCGACCCAGGCGCAGGAGGTCTACGACGTGACCGGCGCGGGTGACACGGTCATTGGCGTGCTGGCGGCAACGCTGGCGGCGGGCAACTCGCTGGAAGAGGCCTGCTACTTTGCTAACGCTGCGGCGGGCGTGGTGGTCGGCAAGCTGGGTACCTCTACCGTTTCGCCTATCGAGCTGGAGAATGCCGTACGCGGACGTTCAGAGACCGGCTTCGGCGTGATGAACGAAGAGGCGCTGAAGCAGGCGGTGGCGGCTGCACGCAAGCGCGGCGAGAAAGTGGTGATGACCAACGGCGTGTTCGATATCCTGCACGCAGGCCACGTCTCCTACCTGGCTAACGCCCGCAAGCTGGGCGATCGCCTAATCGTAGCGGTGAACAGCGATGCTTCAACGAGCCGCCTGAAAGGGCCGACCCGTCCGGTTAACCCGCTTGAGCAGCGCATGATCGTGCTCGGCGCGCTGGAAGCCGTGGACTGGGTGGTGTCGTTCGAAGAGGATACGCCGCAGCGCCTGATCGCCGGGATCCTGCCGGACCTGCTGGTGAAGGGCGGCGACTACAAGCCGGAAGATATTGCGGGCAGCAAAGAGGTATGGGCTAACGGCGGCGATGTGCAGGTATTGAACTTCGAAGACGGCTGCTCAACCACCAACATCATCAAGAAGATCCAGAAAAACTGATATGGTAGGCCGGGCAAACGCAGTGCCGCCCGGCGTTGCAGTATCAGCACCGTCACGCCCGGTGGCGCTACGCTTACCGGGCCTACAAATTGCACCGTACCCACCGGGCAATACCGACTAAAGGATCAGTCAATATTCTCAACTGGCGGAATAGCCGGTGCAGGCTTCACTTCGCTCGGCAGATCCTGCGGCTGAGCAGTTTCAGCCGACGCGGTCGCCGGACGGTTCTCCAGATCGCTGATGCGCTGCTCCAGCGCGGTCAGTTTCTCACGGGTGCGCAGCAGAACCTGCGTCTGGACATCAAACTCTTCACGGCTCACCAGGTCGAGTCGCGCCAGCTGGGATTGCAGCGTCTGGCGGATCTTCTTCTCTACATCCTCACCAAAGTCACGAATGCCTTTCGGCATTGACTCATGCACCTGGCGGGCGATTTGTTCAATTTTTTTCGGGTCAATCATAGTAGTTTCCCTGAACTGGTAAGTATTAACATTAGTGTAGCGTGGAATAGTGTAACGTGGATTATGCCGCGTGAAAGCAGAATTGTTACGGTGAATGGATTGCCGGGGATAATCAATAGCGTTATAGTTAATCTGCTTATTCTCAGGGCGGGGCGAAATTCCCCACCGGCGGTAAATCAGCCAAGGCTGAAAGCCCGCGAGCGCTCCACGCACGGCATTACGTCAGGCAGGGAGGTCAGCAGATCCGGTGTAATTCCGGGGCCGACGGTTAAAGTCCGGATGGGAGA
>NZ_DAMACX010000077.1:0-12957 GCF_031998825.1 Pseudescherichia sp.
GTGATTTGGCCGCCGGTAATCAGGAAGTGGCAAACCTGCAGTGGGATATGCCGAAGCCAAAATCTGACCGTGACCTGGGTATCGTCAGTCAGAAACGATGGTGGGAATCATGAAACTGCTATATGCAACGGGCATCACCCTGGCAGCGGTGCTGGTGATTTCCGGCTGTCAGGCGAAAACCAAAGAGCCGCCGATCCAGGTGGTGTACCGTTTTGACGATCACCGCTATCTGGAGCTGAAAGGCTGGGACTGCGAAGGTGAACTCTGGTACACCGATACGCAGCGCGGTATTCACACTGAGCCGGTCAGCCAGTTCTATCGTATTTTTACCCGAAAATTTGTCCATCCGTCTGAAAAATATATTGCTATTACCGGGTGGGGTGCTGATGGGTTCATTGTATCAAAGGACTACGGCCAAACCTGGCATCCAGTTAGATTTGCACCTGGGCATAATGAACCTAATGGTGATGATTATGCACCTTATGAAGATGTTCTCTCCTTCACAGTGGTCAATGACCAGGGTTTTTTGCAGACGAAACACCGGCTGTATATGTCCTCAAAGCCGTTTGATGACCCGCGCATTCTGCCGGGAGGAGCGGGAATTCATTATGAACTTGAGGACGGGGTAACAGGCAATATTAAGCCAGGCTCTGCCGGTTGGGCCTGGGGCATGGTCTACATGACTAAGCAGGGACTCAAAGATACGGTTCAGGAACTTCAAACCAGTTGGAAAGACCAGCCCGACCAAATTCCAGAAGTAAAGGGTTACACCGGCTGGGACCATATGCAGTGCAATATGGATGCGGGGCGCTGATATGAATCTGAAATATGTAACGGGCATCAGCTTAGCAGCGGTGCTGGTAGTTGTCCGTTTCGGGAATATCATATGTTTCAAGCCAGCCTGGTTTGCGATAATCATTTTTATATTCATAAAAACTTTCATGGCATCCTAAAACCCTCAGAGCTTATGCGGGGCTTTGTTTTTTGCTACACTGCAACGGTTTTTAGCTGACTCGTGAATGATTATGTTGAGCTTTGAAGGTAAAGAGATAGAGACCGATAACGACGGCTATCTGAAAGAGAGCAGCCAGTGGAGCGAAGGTCTGGCAGAGGTCATTGCGGCGCAGGAGTCGATTACCCTCTCGCCTGAGCATTGGGAAGTGGTGCGCTTCGTGCGTGATTTCTATCTGGAATTTAACACCTCGCCGGCGATCCGTATGCTGGTCAAGGCGATGGCCAATAAGTTTGGCGAAGAGAAAGGCAACAGTCGCTACCTCTACCGCCTCTTTCCGAAAGGCCCGGCCAAGCAGGCCACTAAGATTGCTGGCCTGCCAAAACCGGTGAAGTGTATTTAGTAGCGGATACCAAAGTTGGTCCACTCCCTGGTGGGCTGATGCGGCTCGGTTAAGACGTTGTCGACCCGGGCGCTGCGCGGCCCCCCTGCTTTCAGCCACTCAATCAGCTCGGCTAACTTCTCTTCGTCACCGCAGGCAAGAACTTCGACGCTGCCGTCATCCATGTTGCGGGCGTAGCCGGTCAAACCAAGGCGATGTGCCTCACGCTGGGTGCTATAGCGAAACCCAACCCCCTGAACGCTGCCGTGAACCCAGCATTTTATGCAGGAGGAGGCTTTTACATGAGTTCTGTTCTCTTCTGTCATAGCAATACTCCTTCTTTGATTCACTAAGGGTAGTGCATGCCGCCGCCGCTTATCAGACTTTTCCCTACATACCGCTTCGCTTTGCTGTACCAGACTAAACGTATTAACTCTCATTGCCTGTCTGTCTTGCCAGTACCTTGATGGTACTGGCTTTTTTTTACCTACCGATTGCTGAATTGCTTTTCCTGCTCTAACCCAGGAAAATGGCGGCCATTTTCTTCATAAAGACAATCAAATTTATTATGAGCGTACGTTTAGTGTTAGCCAAAGGGCGCGAGAAGTCTCTGCTGCGCCGTCATCCCTGGGTCTTCTCTGGTGCGGTTGCCCGCATGGAGGGCAAAGCCAGCCTCGGTGAAACCGTTGATATCGTTGACCATCAGGGAAAATGGTTAGCTCGCGGCGCGTACTCCCCTGCCTCGCAGATCCGCGCCCGCGTCTGGACGTTCGATAAAAACGAAAGCGTAGATATCGCCTTCTTTAGCCGCCGCCTGGCACAGGCCCAGCAGTGGCGCGACTGGCTGGCAAAGCGCGATGGCCTCGACAGCTATCGCCTGATCGCCGGTGAGTCTGACGGCCTGCCCGGCGTAACTATCGATCGCTTCGGCAACTTCCTGGTGCTGCAGCTGCTGAGCGCTGGCGCAGAGTATCAGCGCCCAGCGCTGGTGGCAGCCCTGCAGGAGCGCTACCCCGAGTGCGCAATTTACGATCGCAGCGACGTGGCGGTGCGTAAAAAAGAGGGCATGGAGCTGACTCAGGGCCCGGTAAGCGGTGAGCTGCCGCCGCCGCTGCTGCCGATTGAAGAGAACGGCATGAAGCTGCTGGTGGATATCCAGGCCGGACACAAGACCGGTTACTACCTCGACCAGCGCGACAGTCGCCTGGCGACCCGCCGCTACGTTAACGATAAGCGCGTGCTGAACTGCTTCTCCTACACCGGTGGCTTTGCCGTCTCCGCGCTGATGGGCGGCTGCGCTCAGGTCGTGAGCGTCGATACCTCCCAGGAAGCGCTGGACGTGGCGAAGCAGAACGTAGAGCTGAACCAGCTCGATCTGAGCAAAGCGGAGTTTGTACGCGATGACGTCTTCAAGCTGCTGCGTAAGTATCGTGATAACGGCGAGAAGTTTGACGTGATTGTGATGGATCCGCCGAAGTTCGTGGAGAATAAAAGCCAGCTGATGGGCGCCTGCCGTGGCTATAAGGATATCAATATGCTGGCGATCCAGCTGCTGAATCCCGGCGGCGTGCTGCTGACCTTCTCCTGCTCTGGCCTGATGACCACCGATTTATTTCAGAAAATCATCGCTGATGCCGCAATAGATGCGGGTCGTGATGTACAATTTATAGAGCAGTTCCGTCAGGCCGCCGATCACCCGGTGATCGCTCCCTACCCAGAAGGACTGTATCTTAAAGGGTTTGCCTGTCGCGTCATGTAGCTTGAATTCTGGAACCTTATCCCCATATTGGGGATAAGTACTGTTTCCTGGAGGTGACTATGATTGCCAGCAAATACGGCATTGGCCAGCAGGTGCGCCACTCTCTGCTGGGATTTTTGGGTGTGGTAGTGGATATCGACCCGGAATACTCCCTTGATGAACCCTCAGCTGACGAGCTGGCCGTTAACCCGGATCTGCGCGTCGCGCCGTGGTATCACGTCGTGATGGAAGATGATGATGGACAGCCAGTGCACACCTACCTGGCCGAAGCTCAGCTTAGCAGCGAAGTGCAGGAGGAACATCCGGAACAGCCCTCTATGGATGAGCTGGCACGCTCTATCCGCAAACAGCTCCAGGCCCCCCGGCTGCGTAACTGATAAGACCCCGCCAGAGCGGGGTCTGTTTTTTTAACGGCCTGCCGTTAACGACTGAGGCCCAGGCGTGGGATCTCAATGGCCGGGCAGCGATCCATCACCACGTTTAGCCCCGCATCACGCGCCAGCACCGCAGCCTGCTCGTTGATGACGCCCAGCTGTAGCCACAGCGTTTGCGCCCCGATAGCGATAGCCTCCTGTGCTACCCCCCAGGCCGCCTCCGACTGCCGAAACACGTCAACCATATCGACCTTCTCAGGAATTTCAGCCAGCGTCGCGTAACCCTGCTGACCCAGCAGCGTCTTCCCCGCCACCTTCGGCGACACCGGGATCACGTGATAACCCTGATCGAGCAGGTATTTCATTACCCGGTAGCTGGGACGATCGGGCTTGTCGCTTGCGCCCACCAGCGCAATGGTGTGGGTTGATTTCAGAATGCCAGCAATATCGGTCTCTTTCATAATCATCTCCAGGCTTTTTTCTCAAGTGTATGTCAAACCGGGACGGTCGACCATCTATCCCATACCTCTGCATGAGGGTAATAGAAGGCATAACTCTATATGTTACTAAGCATACTTTTTGACACGTTCAGACACGCTTTTAACCCCTCAAAACAGCGGAGATTTTATGAGAGCCGGCTTTGCCACCGCACTGATTGTCTGCTTAATGCCGGTTACCGCTTTCGCAACGACCCTGCGCCTGGCAACGGAGATCGATCTGCTGATCCTCGACGGTAAAAAGGTCTCCAGCTCGCTATTGCGCGGTGCGGGGAGTATTGAGCTGGAGAACGGTCCGCACCAGCTGGTATTTCGTGTAGAGAAAAGCATTCGTATGAGCAACCGCGAGCAGCGAATGTGGATCTCCCCGCCGCTGATCGTCAGCTTCAACACCCGTTCCATTAATCTTGTTAACGTGACGCTGCCTCGGCTGGAGACGCAGCGAGAGTCAGAGATGTTTGACGCCTCACCGCAGATTTCGCTGCTCGATGGTCACGCGGTCGCTATCCCTGCGAGGATAGATATTCTGCCGGTCACGGAGACGTCGGAAGGGATCGACTATGAGCGGGATACCGAACGCTATAACAAGCAGGGACACCACGCCTCGCTACCCCAGTTCGCCACGCAAATGGCGGATGACAGAACGTTGCTCTCCAGCGTCTCGGAGCTGGACGTGCCGCCGTCACAGGATCTGACCGAGCAGCGGCTGAAGTACTGGTATCAGCAGGCCGATACGCAAACCCGCAGCCGCTTTATGGAGTGGGTAAAACAGCAGCCCCCCTCCTGACAGTGCGTTAAATCACATTCCCTTTTCCCACCGCGCTTTTTTTACGCCTTTCTCTTGCAGCATCAAACGCTTCCAGTAATCTGTAGCAAATTCAATAATGGAAACGGATTATGGAACTAACGACACGTACGCTTCCGGCGCGGAAACATATTGCGCTGGTGGCTCACGATCACTGCAAGACGATGCTGATGAACTGGGTAGAACGCCACCATGCGCTGCTGGCCCAGCACGAGCTGTATGCCACCGGCACAACGGGTAACCTGATCCAGCGCGCAACCGGCCTGCCGGTCAACGCCATGCTGAGCGGGCCGATGGGCGGCGATCAGCAGGTGGGTGCGTTAATCTCTGAGAGTAAAATCGACGTGCTGATCTTCTTCTGGGATCCGCTCAACGCCGTGCCGCACGATCCGGACGTAAAGGCCCTGCTGCGCCTGGCTACGGTGTGGAATATTCCGGTGGCGACCAACGTCTCTACCGCGGACTTTATCATTGAGTCGGCACACTTCGGCGAAAGCTTTGATATACAAATCCCGGACTATCAGCGCTACCTTGCCGATCGCCTCAAATAATCTGTCGCCGGGTGGCGCTTACGCTTACCCGGCCTACAGAACGTAATGCTATGGTTTGCGCACTACCGTTACGCCTAACTCTTTTAAATCTTCCACAAACGGCGACGGCGCGTCTTTACTGAACAGCAGCCAAACGCGCTTGCGGGCGCGGGTCAGGGCCACGTAGAGCAGACGACGCTCCTCGGCGTCCGGGAAATCCTCCGGCGCGGGCAGCAGCGCCTGCTCCATAATGGACTCCCGCGCCGGGGCCGGAAAGCCCTCCTTGCCCTCCTGCAACCCAAGCACGATGACATAGTCCGCCTGCTGCCCCTTGCTGGCGTGGATCGTCATAAAATCGAGCGTCAGCTGCGGCCAGCGGGTCGCGGCCTTCTCCAGCACCGCTGGCTTGAGGTAGTGATAGCGTGCCAGCAGCAGGATCCGCTCGTCAGGCTTCGCGTAGCCGCTGAGCTTGTCGAGCAGGGCGTCAAGCCGATCCTCCACCAGCAGCGTCACGGCGTTCTTATCCCCTGCCGCCAGGCTATTGAGCGGCTTTCTGAGCTGGTGCGGGTTCTGCTGGATAAAGCGGTTGGCCACGTCGCCAATACGGTGGGTAAAGCGGTAGGTGGTATCCAGCACGCAGCTTTCGCCCTCGCCGAAGTAGTGATGAAACGCGGTGGTCAGCGAGAGCTGCGCCCCGCTAAAGCGATAGATCGCCTGCCAGTCATCACCGACGGCAAAGAGCGTGGTGTTTGAGTTCTGCTTGCGCAGCGCCGCCAGCAGCGCCGCACGCTGGGGGGAGATATCCTGGAACTCATCCACCAGAATATGCTTCCAGGGGCTGATAAAACGCCCCTTCTCGAGGATATTGATCGCCTGGTGGATCAGCCCGGAGAAGTCGACGGCGTTCTCCGCCTTGAGCGCCGTTTTCCACGCCTTGAGCAGCGGGGCCATCAGCTTAACCCGCTTTGAGAACAGGTTACGCACCTCCTCCGGCGCGCTGGCGATCATCTCCGCCTGTGCACCGCCGTGCATGCGCATCAGGCTGACCCAGCGATCGAGCCGTCCTGCAAGGCGACGTTGCAAAGCCTTATCGTCCCAGAAGTTGCCTTCGGGCACCTCCCACTCCAGCTCCTCCTCCAGCCACTGCCGCCAGCCCTTGGCCTGGGCTTTTTTCTCGCTGCACTGCTGCTGCAAGGCCTCAATAAACAGGGCCTGACGGGCGTCGGTGTCGTTCTCCAGCGCGCTGACGGTAGGCACCTTTTTGCTGCCGTGCTGAATAATGGCGAGCGCCAGGGCATGAAAGGTCTGGGCGGCAATCCCATCGGTATTTAGCCGCTCACGGATCCGATCGTCCATCTCATCAGCGGCTTTCCGGCCAAAGGCCAGAAGCAGGATCTGATCCGCTGCCGCTTCACCACGCATCAGCAGCCAGCCCGCGCGGGCGACCAGTACCGAGGTCTTGCCGCTGCCCGCCCCGGCGAGTACCAGCAGCGACTGCTCGCCGTTCACCACCGACTCCGCCTGGGCCGGGTTGAGCGGTGAGGATTCGACGCTGGCAAAAAACGGCGCGTACTGCACCAGCATCTTGCGGGTGTACTCCCGGTTATGCGCTGCCCGGCTAGCCTCCACGTCCACCAGCCAGCCCTGACACTGCTGCCACGCCTCGCGGCAGTTATCGAACTCGTCGAGACGGGCCAGCGGCAATGGCAGCGCCGCAAAGGCGTTACGGATCCGATCCTGCAGGCCCGTAGTCTGCTGCCGGGTGAGCCACCGGCTGGCCTTCATGCCGCTGGAGAGGGTCTCCACCGTCTCCTGCAATACGCCCGCAGCGACCTCGCTCATCTGGCTGCTCCATGCCTGCCAGTGGGCGTTGAGATGCTGGTAGAACTGCTGGGTCTGCGCCCACTCGGTGCCATGCAGGCGCACAACTTTGTCATCGTCCAGCACGAACTCCAGCTCGCCCCAGACCAGCCCGCGTTTGCAGACAATCGCCAAAAGTTGATTATAGGGAATAAGATACTCATGGCGATCGCCGGAAACCTTTATGCCTGCGTGGAGCATGATCGCCCGGTCATAGGGGTGCTGGGCCAGACGTTTTCCGAGTGAAGTCGCTTTCAGTTCCATGATGTGCCGTTTCTCTGGTCATAACGTTGCCGTCAGTGTACCCGCCAGAGAATTCACGCTCCAGCGTAAAAAGACGTTACACTTAGCGAGCCTTTCTCGTTTGGCAGATAACTCCGAGGATTTATGCGTACTGTACTGAATATTCTTAACTTCTTCCTGGGCGGCTTCGCCACAACGCTGGCCTGGATCCTGGCAACGGTGATGAGCATCGTCTTTATCTTTACCCTGCCGCTGACCCGCTCATGCTGGGAGATTACCAAACTGTCGCTGGTGCCTTACGGCAACGAGGCAGTACACGTTGATGAACTTGATCCGTCGCGCCGTAACGTATTGTTGAACACCGGCGGCACGCTGCTAAACATTTTCTGGCTGGTGCTCTTCGGCTGGTGGCTGTGCGTAATGCATATCCTTGCCGGCATCACCCAATGCCTGACCATCATCGGCATTCCGGTGGGCATTGCTAACTTTAAAATCGCCGCCATTGCCCTGTGGCCGGTTGGACGGCGGGTCGTATCGGTTGAGACGGCGCAGGCCGCCCGTGAAGCTAACGCCCGGGCCCGTTTTTAATCAGGAAGGACGCGTAACTCATGTTAAGCCCTCTGCTTCGCCGTTACACATGGAACAGTGCCTGGCTCTATAACGTTAGGATTTTTATCGCCCTGAGCGGTACGGTTGCCCTGCCCTGGTGGCTGGGCGAGGTGAAGCTCACGATCCCGCTGACCCTGGGCGTGGTGGCCGCCGCGCTGGCCGATCTTGATGACCGGCTAACCGGGCGGCTGCGCAATCTGGTCATCACCCTCATCTCGTTCTTTATTGCCTCGGCCTCGGTGGAGCTGCTCTTTCCCTGGCCGTGGCTGTTTGCCCTTGGGCTTATCGTCTCTACCTGCGGGTTTATTCTGCTGGGAGGTCTCGGGCAGCGCTATGCCACCATCGCCTTTGGCGCGCTGCTGATCGCTATCTACACCATGCTGGGGATCTCGCTCTTCGACCAGTGGTATCAGCAGCCGCTGCTGCTGCTGGCAGGGGCGGTGTGGTTCAGCCTGCTGACGCTGGTAGGGCATCTGGTGTTTCCGGTGCGCCCTCTCCAGGACAACCTCTCACGCTGCTATGCGCAGCTGGCGAACTATCTGGAGCAGAAATCACGCCTTTTCGATCCGGATTATGATGATGAGAGCGAGAGCGAAGCCCCGCTCTACGATCTGGCCCAGGCCAATGGCCAGCTGGTGACGACGCTAAACCAGACCAAGGCCTCGCTGCTGACGAGGCTGCGGGGAGATCGCGGCCAGCGCGGCACCCGGCGCACGCTGCACTACTATTTCGTCGCCCAGGATATCCACGAGCGCGCCAGCTCGTCGCATATTCAATACCACGCCCTGCGCGAGCGCTTTCGTCATAGCGCCCTGATGTTTCGCTTTCAGCGGATGCTCTCTATGCAGGCCCAGGCCTGCGCCCGGCTCTCACGGGCTATTCTGCTGCGCGTGCCCTATCAGCACGACCCGCAGTTTGAGCGTGCCTTTACCCATCTTGACGCGGCGCTTGAGCACGCCCGCGCCCAGGGCATCTCTATTGACTCCATTGAGGCGCTGAGCTTTGTGCGCGATAACCTGCGGGCTATCGACGCCCAGCTGGCGACCATCGAATCCGAGCAGGCGCTGATGCAGCAGCCGCAAAGCACCGAGAATGAACTTGCCGATGACAGCCTGACCGGCCTGGACGATATCTGGCAGCGTCTGAAGCGCAACCTGACGCCAGAATCCGCCCTGTTTCGCCATGCGGTGAGAATGTCGATGGTGCTCTGCCTGGGCTACGCCTTTATTCAGCTCACCGGTCTACAGCACGGCTACTGGATCCTGCTGACTAGCCTGTTTGTCTGCCAGCCAAACTATAACGCGACCCGGCACCGGCTGACGCTGCGTATTATCGGCACGCTGGTCGGGGTGGCGGTGGGGCTGCCTATCCTGCTGTTTGTCCCTTCGCTGGAGGGACAGCTGGTGCTGATTGTCATTGCCGGGGTGCTCTTTTTCGCCTTCCGCAATGTGCAGTACGCCCACGCCACGATGTTCATCACCCTGCTGGTGCTGCTCTGCTTCAACCTGCTCGGTGAGGGCTTTGAGGTGGCCATCCCGCGTATTATCGATACGCTGATCGGCTGCGCCATCGCCTGGGCGGCGGTGAGCTTTATCTGGCCTGACTGGCGCTTTCGTAACCTCCCGCGGGTGCTGGAGCGGGCCCTCAACGCCAACTGTCGCTATCTGGATGCCATTCTGGAGCAGTATCACCAGGGACGCGATAACCGTCTGGCATATCGTATTGCCCGGCGCTACGCCCACAATGGCGATGCAGAGCTGGCATCGGTCGTATCAAATATGTCCACCGAGCCGGACGCCACGCCGGCGATGCGCGACGTCGCTTTCCGCCTGCTCTGCCTGAACCACACCTTTACCAGCTATATCTCCACGCTGGGGGCACACCGCGAGCAGCTCCAGCAGCCGGAAATTTTGCAGCTGCTGGATGATGCCGTCTGCTATGTCGATGATGCCCTGCACCATCAGCCTGCCGATGAAGTGCGGGTTGGACAGCAGCTTGCAGCGCTCTCAGAGCGTATTCGCCAGCTTGAACCCGATCCAAACAGCAAGGCCCCGCTGGTTCTGCAGCAGATTGGCCTGCTGATAGGGCTGCTGCCGGAGATCTGCCAGCTGCAACATCACGTTCCCCGCTGATTCACGCTGCTCTCTGCCTGCAGCTCTTTGAACCAGAGGGTCAGCTCCCGGCGCGTATCTGCCGGGAGCGCCGCCTCATGCAGGCCAGCGATAGCCCCTTCCAGCGCAAACAGCACCCTGATGCTCAACAGCGGGCTGCGCTCCTTTAACCTCAGCCAGCACGCCTTCGCGCCCAGCAGCTTCAGGCTGTGTTCATCCTTAACGCCCGCCTCCCACAGCAGCGTCTCCAGCTGAAAAGTGAGGTTGGGCAGATCCCTGAGCCGCTTTTGCGCGTATCTCGCGACCTTCTCGCGCCGCGCTGCCGCCAGGGAGTAGTTACCCAGCGTCAGCAGCGTTTCACGATCCTGCCACAGGCGATCATCGACCCGATAGTAGTTCAGCAGCACCGGCCTGCCCCGTTTCACAAAGGTGAGGAAAGGGGCCTGGGTGTTGACACAGTAGGAGGCGCTCTCTTCACAGGCACGCAGGTAGAGCGCCCCTTCGGCAACCATTGCAAAGACGGTATCCTCTATGGCGAGGCTGTAACCACCAAAGAGTGCGCGATGGTGAATATGCCCCAGCGGCGAAAGATATTCCCGAGATTGATAGATCCTTTGATACGATACGTTTTTCATACTTATTCCTTTAAAATCAAGGCGTAAAATATCTTCTATTTAGTAAGCCATCCGTTAAAAAGGAACATAGGCAAGTTGCCCGGCATCAGCAAGATGATTTTTCTTCTCACCGCACGATCGGGTCATATTTGCGAGACGCTTTCAGAAAATGAGGTTGATCTTTAAACGCTCTGGGGGTACTGTATAGATATACAGTAACCCTCAGGGCTGGAATGACTATGTACACTTCAGGCTATGCTAATCGCTCATCTCAATACGCTTCTTTCGCAGGCAACCGCGCACAGGTTAATACGCCTGCTGCGGCCACTGGCCTTATCAGTGAGGTGGTCTACCGTGAAGACCAGCCGATGATGACGCAGCTGCTGCTGCTTCCTTTGTTACAGCAGCTTAGCCAGCAGTCCCGCTGGCAGCTCTGGCTGACGCCGCAGCAGAAGTTGAGCCGGGCATGGGTGCAGTCCGCCGGTCTGCCCCTAAGCAAACTGATGCACATCAGCCAGCTCTCACCGGATAGTACGCTGGACTCCATGATCAAAGCATTACAGACGGGGAACTACAGCGTGGTGATCGGCTGGCATGCGCAGGAGCTGTCAGAAGAAGAGCATCGCCGCCTCGTTGATGCGGCCCAGGAAGGGAATGCAATGGGTTTTATTATGCGACCGGTTCGTTTCGATCCTCAGGCTTCAGGACAGCCATCCGGCTTAAAAATTCACTCGAATTTGTTTCATTAAGTAAATTTAAGATAATTCCTGGGATCTATTTTGCGCCGATTCCAGGCTATTGGTCATTAAGCTAAATTCTCTCGCGAAGCCTGTCTGGCGCGGTAACTGCGATATTTCGATGGCGAATTTATCGTCATAAATGTTAAATATTGTGTCTACAACTCTTTTTTTTTCATATGCCTGACGGAGTTCACACTTGTAAGTTTCCAACTACGTTGTAGACTTTACATCGCCAGGGGTGCTCGGCATAAGCCGAAGATATCGGTAGAGTTAATATTGAGCAATGCCCCCGGTGAAGGATTTAACCGTGTTTTCTCTGGCGAGAATTTCATGGCGATTTTTGGATGATAACGAGGCGCAAAAATGAAAAAGACAGCTATCGCGATTGCAGTGGCACTGGCTGGCTTCGCTACCGTAGCGCAGGCCGCTCCGAAAGATAATACCTGGTACACTGGTGCTAAACTGGGCTGGTCCCAGTACCACGACAACGGCTTCATTCCTAATGATGGCCCGACTCGTGAAGACCAGCTGGGCGCTGGCGCATACGGCGGCTATCAGGTTAACCCGTACGTTGGTTTCGAACTGGGCTATGACTGGTTAGGTCGTGAGCCGTACAAAGGCGACACCGTAAACGGTGCTTTCAAATCTCAGGGCGTTCAGCTGACCGCTAAACTGGGCTACCCAATCACTGACGACGTTGATATCTACACCCGCCTGGGTGGTATGGTATGGCGTGCTGATGCTAAAGCTCAGGTCGTGGGCGGGGATTCCCGTAAAGAACACGATACCGGTGTTTCCCCAGTATTCGCTGGTGGTGTAGAGTGGGCAATGACCCGTGACATCGCTACCCGTCTGGAATACCAGTGGGTTAACAACATTGGCGATGCTAAAACTCTGGGTACCCGTCAGGACAACGGTATGCTGAGCGTAGGTGTTTCCTACCGCTTCGGCCAGCAGGAAGACGTAGCTCCGGTTGTTGCACCGGCTCCGGCTCCGGCTCCGCAGGTTTCTACCAAGCACTTCACTCTGAAGTCTGACGTACTGTTCAACTTCAACAAAGCGACGCTGAAACCAGAAGGCCAGCAGGCTCTGGATCAGATGTACAGCCAGCTGAGCAACCTGGATCCGAAAGACGGTTCCGTTGTTGTTCTGGGCTTCACCGACCGTATCGGTTCTGACGCCTACAACCAGGGTCTGTCCGAGAAACGTGCTCAGTCTGTTGTTGACTACCTGATCTCTAAAGGTATCCCGTCCAACAAGATCTCCGCACGTGGTATGGGCGAGTCTAACCCGGTTACCGGCAACACCTGTGACAACGTGAAAGCTCGCGCTGCACTGATCGACTGCCTGGCACCGGATCGTCGCGTAGAGATCGAAGTTAAAGGTATCAAAGACGTTGTAACTCAGCCGCAGGCTTAAGTTCACGTTGACTAGTCCTGGAATAGGTTGACACTTTTCAGGCCTGTAACGCCCGGTGAACT
>NZ_DAMACX010000078.1:0-12358 GCF_031998825.1 Pseudescherichia sp.
GGCAGGATCATATGCGCCAGCGCATCGATAAAGTTGCCCTCTTCGCCCCAGATAGCGGTGTCGATCAGCATAAAACCGGTGAGCGGATTGCTGTCGTCAAGGAACACCATATCGCTGACGCGCCCGGAAACGGGGGTCAGGTTGAGCTGCACCGAGACCAGCATGATCAGCATCATGCCCCACCAGAAGATCGGCATGGAGTAGCCGGTCAGGGCCAGGCCCACTGCGGTGTGGTCAAAAATGGAGCCACGCTTCACGGCGGCAAGAACGCCCACCGGAATACCGACGGCCACGGCAAAAATCATGGCGCAGACACCGAGCTCCAGCGTCGCTTGAAAACGCGGCACGAACTCTTCCCACACCGGAAGACGGCTTTTCAGTGAAATCCCTAAGTCGCCGTGCAGAACGCCCCAAACGTAGTTGACGTACTGCTGCCACAGCGGCTTGTTGAGGCCCAGCTCAGCCAGCAGCTGCGCATGGCGCTCAGGGGAGATACCACGCTCACCCGCCATGATCATCACCGGGTCACCGGGGATCATATGGACAAAGGCAAAGGTGAGAAGGGTGATACCGATAAACGTCGGGATAACCAATCCCAGACGTCGGAGGATGAACTGCAACATAACCCGGATTCTCTCTGATGACGCACGCCCAGTGACGTAACGTCTGCATTGCTCACAAATCTAACGCCGGGTGGCGCTTCGCTTACCCGGCCTACACTCGTAGGCCCGCGCAAGCGTAGCGCCGCCGGGCATGGGGTGCGGCTGCACCCCTTACGCTTTTTATTATTCGACAGACACGTTTTCGAAGTGGTGTTTGCCTAATGGATCAACAACGTAGCCTTTCACCTCTTTACGCACTGGCTCGTACACGGTGGAGTGAGCGATGATCAGCGCCGGAGCCTGATCGTGCATGACCACCTGAGCCTGCTTGTAAAGCTCGATACGCTTGTTGTGATCGTCAGCGGCGCGCGCCGGCTGGATCAGATCTTCAAACGGCTTATAGCACCAGCGAGAGTAGTTAGAGCCTTGTTTTGCCGCATCGCAGCTGAACAGGGTGGCGAAGAAGTTGTCCGGATCCCCATTGTCCCCGGTCCAGCCCATCATCACCGCCTGGTGCTCGCCTGCTTTAGCACGCTTCAGGTACTCACCCCACTCGTAGGTCACGATTTTGGCCTGAACGCCAATCTTCGCCCAGTCAGCCTGAATCATCTCAGCCATGCGGCGAGCGTTCGGGTTGTACGGACGCTGGACCGGCATCGCCCACAGCTCAACGGTGAAGCCTTTATCCTGACCGGCTTCTTTCAGCAGCTGTTTAGCCTTCTCAACGTCGTAAGTATAATCCTTAACGTCGTCGTTATAGCCCCACATGGTCGGTGGGATCAGGTTTTTCGCCGCGGTGCCCGCGCCCTGGTAAACAGCTTTGATGATCGCCTCTTTGTTGACCGCATAGGTCAGCGCCTGGCGTACTTTCACATCATCAAACGGTTTTTTCTCGGTGTTGAAAGAGAGGTAGCCCACGTTCAGGCCCGCCTGCTCCATCAGGTTCAGGTTTTTATCCTGCTTCATACGTGCGATATCAGCCGGGTTCGGATACGGCATGACCTGGCACTCGTTTTTCTGCAGTTTTGCATAGCGTACAGAGGCGTCAGGCGTGATGGAGAAGACCAGACGATCGATCTGCGGCTTGGTGCCCCAGAAGCCTTCAAACGCTTTGTACAGGATGCGAGAATCTTTCTGGTACTGCAGCAGCTGGAACGGACCGGTACCGATTGGGTTCAGGTCGATTTTTTCCGGCGTGCCGGCCTTCAGCATATTATCGGCATACTCTTTTGACATGATGGATGCGAAGTCCATCGCCAGGTCGGCCAGGAACGGTGCTTCCGGACGCGAAAGAATAAACTGAACGGTATGATCGTCCACTTTTTTCACTTCGCTAATCAGGTCCGGCAGGCCCATGCCTTCGAAGTATTCGTAGCTGCCGCCAGACACTTTGTGGTACGGGTTTTCAGCATTTTTCTGGCGATCGAAGGAGAAGACGACGTCGTCTGCATTAAATTCACGCGTCGGTTTAAACTCTTTATTATCCTGCCACTTCACGCCCTGACGCAGGTGGAAAGTATAGGTTTTACCGTCTTCGCTAACGTCCCACTTTTCAGCCAGGCCCGGGATTACTTCAGTGGTGCCCGTTTTGAACTCAACCAGACGGTTATAGATCGGTACTGAGCTGGCGTCATAGGTTGTGCCAGACGTAAAGAGCTGCGGGTTAAACCCCTCCGGCGAGCCTTCAGAACAGTAAACCAGGGTTTTTGCCTGCACACTTGCTGCGACGGTCAGAGCCACCAGGCTGAGACCAAGCTTCAGCATCCCTGACTTCTTCAAGGAAATACTCATTATTCTGCTCCAATGTGATATGTGTTGTTTACCCGTTGCAGCGGGTATAACCGACAAACCTTTATTTATTTTTTACCGGTCTGGTCGGCGGTGCCCAAAGGCAGCTTAAGGGGAGGTGATTCCGTTCAACAGGTTGACTGAGTTGCAGTGCAGATTCTCCATGAAATGCCCCTCATGCCCTACAATCTGTCAACAGAATGTCAAAACGTCAATACAGGTAACCGGGTTTTACAACGAAGGTGAGAATTAACAAACAAAGCGTAAAAAAAGCGCAATCCGCTATTTCCAGCAGAGAAATTTGTGCTATGGCCTGCATGGCAGGACGATTAACTCCTCAGACCACGTGAACCAGCGTTTTGCGTTAGCAAATATTGTGAAAAAATTCTGACAGGATGATGAATATCTGAGCGATTAATACCGCGAACGTTAAAACGCACAGCGGAAAATGCTGAGTTAGCCATAAGCAACGCGAAAAAAGATTCATCTATATATAAATAAATACAATGGAATATGTCACAAAACGGTTAACAAACGGCGTAAAAAGTCGGCGGGACGATCACGCCCGGCGGCGTAAACTTGCCGGGCCTACATGGTGCACAGTTTTGCCCTTGTCGGCCAGGTAAGGCGGAGCCGCCACTCGGCGAAACGATGCAGACCCGGGCAGGGAGTTCAGTCAGGCTCAGATGCAAAAAAGCCTGCTCTTAGAGCAGGCTTTTCGAATTTGGTCGGTGATAGAGGATTACTCGTCACTGCGTGACTCGCCCTGCGGGTCGTTGCTAAAGCAACGCTCTCTCGCTGCGCTCGAGTCGAACCTCCCTGCCCCCGGAGGTTCTCATCCTCACTGGCTGCAGAAAGCAAAAAGCCTGCTCTTAGAGCAGGCTTTTCGAATTTGGTCGGTGATAGAGGATTCGAACCTCCGACCCCTTCGTCCCGAACGAAGTGCGCTACCAGGCTGCGCCAATCACCGAATGCGGGGCGCATCTTACTGCTGACAACCCCGACCGTCAATCCCTTATTGTAAAAAAGCCATTCGATCGGTGAGAAACTCACCATGTGATCTAGTTGGCTTTCGCAACCTTATCTGGCACTCGACACCAGTTGTTGTTCTGGTTAATCCCACCGTTCGGCGAGGTGTAGCCCAGACAGCCCATGATGGTGTCATACAGCTCAACGTGGCGGCGCGGAACCTTCATCTCCGCCTGCTTCTTGAGCTGAGCAAACATCTTCGCTTTCTCCGGGTTCTCCAGATATTTGTCAGACATCCACACCATCATCGGCACGCGGAACTGCTCCGGCGGCGCCATGTTGCGCGGCGTACCGTGAAGGTGCTCACGCTCGTTGATCGACTCACCGTGGTCGGCCGCGTAGAAGACAATCGCCTTCTTATCCCGTACCTGATCGATAACCTTAGTAATAAAGCTGTCGACATAGGTCACCGAGTTGTCATAGGCGTTGATCAGCTCCTGCTTGCTGCACTCTTTATCAATGCCTACACACTCCGGCGTCCACTGCGCATAGCTGCGCGGATAACGCTGCACGTAGTTGTAGTGCGACCCTTTGGTATGCAGCACAATCAGATGCTTGCCGGTTGGGTTGTTCTGCAACGCAATGTTAGTCTCATCCAGCAGCAGCATGTCGTCAACGTGCTTGCCCCGGTTGCGCGGCTCAGCGCCAATCTGCTCACGATAGCTGATGTTATCCGCCATGGTGTTGCTGTAGAACCACATCTCGCTCTGCATCGCATAGAGATCCGAGGCAAATCCGAGCTGTTTAAGCACCGCAAAAATATTCTGCTCCTTCAGGGTGCGCTGCGGGTTCTCATCCGCCCCGCCCTGCCGGACAAACATACAGCGCAGCGAGAGCTTGGTCGCCGTATCGCAGGAGTAGCCGCGGAACGCCGCCAGGTTCTTCTCCTGGGCAAGCTTAGGCGTAGTGTTACGCTCGTAGCCGAAGATACCCATATGATCCCAGCGGGTGGTCTCACCGATGATAAAGATCACGGTGGTATCCTCCAGGTCCTTTGGTGGCACGTAGGTGAACTTCGTCGCCGGGTTCATCAGCGACTTGTTGTCGGAAGACTCATCCACCTGCGCCCAGGCGTAAAGCCCCAGCGCCGAAAGCCAGTTAGAAGGCAGATAAGAGTTTGCCACCACGCCGCCGTAGCTCGGCATATCAACGCCGGTGCTGCGCTCGACCTTCTTCTGCTGAATGTCCATCAGACGGATCGGACCCCAGACCATCAGCCCGGCGAGTACGACCAGCGTCACGCTGCGCAGGCGCTGTCCCGGCGTACGCAGCTGACGTAGTAGCGTGTAGCGACAGCGGTTGCTCCAGATGAAGAGCAGCGGCAGCGCGCTAACGGCCACCAGCCAGAGCACGAAGTGCAGGCCCACCACCTCTTTCGAGAGGTCGATATCCGTGGTCATCACCGAGGCAATAATGCCGTAGCCAATCACCACGTTCAGGAAGGTCATGTAGTAGCTGGCCCCGGCGGAGAAGAGCACCAGCAGGGTGGCCAGCACGCGCCATACGCGGCGGCCAAAGAGCGAAAGCACACGGAGTAAAAAGAAGGTAATCAGTACCGTGCCAAACAGTTCAATGGCTACGGCGCAGGCTTTTGAAAAGGTAAAATCTTGCGCATAGCTGTCGAAGCGGCGGAAGAAGACGGCGCAGTTCATAAACAGGCCGATGTATAACGCCAGCAGGAAGCTAAGCCTCTGCTGCGTCATGACTTTGATATATCTCATGCAAGCTGCCCTGTAAAAAGGGAATCAATAAAAGCACCCGCATACTGTGTCTTTCACCAGCAGGCAGGTTAATAGAGTGCGTTGGAAGTCAAACCAGGTAACTTCTTAAAGCGCGGCATAGTAGACCACAAGGCTTCAAAAAAGTGTCATGGGGAATGTGATCCGGTCAGATATTTACAAAAATATGACCGGATCGGGTCAGGCAGAAAAGAGATTAAGAGGTGATAACGTTCAGGGTAACGTCAATGTTGTCGCGCGTGGCGTTAGAGTAAGGACAGACAACATGCGCTTTTTGCACCAGCTCTTCTGCTTCCTGGCGATCCATTCCCGGCAGGTGAATATCCAGCTGGGCTTCGATGCCAAAGCCGGTGGGGATCGGACCGATACCTACCTGCCCTTCTATATAGGCATCCTGCGGAATCTTTTTCTGTTCTTGCGAGGCGACGTGCTTCAACGCGCCGAGGAAGCAGGCCGAGTAGCCAGCGGCAAACAGCTGCTCCGGGTTGGTCGCTTCACCGCCTGCCCCGCCCATCTCTTTGGGTACGCCGAGTTTGATATCCAGCACGCCATCGGACGAGACAGCGCGGCCATCACGGCCGCCGGTTGCTTTTGCTTTCGCGCGGTAAACCACTTTTTCTAAAGACATAGGGTGACTCCTTTTTGTTGGAAGCGCTAATCACTAAAGATAGTCGCTGTCACCCGTCCTGGTAGGTTTACCGCACGAAAAGCCGTCAGGCGTGCGCCTGTTTGTATACTTTGCTCTGCGGCTGGCGGATGGTAGTGGAGAGCGCCAGGGAGAGGATCAGCAGGGCAAAAATCACGCAGAAGGTGATGTAGAAACCGCCGAACAGCGAGGCGATAATCGAGCCGCAGATGCTGCCGATACCGAAGCCTAAGTAGATGACGCCGTAGTTTTTCGCCAGGTTGTTCAGACCAAAGAACTCGCTCACCAGCGACGGGAATACGGTAATGGTGCCGCCGAAGTTAAAGGCGACGCAGGCAATCGCCGCGAAGAAGGTCACTGCGTTGAGCGGAGCAAACAGCAGCGCGGCCATCCCCACCAGCGACACCACCTGGCCGATAGTGATCACACGGATACGGGCGATCTTGTCAGAGAGGATGCCCAGCACCAGACGGCCCGTCAGGTTAGCGATAGCAATCACCGTTACCGCGTTGGCTGCGGTAGCCATATCCAGATGCACCATGCCCTGAGCGATATCTTTTGCCACGCCAATAACGTACAGGCCGCTCATGCAGGCGGTCAGGAACATCACCGCCAGCATCCAGTACTGCGGTTTGCGCATCGACTGGGCCAGGGTGAAATCATTTTCGACTACGCCGTTGGTCATCGTCACTTTCTGCTGCGGAGCATCTTTCATCAGCGTCGCACCGAACAGGATCATCCCCATCACAATCGCGCCCCAGATCATAAAGGTGCTCTCCAGCCCCACGGTCGCCAGCAGATGGCTGTCGATAAACTTGAAGCCAAGGCTGCCAAGGCCGTAGGAGCCAATGGCGAAGGCTGAGATTAGCCCCTTACGCTCCGGGAAGTATTTAACGCAGTTGGAGAGGGTCAGCAGGTAGCCTGCGCCATCGGCCAGGCCGACCAGCACGCCAGCGCTCAGCCAGAGCATCATCAGGTTGTTAGCGTGGGCGGTAAGCATTAAGCCGACGCCAAGCAGGATGCCGGACGCCATCGTGACGCGCTTAACGCCAAAACGCTCCTGCAGCTTTCCGGCTACCGACGAGGAGATCGCCAGGCCCAGGCTGAGCAGACCAAAGGAGAAAGCGACCTGGCTTACTGGCTCATCGAGCTTTTCTGCCAGCGCGCTGTTGAACAGGCTCCATGTGTAGACCGATCCTAAGGCAAACTGGGTGATGATGGTGCCGACAAGGGTTAGCCAGCGGGTGCGATTTGCGGTTGATGTGTTCATGGCAGTCTTCCTGCGTAAGGAAATGAAGAAATTCTCTGCCGTCAACGATAGCGAAGCGCATTTCATGCCGGGTGAAAAAAGGCATGAAATGCAGCGAGAAGGGAATGAAATGCCTTGGAGAGGGAATGAATGGCAGCACCTTTTTGTACCACTGCGTTTTTTACAGGGTAAGTTAGTGCGTACTATCAACCTCAGGCGCGCCAGCCATGTAGTCTAAATGTTATTCGTTTGTTTAAAACAGGCGTTAGAAACGTGCGCTAACGCCCATGCTGTAGAGATAGTTTTGCCCGGTCACGTCGTTTTCCGACTGAGACATAGCGGCGTAGGCCGCAAGGTGCGGATTGAGCAGCATGTCCGCGCCAAAGGTGACGTCCATCCAGTTGCCATACTGGCTGGAGGCAGAGAGGCGATTGAGGCCGGACTGGCTCTTCCACAGGTTCTCGCCAAACTGCTGGTTATAGCTGATTTGCGCCCACGATCGGAGATCGCCAAAGCGACTATCTACCCGCCAGCCTACAGAGCTGACGCTGGCATGCCACAGCGGATCGCTGAACTGCAAATTGGCCGGGCCATCACCAAATTCGTTAAACATCGTCGAGGCAGAGCTGTCGTAATGCCAGACGGCCACCGGCCCGGTGGTGACGCTGTAAGCCAGTGGAAAATTCCACCCCATGCTCATCGTACTTGTGGCGTCGAGTGGGTTATCATCGGGCAGGTTAAAGGTTGCACCAGGCAGATTCTGTCCTGACCGGATGCGCTCCTCCAGAATATCGTCATAGCGTGGTTGGTGATCGCTATCCCATGTATAGCGATCGGTCGTATTACTTTGCGGGTCGGTCACGATATATTCCTGCTGCCAGGCCTGCGCCGTGTGACAAAAAAACAGGCAAACAGACGCTAACGCCAGGCGGCGGCCACTGAATTTCTTATTGTTCATCAATGCGACTCCAGGAGAGAGCCGAATTCGGCATTATTGTTATCGTTCTTGGTGGGCTTAAGACCCTGTATTAAATATTGTCTCTTTACCAGGCACGTCAAGCCAGCGGCAGTGATTTCTTTTGTGATTCATAGCAACAAAGGGAGAAGAAAATGCAACGTTGTGGCTGGGTCAGTCAGGACCCGTTGTACATTGACTATCACGACAGGGAGTGGGGCGTTGCGCAGACCGACGGCCAGAAGCTGTTTGAGATGATCTGCCTTGAAGGCCAGCAGGCCGGACTATCATGGATCACGGTGCTGAAAAAGCGAGAAAATTACCGCCGCTGCTTCCACCATTTCGATCCGCAGCGCGTGGCCGCAATGCAGGAGGAGGACGTTGAGCGTCTGATGCTGGACGCGGGTATCATCCGCCACCGGGGAAAGATCCAGGCCATTATCGGCAACGCCCGCGCCTACCTGGCGATGGCGGAGAACGGTGAGTCCTTTACCGAATTTGTCTGGTCCTTTGCCGGTAGCCCGCCGCGGGTCACCCAGGCGGTCACTCTGAGCGAGATCCCCACCTCAACCCCTGAGTCAGACGCCCTGTCAAAGGCGCTGAAGAAGCGCGGCTTTAAGTTTGTCGGCACCACTATCTGCTACTCGTTTATGCAGGCCTGTGGCCTGGTCAACGATCATATTATCGGCTGTTTCTGCCATCCAGGAGGCGAGGATGATCCACGAATGGCATCGTAAAGATAGCGCCCCGCTGCTGCGGCTGTGGCTGGAGAGCACCACCTTTGCCCACCCCTTTATCCGGGAGAGCTACTGGCAGGAGAGTACCGCCATGGTGCGGGATGTTTACCTCGCCAACGCCACCACCTGGGTGTGGGAGGAGCAGGAGACGCTACAGGGATTTGTCAGCGTGATGGATGCGCGCTTTGTCGGCGCTCTCTTTGTACGCCCTGCCGCTATCGGCAGGGGTATTGGTCGGGCGCTGCTGGAGCACGTTATGCAGCTCCACCCCCAGCTTAGCCTGGAGGTGTACCAGAAGAACACCCGGGCGGTGCACTTCTACCATGCCTGCGGGTTCCGCATTGAGGACAGCGCCTGGCAGGATGAAACGCAGCACCCGACGTGGATTATGAGCTGGCAGGCGGATCAAACGCCGTAAGCGTCAGCGCAGGACCGGTGTACTTCTCTACCCATGCCAGGGCGGTATTACCCGCGCAGCCGTTACCCAGCCGCGAGGTGGGGAGATCCTTAGTCAGCACGTTGACCGCGCCGTTTTTACAGATGCCCCCCGCCGCTGGGTCGAGATCCGGCCAGCCGCCTTCGTGAATGCAGATCACCCCTGGACGGATGCCCTCGGTCACTACCGCACCCGCCAGCACCTGCCCGCGCCCGTTCCAGACGCGTACCACGTCACCTGCAACAATCCCGCGCGCCTGCGCATCCTGTGGATGCAGGGTGATAGGCTCACGCCCGGCAACCGCGTACCGCTCGCGCAGATCGCTGTAGCTTAGCTGGCTGTGCAGACGGTGCGCCGGATGGGCCGAGAGCACCTGCAATTGTCCAGACTCCGCGTTGCCGTGCCACTCCACCGGCGCAAGCCACATCGGGTGCGGCGGGCAGTCGACGTAGCCGTATCCGGCAATGCGCTTTGAGTAGATCTCGATTTTGCCGCTGTCTGTTTTCAGCGGATTGGCCTGCGGATCGCGGCGGAAGTCTGCAAAACGCACAAAGCGCGCGTTCTGCTCGCTCTCCGGCATCTCAATCAGCTGGTTCGCTTCCCAGAACTCAGCGAACGGCGGCAGGGTCACGCCCTGGCTGGCTCCGCGCTGGCCCGCAATCTCGTAGAAGGTTTGCAGCCATTGCAGATCGGTTTTGCCCTCGGTAAAGCGCTCCCGGCCCCCCTCTTCCCAACGTTTGCTCAGGTCGGCGAAGATCTCGAGATCGTCCCGGGCTTCGTCCTGCGGAGCAACTACCTGCTTCATCGGCACCAGATGCTGGTTGCTGTAGTCGCCGGTCATGGTGAGATCGTTACGCTCAAAGGAGGTGGTGGCAGGCAGGACGATATCCGCATGCTTCGCCGCTGCGGTCCAGTAGCACTCGGAGATCACCACCAGCTCCGGCTTCTGCCAGGCGCGGATCAGCCGGTTGGTATCCTGATGATGGGTAAAGTTTGCGCCACCCGCCCACCAGATAAAACGAATGTCCGGGAAGTGCCTGTCCATGCCGTTATGCTGGTACGCGCCGCCGGGGTTTTCCAGCGCCTCGACGATACGCGCCACCGGAATTTTGTCTACCGCATCGACGCCGCCCTGCACGCTACCCTGCATTGAGGCCAGCACCGCCGCTCGCCGCGTCGGGTTGCCGCCGTTAGCAAAGTGGTAGGAGAGACCAAATCCGCCGCCCGGCGTGCCGATCTGCCCCAGCATCGCCGCCAGGGTCACCAGCATCCAGTGTTTCTGCTCGCCATACTGCTGACGCTGCATCCCCCAGCCAGACATCAGCATGGTGGTGTTTTCATGGAACAGCTGCGCCAGCTCGCGAATTTTCTCTGCCTCGATGCCGCAGATGGCTGCCGCCCACTCGGCGGTTTTCGCTACGCCGTCGCTCTCGCCGCTCAGGTAGGCAGCAAACACCTCATAGCCCTCGGTGCAGCGCGCCAGGAAATCGCTATCCTGCCAACCGTTCTCCAGCAGGGTATGAGCGATGCCGAGCATCAGCGCTACGTCGGTGCCCATATGCGGCGCGATCCACTCCATGCTGTCACCAAAGAAATCGACCGTTTCCGATCGCATAGGATCGATGCAGATCAGCCGTTTGCCGCTGCGGCGCAGCCGATCAAAAAAGGCGATGCCCTGCTCATCCGATGCGTTCCAGGCGATTTTAAGGGTATTGAGCGGGTTAGCGCTCCAGAGCACCACTACCTCGCTGTGCTCCAGCACCAGCGGCCAGCTGGTCTGCTGCTGATAGACCTCGTTGCCGCCCACGACATAGGGCATGATCGCCTGTGCTGCGCCGGTGGAGTAATCCCCCAGATGACCGGTATAGCCGCCCGCAAGGCTCATATAGCGCTGGAGCAGCGTCGCCGCCTTGTGCAGCACGCCGTTGGATCGCCAGCCGTAGGAGCCGGCAAAGATAGATGACGGACCGTAGCTGTCGCGAATGCGCTTATGCTGGGCGTGGATCAGATCCAATGCCTCGTTCCAGCTAACGCGGACAAACTCATCCTGGCCGCGAACGCCCTGCGGGCTATCCGGCGAGGCGAGAAAGCCTTTGCGCACCATGGGAAAACGCACCCGGGTCTTGCTGTGAACCTGGTCGCGCACCGCCGTCTGGAGCGAGTTCGGGTGGGAGGTCGGCAGCGCGCCGCGTGAGTTCAGAACCTGTACGCCATCGGTTTCAACCAGCATTGGCCCCCAGTGGGCTGCGGTCAGAACCGTTTTAATCGATGTGTTTGCCAAAGCGCGTGCTCTCCGGTCGTAGATGCAGGTGTGATGGTCCTTTATACAGGCCATTCAATGTTATTTACAAAATTCGGATTCTTTCCGGAAATTTTCACCCTATTCAGGCGTCATAATCAACCACCACCTTGCAGTGGCTTAGAACGAAAACGCATTTAAGGATAAACGATGAAAAAACGCGTCATTATGATTGCCGCCGCGGTATGCGGTGCGCTGGCAATTTCTGGCTGTACGACTAACCCCTACACCGGCGAACGTGAAGCAGGAAAATCTGGCATCGGCGCGGGCATTGGCTCGCTGGTCGGCGCAGGCGTAGGCGTCCTCTCCTCCTCGAAGAAAGATCGCGGCAAAGGCGCGCTGATTGGCGCAGCAGCAGGCGCGGCGCTCGGCGGCGGGGCGGGCTACTACATGGACGTGCAGGAAGCTAAACTGCGCGAGAAAATGCAGGGAACCGGCGTCAGCGTGACGCGAAACGGCGACAACATCGTGCTTAACATGCCGAACAATGTCACCTTTGACAGCAGCAGCGCCACCCTGAAAGCGGCGGGTGCCAACACCCTGACCGGCGTGGCGATGGTGCTGAAAGAGTATGAAAAAACCGCGGTGAACGTGCTGGGTTATACCGACAGCACCGGCAGCCAGGATCTGAACATGCGTCTCTCCCAGCAGCGTGCCGACGCGGTAGCCAGCGCGCTGATCACTCAGAGCGTCGCGGCAAATCGCATTCGCACCAGCGGCATGGGTCCGGCCAATCCGATCGCCAGCAACAGCACGGCAGAAGGCAAAGCGCAGAACCGTCGCGTTGAGATCACCTTAAGCCCGGTGCAGTAAGTAAAAGCAAAACGGCAACCTGGTTGCCATTTTTAGTGTTTGCACCCTCTCCTCGTGGGAGAGGG
>NZ_DAMACX010000079.1:0-11299 GCF_031998825.1 Pseudescherichia sp.
TCTGATAAATTGTTAAAGAGCAGTGCAACGCGGCTTTCGCTCACCGTTGCGAGGTCCCGTATAATACGTTTTCCTCATCCAGAGTCAAGCGTTTATTTTTCGCTTTTCTCTGTCAGAACTTCCGGAGAAGTCCTGCTGATGCGGCGGCTTGCTTGCCGTTGTTCCGTGTCAGTGGAGGCGCATTATAGGGAGTTATTCGGGGCTGACAAGAGCTAATTTCAAAAATTCTTTCAAGCGTCTCTTTTTTGTGCAAACCCGCTGTCCGTTGCTAATTTTTCAAGCGATTTGAAGCCGTATCGCTGCAAAACGGGCATTAATTGCACAGCTTCCGGGGTCACTTCCATACAGTATGCGATATTTTCATCGGAGGATTTAGCATCGGGTGCGTCGTGCTCAAGGAGCCATACCGTCCGACGGGCAATTGCCGCCCCCGAATCCACCAGCCGCGTTCCCTCCGGCAGCACCTGCAATAGCTCTTCCTGAAGAAGGGGGAAGTGGGTGCAACCCAGCACAACGGTATCTGGCGGCTCTGCCATCCGTAACCATGGGCGAAGAATACGGCGCAGCCTGTCGAGAGAGACCGGTTCGCCATGCAGCTTCGCCTCGGCTATCTCCACCAGTTCAGACGATCCCAGCAGCTCAAAGTGGCACTCATTAGCAAAGCGCTGAATAAGCTCGTGCGTATAAGGGCGTTTTACCGTGCCTCGCGTTGCCAGCAGGCCAACGATGCGGTTAGCGGTTAAGCGTGCCGCAGGTTTAATGGCGGGCACAACGCCTACCACTGGGAACCCGAACTTCTCGCGCAGGGCAGGAAGCGAGACGGTGCTGGCAGTATTACAGGCAATCACCGCCAGAGAGAGCGGATAGCGCGCCTGAACGGCGGTGACAATCTCCACCACCCGCTCAACGATAAACGCTTCTGACTTCTCTCCGTACGGGAAGGCGACGTTATCGAACGCATAGATGTAATGAAGATCCGGTAGGAGACGCCGAATCTCATCGTAGACCGATAGCCCACCGACGCCGGAATCAAACACCAGCACGGTGGGTCTTGGATCAGAAGGTGTAGCTGCCAGAGACGGTGTATTCTCGTCCTGCAGTGTGGTAGCCATAAACTGTCTCGTAATCTTTATCGAACAGGTTAGCTATTTTACCACGAACGATGAACTGTGAGGTGATCGGATACGATACTGCTGCATCCCACAGACTGACGCCGCCCATTTTGACGCGCTGGTAGGTGGTGTAGTCCGTATCGTAACGCGTACCCAGATAGTGATAGGTTACGCTCCAGTCCAGATCGTAGACCTGCCAGTCGAGCTGATACTTCACCTGCTGCTTCGCACGGCGTGCCAGCGGCTCGTCAGTAACTGCATTACGCGAATCGACGTAGTCATAGCTCAGGCTGTGTCCCAGCGGGCCGGTATCGAAGGATGCCGTCGCTTCCACGCCTTTAATACGCGCTTTGCCCACGTTGTAGTACTTCATCGCGTGATCGTCATAGTCGATCAGGTTGTCTACGTCGTTACGATAGCCGGAGACACGCCAGTTCACGCCTGCCGTCAGGCCTTCAAAGGCCCCTTCCCACTGCTTGCTCTCTTCCGGGTTAAGATCGTCATTACCGTAGAAGCCATACAGCTGGCCGAGGTTAGGCGCTTTATAGGCGGTGCCATAAGAGGCGATAAAACGATAGCCTTCGATGAACTCCCAGCCGGCGCTGCTCTGCCAGGTGCCGTGACGGCCAAACTGCGAGTTGTCATCGCTACGCACTGCGCCCTCGAGGGTAAAGTCACCCAGCTGCTGTAGCGCGGTCAGGTAGACGCCGGTATTGCGCTGGTCATAGCCTTCCTCGACGTAGTTGGTTCCCGGCTCGGTGCTCTGCTTCTGCCAGTCGATGCCCGCACCGACATTCCCCTTACCGATATCAACGGTATTCGCCCACTGCACGTTGTACTGTTTGATCTCATCCAGCGTGGCATTAGCGTCGTAGCGGCCGAGGTGCGGATCGTAGTTAAAGTCTTTGCTGTGGCCATAGCTGGTAAGCAGCTGAGAGCGGAAGATATCGCCATTAAAGCGCAGGCCCGCATCCCAGGTCTGGCTATAGAGCTGGCGGGTATCTACCAGCACGTCCGGCGTGTAGCTGCTGTAGTAGCCTTCGTAATCGGTACGGTTGTCATAGCCGTAGCCGCGCACGAAGCCGCTCCACTGTTCGGAGAAGCTATGCTCCAGCGCACCATACAGCGTCTTGCTCATAAACCCGTCGCGATCGGGCTGCGCCAGACCGCCGGTATTCCCTTCGGCGCCGATATCAAAGCCTTTGGTGTAGGTATAGTCGCCCGCCAGCGTCACGCGGGTGCTGTCGCCCAGGTTCTGCTGCGTGCTGGCCTCATAGTTCTGGTAGCCTTTCGACCCGATGCCAGCCGACAGCGTTGTGCCGTTTTTCTCGCGCGTGGTGATGATATTTACCACCCCGCCGATGGCATCGGAGCCGTACACTGCCGAACGCGGGCCACGGATATATTCAATGCGCTGCACCAGCGCCAGCGGGAACTGGCTGAGATCGGAGCCGCTGACGCCCGCCTGGTTGAGGCGCACACCGTCGACCAGAATCAACACATGGCTGGAGTTAGTGCCGCGCACATAAAGAGAAGAGATCTGCCCCATGCCGCCGTTCTGCGAGATATCTACGCCAGGCAGACGACGCATCACATCGGTTAAGGAGGTTGACTGCCAGCGATCGATATCCTGACGGGTGACAATGCTGACCGGAGCCAGCACCGTTTTTACCGGCTGCTGAAAACGGTTTGCGGTGATGACCAACGTGTCCGGATTGCTGTCCTGCGCCCAGCCGGAAAATGCCGTGACGGAGAGCGCCGTCATCAGCGAAGCTTTTTTTATCATTGTAAAAGCATCCACAATATAAGAAGGATGCCGCAGGCCCCATCAATAGCACGCGATGATGTGAGCCAAGTGCGACGTATACCGGCAGGTCTTCGGGCTTAGAGATTTTCCGGAGTGATGACTTCCCGCCGTATGGCAGTGTCTGCTTTCGCTATCACTCCAACTCTCCTTACCGCTGCGCGTCAGCCCCAGATTTGCACTGGATTCCCTTTTAACTCACAGGACCGGAGCGTGGATGCTACCTGTAGGTAGTTATAGATGTCCAGACTGCTAAGATAAGAAAACGCAAAACGTCGGGGCTGGACAATACGCGCACAATCCCTACAATCCCCGCGTAATCTATTTTCACTCAGGACGCATCATGACCCCCGAACACCTTCCGATAGAACAGTACGACGCTCAGCTGGCCGAAAAAGTGGACCGTCTGCAAAAGATGATGACCCCATTTTCCGCGCCTGCGCCGGAGGTGTTTCGCTCTCCTGTCAGCCATTACCGAATGCGGGCCGAGTTTCGTGTCTGGCACGACGGAGATGACCTGTACCACATCATCTTCGATCAGCAGACTAAAAGCCGGATCCGCGTGGATAGTTTCCCAGCCGCCAGCGCCCTGATCAACCAGTTAATGGCAGCAATAATGGACAGCGTGCGGGGCAATAGTGTCCTGCGCCACAAGCTGTTCCAGATCGATTACCTGAGCACCCTGAGTAACCAGGCTATCGTGACGCTGCTGTACCATAAAAAGCTGGACGAGGCGTGGCAGACCGAGGCGCAAGCGCTGCGCGATGCGCTGCGGGAGCAGGGTCTGAACGTACACATCATTGGCCGGGCGACCAAAACTAAAGTCATGCTGGATCAGGACTACGTTGATGAGCGCCTGCTGGTGGCGGGCCGGGAGATGATCTACCGTCAGGTAGAGAACAGCTTTACCCAGCCTAATGCGGCGATGAACATTCAGATGTTGGAGTGGGCGCTGGACGTCACCACCGATTCAACCGGTGACCTGCTGGAGCTTTACTGCGGCAACGGCAACTTCTCTCTGGCGCTGGCGCGCAACTTTGATCGCGTGCTGGCGACCGAAATCGCTAAGCCGTCGGTGGCGGCGGCACAATACAACATTGCCGCCAACCAGATCGATAACGTGCAGATTATCCGTATGGCGGCGGAGGAGTTTACCCAGGCGATGAACGGGGTACGTGAGTTTAACCGTCTGCAGGGCGTCGATCTAAAGGGCTATCGCTGCGAGACGATTTTTGTCGATCCGCCACGCAGCGGGCTGGATAGCGAAACGGAGAAGATGGTGCAGGCCTATCCGCGTATTCTGTACATCTCCTGCAACCCGGAGACGCTGTGCCAGAACCTGGAGACCTTCAGCCAGACACATCAGGTGGAACGTCTGGCGCTGTTCGATCAGTTCCCTTATACGCACCATATGGAGTGCGGGGTGCTGCTGACCAGAAAATAAACCTGCCACCCGTCGAAAACGCCGGATGGCGCTACGCTTATCCGGCCTACACTCTCCTTTACTCTGTCAGCTCGTGCTTGCGGTTACGCATACGGTAGCCAATCCAGAATACCAGCACCACCGACAGCACGGCAGGGACAAAGTTAGAACCAATAGCCGGGTACTCGGCCCGCACTACCGCACTGTAGAGCAGCACGCCTAAGATAAAGCAGGCAGCGGCCAGTGCCGGCAGCCCCAGCGGCATGGTGCGATTTTGATAGCGTTGATGCAGGCAGTAGACCGCCAGCACCAGCGAGATAACCGGGAACAGCGAGAACGGCACGATCGAGCTGAAAACCGCCGTAAACGTACCGTTAATGGATAAGCCAGCGATCAGCGCCAGCAGTAGCGTACCTTTATCTTGACCTGACTGTTTCATTACTCGTCCTTCACTCATCGGGTTGATGCGACATTCTTTCCTGCTCACGGCGATACCAGTAGTAAGCGCCTTTCGAAATCATCCTCAGTTGCAGCACCAGACGCTCTTCCAGCTGCCTGCGCTGCTCAGAGCCGACGTCCAGCGCTTCTGCGCCAGCGCTGAATACAATCGTGACCATCGCTTCGGCCTGTGCCTCGGTGAACGCTCGCGGCATATGGCTTTCGAGTTCGAGATAGTCGGCAAGTTCCGCAATAAAGTGCTGGATCTCGCGGGCGACGGCGGCGCGAAAGGCGCTGGAGGTGCCTGAACGTTCGCGCAGCAGCAGGCGAAACGCGTTCGGGTTATTGCCGATAAACTCCATAAAGGTAGAGACGGAGGTGCGGATCACGCTCCCGCCTTTGGCAATGCGCTGGCGCGCCTGGCGCATCAGCTGACGCAGCATCAGGCCGCTCTCATCGACCATCGTCAGGCCAAGCTCATCCACATCGCGAAAATGGCGATAGAATGACGTCGGGGCAATGCCCGCCTCGCGCGCCACTTCGCGCAGGCTCAGGCTGGCAAAACTCCGCTCAGCGCTTAACTGACTAAATGCCGCTTCCACCAGCGAACGCCGGGTTCGTTCTTTTTGTTGCGCTCTAACGCCCATCACGATGTCTGAATCCTTCCAAAGGCCTGCTGGCACTATACCAGAGATAAGCTAATCGGTTTCCCTGGCTTTGTGAATGATTCTTTACATGCTGTTGCACCTTTAATACGTTAATGCGCACGCAAGCAGAATTAAAAAATAGCACCGCAAAAAAACAGCGCGATAATTGGGTTATCCCCTTAACGATGTTACTATTATGTTGTTTTTATGTATAAGAACAGGTAAGCCCTACCATGCCACACACTTACGATTACGATGCAATAGTGATAGGTTCCGGTCCCGGTGGCGAAGGCGCTGCTATGGGGCTGGTTAAACAAAATGCCAGGGTCGCCGTCCTTGAGCGATATCATAACGTCGGCGGCGGATGCACCCACTGGGGCACCATCCCCTCGAAGGCGCTTCGCCACGCAGTCAGCCGTATTATCGAATTTAATCAAAATCCTCTCTACAGCGACCACTCCCGCCTTCTGCGTTCTTCCTTTGCCGACATCCTTAACCACGCCGACAGCGTGATCAACCAGCAGACGCGGATGCGTCAGGGATTTTACGAGCGTAACCGCTGTGAAATTTTGCAGGGCGACGCCCACTTTGTTGATGCCCATACGCTGGCGCTGGAGTGTCATGACGGTACGGTAGAGATGCTGACGGCAGAGAAGTTTGTTATCGCCTGCGGCTCCCGCCCCTACCATCCGGCAGACGTCGATTTTGCTCATCCTCGCGTCTATGACAGCGACTCAATCCTCAGCATGCAGCATGAGCCACGCCATGTAATCATCTACGGTGCTGGGGTGATCGGCTGTGAATACGCATCAATCTTCCGGGGAATGGACGTCAAAGTCGATCTGATCAACACCCGCGATCGCCTGTTGGCATTTCTCGATCAGGAGATGTCGGACTCGCTCTCTTACCACTTCTGGAACAACGGGGTGGTGATCCGCCACAACGAAGAGTACGAGCAGATTGAGGGAACGGACGACGGGGTGATCATGCACCTGAAGTCGGGCAAGAAGCTCAAGGCCGACTGTCTGCTCTACGCTAACGGACGCACCGGCAATACCGATAGCCTACAGCTGGCAAACGTTGGTCTGGAAGCCGACGGGCGCGGACTGCTGAAGGTCAACAGCATGTACCAGACCGCACAGCCGCATATCTACGCCGTGGGCGACGTGATTGGCTACCCAAGCCTGGCCTCTGCCGCCTACGATCAGGGGCGTATTGCTGCCCAGGCGATGGTCAAAGGCGAAGCGACGGCGCACCTGGTGGAAGATATCCCTACCGGGATCTACACCATTCCGGAGATCAGCTCGGTTGGTAAAACAGAGCAGCAGCTGACGGCAATGAAGGTGCCTTATGAAGTGGGCCGGGCGCAGTTTAAGCACTTGGCGCGGGCGCAGATTGTGGGTATGAACGTCGGCACGCTGAAAATTCTCTTCCACCGCGAGACGAAAGAGATTTTAGGGATCCACTGCTTTGGCGAGCGCGCGGCCGAAATTATTCACATCGGCCAGGCAATTATGGAGCAGAAAGGCGGCGGTAACACCATCGAGTACTTCGTTAACACCACCTTTAACTACCCGACCATGGCAGAAGCCTACCGGGTAGCGGCGCTAAATGGCTTAAACCGCCTCTTTTAACGTCCTGTCGAAATGGCCATCCATCGTAGTACGGATGGCCTCCGCCAGCTGCTCATAGCGGCTGCGCAGCGGCGATCCCGGACGGTAGACCAGACCGATGGTACGCTTCGGCTCCGGCTTAATGCACGGCAGGTAGATCACCCCGTCACGCTTGCGTTCAGACGGCACGGCCAGCGCAGGCAGGAGGGTAATGCCGCTACCGGCAGCGACCATATTACGCAGCGTTTCAAGGCTGGTGGCGCGGAAATGCGTATCTTCGTCAGCGCCTGCCTCAAAGCAGAAGCCCATCGCCTGATCGCGCAGGCAGTGGCCATCTTCCAGCATCAGCAGCTTCTCGCCCGCCAGATCGGCCATCGGAACGCGATCGCGGTTCGCCCACGGGTGATCCTCATAGATCGCCAGCATCATCGGCTCATCAAACAGCGGGACTTCGATAAAGGCTTCGCTCTCTTTCACCAGCGCCAGAATGGCACAGTCCAGCTTGCCGCTGTCCAGCTGGGCCAGCAGCTGTTGGGTCTGCGCTTCGTGCAGATACATCTCCAGCTTAGGGAAGGTTTGATGCAGCAGCGGAATAATCTGCGGCAGCAGGTAGGGTCCAACGGTCGGGATCAGGCCAATATGCAGCGGACCGGACATGGTCTCCCCCTGCTGGCTTGCCATCTCCTTGAGCACTTTGACCTCGCGCAATACGGTGCGCGCCTGGTCCACCAGCAGCAGGCCGGCCTGAGTAAACAGCACCTTGCGGCTGGTACGCTCCAGCAGCATCACGCCCAGCTCATCTTCCAGCTTGCGGATCTGCCCGCTGAGGGTGGGCTGGCTAACGTGGCAGGAGTCGGCTGCCCGGCGGAAATGACGATGTTCGGCTAACGCTACCAGGTATTCAAGATCACGAATATTCATTATTCATCCTCCGACGCCACGATAGTTCATGGCGATAGATAGAATAGCAATCAATGATTATCCCTATCAAGCACTCTCTGACCCTGCATGCCATTTTTTGTATAAAAAAAAGCCGGGTCCAGGCCCGGCATCTCTTATAGCAGTACGATTAAAGCAGGCGTGCTCTGGCGTCGCTGATGGCCTGGGCAACCTGCGCTGGCGATACGCCACCCTTCGCTGCACGCTTATCCAGACAGGATTGCAGAGAGAGGATCGGATAGACGTCGTCGCCAATCACGCTGCTGAATTTTTGCAGATCGGTCAGGGCCAGATCCTCCAGCGGTTTGCCCTGAGCGATGGCTTCCACCACTGCCTCACCCACAATATGGTGCGCTTCACGGAACGGCACGCCCTTCGCCACCAGGTAGTCCGCCAGCTCGGTGGCATTCGCGTAGCCCTGCTGCGCCGCTTCCTGGCAGCGCGGACGTTTCACCTGAATACCGTCCAGCACCAGCGCGGCCATGTGCAGGCAGTCCAGCCAGGTGTCGAGAGCATCAAACAGCCCCTCTTTGTCTTCCTGCATATCTTTGTTATAGGCCAGCGGCAGCCCTTTCAGGGTCATCATCATGCCGGTCAGTGCACCCTGCACGCGGCCGCATTTGCCGCGGATCAGCTCCAGCGCATCCGGGTTTTTCTTCTGCGGCATCAGCGAGGAGCCGGAGGTGACGCGATCGGAGAGCTCAACAAAGCCCGCTTCACCGGTGTTAAAGAAGATCAGATCTTCGGCAAAGCGCGACAGATGCACCATGCCGATAGAGGCGTTAGAGAGCAGCTCCAGCACGTGGTCGCGGTCGGATACGGTATCGAGGCTGTTGCGAGTCGCGCTGGCAAAACCTAACCAGCCCGCCAGCTGTTCGCGATCGATCTCATAGGCCGTTCCCGCCAGCGCGCCGCAGCCCAGCGGGCTAACGTCCAGACGCTTCAGGGCATCCTGCAGGCGGCTTTCGTCACGGGCCAGCATCTCAACATAGGCCAGGCACCAGTGGGCAAAGGTCACCGGCTGCGCACGCTGCAGGTGGGTATAGCCCGGCATGACCGCATCCTGGTTAGCCTGCGCGGTCTCGACCAGCGCGCCCTGCAGCTGACGGTTTGCCGCCAGCAGCTCGGCCACGGTGTCTTTACACCACAGCTTCAGATCGGTCGCCACCTGGTCGTTACGGCTGCGGCCGGTGTGCAGCTTTTTACCCAGCGGACCCACCTTGTCGATCAGCTTGCCTTCCACCCAGCTATGGATGTCTTCGGCGTCGCTCTCGAGGATCTGCTCCGGGTTAAGACGCACCTCTTCCAGCAGGTTGTTCAGCGCCTCTTCTAACTGTACCTGCTCATCGGCGGTCAGTACGCCCACCGTCACCAGCGCTTTGGACCAGGCCACAGAGCCGACGATATCCTGTTCGGCCAGGCGGTAGTCGAAGCGCAAAGAGTCGTTGAACTGTTTGAACCGTTGATCCGCTGCCTGTGTAAAACGCCCACCCCAAAGTGCCATAACTCTCTTCCTTTATTCGTTAATTCCGCCGGGTGGCGCTGCGCTTACCCGGCCTACGGTAAATCAAAAAATGCTTATGCCAGAATACGCGTGCCAATCGGCGTGCCGTTGAACAGCGCCGGAAGCTGCTCCGCGTGGCGCCAGGAGGCGATATCCACCGGACGGCCCAGCGTGCGGGCGGCGTCCAGCGCGGCGTTAACCTTAACGATCATGCCGTCGGTAATAATGCCCTGGGCGATCAGCTGCTCGGCTTTTGCCGCCGTCATCTCGGCGATGCGCTGGCCTTTACCGTCCAGAATGCCGCTCACGTCGGAGAGCAGGATCAGATCCGCGCCCAGCGTCGCCGCCAGCGCCGTCGCCGCCTGGTCGGCGTTGACGTTCATCAGCAGGCCGTCGTCGGTCACGCCAATGGAGCTGATGACCGGCAGGAAGCCGCCTTCCAGCAGCGTGTTAATCAGCGTAGGCGAACCCGGCTGTGCCTGGCCCACATGGCCCAGATCGTCATCCAGCTGGGTAACCTTCACGCTATCGCCATCGCCGAGGAACAGGCCAACCGAGGCAATCTTATGCTTCTTCGCCCAGGCCAGCAGCGTTTTATTAGCGGTGCCCGCCAGCGCGCCGGTAATAATGTCGATCTGGTCGGCTGGGGTAACGCGCAGGCCATTTTTCTTGGTCACCGGCAGGTTAAGCTGCTTCATCAGCTCATCTACCACGCAGCCGCCGCCGTGAACGATCACCAGCGGACGTTGGTGCGATTCGCGATAGTTAACCAGGGCGGTAAACAGACGCGCCAGCGCCTCTTCGCTATCCAGCAGTACACCACCGAGTTTGATAATTAATGGGTTCATCATCACACCTTAAATAAGAGACTGCGTTTCAGGGTAGCCGAAACGAATATTTGCACACTGCATTGCCTGGGCGGCAGCGCCTTTGAGTAAGTTATCTTCTGCGGCGACGATGATCAGGTGCTCGTCCTGCACGGCAAAGCCGATATCACAGAACGGCAAGCCAACCACGTTTTTCAGCGCCGGCACACCTTTATCATAGAGGCGTACCAGCGGCTTATCGGCATACGCCTGCAGGAACGTGCCCGCAACCTGCTCTTTGGTCACGCCCGGCTTCAGACGGCAGGTAATGGTCTCGAGGATCCCACGCGGGAAGCTGCCCAGATGCGGCGTAAAAATCACATCCGTACCCAGGTGCGTCGTGATTTCAGGATGATGGCGATGGTTAAAAATGCCATACGGCTGCAGGCTCACTTCGCAGAAGCTGTTTGAGATCGCCGCCTTGCGCCCGGCACCGCTGACGCCGCTGGTGGCGTTGATCACCGGCCACTGGCTGAGATCCAGCAGCCCGGCGTCGATCAGCGGCTTCAGCGATAGCTGCGCCGCCGTCGGGTAGCAGCCCGGTACGGCCACCAGCTGGGCTTCTTTCAGTCTGTCAGCGCTCCACTCCGCCAGGCCATATACCGCCTGCTCAAGCAGCTGCGGGTGCTGGTGGGTGAAGCCGTAGAATTTTTCATAGAACGCAGCATCGTTAACGCGGAACGCGCCGGAGAGGTCGAACACCACGCAGCCTGCCGCCAAAAACTGCGGGGCCAGGTCGTGACTCACCTCGTGGGCGGTCGCCAGGAACACCACGTCGACACCCGCAACAAACGCGCTGATATCGGACATCGGCTGCAGGGGTAGATCAACAATGCCTTTCAGCTGCGGGTGCAGATCGGAGATTAATTTTCCTGCATCATTGCTTTGCGCTGACACGGTCAAAGCGGTTATGGTCATATGAGGATGGCGATTCACGTAGCTTACAAGCTCTG
>NZ_DAMACX010000080.1:0-11015 GCF_031998825.1 Pseudescherichia sp.
AGGTTGCGCAGCTGGTTGCCAAACACACCCATACACCGCTGCTGAGCTTTACCGGCGAGCCGGGAGTGAATATTGTGGAGCTTAACCTCGCCCTTGATGCGTATAAGGACACACCCAAATGACAGACGAGCCGTTGCGTCCCGATCCCGATCGCCTGCTGGAGCAGGCCAGCAGCACGCATCGCGGCAGGCTGAAGATCTTTTTCGGGGCCTGCGCGGGAGTAGGCAAAACCTTCGCCATGCTCGCCGAAGCGCAGCGCCTGCGGGCGCAGGGGCTGGATATTGTCGCAGGGGTAGTAGAGACCCACGGTCGTCAGGAGACGGCGGCGATGCTGGAGAGCCTGTCGGTTCTGCCGCCAGGCGTCACTAACCATCGGGGGCGGCGTGTGACAGAGTTCGATCTCGATGGGGCGCTGGCCCAGCGTCCGGCGCTGATCCTGATGGACGAGCTGGCCCACACTAACGCCCCTGGCTCCCGCCACCCGAAGCGCTGGCAGGATGTTGACGAGCTGCTGGAGGCGGGGATCGACGTCTTTACCACCCTCAACGTGCAGCATCTGGAGAGCCTCAACGATGTGGTGAGCGGCGTAACCGGGATCCGGGTGCGGGAGACCGTGCCGGATCCCTTTTTTGACGCCGCCGATGACGTGGTGCTGGTTGACCTGCCCCCGGACGATCTCCGCCAGCGCCTGCATGAGGGCAAGGTCTATATCGGCGGCCAGGCCGAGCGCGCCATTGAGCACTTCTTTCGCAAGGGTAACCTGATCGCCCTGCGCGAGCTGGCCCTGCGGCGTACCGCCGACCGCGTCGACTCCCAGATGCGTGACTGGCGCGATCGCCAGGGGCTGGAGAAGGTCTGGCATACGCGCGACGCCATCCTGCTCTGTATCGGCCACGGCCAGGGCAATGAGAAACTGGTGCGTACCGCTGCACGGTTGGCGGCGAAGCTGGGCAGCGTCTGGCATGCGGTATACGTTGAGACGCCAACCCTGCACAAGCTGCCTGCCCACCGGCGGCGTGCCATTTTGAGTGCCCTGCGGCTGGCGCAGTCGCTGGGGGCGGAGACCGCGACCCTTGCCGATCCGGCGGAGGAGCGGGCCGTGCTGCGCTACGCCCGTGAGCATAACCTCGGCAAAATCGTCATTGGTCGCCAGGGCCAGCGTCGCTGGTGGCATCCCCCCTCTTTCGCCGAGCGGCTGGCTCGCCACGCGCCGGATCTCGATCTGCTCGTCGTCGCCCTTGAAGAGAGTGCCGCCCCATTTATCCCGCGTGCAGCCGACGCCCGGCCGCTGATGGAGAAGTGGCGGGTGCAGATCACCGGCTGCCTGGTGGCAATCGCGCTCTGCGCCCTGATTACCTTTATTGCCAGCCAGTGGCTTATCGCCTTCGACGCCGCCAACCTGGTGATGCTCTACCTGCTGGGGGTGGTGATCGTTGCCCTGCTTTACGGGCGCTGGCCGTCGGTGCTGGCGACCATTATGAATGTTATCAGCTTCGATCTCTTTTTTATCGCCCCGCGCGGCACGCTGGCGGTCTCCGACGTGCAGTATCTGCTGACCTTTGGCGTGATGCTGACGGTGGGGCTGGTGATCGGCAACCTGACCGCAGGAGTGCGCTATCAGGCCCGCATCGCCCGCTACCGCGAGCAGCGAACCCGCCATCTGTATGAGATGTCGAAAGCGCTGGCGGTGGGACGCAGCGAGCAGGATATCGCCCTCACCGGCGAGGCCTTTATCCAGTCGACCTTTCATGCCCGCAGCCAGATCCTGCTCCCGGACGAGAGCGGTAAGCTGCGGACGCTGACGCCTGCGCAGAGCATGACCCCGTGGGACGAGGCCATCGCCCAGTGGAGCCTGAGCAAAGGCCTGCCTGCCGGCGCCGGTACCGATACCCTGCCCGGCGTGCCTTATCTTATTCTACCCCTGAAAAACGGTGATAAAACCCGGGGAGTGGTCATTGTCGAGCCAGTCAGCCTGCGCCAGCTGATGATCCCCGAGCAGCAGCGGCTGCTGGAGACCTTCGCCCTGCTGGTGGCCAGCGCGCTGGAGCGGCTGGCATTAACCACCAGCGAGCAGCACGCCAGGCTGACCAGCGAGCGGGAGAGTATTCGCCACGCCTTGCTGGCGGCGCTCTCCCATGACCTGCGCACCCCGCTGACCGTGCTGTTTGGTCAGGCAGAGATTTTGACCCTCGATCTGGCAAGCGAGGGATCCCAGCGCGCCCCCCAGGCCAGCGAGATCCGCCAGCAGGTGCTGAGCATGACCCGGCTGGTGAACAACCTGCTCGATATGGCGCGCATCCAGTCCGGCGGCTTTAGCCTGAAGCTGGAGTGGCTGACGCTGGAGGAGATCGTCGGCAGCGCCCTGCAGGCGCTGGATCCCATCAGCGGCGGTCGCGCGGTTCAGCTAGATCTGCCCGACCCGCTAATGCTGGTGCAGGTGGACGGCCCGCTATTTGAGCGGGTGCTGATCAACCTGCTGGAGAATGCCATGAAATACGCCGGGCCTGCGGCAACGATCGGCATCAACGCCTGGCGAGATGAGAACCAGCTTCAGCTGGAGGTGTGGGACAGCGGGCCGGGTATTCCGGCGGGACAAGAGCAGGAAATTTTTGCCAAATTCGCCCGGGGTAACAAAGAGTCATCTATTCCAGGCGTTGGGCTGGGGCTGGCTATCTGTGAAGCCATTGTCGACGTTCACGGCGGCACGATTAGCGTAGCAAACCGGCCCGAGGGGGGCGCGCGCTTTCGTGTTACACTTCCGCAAACAGCGCCGCCAGGGCTTGATGAGTTAACCGGAGAAGCGTGATTACTATTTTAATCGTTGAGGATGAGCAGGCCATTATTCGCTTTGTGCGCGCCGCACTGGAGGCTGATGGCCTGCGGGTACACGAGGCACAGACGATGCAACGAGGCCTGCTGGAAGCGGCGACGCGCAAGCCTGACGCGATTATCCTCGACCTCGGCCTGCCCGACGGCGACGGCCTCGATTTTATCCGCGATCTGCGCCAGTGGAGTCAGACGCCCATTATCGTGCTTTCGGCCCGCACCGAAGAGCAGGATAAAATTGCCGCCCTCGACGCCGGGGCGGATGACTATCTCAGCAAGCCGTTTGGCATCGGGGAACTGCAGGCGCGCCTGCGGGTCGCGCTACGCCGTCACGGCAGCAGCGGTCAGAGCGACCCGCTGGTCACCTTCTCTGATGTACGCGTTGACCTGGCCGCCAGGCGCATTCAGCGCGGCGAGGAGGAGATCCACCTGACCCCTATCGAGTTCCGCCTGCTAGGGGTGCTGATAGGCAATCACGGCAAGGTACTTACCCAGCGGCAGCTGCTGCGTGAGGTATGGGGCCCTAATGCGGTCGAACACAGCCACTACCTGCGCATCTATATGGGCCACCTACGCCAAAAGCTGGAAAACGATCCGGCCCGCCCGCGCCACTTTATTACCGAAACCGGTATTGGCTACCGCTTTATGCTGTAAATATAACGCTCTTTTAGCATTATATTTAATTCCACGGAATAATCCCATCACTTTAAATAAGCGCGTAGCCAATATAAATATTATTTCCTCATTGTTTTTTTATTGATCAACTTCACGGCTAAATTTAATTCCGCCGATAAAATGGCCCGCGAAACCAGTTAGACTCAAGCACTATCCCAACCTGTAAAATCAATTCTATAAAAGAATTGCGGGACGCCTATTACCTAAAATAAGGACTTATTATGCAACGCTTGAAAATAGCGGCAAGCCGCGCCTGCCAGGAATTTATCGCCACCCAACGTGATGTAATCGATCTGCACGACAGCAATTTTATCGACGTTGCCGCCGCCGTACTCTCTATTAATGATATTCATAAAGGGATGGTGGAGAAAATTGAAGAGACCGGGTTTAATATTCCCATTTTCGTGATGACTCACGAGGCGGAGTTTGTTCCGGCAATCTATCTGCCCGATATTTATGGCGTCTTCCAGTACGGTAATGCCAACCGTGAATATTATGGTCGTCAGCTTGAGGCCGCCGCGCTGAAATATGAGCGTGGTCTGCGTCCCCCTTTCTTCAGCGCCTTAACGGACTACGTCAAGCAGGGCAACAGCGCCTTTGACTGTCCTGGGCACCAGGGTGGGCAGTTTTTCCGTCGCCACCCTGCCGGCAACCAGTTTGTCGATTTCTTTGGCGAAGCGCTGTTCCGGGCCGACCTCTGTAACGCCGATGTGGCGATGGGCGATCTGCTGATCCACGAAGGCGCGCCCTGCCTGGCCCAGCAGCATGCGGCCAAGGTCTTTAACGCCGACAAAACCTATTTTGTTCTCAATGGCACCTCGTCGGCTAACAAGGTGGTGCTTAACGCCCTGCTGGCACCGGGCGATCTGGTGTTGTTCGATCGCAACAACCATAAGTCTAACCACCACGGCGCGCTGCTGCAGGCGGGCGCCACGCCAATCTATCTGGAGACGGCGCGTAACCCCTACGGCTTTATCGGCGGCATCGACGCGCACTGCTTTGAAGAGCCATACCTGCGTGAGCTGGTGGCGGAGGTGGCACCTGAGCATGTCCAGCGCCAGCGCCCGTTCCGCCTGGCGGTGATCCAGCTCGGCACCTATGACGGCACTATCTACAACGCCCGCCAGGTGGTCGACACCATTGGTCACCTCTGTGACTACATCCTGTTTGACTCGGCCTGGGTAGGTTACGAGCAGTTTATTCCGATGATGGCCGACTGCTCGCCGCTGCTGCTGGATCTCAACGAGAACGATCCTGGCATTCTGGTTACCCAGTCGGTGCACAAACAGCAGGCGGGCTTCTCCCAGACTTCGCAGATCCATAAAAAGGATAGTCACATCAAGGGCCAGCCGCGCTACGTGCCGCACAAACGCCTGAACAACGCCTTTATGATGCACGCCTCCACCAGTCCCTTCTATCCGCTCTTCGCCGCGCTGGACGTTAACGCCCGCATGCACGAGGGCGAGAGCGGCAAACGGATGTGGATGCGCTGCGTTGAGCAGGGCGTCGAGGCCCGCAAGATGATCCTCAATCAGTGCAAGTTTATCCGTCCTTTCGTGCCGACAACGGTAGAGGGCCGTCCATGGGAGTCGTACAACACCGCTGAGATCGCCCGCGACCTGCGCTTCTTCCACTTCGTACCCGGCGAGAACTGGCATGCCTTTGAGGGCTATGCGCCGCACCAGTACTTTATCGATCCCTGCAAGCTACTGCTGACCACGCCGGGCATCGATGCCGCCACGGGTGAGTATGAGGAGTTTGGCGTCCCGGCGACGATCCTTGCCAACTACCTGCGCGAGAACGGCGTGGTGCCAGAGAAGTGCGACCTTAACTCCATCCTTTTCCTGCTGACGCCAGCGGAAGAGATGGGCAAACTGCAGCAACTGGTAGCCCGGCTGGCGCAGTTTGAGGCGCTGCTGGTCAGCGATGCGCTTCTGCAGGACGTCCTGCCGTCGATCTACCACCAGCACCCGCAGCGCTACGCGGGCTATACCCTGCGCCAGCTCTGCCAGGAGATGCACGATCTCTATGCACGCAATAACGTTAAGCAGCTGCAAAAAGAGATGTTCCGCAAAGCCTGCCTGCCGCCGGTGCGCATGTCGCCCCAGGAGGCCAACTACGCCTTTATTCGCGGCGAGAGCGAGCTGGTCCTGCTGAGCGAGGCCGAGGGACGGATCGCCGCCGAGGGTGCGCTCCCCTACCCGCCAGGCGTACTGTGCGTCGTGCCGGGTGAGGTCTGGGGTGGCTCCGTACTGCGCTACTTTACCGCGCTTGAAGAGGGGATCAATCTGCTGCCGGGCTTCGCACCGGAGCTACAGGGGGTCTACATTCAGGAGCATGAGGGGCGTAAAACGGTGTGGTGTAACGTGATCAAAGAGTAAGAGCTACATTACGCGGAAACAATAACGCCCGGCAGCACGATGCCGCCGGGCGCTTAACAGCATCAGGCGTTTTTCAGCACTTCGCTAACAATCTCTACCGCTTCTTTCTCGATCAGCTTACGGTGCTCTTCACCGAGGAAGCTTTCGCAGTAAATTTTGTAGGCATCTTCCGTACCTGACGGACGAGCGGCAAACCAGCCGTTGTCGGTCATCACCTTCAGCCCGCCAATAGACGCACCGTTACCCGGCGCGGCGGTCAGACGCGCCGTGATCGGATCCCCTGCCAGCTGGCTGGCGCTCACCATCTCTGGCGACAGCTTCGACAGCGCGGCTTTTTGCGCTGAGGTTGCCCCGGCCTGCAGACGGTTATAGCTTGGCGCGCCAAAACGCTCGGCCAGCTCATCGTAGTGCTGCTGCGGGTTTTTACCGGTGACGGCGGTGATCTCTGCGGCCAGCAGGCACATGATAATGCCGTCTTTATCGGTGGACCACGGGGTGCCGTCAAAGCGCAGGAACGAGGCCCCGGCGCTCTCTTCGCCGCCGAAACCGAAGCTGCCGTCGTGCAGACCGTCAACAAACCACTTGAAGCCCACCGGCACTTCCACCAGCTTACGGCCCAGATCGCTGACCACGCGGTCAATCATCGCCGAGGAGACCAGGGTTTTCCCCACCGCTACCTCTTTGCCCCACTGCGGACGATTCTGGAACAGGTAGTTGATTGCCACCGCCAGGTAGTGGTTCGGGTTCATCAGCCCCGCCGGGGTGACGATACCGTGACGGTCGTAGTCCGGATCGTTGGCAAAGGCCAGATCGAACTTGTCGCGCAGCGCCAGCAGGCCCGCCATCGCACACTCAGAGGAGCAGTCCATGCGGATCGCACCATCTTTGTCGAGGTGCATAAAGCGGAAGGTCTGATCGACCTGATCGTTAACGATGGTCAGATCCAGCTTGTAGTGCTCGGCAATACGTTTCCAGTACTCGATACCCGAGCCGCCCAGCGGATCGACGCCCAGCTTCAGGCCCGCTTTCTGGATGGCCGCCATGTCGACGATCTCGGCCAGACCTTCAATAAAGGGCTGAACCAGATCTTTTTCGGTCACGCGACCCGAGCTCATGGCTTCATCGAGGGTAATGCGTTTAACTCCTTCCAGACCGGCCGCCAGCAGCGCGTTAGCGCGATCCTCCACCACTTTAGTGACGTTGGTGTCGGCCGGGCCACCGTTAGGCGGGTTGTATTTGATGCCGCCATCTTCCGGCGGGTTGTGCGAAGGGGTGATGACGATACCGTCAGCCTGCGCTCCGCCCTGCTTGTTGTGCTCGAGGATAGCATTCGACACCGCAGGCGTTGGCGTAAAGCCGTTGTTCTCCTGCACGATGATATCCACGCTGTTAGCGGCCAGCACTTCCAGCACCGAGATAAACGCCGGCTCGGAGAGCGCGTGGGTGTCCTTGCCAACATAGCACGGCCCGGTCACGCCGTTTTTAGCGCGCTCTTCGGCAATCGCCTGGGCGATAGCCAGAATGTGCGGTTCGTTGAAGCTGTGGCGTACCGAGCTGCCGCGGTGGCCGGAGGTGCCAAATTTTACCGCATGTTCGCTATTGCCCGTTTCCGGCTTCAGCACGTAGTACTGCGCGGTGAGCTGAGCGACGTTAATCAGATCGCCCTGTTGTGCAGGCTGCCCTGCGCGTTCATGGTTTGCCATTGCCTGATCCTTCTTATGCAAGGGTTAAATTGTGCCGCAAACCTTGTCAATCAGCTCCGCCGGGAACTGCATCGACTGCATGATATGCTCCACCATGCTGCGTTTACGATCCGTATTGGTATTTGTGATCACCCAGTATGGCGTATTTGCCAGGTGCTTAGGTTTAGTCTGTGCCCCGTTTTGCAACAGCGTCTGCTCATCACCCGCAAAGTAGACGCGGGTACGACCATGCAGGGACTCCGTCGCCTCGGCAAACGCGTTATCATCCAATGAATAGAGTGTAGACAGCACCAGCATGAAGCGGTTAACCGCTTTTCTCTGTTCTGCATATTCATCAGACAGCAGCAGCTCGCGCATGGCGCGAACTTTGTCTTTCACAGGATTAGCCGGCTTCACCTCGGCCGGGACGTTGACAATGGCGGCCTCTTTCGGGGCGGTGGCCGCTGGCCTGCTGCCGTTGGCGGTAAACTTCAGCATCCGGCGTAAAATCTCGGATGCGCTCTCGCCGATGTGTTTGGTGTGGCTAGCAATATAGCTGTAAAGCTCATCATCAACTTCGATCGTTTTCATTTTAATCCAGTGGAGTATCTTATCTGAATACAAGCTGTTGGGATTATAGGCGAAATCTCAACAACGGTTAGCGTCAGGCAAAAGTCGGTTCGCATCGACCCCTTGCAGCCAGGCGGCAGAATGGTCAACATAATACCCTAACCCGACAGAGCGAAAAAAAGAACTTTGCCATGAAATTGAATACCCGAGCGCAAACTGCACAACATCCGCACAACAATTCTCCCATTGTCCTGGTCCACGGCCTGTTTGGTAGCCTGGACAACCTCGGCGTGCTGGCACGCGATCTGGTAAACGATCACGATATCATTCAGGTGGATATGCGCAACCATGGCCTCTCTCCCCGCTCGCCGGAGATGAACTACCCGGCTATGGCCCAGGATCTGCTCGATACTGTTGATGCGCACGGTCTCGAAAAGGCAACGTTTATTGGTCACTCCATGGGCGGCAAGGCGGTGATGGCGCTTACCGCGCTCGCCCCGGAGCGTATCGATCGGCTGGTAGCCATTGATATTGCGCCGGTTAACTATCAGGTACGCCGCCACGATGAGATTTTTGCCGCTATCAAGGCGGTGACGGCCGCCGGAGCCACCAGCCGTCAGCAGGCCGCCGCTCTGATGCGCCAGACGCTGCACGAAGAGGGCGTTATTCAGTTTCTTCTGAAATCCTTTATTGACGGCGAGTGGCGCTTCAACGTGCCGGTATTGTGGGATCGTTATGACGATATTGTTGGCTGGCAGACCGTGCCCGCCTGGGATCGTCCGGCGCTGTTTGTCCGCGGCGGCCAGTCGCCCTACGTCACCGATGCACATCGCGATGCGCTGCTCGCCCAGTTCCCACAGGCCCGTGCGCACGTGATCGCCGGAGCTGGCCACTGGGTGCATGCTGAAAAGCCCGAGGCGGTGCTGCGGGCGATCCGCCGCTATCTGGCCAACGATGCAGGCTGATTAAAAACCCGGCGACCGGACGCTGCAAGGCTTACGGTCGTTGGCGTCCCTGCTCTGCTGATGTATGATGGCGCGCTAATCGCGCAGGGACACCCTGGCAGCCTGTTTTCCCTCGACGTCACCCAAAATCATGGCAAAAGAACAAACGGACCGTACGACATTAGATCTGTTCGCGAACGAGCGTCGCCCGGGACGACCGAAAACGAATCCGCTTTCGCGTGACGAACAGCTACGCATCAACAAGCGTAACCAGCTTAAACGCGATAAAGTTCGCGGGCTTAAGCGCGTCGAGCTAAAGATGAACGCTGACGCCGTTGAGGCCCTCAACGCGCTGGCCGACGCGCGGCAGATGAGCCGCAGCGAGCTGATCGAAGAGCTGCTGTTAACCCAGCTCAAGGCCCTGCACCGCCAGGGCGACGTCTGAAAACCTCGTCAAATCACACTTTCATGTAGCACAGAGTGCAGTCCGGACGATTACGAATTTCGCGTACGGCTCTGTTCTGCTATTATTGCCCTTATCCGTGGGCTGTGCTCCACCACCATATCATTAAGTTTCAAGAGGTTATTTTACTCATGGCAATTACAGGCATTTTTTTCGGTAGCGACACCGGTAACACCGAAAATATCGCGAAGATGATCCAAAAGCAGCTGGGTAAAGAGATTGCCGACGTGCATGACATTGCCAAGAGCAGCAAAGAGGATCTGGAAGGCTATGATATCCTGCTGCTGGGCATCCCGACCTGGTACTATGGTGAAGCGCAGTGCGACTGGGATGATTTTTTCCCGACGCTGGAAGAGGTAGACTTCAACGGTAAGCTGGTGGCGCTGTTTGGCTGCGGTGACCAGGAGGACTACGCAGAGTACTTCTGTGATGCGCTGGGCACCATTCGTGATATCATCGAACCCAACGGCGCAACCATCGTCGGCCACTGGCCAACGGCGGGCTACCACTTTGAAGCGTCCAAAGGCCTGGCCGATGACGATCACTTTGTCGGTCTCGCTATTGACGAAGATCGTCAGCCGGAGCTGACCGCTGAACGCGTTGAGAAGTGGGTGAAACAGCTCTCCGAAGAGCTGCACCTGGACGAGATCGCGAACGCCTGATTTTAGACGGCGCAGCCTTAGTGCTGCGCTGCTATTGATAGATAAAAGCAATAGAAATAATTGCTACAAATTTTTAACTTTCGCGTACATACCTGTACAATATCCCCTGGTCAAACGGGCCGCGCAACGATTGTTTGTTGGCGAGACCACGTTTTATACGCATACTTTACTTGAGGACTTGTAGTTTTCATTAAGAAGTGGCAATTCTATAATGAGACGCATTTACTCAAGGTCATTCTCATTAACTTCCGCCTCGGAAGTGGATCGATTAGCAACAGGACAGACTCCGCATGACTGACAATAACACCGCATTAAAGAAGGCCGGCCTGAAAGTCACGCTTCCTCGTTTAAAAATTCTGGAAGTGCTTCAGGGACCGGATAACCATCATGTCAGTGCGGAAGACTTATACAAGCGACTGATCGACATGGGCGAAGAAATTGGTCTGGCTACCGTGTACCGCGTGCTTAACCAGTTTGATGATGCCGGGATCGTGACGCGTCACAACTTTGAAGGCGGCAAATCCGTTTTCGAACTGACCCAGCAGCATCATCACGATCACCTGATCTGCCTCGACTGTGGCAAAGTGATCGAATTTAGCGATGACTCTATCGAAGCTCGCCAGCGTGAAATCGCCACTAAACACGGCATCCGCCTGACGAACCACAGCCTCTACCTGTATGGTCACTGCGCTGAAGGCGACTGCCGCGAAAATGAACACGCGCACGAAACGACGCCGCGTAAGCTGTAATTGAAACGGTGACTAGTCCTGGAATAGGTTGACACTTTTCAGGCCTGTAACGCCCGGTGAACT
>NZ_DAMACX010000081.1:0-9334 GCF_031998825.1 Pseudescherichia sp.
GGAACCACTCATAGCCAAAACGACCGCCGCCGCCGCTGGAGCCGCGCTCGCGTTTACCCTCATCTTCCACCTGCACGCTGACCGACAGGCGCACCAGCGGGCGAACGTCCGCTGCCAGGGTGCCGTCGGTGGCCGCAACGAGGATCAGCTCATAGACGCCGGTCAGGCTGGCAGTCACCTCCTGCACGCGCTTGTCGGCGGCACGGGCCACGTTGTTGACCCGGCGCAGGATGTCCAGCTTCTCTTCCCGGCTCATGCTCTGGAGCGGATCGACGCTGGTGTAGAGCGCGCTATGCTCAACCGCACCGAGGGTCTGCACCCGGCCATCGCCAGCGTCGCGGACGATGGTTCGTGCCGCCTGGGCGCTCTGCTCGAGGGCCAGCAGGCTGATCTGATCGGCATAGGCAAAGCCGGTCTTCTCGCCGCTGACGGCGCGTACGCCTACGCCCTGGTCGATATGGTAAGAGCCATCCTTAATGATGTTATCTTCTAAAACCCAGGATTCGTGATAGCTCGACTGGAAATAGAGGTCGCCGTAGTCGAGACGGCGCTCGGCCAGCTGGCCGAGGATGGAAAACAGATCCTGATGGCTCAGGCCGTTTGCCGCGAGTAATTGTTCACTAACCAGGTTCAAACTCATCGTTTTGCTACTCTCAGGTTGCCGCGCGGGGCGGTTAAAAATTTATATCTATTGAGAGTGAGGCAATTCGCTCAACTCGTCAAATCATTGCTATTTCTTCGCAGGCGGGGTGCGCGGCTGGCGCAGCACTTCGTTGATTTGCGGTTTATCCATCGGCCCGCTGATGTGGTAGCGCAGAATAGAGACCTTGCTCCACAGCGGACCCAGCACCTTGCTGGCGGCAAACACCGCCGCACCCACGATCGGGTTAACGGCGAACGCGGCCGCAACGCCGACGGTGGCGGAGATCTCCGGCGCGACGACGGCCTCGACGTCCAGCTCCCGACGCACCAGGTTAACCGAGCCCTTCATGGCGATATCCGCCTCGAGACCGTCCACCAGCGTATCGTCGGTATGCAGAACGCCATCCTTGATCCACGCCGTGCTGCGGATGGAGTCAAAGTAGAAGCCTTCGCTAAAGGTGTCGCTGAAGTCAAAGCGCAGCTTGCGCAGCAGAGCGTCAAAGCTCAGCAGGCGCAGCAGCTGCCCGGCCCGGCCGGTGCTGACGTCGGCGATCTCGCCCTTGCCGAGGCGGGTATGCAGCACGCCGTTAAGGGAGGCCTCGTCCGGCTGCCACGGGGTATCACGCCAGTGCAGGTCATAGTCAATATCTACCGGCGCATCACGCATCGGGGTCGTGACGCCAAAGAACTCCGTGGCCGAATCAATCTTATCCGCCCGCAGCTTGCCCTTAATTGAGGTGCGCTCCGCACTGCTGCGGTTAACCCACTCGCCGTCGGCGGTCAGGCGGGCAAAGCCGCTATCCACCAGGCCATTGGCCAGCGAGAGCGTATCGCCCTTAATATTGAAATCACCCTCAATACGGCCATATTTCTGTCCCCACAGCCAGCACTCGGCGCAGCGCAGCTGGAGATCGGGCCAGCCGCTGAAATCGATCCGCGTCTTGCCGGTCAGCAGTGCATTTGGCGACAGCGGCTCGCTGGTCACCGGCGTCGGGTTGTAGTAGAGGTAGCGAATGGCGGCGGTCCAGGGGCGGTTGTCCGCCATCATCAGCGTCGCCGCGATCTCCCGTCCCTGGACGTCAACCTTCGTGCCGCCCGCCACGGGCTGCGTCTCCAGGCTAACGTTGTTCCACTGCTGTCCGCCGAGGGTCAGCGCCGGGGTACGCAGAGCGATCGCTTCCGGGAAGGCCGTGGCGCTGCTGACGTTGCTGACCACACCCTGCTGGAAGAGTCCCAGCCACTGCGCCCCGTCCAGCGGGGGCAGATTCAACTCGACGCCCTTCTGCGCGGGCAGCGGCGGAATAGTCTGGCTCTCCGAGGCCCAGATAGCGCGGTCCAGAGTCAGCTTCTGGTTAAGCAGCCAGCGGCTATTGAAGTGGTTATCGCTGCCCGCCGCCCCGGTTAGATCGAAACTGCGCAGGTTGCCTGTCACGTTTAGCTTCACCGGCAGCGGCTGGCCCGCCGGTTTATTCAGCGGCGAGGGGAGTCGGCTGGCGAGGTTCTTCAGGTCGCCTTTAATATCCACGTTGTAGTGCGCGCCTGCGTTGTAGGGCAGCTCAATACCGACCTTGCCGTTCCACGCCACGCTGCCGCTGAGGGTGTCGTTGACCTGTTTCGGCAGCACCCCGGTGCGGGCGGGCTGCCAGTTGGCATTCATGTCGATCGCCACCTCGTAGGCCTTTTTACCTTCGGTGGTGGAGAAGTTGACGTTGAGCGGCTGGTTGAACCAGCTGGCGGTCAGCGGCTCGCTCTGCAGGTTGCCGTTCACAAAGCTAAAGTTGCCGTTAAGCTTGTGCAGGGTGCTGTTCAGCGGCTTGATAAACAGGCTGTTATCCCGCAGCTTCACCTCGCCTTTGGCGGTGGTCATCTCGCCATCCAGCGGGATATCGAGATGTAAGCGAGCGCTCACATCTCCACTAAGCTGAAGCTCCTCCAGGGTCGCGCCGAGGGAGTCCTTTAGAGGCGTCTCGTTGAAGTATGGCCCTACCTCTTTACCCGGGCCGTTGATATCAGCGTCGATCAGCAGCTTCTCTTCCCGGTAGTCGGGGATCGCCGCCGCCAGGTTACGCCCCTTCACCCCGCCGAGGCTGACCTCATCGCTCTTCATAAACAGACCGTCGTTGAGGAAGTCCAGCTCGATATCGAAACCCTTCAGCGCTGGCCAGCCGGGTTGGAAGGCGTAGGTGGCATTATGCAGCGGCACCAGGACTTCAAACTGCCCTTCGTTGTGCTTGTAGGGGAAGAGATGCGGGTTGCCGCCGTAGACCAGCGTGGCGTTATCCACCTGGCCGCCCTGGATGGCGCCGCTCAGGTAGTCCACCAGCGCTTTGCCCATCAGGTTTTCCGGGAAATAGCGCCACGCCTGCCCGGCATCGCTGGTGCTGATCCCGGCGAGGATCCCCAGCCACGGCTCGTCGTTGGTGGGCTTGAGATAGCGGAAGTCACCCCGGGCATGCACGCCAGTCGCTTCAACGTCAATCTGGTGGCCATCCAGCTGGAAGCCATCACTGTTTTTCAGCCAGTTGAGGGTGGCAACGCCTTTTTTGATCTCCAGCGGGGCGCGGAAAACCGTCTTATAGGGCATGGTGGCCTGAGTGACCTCGGCCGTCAGTCGTCCGTTCTCTGCGCTGCCGCTCAGGGTCCCGGCCAGATGCTGTACGCCTGGCAGCAGCTTCCACTGCTGCCAGGAGAGATCCTGCCAGCTGGCCTGGAATCGCGTTTTCTCCGTGGACTGAAGGGGAATATCCAGCGCCAGCTGCTCAATCTGCCCGGCAGGCTGCATTGCCCGCCAGATCTCACCCAGTGCGGGCGAGAGCTTTTCGGCAATCGGCTGCAGGCCGTCCAGTCCGCTTAGCTCAAGGTGATTGGCGCGAATCCGCAGCTCATCGCTCCGGGTGTTGTCTGCCCCGCCCACCTGCTGCTCGGGGATCCACGCCAGGGTCAGCGCCCCCTGCGGCCAGGGTTTATTATCCAGCGTGACGCGGGTAGAGGGGATAGCAAACTGCCAGCCACCCTCTGCGCGGGTGACGTGCGCCGTCAGGTTATCCACGCTCAGGCGGTGCGGTTTTGCATCGCCCTGCCAGCTCGCGCCGCCCTTTTTCAGCCACACGTCGCCGCTGGCAAACTCTCCCTTGCTCAGCGTCACCCATCCCTCAAGGCTGAAGCGGGCGCTATCCAGGGCAATATTGTCCTGCATCCATTTCCCCAGCCACGGCTTAACGTCGACGTCATCCGCCTGTAGCCACAGGCGTCCGTTATTAAGCAGGCCGTTATCATCCCGCAGATCCATCCGCACCTGCATCACGCCGTGCTGGCCGGTCAGGCTGGAGAGGCTCACCTGCCCTTCGGCCCGGTGGCGTGCGCTGTCGTTAAGCCAGGTGAGCTGAGGGATCGCCAGTTCAGCCCGCTGGCCGGAGGGCGTTAAAAAGCTGATCTCGCTGTCGCGCAGATCGAAGTGGTCAAACTGGCGCAGAAAGAGATCGCTGAGACGATTGCCTTCGAAGCCCTGCTCGTTGTCGCCCTGCTGTAGCGGGGTATTGGTGTAGATGCGCAGGCGGTAGAAGGTGAGATCGCGAAACTGCCAGCGCAGATGCAGCAGGCTTTGCCAGACGTCCAGCGCCAGGGTAACGCGCTTAACCGAGAACTCGCCGCCGTCGCTCAGGCCAGCGCTAATATCGCGCACCTCAACCTGCGGACCAAAGTTCTGCCAGCTGGCCTGAATGTAGCTGGCGTTGACCGGCATGCCCGTGGCCGACTCAATCTTTGTCAGCAGCGCGGGACGCCAGCTATTGAGATGCGGCAGCACAAGACGCAGTCCGCTCACCAGCAGCGCGACGATGACAATCAACGTCGCGGCAGTCAGCAGCAGTATCCCAGGCAGTCGCCTCACGCATCTCTCCTTGTCAGCCAAAAAACAGGCCTTGATCGTGTCGCAGCATGCTGCGTAATTACATCATTACCACGTCGAACTGCTCCTGGTTATAGAGCGGCTCAATTTGTACTTTTACCTGTTTGCCAACAAAGATTTCAACTTCTGCCAGCGCATGGGACTCATCGCTTTTCAGCGCTTCGGCCACCGCAGGAGAAGCATAGACTAAGAATCGATCGGAATCGTAGGCGTGGTGCACACGAACAACCTCACGCATGATCTCATAGCAGACGGTCTCAACCGTTTTTACCGTCCCGCGTCCGTGACAGGTTGGGCACTCGTTGCAGAGAACGTGCTCAACGCTCTCCCGGGTGCGTTTGCGCGTCATCTCCACCAGGCCAAGCTGTGAGAAGCCGTTGATGCCGGTTTTGACCCGATCCTTGCTCAGGGCCTGCTCCAGAGAGTGCAGCACCCGGCGGCGGTGATCCTCATTACTCATGTCGATAAAGTCGATAATGATAATGCCGCCGAGGTTACGCAGGCGCAGCTGACGGGCAATCGCCTGGGTCGCTTCAATATTGGTATTGAAGATGGTGTCGTCGAGGTTGCGATGGCCTACAAACGCGCCGGTGTTGATATCAACGGTGGTCATCGCCTCGGTCTGATCGATAATCAGATAGCCGCCGGACTTCAGCTCTACCTTGCGCTCCAGCGCGCGCTGGATCTCGTTCTCGACGTCAAAGAGATCGAAGATCGGCTGGCGTCCGCTGTAGTGCTCTAGCTTGCTGGTCATCTCTGGAATGTACTCGGCGGTAAACTCCAGCAGCGCTTCAAAGGTCAGGCGCGAGTCGACGCGGATGCGGTCAAGCTGGGCATCGGCGAAGTCGCGCAGCACCCGCTGGGCCAGAGCCAGCTCGCCGTACATCTGGTAGCGGGTCTGGGGACGTTTTTTACGCTCCATCACCTTGGTCCAGACGCGCTTCAGGTAGGCCGCATCCGAGGCGAGATCCTCTTCGCATACCCCTTCCGCCGCCGTTCGGATGATAAAGCCGCCCTGCTCGTCGCAGTACTCCGCAACGATCTTCTTCAGCCGCTCGCGCTCGCTTTCGCTCTCAATGCGCTGGGAGACGCCCACGTGAGAAGCACCCGGCATAAAGACCAGGTAGCGTGAGGGTAGCGTGATATCGGTAGTCAGACGTGCGCCTTTGGTGCCCAGCGGATCCTTGACGACCTGCACCATCAGATCCTGGCCCTGGCGCACCAGCTCGGAGATGTCGCGAACGGTGAAGTTCTTCTGCTCTTCACCGGCTACGCACTCGGTGTGAGGCATGATATCGGAGGCGTGGAGGAAAGCAGCCTTATCGAGACCAATATCTACAAAAGCCGCCTGCATGCCCGGCAGGACCCGGCTCACGCGCCCTTTGTAGATATTGCCGACGATACCGCGCCGCGCTTCGCGCTCGATGTGGATCTCCTGCAGGATGCCACCATCAATATAGGCAACGCGCGTCTCGGATGGCGTTACGTTCACCAGCAATTCAGCCGTCATGTTTATCTCTTCCCTCACGCAGTGCGTTAAAATCGCTTATCAGTTCACCGGTCTCCACCAGCGGCAGGCCGACAACAGCATAGTAGCTACCGTTGATGCGGCGGACAAAGCAGCCGCCCAGCCCCTGGATACCATACGCACCTGCTTTATCCATTGGTTCGCTGCTGGCAATGTAAGCGGCAATTTCGCTCTCGGCAAGCACCTTAAAGGTAACATCGGTGACCACAAGGCGCTCCAGCACCCGCTGGCTGTCAGCCAGCGCGACGGCGGTCATCACCTGGTGGGTATGCCCCGAAAGCTGGCGCAGCATTGCAGCAGCATGGTGGGTATCTCGCGGCTTTTCAAGCACTTCACCGTTGACGATGACAATCGTATCAGCTCCCAGCACCGGCAGGTCCTGCGCAGCCAGCGCTACCCCAGCCTGAGCTTTCTCCCGCGCCAGGCGCACCACGTACTGCTGCGCGCTCTCCTGAACGTGGCGCTGCTCCTCCACGCCCGGAATAATGCGCTCAAAGGAGACGCCGAGCTGGGTAAGCAGCTCCTGGCGACGTGGCGAACCGGAAGCGAGATAGAGATCGATCATAAGTACCTTTTATTGCACCGCAAACTGCTGGCGAATTTTACGCATCAGCAGGAAGAGCCAGGGCCAGAGCACGCCGTCAACAATGCTGCTCCAGAATACTTCCGGGCGGAACGACACGTTGATGACTAAAAACTCGGCCCAGAAAACAATGATATTCGCCGCCAGCGACAGCAGCATCACCACCAGCGCCTGCTGCCAGAGCGCCAGGTTACGGAAGAGCTGGTATTTCAGGGCAACAAGGTAAGCGATGATGCTGAGCGACAGGGCGCGGACGCCAAGCGTTGAGCCGCTGATGAGATCCAGTATGGCACCCATCATTAAGCCTGTACCGACATTTACGCGGTGTGGCAGGGCGAGGATCCAGTAGAGCAGAATAAGCAGCACCCAGTTTGGCCGGAAAACAAGAATGTTATCCGGCCAGGGCATGATTTGCAGCAACAGCGCAATGAGGAACGAGAGCCAAATGACCCAGCGTCCCTGGCTACGATAGCTCGCCACTATTGCCCCCCGGATAGAGGCTGCGCCGGCGTGTCAAGGCTGGTGGCAGGCTCAGGGGCGGGCGCAGGCGGGCCCATCGAATTCGGCGCAGGCAGCACCTGTGGCATCATCTGCATCAGCCGCTCGTTGGCCACGCGGTGTACCTCTTCCGGGGTCATCGGATTCGCGCCGTTGCGATCGGCTCCCCACAGCAGCAGCAGGTAGCGCAGACGCTGGAGACCCGCCATCGGACGCGCCTGGATAACCGTATAGGCACGCTGGGTGTCGAGCTTCACAGAGGAGACAACGCCCACCGGATACCCTTCCGGGAAACGTCCGCCGAGGCCAGACGTCACCAGCACGTCGCCGACGCGAATATCGGTATTCGCAGGCAGATGCTCAAGCTGGAGATCGTCAGTACAGCCGTTACCGGCCGCAATCACGCGGATATCGTTACGCAGCACCTGGATCGGCAGCGCATGGGTCGCGTCGCAGATCAGCAGCACGCGGCTGGTGAGCTTGGCTACCGCCACCACTTGGCCAACGACGCCTTTATCGCTGATCACCGGCTGGCCTTCATAGACGCCGTTTACGCTGCCCTTGTCGATCACCACCTGATCGCTGTAGGGATCGTTGACCGTTGAGATGACCTGGGTAACCATTTTTTGCTCATCCTGACGCAGGGGTGAGCCCAGCAGCTCGCGCAGGCGCGCGTTCTCCTGTTTGTACTGTCCCAGCATCAGCAGCTCGCTGTTTTTCAGCAGCAGCTCCTGGCGCAGCGCCCGGTTTTCCAGCTCAAGCTGATCGCGCGAGGCCAGAGTTTGCGACACGCTGTCGAGCAGTTCACGGGGACCATTTGAGACAAAGTAGAAAGGACTGACGGCGGTATCCATGTACGTTCTGATCTGGCTGAACGTACCGAGGCGGCTGTCGGCGATAATGACACCAAGCGCAACCAGCACCGCCAGGATCAGGCGAATCTGTAGCGACGGGCCACGGCTAAAAATGGGCTTCATAGGCTATGCGTCTTCTCAGGCCGGATAGATCGGGGACAACATCTGCGTTCCCCCCGATCCAATGCGGACTACTCTTCGCTGAACAAGTCGCCGCCGTGCATGTCGATCATTTCCAACGCCTTGCCGCCGCCACGGGCTACGCAGGTCAGTGGATCTTCTGCAACTACGACAGGAATGCCTGTCTCTTCCATCAGCAGACGGTCAAGGTTACGCAGCAGCGCGCCACCACCGGTCAGGACCATACCGCGCTCGGAGATATCGGACGCCAGCTCCGGCGGGCACTGTTCCAGGGCCACCATCACCGCGCTCACGATGCCGGTCAGCGGCTCCTGCAGCGCTTCAAGGATTTCGTTAGAGTTCAGGGTAAAGCCGCGCGGCACGCCCTCGGCCAGGTTACGGCCACGGACTTCGATTTCGCGCACTTCATCGCCCGGATAGGCAGAGCCGATTTCGTGTTTGATACGCTCAGCGGTCGCTTCACCGATCAGGGAGCCGTAGTTACGACGCACATAATTGATGATGGCCTCGTCGAAACGGTCGCCGCCGATACGCACGGAGGAGGAGTAGACCACGCCGTTCAGGGAGATCACTGCCACTTCGGTCGTACCACCACCGATATCCACCACCATGGAGCCGGTCGCTTCGGATACCGGCAGGCCAGCACCGATTGCGGCCGCCATCGGCTCTTCAATCAGGAAGACTTCGCGGGCACCAGCGCCCTGCGCGGATTCACGGATGGCGCGGCGTTCAACCTGGGTCGCACCCACCGGCACACAGACCAGCACGCGCGGGCTTGGACGCATGAAGCTGTTGCTATGCACCTGCTTGATGAAGTGCTGCAGCATCTTTTCCGTGACGAAGAAGTCAGCGATCACGCCGTCTTTCATCGGGCGGATAGCCGCGATATTGCCAGGGGTACGGCCCAGCATCTGCTTAGCTTCATGGCCTACAGCAGCGACGCTTTTCGGAGAACCGGCACGATCCTGACGAATAGCCACCACGGAAGGCTCATTCAATACGATGCCTTGTCCTTTTACATAAATCAGGGTATTCGCAGTACCCAGGTCAATGGACAAGTCATTGGAAAACATGCCACGAAATTTTTTCAACATACTAAGGGATAATCCTGAAAGCTGGGGCGGAAAACAAAATCCGCTTACTTTACCAACCACACGCAGCAGCGACAAGGCGCAAAAATC
>NZ_DAMACX010000082.1:0-9161 GCF_031998825.1 Pseudescherichia sp.
AGGTCAGCAGATCCGGTGTAATTCCGGGGCCGACGGTTAAAGTCCGGATGGGAGAGAGTAACGATCCAGCCGGGTTTACGCCTGCTCACGTTATTTTTTTGCCGCTTGCGGTACTCCTAAGACTGCCCTGATTCTGGTAACCATAATTTTAATGAGGTTTTTTATTACCATGAATCAGACGCTACTTTCCTCTTTTGGCACGCCATTCGAACGTGTGGAACACGCTTTAGACGCACTGCGCAACGGGCGCGGAGTAATGGTGCTTGACGATGAAGACCGTGAAAATGAAGGCGATATGATCTTCGCCGCAGAGACCATGACCGTTGAGCAGATGGCGCTGACCATTCGCCACGGCAGCGGTATTGTCTGCCTCTGCCTGACCGAAGATCGCCGTAAACAGCTCGACCTGCCGATGATGGTAGAGAACAACACCAGCGCCTACGGCACCGGCTTTACCGTGACCATCGAAGCCGCTACCGGTGTTTCCACCGGCGTCTCTGCCGCTGACCGCGTGACTACCATCCGCGCCGCCATTGCCGACGAGGCCAAACCGTCCGATCTGAACCGTCCTGGCCACGTCTTCCCGCTGCGTGCGCAGCCGGGTGGGGTGCTGACCCGTGGCGGCCACACCGAAGCGACAATTGACCTCGTGACTCTGGCAGGCTTCAAGCCAGCGGGCGTACTCTGCGAGCTGACCAACGATGATGGCTCCATGGCGCGCGCGCCGGAGTGCATCGAATTCGCTAAAGCCCATGAGATGGCCGTTGTGACCATCGAAGACCTGGTGGCCTACCGCCGCGAGCACGATCGTAAAGCCAGCTAAGCGCTGACGAAATATAAAGCAAAGCCGGGTACGCCCGGCTTTGCTGTTTCTGGTGTTTTGTCTGATTAGCCAGCAAAGCCGATGCTTTGCAACAGCACCAGGCTGAGTCCCATCACCGACATGCCGCACAGTACGCCATAGCTCGGGTTGTTGTTGGGATCGATCTCTTTCGCCAACGGCATCAGCTCATCCACCGACAGCGCCACCATGATCCCGGCTACCGCCGCCATGATCGCCGCCATCACCACCGGCGAGACCAGACTACCGAGGATCAGCCACGCCAGCACGCCGCCAAGAATTTCCGCCAGCCCTGAGATGCCCGCCCACATCACCGCCTTGCGCTTTGAACCCGTGGCGGCATAGACCGGCGCTGCCACCGCCAGCCCCTCGGGAATGTTGTGCAGAGCCACCGCCAGAGCGATGCCCAGCCCCAGCTCAAGGTTGCTGCTGGCCGTCACGTAGGTAGCCACGCCTTCAGGGAAGTTGTGCAGGCTAATGCCAAGGGTTAGTAGGATCGCCGTACGCTTGATATTGCGCGGCATCGTTTTCGTGCTGGCACGCATAAGATCCTGGGCATGGGCGTGCGGCAGCAGGCGATCGAGGCCGTAGTAGCCCAGCAGGCCGACGATAAACATGCCGTAGCCCAGCACCGGGGACATCCCTTCGGTGCCCAGCGCGGCGGGGAGCATCTCCATCAGCGAGATCAGCAGCATGATCCCGGCGGCAAATCCCAGCGAAAAAGCCAGTACGCGGTTAGAAGGCTTCTGGCCAAGCACGCCGAGAATAGCGCCAATAAAGGTGGCCGCACCGGCTAATAAGGTCAGAATCAACGGGACTGACATTAAGAACTCCTTTTGATAATGATTCTCATTAATATTATTGATTATTGCCCCGCAAAGCGAGAGGGTAAGACGCTATTTACGCATTTCTTACATTCAAATTATCTGATGATCTTCATCACGCTTATCTGAGTTCATCCCCCCCGGAAAAAGCGTACTCTGGTTTTATCAAAATGACACTTTTTCTGAGGATATCATCATGTCTGCGTCTCGTATGCCAGCGCTGTTTTTGGGCCACGGCAGCCCGATGAATGTGCTGGAAGATAATATCTATACCCGCGCCTGGAGCGAGCTGGGACAGACGCTGCCGCGCCCAAAGGCGATTGTGGTCATCTCCGCCCACTGGTTTACCCGCGGCACCGGCGTGACGGCGATGGAGACGCCAAAAACCATTCATGACTTTGGTGGCTTCCCGCAGGCGCTGTATGACACGCACTATCCGGCTCCCGGCTCTCCCGAACTGGCACAGCGGCTGGTGGATCTGCTGGCTCCTATCCCGGTCGCGCTGGACAAAGAGGCGTGGGGCTTTGACCACGGCTCCTGGGGCGTACTGATCAAGATGTATCCGGATGCCGACGTGCCGATGGTGCAGCTGAGCATAGATAGCACTAAGCCCGCCGCCTGGCACCTGGAGATGGGCCGCAAGCTGGCGACGCTGCGCGATGAGGGCATTATGCTGGTGGCGAGCGGCAACGTGGTGCATAACCTGCGCACCGCGCGCTGGCACGGGGAGAGCACGCCCTATGCGTGGGCGGAATCGTTCAATGATTACGTAAAAGCGAACCTCACCTGGCAGGGAACGGCGGAGCAGCATCCGCTGGTGAACTATCTGCAACACGAAGGTGGCTCGCTGTCGAACCCAACGCCGGAACACTTCCTGCCGCTGCTCTACGTGCTCGGCGCGTGGGATGGCGCAGAGCCGGTGACGATTCCGGTAGAGGGGATGGAGATGGGCAGCATCAGCATGCTGTCGGTGCAGGTGGGTTAAAAACCAAAACGCCCGGTGGCACTGCGCTTACCGGGCCTACGTATTATGGCTACTCGACAAAAATATGCGGATAGAAGCGGGAGAGATCCTGGGTGATCAACGCCCGATCCTCGCGGATGCCGATCCCGGCAGGTTGATCGTTGATCAGCCAGCTGCCGATCAGCACATAGCTGTCGCCAAATTTTGGCAGTTGGTGGAACTGCTGGACAATCATGCCCTCTTCACCGTAGGGACCCTCTACCTTCTCGATAGTCTGGCCGTTTTCCACGATGGAGACGTTGGCCCCCTCGCGAGAGAAGATCGGTTTAACGACGTACTTCTCCAGCGGCGGATGATCGTCTTCGGCAAAGTAGGCGGGCAGCAGGTTAGGGTGATCCGGGAACATCTCCCACAGCATCGGCAGCAGCGCTTTGTTTGAGATAATGCTCTTCCAGGCCGGCTCCAACCAGCGCACGCCAGCATCTTCCAGTTTGGTGGAGAAAACCTCCCGCAGCATATGCTCCCACGGGTAGAGCTTAAACAGGTTGCTGATCACCTGATCCTGGAGATCGGTAAACTGGCCCTTTTCGCCCAGCCCAATGTCTTCGATGTAGAGAAACTCAGTGGCAACGCCCGCTTCGGCGGCACAGTCCTGCAGATACTGCACCGTACCGCGGTCTTCAACGGTATCGCGACAGCAGGCGAGATGCAGCAGGTTGAAGCCGTGCTGCTCGCGCAGCTCGCCGAAGCGCTCGATCAGCTTCTCCTGCAGGCTGTTAAACTGATCGCTCTCCGGCGGCAGCTTGCCCGCGTTCTGCTGGTCTTCCAACCAGATCCACTGGAAGAACGCGGCTTCGTACAGCGAGGTGGGGGTATCGGCGTTGTTCTCCAGCAGCTTGGGTTCACCCACGCCATCCCACGCCAGATCGAGACGCGAGTAGAGAGACGGCTGCTGCGTTTGCCACGCCTGGCGCACAAAGCTCCAGGTGTGTTTTGGAATGCGGAATTTGGTCATCAGCTCATCGCTGGCGACGACCTTCTCTACCACCTTCAGGCACATCTGGTGCAGCTCGGCGGTGACCTCTTCCAGCTTCTCAATCTGCGCAAGGCTGAACTTATAGTAGGCCTCTTCACACCAGTACGGCTCGCCGTACATGGTGTGAAAATTAAAGCCGTACTCGGTCGCCTTTTCGCGCCAGTCCGGGCGCTCGGCAATGGTGACTCTTTCCATGAGGCTTAGCCACCCATTGAGCGCGAAGAGGAGGTACCTACGGCGCTACGCTGCATGGTGGACTGTTTGGCAACCGACTCACCAAAGCCGCCGCGCGTCACCGTGGAGGTGGTAGCCGGTTTCGGCGCCAGCGCCGTTTTAGGAACGGTTGCGGTACGGCCCGGCTGGGCTGCGCCGTAGCCTTTACCGGAAGCATCAGTGTACTGGCCGTAGGCCGGGCTGGCCGGGTTACGCGAGCTAAACAGCGGCTGCTGGGCGAAGCCTGCACCGCCTCCCATCAGGCGTCCCATCATGTAGCCCGCCATCAGCGGCATCCAGAAGCTGCCGCTGCTCTGCTGGGCCTGAGCCTGGTTTTCTGGCGCAACGCCAGCCTGGGCAGGAGCCTGCTGGCACTGGCCTTCACCAAACTCGGCGACGCAGTCTTCACGGGTTTTATATTTCGGCGCGGTGCGTTCGGCTTCTTTCAGGGCGTTGTTGTACGCGGTGGTACACTCGGCGCTTTTGCCCGGATTGGCAGCCGAGCAGTCGTCGGCGTTTTGGTACATCGATACCGTCTCATCGCTCTGTTCGCAGCCTGCCAACATAAACGCGGCGGTAAGGGCGAAGGCGACGGGAGTCAGGTGGCGAGCGCCCCAGCTTTTGCGGAACGTCGCATGATTAATCGTTTTTGTCCGTTTCATATGTCTCTTTTAATACCCAGAGTTAAAGCGAGGTAGCTACTGCTCAGGATAGAGGATGAGTGGTCGAAATTGAAGCGGGAGAGGGCGGAATGCGGGCCTGGAGCAGGGATCTTTACGTTGTCTTACGTTGAAACGGGGGCAGATGCCCCCATCTCGTTTTCTCAGCTATTTTACGCTGCGGTTAGCGTGGCAGGGCAGCGTTAAGCAGGCCGTTGCCGTTGCCGTTATTACCGTTGCTGTCCGGGGCGCTGTTCTGCACGCGGGCATCCTGCTCCGGGGTCGATGGGGCAACCGCTTCTGGCGTGGTGGAGATCGGTTTACCCAGCGCGCCGTTCAGGGCCATCAGATCCTGCTCATTCAGCGTACCGAGAGCAGATTTAATGTTCAGCTGGTTAATCAGGTAGTTATAGCGTGCGCTGGAGAGCTGCTGCTTGGCGTTGTAGAGCGTGGTGGTCGCATCCAGCACGTCAACGATGGTACGAGTACCCACCGAGTAGCCCGCTTCGGTTGCGTCCAGCGAGCTTTGCGCCGAGACCACAGACTGCTTGTAAGCGTTAATGCTGCTGATAGAAGCGTTAACGTTGTTGTAGGATGAACGTACGGTCTGTACCACGCTGCGGTGCGCGGTTTCCAGCTGCTCGCTTGCGCCAACAAAGCTGTACTGCGCCTGTTTCACCTGGGAGTTCACCAGGCCACCCTGATAGAGCGGCAGGGAGAAGCTCAGGCCGACCTTGTTCTGGCCGATGTTGCTGTCATCATAGGCCGCGCCCTGGGCACCGCTGGTGCGGGAGCCGCTGTAGGAGGTGTCAGAGACGCTGGAAGAGGCGGTTAAATCCAGAGTCGGCAGATGGCCATCCTGCGCCAGGCGGATCTGCTCACGGGCCAGATCCTGCGAGAGGCGTGCCTGTAACAGGGAGAGGTTACGGCTTTCGGCCTCTTTCAGCAGGGCATTAACCGGCTGCGGCTTGTCGGTCTGGAAGCGGTCGACGTTCAGGGACGCCAGCTCCGGATAGTAGTTACCGGTTACCTGACGCAGCTGCTCAACGGTGTTGTCCAGGTTGTTACGGGCGGTCACTTCGTCCGCCAGCACGGTATCGTACTGGGAGCGGGCGTTCTGCACGTCGGTAATGGCAACCAGGCCCACGTTGAAGCGCTGAGTAGTTTGATCCAGCTGGCGGTAGATAGCCTGTTTCTGTGCTTCGGTATAAGAGAGCGCATCAATGGCGCTTAATACGTTAAAATAAGCGGTAGCGGTGTTGAGGATCAGCGTCTGCTGGTCGGTCTGGAACGTGACGTCCTGAATGCCTGCCGATTTCTCTTGCAGGGTCAGGGCACGCCATTTCGACATATCAAACAGGGTCTGCGTCAGCTGTAAAGAGGCGCTGGTAGCATTGCTATTGAGACCATTCTGGTCGCGGAAACCGTTGGAGTAGCTGTAGTCTGCGCCCAAACCGAGCTGGGGCAGTAAGGGGCTGCGCGCTTCGTTGATTTTCTCAAATGCGGCATCGCGATCCGCGGCAGATCTGCGCAGTTCAGGGTTGCTTAAACGCGCTTGCTGATAAACCTGCAGCAGGTTCTCTGCCTGACTCATCGTACTGAAAGCGGCCAGGCTCAGGCCGATAAGCATGGGGAGCAATTTCTTCATTTGCATTCCTTGTTACGAAGCTTTGTTAGCGCTAATGAAATTAAAAAAATAAGGCCGATTCTAGCAGAAAGTGTCGCTGCAAAAGGTTGGCGTTAAGTGCCATCCGGCGTTAATTTGCACCAATCTACCATATAGCATGGGAAACGGCAGTCTTACAGACTGGAAATCCATAATTTCGTCATTATTTGCCAGCAGGATGAAACCATGAAGAAACCCGAGCCATCAGCAGTGACTTTCACTAAAAATGATGTAGAAATTATTGCACGCGAAACACTCTATAACGGTTTTTTTTCGCTGGAGCGCTGGCGCTTCCGTCATCGGCTTTTTAATGGTGAGATGAGCGGGGAAGTGACCCGGGAAATTTTTGAGCGCGGCCATGCCGCCGTCTTGCTACCCTATGACCCGGTGCGCGACGAGGTGGTGCTGATTGAGCAGATCCGTATTCCGGCGTATGACACCAGTGAAACCCCCTGGCTGCTGGAGCTGGTTGCTGGCATGATCGAAGAGGGCGAGAGCGTTGAAGACGTTGCTCGTCGCGAAGCCGTCGAAGAGGCTGGCCTACAGGTGGGCCAGGTAAAAGCGTTTATGAGCTATCTGGCCAGCCCCGGCGGCACCAGCGAGCGCTTATCGTTAATGGTTGGCGAAGTGGATGCCACGCAGGCCAAAGGTATACATGGCCTGGTGGACGAAAACGAAGATATTCGTGTTCATGTGGTGAGCCGGGAGCAGGCTTACCAGTGGGTAGAAGAGGGGAAAATAGACAACGCCGCGTCGGTCATCGCCCTGCAATGGCTGCAGCTGCACTACGAAAAGTTGAGAACTGAGTGGAAAAAATGAAGCGTTACACACCTGACTTTCCTGAAATGATGCGCCTGTGCGAGACCAACTTCGCCCAGCTACGCCGCCTGCTGCCACGCAATGATGCACCCGGCGAAACAGTGAGCTATCAGGTGGCCAATGCGCAATACCGGTTAACGATTACAGAATCAACCCGCTACACTACGCTGGTGGAAATTGTGCAGACTGCACCGGCGATCAGCTACTGGAGCATGCCGTCGTTAACGGTACGCCTCTATCACGATGCTATGGTCGCTGAAGTGTGTTCAAGCCAGCAGATCTTTCGCTTCAAAGCGCGGTATGATTACCCGAATAAAAAGTTGCACCAACGCGACGAAAAGCATCAAATTAATCAGTTTCTGGCCGACTGGCTTAGGTACTGTTTAGCACATGGAGCAATGGCGATTCCGGTTTGTTAGCATCGTGAAACCTACCTAAGGACACCATTTGGAAAGCCTGTTAAACCTGAATCTGGCGGGTGAGTCCAGTATCAGGATCTTACAAATAACCGATACTCACCTGTTTGCCGAAAAGCATGAAACGCTGTTAGGGGTCAATACCTGGGAGAGCTATCAGGCGGTACTGGAAGCCATCCGGGCCGAACGGCGTCACTGCGATTTGATCGTCGCCACCGGCGATCTGGCACAGGATCACTCCGCTGCGGCCTATCAGCACTTCGCTGAGGGTATCGCCAGCTTTGATGTGCCCTGCGTCTGGCTGCCCGGCAACCATGACTTTCAGCCCGCAATGTACAGCGCATTGCAGGAGGCCGGGATTTCGGGTGCCAAGCGGGTTTTCGCCGGTGACAGCTGGCAGATACTGCTGCTCGACAGCCAGGTATTTGGCGTACCGCACGGTGAACTGAGTGAGTTTCAGCTGGAGTGGCTGGAGAAAAAGCTGGCGGAGTCGCCGGAGCGCTACACGCTGCTGCTGCTGCATCACCACCCACTGCCGGCGGGGTGCAGCTGGCTGGATCAGCACAGCCTGCGTAACTCCCAGGAGCTGGACAACGTGCTGGTGCGCTATCCTCGGGTTAAGCACCTGCTGTGCGGCCACATTCATCAGGAGCAGGATCTCGACTGGAACGGCCGCCGCCTGCTGGCGACGCCCTCAACCTGCGTCCAGTTTAAGCCACACTGCGCTAACTTTACCCTGGATACCATCGCCCCAGGCTGGCGCTGGCTGGAGCTCAACGCCGACGGCACGCTGCATACCGAAGTCAGCCGCCTGCAGAGCAGCCGCTTTAGCCCTGATACCGCATCAGAAGGCTACTGATGGCGACGCTTCTCTATCTACACGGGTTCAACAGCTCGCCGCGTTCGGCAAAGGCCGTGGCACTACAGCAGTGGCTGGCGGAGCACCATCCACACGTTGAGATGGTCGTGCCGCAGCTGCCGCCCTATCCGGCGGATGCCGCCGAACTGTTGGAGTCGCTGGTGCTGGGGCACGGCGGTGAGCCGCTTGGGCTGGTTGGCTCTTCGCTTGGCGGCTACTATGCCACCTGGCTCTCCCAGTGCTTTATGCTGCCTGCGGTGGTGGTGAATCCGGCGGTGCGTCCGTTTGAGCTGCTGGCCGATTATCTTGGCCGCAACGAGAACCCCTACACCGGACAGCAATATGTGCTAGAGTCACGCCATATTTACGATCTCAAAACCATGCAGATCGATCCGCTGGAGGCGGCAGATTTAATCTGGCTGCTTCAGCAAACGGGTGATGAAGTGCTGGATTACCGCCAGGCCGTTGCCTACTACGCCTCGTGCCGCCAGACGGTTGAAGAGGGCGGAAACCATGCCTTTGTGGGCTTTGACGATCACTTTTCACAGATTATCGATTTCCTCGGGCTGCACTGAGCCTCGCAGGGGACGATGCTGTCACTATCTACGAATACACCATGACGCAATCCTATAACGCTGATGCCATTGAGGTATTAACCGGGCTTGAGCCGGTCCGCCGCCGCCCGGGGATGTATACCGACACTACTCGTCCTAACCATCTTGGTCAGGAAGTTATTGATAACAGCGTGGACGAAGCGCTGGCCGGACACGCCAAACGCGTGGAGGTGATCCTCCATGCCGATCAGTCGCTGGAAGTCATCGACGACGGGCGCGGTATGCCGGTGGATATCCACCCGGAAGAGGG
>NZ_DAMACX010000083.1:0-8442 GCF_031998825.1 Pseudescherichia sp.
GAACAGGTAGAAGCTGCCGTTCGCCTGCTTGATGAAGGGAACACCGTGCCGTTTATTGCACGTTATCGTAAGGAAGTCACCGGCGGGCTGGATGATACGCAGCTGCGCAACCTGGAGACCCGGCTGGGCTACCTGCGGGAGCTGGAGGAGCGTCGCCAGGCGATTCTGAAATCCATCGGCGACCAGGGCAAGCTGACCGACGAGCTGGCAAAAGCCATCAACGGCACCCTGAATAAAACCGAACTCGAAGACCTCTATCTGCCGTACAAACAAAAACGCCGCACCCGCGGGCAGATCGCCATCGAAGCCGGCCTCGAGCCGCTGGCAGATCTGCTGTGGAACACGCCGTCCCACGATCCGCAAACCGAAGCGGAGAAGTTCATTGACGCCGATAAAGGCGTGGCCGACAGCAAAGCCGCGCTGGACGGGGCACGCTACATCCTGATGGAGCGTTTTGCTGAGGATGCCGCCCTGCTGGCGAAGGTCCGCGACTACCTGTGGAAAAATGCTCACCTGACGGCAAGCGTGGTCGCAGGCAAAGAGGAAGAGGGCGCGAAGTTCCGCGACTACTTCGATCACCACGAGCCGATCGCCAACGTGCCGTCCCACCGTGCGCTGGCGATGTTCCGCGGCCGCAACGAAGGCGTGCTCCAGCTGGCGCTGAATGCCGATCCGCAGTTTGACGAGCCGCCGAAAGAGAGCCACGGCGAGCAGATTATTCGCGATCATCTTGGCCTGCGCCTGAACAACGCCCCGGCGGACAGCTGGCGCAAAGGCGTGGTGAGCTGGACCTGGCGCATCAAGGTGCTGATGCATCTGGAGACCGAGCTGATGGGCACGGTGCGCGAGCGCGCCGAAGATGAAGCCATCAACGTATTTGCCCGCAACCTGCACGACCTGCTGATGGCCGCTCCTGCCGGGCTGCGCGCCACAATGGGTCTCGATCCCGGCCTGCGTACCGGCGTGAAGGTGGCCGTTGTTGACGGCACCGGCAAGCTGGTGGCGACCGATACCATCTATCCCCACACTGGCCAGGCGGCGAAAGCGGCCTCCATCGTGGCGGCGCTGTGCGAAAAGCATAACGTAGAGCTGGTAGCAATCGGCAACGGTACCGCTTCCCGCGAAACCGAGCGTTTCTACCTCGACGTGCAGAAGCAGTTCCCGCAGGTGAAGGGGCAGAAGGTGATCGTCAGCGAAGCCGGAGCGTCGGTCTACTCCGCCTCCGAGCTGGCGGCGCAGGAGTTCCCCGGTCTCGACGTTTCGCTGCGTGGCGCGGTATCCATCGCCCGTCGCTTACAGGATCCGCTGGCGGAGCTGGTGAAGATCGATCCGAAATCCATCGGTGTCGGCCAGTATCAGCATGATGTCAGCCAGACCCAGCTGGCCCGTAAGCTGGATGCAGTGGTAGAAGACTGCGTGAACGCCGTTGGCGTCGATCTCAACACCGCCTCCGTGCCGCTGCTGACCCGCGTGGCGGGCCTGACGCGGATGATGGCGCAGAACATCGTGGCGTGGCGCGACGAGAACGGCCAGTTCCACAACCGCCAGCAGCTGCTGAAGGTGAGCCGCCTTGGGCCAAAAGCCTTTGAACAGTGCGCAGGCTTCCTGCGTATCAACCACGGCGATAACCCACTGGACGCCTCCACCGTTCACCCGGAAGCCTACCCGGTGGTGGAGCGCATCCTGGCCGCGACCGAGCACTCCCTGCGCGACCTGATGGGCAATAGCAGCAATCTACGCGGCCTGAAGGCATCCGACTTTACCGACGAGCGCTTTGGCGTGCCGACGGTGACCGACATCATCAAAGAGCTGGAGAAACCCGGCCGCGACCCGCGTCCCGAGTTCAAAACCGCCACCTTTGCCGATGGCGTGGAGACCATGAACGATCTGCTGCCGGGGATGATCCTCGAAGGCGCGGTGACCAACGTGACCAACTTCGGCGCGTTTGTTGATATCGGCGTGCATCAGGACGGCCTGGTCCACATCTCTTCCCTTGCCAATAAGTTCGTTGAGGATCCCCACACGGTGGTGAAGGCGGGCGACATTGTCAAAGTGAAGGTGCTGGAAGTTGACCTGCCCCGCAAGCGTATCGCCCTGACCATGCGTCTGGACGAGCAGCCGGGCGAAGGCAACGCCCGTCGCGGCGGCAGCAACAGCGCGCAGCGTGAACCCGCTGCCCGTCAGGCGAAGCCACGTGGTCGTGAGGCTCAACCAGCTGGCAACAGCGCGATGATGGATGCGCTGGCGGCGGCGATGGGTAAAAAGCGGTAACGCTTTTCCTGCCCACCATGTAGGCCCGGTAAGCGTAGCGCCACCGGGCATTACCATACTGACGCTGTAATGCCGGGCGGCACTGCGTTTGCCCGGCCTACCACTTATTCGGCCTACGCAATTTGCAAAGTGAATAAATATAATTTTATATGTTGCTACAACGTATATTAATTAATTCCCGCTGTTAAAAGAGCAAGGGCAAATATTGCGCTAAATCAAACCTAATAGTTATTCTTACCCAATTCAACATTCCCACACATTTTAATGATTGATGATAAAAACTATTATCATTACCATTGTTCTGTTGATTATTTAACCATTGATCTCGTAGGTCCTATGTCCTTCTCGCCAGCCAGCGCGTGGAAAATCGTGGGGTTTTCCCGTGAAATTAGCCCGGCCTACCGGCAAAAACTGCTCTCTCTGGGCATGCTCCCCGGGTCATCATTTAACGTGGTGCGCGTCGCCCCCCTGGGCGATCCTATTCATATTGAAACCCGGCGCGTTAGCCTGGTATTACGCAAAAAAGATCTCGCGTTATTAGAGGTGGAAGCCCTGCCGCGTTAACGGCGCTCCACGCAATGAGTCTGCTATGATGAAAAAATTAACCCTTGGCCTTATTGGTAATCCTAATTCCGGCAAGACGACCCTTTTTAATCAGCTAACGGGCGCGCGCCAGCGCGTGGGCAACTGGGCGGGCGTCACCGTCGAGCGCAAAGAGGGATCCTTTACCACCATCGACGCGCAGGTGACGCTGGTCGATCTGCCCGGCACCTACTCGCTGACCACCATCTCGTCGCAAACCTCTCTCGATGAGCAGATCGCCTGCCACTATATCCTCAGCGGCGACGCCGATATGCTGATCAACGTCGTCGACGCCTCGAACCTGGAGCGCAACCTCTACCTGACGCTGCAGCTGTTGGAGCTGGGCATCCCCTGCATCGTCGCGCTGAACATGCTGGACATTGCCGAGAAGCAGCAGATCCGCATCGATATCGACGCCCTCGCCGCCCGCCTTGGCTGCCCGGTAGTGCCGCTGATCTCAACCCGCGGACGCGGCATCGAGGCGCTGAAGATGGCCATCGATCGCCATCAGCGCAACAGCGATATTGAGCGGGTTCACTACGCCCAACCCCTGATGCGTGAAGCCGAGACGCTGGCGCAGGCGATGGCAGCGGATATGCCGCTTCAGCAGCGCCGCTGGCTGGGTTTGCAGATGCTGGAGGGCGATATCTACAGCCGCGCCTATGCCGGTGAAGCCGCGAACAGGCTAGAAGCGTCACTGACGCGCCTCGGCAAGGAGATGGACGATCCGGCCCTGCACATTGCCGATGCCCGTTACCAGACTATCGCCGCCGTTTGCGACACGGTCAGCAACACCCTCACCGCCGAACCGAGCCGCTTTACCGCCGCGATGGATCGGATCATCATCAACCGGGTGCTGGGTCTGCCCATCTTTCTGCTGGTGATGTACGTCATGTTCGTGCTCGCCATCAACATAGGCGGCGCGCTGTCGCCCATTTTTGACGCCGGTTCGGTGGCCATCTTTATCCATGGTACGCAGTGGCTGGGCTATACCCTGCACTTCCCGCAGTGGCTGACTATCTTTCTCGCCCAGGGCCTCGGAGGCGGGATCAACACCGTGCTGCCGCTGGTGCCGCAGATCGGCATGATGTACCTGTTCCTCTCCTTCCTTGAGGACTCTGGCTACATGGCGCGGGCGGCCTTTGTGATGGACCGCCTGATGCAGTCCCTTGGCCTGCCGGGAAAATCCTTCGTGCCGCTGATTGTCGGCTTCGGCTGCAACGTGCCGTCGGTGATGGGGGCGCGGACCCTTGACGCACCGCGGGAACGCCTGATGACCATCATGATGGCACCGTTTATGTCCTGCGGGGCGCGGCTGGCCATCTTCGCCGTGTTTGCCTCCGCCTTTTTTGGTAAGGAGGGGGCGCTGGCGGTCTTCTCTCTCTATCTGCTCGGCATCGTGATGGCGATCCTTACCGGGCTGATGCTCAAGCACACCATCATGCGCGGCGAAGCGTCGCCCTTTGTGATGGAGCTACCGGTCTACCATGTTCCCCATCTCAAGAGCCTGGCGATCCAGACCTGGCAGCGGCTGAAGGGCTTTGTGCTGCGCGCCGGGAAGGTGATTGTGGTGGTCAGCATCTTCCTGAGCGCCCTGAACAGCTTCACGCTCAGCGGGACGGCAGCAACCACCATCAACGACTCGGCGCTGGCGGCCGTCAGCCGGGTCTTTACCCCGCTGCTCAAGCCGATTGGCGTCCACGAGGATAACTGGCAGGCCACCGTCGGTCTCTTCACCGGCGCAATGGCGAAAGAGGTGGTGGTCGGCACGCTGAACACCCTCTATACCGCTGAGAATATTGAGCAGGAGACGTTTGATCCCGCCACCTTCAGCCTGACGGACGAGCTTGTTAGCGCATTGCAGGAGACCGGTCAGAGCCTGGCCGATACCTTCAGCCTGAGCGTGCTGGCTAACCCCATTGAGGCCAGCAAAGGCGACGGTGAGATGGCGACCGGTACGATGGGAGTGATGGGCAATAAATTTGGCAGCGCCGCCGCCGCGTATAGCTACCTAATCTTTGTTCTGCTCTATATCCCCTGCATCTCGGTGATGGGAGCGATCGCCCGTGAAGCCAGCCGCGGCTGGATGGGCTTCTCTATTCTTTGGGGGCTGAATATCGCCTACTCGCTGGCGACGCTTTTTTACCAGACCGCCAGCTTTAGCGCCCACCCGCACTACAGCCTTGTCTGCATTCTGGCAGTGGTACTGTTTAACATTGTGCTGCTGGGAAGCCTGCGCCGCGCCAGAAGCCGGGTCGACGTCAACCTGCTGGTAACCCGCAAAACGACGGCCAGCTGCTGCGAGAGCCCAACAAATGGTTGTCGTGGATGCTGCGCTAAACGGTGAAGGCGGGCGCGCTGCCCGCCTGGCTGAGCTTACTTATAGACGTCCGCCGTGGCGCGAATATCTTTGCCCGGCTGATCCGCGCTGGTGATGACATAGTACTTGCCACCCAGCTCCTCCGCCTTTTTGACCAGCTCCGCCCGAGCGTCCATCGGCGCTGTGGTATCCGAGGTGCTGATGGTGCCGATTTTGGTCAGATTCATCTCTTTAATCTTATCTTTTTGCACCTCTTGCACGGCCATCACGCCAAACGAGAGTGCGCCAATAACCAGAGATACGACGATACCTGCTGCACGTTTCATAGCTTTTACTCCATAAGGTAGTGGTTGCCATTACGCTTTTGTTGGAACGCCGAGTAGCTAAATACGTTTAAATTTTAGTCTTCCCCAACCGTTTCGCCAGCTGCTGCTTAAATGCCACCAAAATCTGACAAAACGCCTCAGGGTGCGAAATAAAGGGCGCGTGTGCTGCTTTGGCAAACAGCTGCGACTCGCTCCCTGGCCACAGCTCATCCAGCCACGGCACGATTTTGCGCGGCACCAGCCCGTCGAGACGCCCATAGAGGCGCAGGAACGGCTGCGTAAGCTCTGCCAGCGTTTCGCGCAGATCGGCGGTTTTCAGGATCTCCAGCCCGCCGTTGAGCACCTCTACCGACGGCATCGGCAACGCCAGCACGGCGTGCTTCAACTTGCGGGCATCATCCCGGGCGGTCTCCGTCCCCAGCGTTTGCAGGGCCAGGAAACGCTCTACCGTGCGCTGAAAGTTGTCGCTCAGCTGCTGCTGGAAGCCTGACAGCACCTCGGGCTTGATGCCCGGCCAGTCACCTTCAGCACTGAAGCAGGGTGAGGAGGCAACCGTCACCAGGGCGCTCACGCGATCGGGTGCGCTGAGCGCCGCCTGGCTTGCAACCAGCCCGCCCAGGCTCCAGCCCAGCCAGATCGCCTCTTTTGGCGCATGGGCCAACACAATCTCCGTCATCTCGGCCAGCGTCAGTGCGCCGAAGCCGGTGCTGCGACCATAGCCCGGCAGATCGACCAGGTGCAGCGTAAAGTGCGGGGCCAGATCCGCCGTTATGCAATCCCACACCTCCGCATTCAGTCCCCATCCGTGCAGCAGCACAAGATGACAATTTCCTTCGCCTTTGGTTTGCCACCAGATGTCGTTCATCCGCTATTGTTCTCTTCTCTTATCCAGGAGGGTCTTTATGCTAACAGTGCCAGGCTTGTGCTGGCTATGCCGAATGCCGCTCGCCCTGCCCCATTCAGGACTCTGCTCCGTCTGCTGTCGAGCGGCTCGCCTCGCAGACCGGGTATGCCCACAGTGCGGCTTGCCCGCCGCCAGCCCGACCCTACCCTGCGGACGCTGCCTGCAAAAGCCGCCCCCGTGGCAGAGGCTGGTGGCGGTCAGCGCCTATGCGCCGCCGCTTAGCGCGCTGATCCACCAGCTGAAATTTTCCCGCCGGCCGGAGCTGGCTGCGGCGCTGGCCCGCCTACAGCTGCTGGCACTCCTTGATGCTCGACGAACGACAGGGCTAGCCTTACCGGATCGCATCGTCAGCGTACCGCTCTATTCGCGCCGCCAGTGGCTGCGGGGTTTTAACCAGAGCGAGCTGCTCTGCCGCCCGCTGGCGCGCTGGCTGGACTGCCGCTACGCCAGCGAAACCCTGACCCGCGTTCGCCCGGCCCTGACCCAGCACTTTCTCAACGCTCGCCGTCGAAAAAGCAATCTGAAAGATGCCTTTCGCCTTGAATTGCCTCTTCACGGCCTCCATATCGCTATCGTGGATGATGTCGTCACTACCGGCAGCACCGTTGCGGAGATCACCCGCCTGCTGATGCAGGGCGGCGCGGCGACTGTTCAGGTATGGTGCCTGTGTCGCACCTTGTAGAGGCGCGATGATGGGCGTATTATAACCAAGTAAAACAGTCAACTATTTAGGCCATTGCTATGATCCATATTTCCGACGCTGCCCAGGCGCACTTTGCCAAACTGCTGGCAAATCAGGAAGAAGGAACACAAATCCGCGTATTTGTGATCAATCCAGGCACTCCGAATGCCGAGTGCGGCGTCTCTTACTGCCCGCCGGATGCAGTGGAAGCAACTGATACCGCGTTCACCTTTTCTCTGCTGACCGCGTATGTCGACGAGCTAAGCGCCCCGTATCTGGACGATGCGGAGATCGACTTTGTGACCGACCAGCTGGGTTCACAGCTGACGCTGAAAGCGCCAAATGCCAAAATGCGTAAGGTCTCTGACGATGCCCCGCTGATGGAGCGCGTTGAGTATCTGCTCCAGTCGCAGATCAACCCGCAGCTGGCTGGCCACGGTGGCCGCGTGACGCTGATGGAGATCACCGACGAAGGCTACGCCATTCTGCAGTTTGGCGGCGGTTGTAACGGCTGCTCAATGGTCGACGTCACGCTGAAAGAGGGGATCGAGAAGCAGCTGCTGAACGAGTTCCCTGAACTGAAGGGCGTACGCGATCTGACCGAGCACCAGCGCGGCGAACACTCCTACTACTGATCGACCTGCCTTCTGATGTTATGCCCGGTGGCCCGCCTGCCGGGCCTCTTCACCCCGCTTTATAATATGACCCATGTCGCACTTCTTAAATTTACCCGGCCGAAGTGATTCTATTCGCCTGCATGTTACCCGTATCATCCTTCCGTGCAGTTAAAACTACTTATTAAGCCAGCGACTTTTTAGATAAGCGTTACCCATAACATCATAAAGGCCAGGTAAATCATGCCACTCATCATCGTTGCTCTCGGTGTTGCTCTATTACTTCTGTTAATGATCCGCTTTAAATTGAACGGCTTCATTGCACTGATTCTGGTGGCGCTTGCCGTCGGGCTGTTGCAGGGAATGCCGGTGGATAAAGTGATCGCCTCGATTAAAGCTGGCGTCGGCGGTACCCTCGGCAGCCTCGCGCTGATCATGGGCTTCGGTGCTATGCTGGGTAAGATGCTGGCGGACTGCGGCGGCGCCCAGCGTATCGCCACCACCCTGATTGCCAAATTTGGTCAGAAATACATCCAGTGGGCGGTAGTGTTAACCGGCTTCACCGTCGGCTTTGCCCTGTTCTATGAGGTGGGCTTCGTGCTGCTGCTGCCGCTGGTGTTCACCATCGCGGCGAAAGCGCGCGTGCCGCTGCTCTACGTCGGTGTGCCGATGGCTGCGTCGCTCTCCGTGACCCACGGCTTCCTGCCGCCGCACCCTGGCCCAACCGCTATCGCCACCATCTT
>NZ_DAMACX010000084.1:0-8077 GCF_031998825.1 Pseudescherichia sp.
AAAAGTGTTACCTGTGTTCCCGGTCTGATCTGTCACCTATGTATCCGGTCATACACTGCGTTTGCCCGGCCTACGGCGGGAGTGATGCGGTTTGTAGGCCCGGTAAGCGAAGCGCCACCGGGCAATACGTCCAGGTGATTACAGAATTCCCTTCTGTTTAAATGTCATGCGGGTAGCTTCGTTTAGATCGAGCTGCCCTATGTCGTTGGGACTCACCCATTTAATCTCCTGAAACTCGTCGTTAAACGTGACCTGGCGATTGGCGCTAATACAGTCAAAGATGAGATAGAGCATATAGATCTCCTCTTTACGCCCATCAGGATACGTTTTCACACGAATGTCGTCTCTGAACGTCCAGGGGGCGATCTCTGTTATCCGAAGTTTCTCACCAAGCTCTTCGCGGATTTCGCGGCGGAGAGCCTCTTCGATCGTCTCTCCAGGCTCCATTCCTCCACCAGATAGTGCCCATTGGCCGGGAAACACACCGCGGTCATCGGCCATTTTACATAGTAGATAGTCGCCATTATTTTTAATGATTGGACAGACTATGATCCTTTGGCGCATGTACCCTCCTGATATCATGGATTTTTTAAGTAATTCAAAAAGCGCAGCTGTGAGCAGATTAAACGCTTACTCTTTTCATGGGAATAGAGGTGGGCAAAAAAATGGCGCTCCGAAGAGCGCCAATAACAGTCACGAGTCAAAGTACAAACGGATAGATCAAGATTGAGGATAACAGTGGCATTACATGATGAAACTTAGCCTTTCACCCCGCCTGCCGTCAGGCCGTTAACCAGCCAGCGCTGGGCCAGCAGGAAGACAAGGGTAATCGGAATAGCAGAGAGCACCGCCGCCGCGGCAAAATCGCCCCACAGGTAGTTTTGCGGGTTGAGATACTGCTGCATGCCCACCGCCAGGGTGTAGCTGTTGACATCGCGCAGCAGCAACGAGGCCACCGGCACTTCGGTAATGGCGGCGATAAACGACAGAATAAACACCACCGCCAGAATCGGCACCGAGAGCGGCAGCAGCACCAGACGGAACGCCTGCCACGGCGTTGCCCCATCCAGCGATGCCGCTTCTTCCAGCGAATTGTCGATGGTTTCAAAGTAGCCCTTGATGGTCCAGACATGCAGAGCGATGCCGCCCAGATAGGCGAAGATCACCCCACCGTGCGTATTCAGGCCGATAAAGGGTACGTACTGACCGAGGCGGTCGAACAGGGCATAGAGCGCCACCAGAGAGAGCACCGCCGGGAACATCTGGAAAATCAGCATCCCTTTCAGCAGCGCCGACTTACCGGTAAAGCGCATGCGGGCAAAGGCGTAGGCGCAGGTGGTGGAGAGCACCACGATACCCACCGCCGTAATGCCAGCGATTTTTACCGAGTTCCATAGCCACAGCAGCACCGGGAACGGCGGCGGAGTAACGCGCCCATCTGCATGTTCAACGCTGAAGCCCAGCGCCAGACGCCAGTGCTCCCACGAGATCTGGTCCGGGATCAGGCTACCGGTCGCGAAGTTACCGGGGCGTAGCGAGATGGCGATGACCATCAGCAGCGGGAACATGATCGCCGCGATAAAGATCAGCAGGCCGGCGTGAGTCGCAAATAGACGTAGCTTTTGAGATTTGGGTTGTACCATAGCCATCATCTCTCTCCCTTAATCAAATTTCATGCGCGTGGCTTTCAGGTTCACAATCGCCAGCACGCCCACCAGCAGGAAGATCAGCGTGGCAATCGCCGCTGCGAGGCCGAAATCCTGGCCGCCGCCGCCTTCAAAGGCGATGCGGTAGGTATAGCTCACCAGCAGATCGGTATAGCCTGCGGGGGTGGTTGTCCCCAGGCGATCCGGGCCGCCGTTGGTGAGGAGCTGGATCAGCACGAAGTTATTAAAGTTAAACGCAAAGCTGGCGATCATCAGCGGCGTTAACGGCACGACCAGCAGCGGCAGGGTGATGCGGAAGAAGTTCTGCATCGGTCCCGCTCCGTCCATTGCCGAGGCTTCATAGAGATCGTCAGGGATTGCTTTCAACAGGCCCATGCAGAGGATCATCATGTAGGGATAGCCGAGCCAGGTATTAACGATCACCACCATCGCGCGGGCTGTCGTCGGGTCGCTAAACCAGGCGGGCTTGGTGCCGAACAGCGCCCCCAACATCATGTTGATCTCGCCGAAGCTCTGGTTAAACAGCCCCTTGAAGATCAGAATCGAGATAAAGGACGGTACGGCATAGGGTAGGATCAGCAGCACCCGGTAGATAGCTTTGCCGCGCAGGGCTTCCCACTGCACGAGGCACGCCAGCACCATGCCAACCGCCACGGTCAGCACCACCGTCAGCAGCGAAAAGACGACGGTCCAGACGAAGATCGCCAGGAACGGCTTCTGAATGCCTTCGTCGGTGAAGACGCGCATAAAGTTATCCCAGCCGATGGTCACGGTATAGCCTGGGCTGAGGCGCTCGCTTTCCCAGCCGCCGTCGGCGTTAACGGCCTGATAGAAACCGACATCGTTATTGGGACGGTATTTAACGCCGCTCTGGTTGTTGGTGAGCGTGCCGTCGTCGGCGAGGGTATAGAGCGGGCGTGTGCCGGAGAACTGGCGCAGAGAACTCATCACCACGTGGCTCTCATCCGGCAGCACGGCGGTAAGCTGCGTCAGCGCCTGGCGCTGCTGGGTAATGACGCGCAGGTTAGCGCGTTCGCCTGCAGGCAGGGCCGCCGCCTCTTTCAGGGGCAGCGTCTGCTCGCCGCCAGGCGTAAAAGGTTCCGAAACGTAGTGCTTGTCGCTCTCACCGTCGGTCAGCACCAGCTGCCATTTATTCTCTGCCGGGTAGAGGCCAAAGTTAAAAGTCTTACCCGCCTGATAAACGCGGTCCATCAGCACGTCGCGAACGCGCTCCTGCGCCAGCTGGTTGGTGCTGCTGTAGTTAGTGAAGGCGATAGCGATGGTGCAGATCAGCGGAAAAAGAACAAACAGGCCCATCCCGGCGAGGCCAGGGTAGACATAGCGCCAGGCGTAGGCTTTACGATTGGCGAAAATATAGAGGCCAACCGAGCTTAAGATCAGCGTCGTGATGGCAAACAGGTACTCTCCCTGGGCGTACATCAAAACCACAAGATAGCCCACCAGCAGCCCAAGCAGGGCGATCGCCGACCACTTCAGCGCGTTGCTTTGCCACCAGGCACTCTTTTTAACGACATCCATGAGACACTTCCTCAACAACCGTGGAAAACATTGTCAGTTGTAGGGCGGGTGGCAAAGCGCCACCCGCCATTTTTGTTACTTGGTAATACGTCCCTGCGCATCTTTCAGGGCGGCATCCACGGTCTGACGCCCGCTGGCGGCGTTGATCACCGCTGTACGCACCGCGTACCAGAAGGCTGCCATCTGCGGAACGTTCGGCATGATTTCGCCCTTCTCGGCGTTGCTCATGGTGGCGGCAATGCGTGGATCCTTCGCTAAGGTCTCCTGGAAGGATTTCAGCGCCACGGCACCCAGCGGCTTATCTTTATTGACCGCGTCCAGACCCTGGTCGGTCAGCAGGTAGTTTTCAATAAACTCCTTCGCCAGCTCCTTGTTCGGGCTGGCGGCGTTGATACCCGCGCTCAGCACGCCAACGAAGGGTTTAGACGGCTTGCCCTTGAAGGTCGGCAGCAGCGTCACGCCGTAGTTCACCTTGCTCTTGTCGATGTTTGACCACGCCCACGGACCGTTGATGGTCATCGCGGTTTCGCCTTTATTAAAGGCCGCTTCGGCGATGGAGTAGTCGGTGTCCGCGTTCATCTGTTTGTTTTTGATCAGATCAACCAGGAAGCCCAGACCCGCTTTGGCGCCAGCGTTATCCACGCCCACGTCCTTCACGTCATACTTGCCGTCGGCAAGCTTAAAGGCGTAACCACCGTCAGCGGCGATCAGCGGCCAGGTGAAGTACGGCTCCTGCAGGTTGAACATCAGCGCGCTCTTGCCTTTCGCCTTCAGCTCTTTATCCAGGGCCGGGATCTCTTCCCAGGTTTTTGGCGGATTCGGCACCAGGTCTTTGTTATAGATCAGCGACAGGGCTTCAACGGAGATCGGATAGGCGATCAGCTTGCCGTTGTAGCGTACCGCGTCCCAGGTGAACGGGAAGAGCTTGTCCTGGAAGGCTTTGTCCGGAGAAATTTCGGCCAGCAGGCCTGACTGGGCATAGCCACCGAAGCGGTCATGCGCCCAAAGGATAATGTCCGGGCCGTCACCGGTCGCCGCCACCTGCGGGTATTTCTCTTCCAGCTTATCCGGATGCTCAACGGTGACCTTAATCCCGGTATCTTTCTCGAATTTCTGACCGACTTCCGCAAGGCCGTTATAGCCTTTGTCGCCGTTGATCCAGATTACCAGCTTGCCTTCTTCAATTTTGGCGAGGGCCGAGGCGGAAAACATCATCGTCGTCAGCGCGGAGAGCGCAAGAATGCGAGCGCCAGTTTTCATGTTCATAAATCCCGTCCTTTAGGTAGCGATAAATTGACGCCTATCAGTCTCCTGGTTTGACAAGCGCTTCTCATCCTCCCCCGGCCTACGCCCTGCCACCGCGATGTGTGATCTTTGTTACATAAAACAGAGTTATGCGTACCGGCGCACACAAAAGCACCGCAATTTTTGCAGGCGGCATCACGAAATTTGCCCGCAGCCCGCGGCCCCGGTGGCAGAGCGGGGCCGCTCATCCTCCCGTCTCCTCCCCCATAAAAAACCGGGGGGCGGAGGATTCGCCTGACTTATTCATAACGCATAGTCACTGCAACTGAATGTTTCAGGGTTGTAACGAAGGAAGGGAGAAGGGCATGGCGAGCGTGCAGCTGCGGAATGTGACGAAGGCCTGGGGCGACGTGGTGGTGTCAAAAGACATCAACCTCGACATCGAGGAGGGGGAGTTCGTGGTCTTTGTTGGACCGTCAGGCTGCGGAAAATCGACCCTGCTGCGCATGATCGCCGGGCTGGAGACCATCACCAGCGGTGACTTAATGATTGGCGACACGCGAATGAACGAGATCCCGCCAGCGGATCGCGGCGTCGGCATGGTGTTCCAGTCCTATGCGCTCTATCCCCATCTCTCGGTGGCAGAGAATATGTCGTTCGGCCTCAAGCTGGCTGGCGCAAAGAAAGAGGTGATTAACCAGCGCGTGACCCAGGTCGCCGAGGTGTTACAGCTGGGCCACCTGCTGGATCGTAAGCCGAAAGCGCTCTCCGGTGGCCAACGTCAGCGCGTGGCTATTGGCCGTACGCTGGTGGCGGAGCCGCGCGTTTTCCTGCTCGATGAGCCGCTCTCGAACCTTGATGCGGCGCTGCGCGTGCAGATGCGGATTGAGATCTCCCGCCTGCACAAGCGTCTCGGGCGCACGATGATCTACGTTACCCACGATCAGGTGGAGGCGATGACCCTGGCGGACAAGATTGTGGTGCTGGATGCCGGACGTGTGGCACAGATTGGCAAGCCGTTGGCGCTTTATCACTACCCGGCAGACCGTTTCGTGGCGGGCTTTATCGGCTCGCCGAAGATGAATTTCCTGCCGGTAAAGGTGACTGCTACCGCCATTGAACAGGTACAGGTAGAGCTGCCGAACCGCCAGCAGGTGTGGCTACCGGTGGACAGCGCTAACGTCCAGGTAGGCGCCAATATGTCACTTGGGATCCGTCCCGAGCATCTGCTGCCCAGCGACATCGCCGATGTCACGCTGGAGGGGCAGGTACAGGTTGTAGAGCAGTTGGGTCACGAAACACAAATTCATATCCAGATCCCCGCCATCCGTCAAAACCTGGTTTACCGCCAGGGAGACGTGGTGTTGGTAGAAGAGGGTGCCACATTCGCTATCGGCTTGCCGCCGGAGCGCTGCCATCTGTTCCGTGAGGACGGCAGCGCCTGTCGGAGATTGCATCAGGAGCCTGGCGTTTAAGCATTCCCATTACAAAGAAAAGCAAGCAAAGCTTCAGGAGATAGAATGATGATTACTCTGCGCAAACTCCCTCTGGCAGTGGCCATAGCAGCTGGCGTGATGGCTGCCCAGGCGGGTGCTGTTGATTTCAAAGGCTACGCACGTTCCGGCATCGGCTGGACCGGCAGCGGCGGCCCGCAAGAGTGTTTCCAGGCAACCGGGGCCCAAAGTAAATACCGTCTTGGTAACGAATGTGAAACCTATGCTGAGTTAAAACTGGGCCAGGAAGTGTGGAAAGAGGGCGATAAGAGCTTCTATTTCGACACTAACGTTGCCTACTCCGTCTCCCAGCAGAATGACTGGGAAGCGACCAGCCCGGCCTTCCGTGAAGCCAACGTTCAGGGTAAAAACCTGATCGAAGCGCTGCCGGGCTCGACCATCTGGGCAGGTAAGCGCTTCTACCAGCGTCATGACGTCCACATGATCGACTTCTACTACTGGGATATCTCCGGCCCGGGTGCAGGTATCGAAAACATCGATCTCGGCTTCGGTAAGCTCTCTTTAGCGGGTACCCGCTCGTCTGAGTCCGGCGGCTCCTCAACCTTCGCCGATCGCGATCCGATTACTGGCGATCGTACCTATGACAATATCGTGCCGAACGACGTCTTTGACGTGCGTTTAGCCGGTCTGGAAGTTAACCCAGGCGGCACCCTGGAGTTTGGTGTTGACTACGGTCACACCAACCTGCCGGATGACTACTACCTGCAGCCAAACGCCAGTAAAGATGGCTGGCTGTTCACCGGTGAGCACGTGCAGACCATCGGCACTGGCTTCAACAAGTTCATCGTCCAGTACGCTACCGACTCGATGACCTCGAACGGTAAAGGCATTCCGCAGGGCGCTCAGCTTAACAACGACGGTCACCTGCTGCGCTTTATCGACCACGGCTCCATCTCTATGGGCGACCGCTGGGACATGATGTATGTCGGTATGTACCAGGATATCGATCTGGATAACGGCAACGGCACCCGCTGGTGGACCGTAGGCGTGCGTCCGATGTTCAAATGGACACCGATCATGAGCACCCTGCTGGAAGTTGGCTATGACAACGTGAAATCCCAGCGTACTGACTCCACCAACGACCAGGTCAAAGTGACCCTGGCCCAGCAGTGGCAGGCAGGCGACAGCATCTGGTCCCGTCCGGCGCTGCGCGTGTTCGCGACCTACGCCAAGTGGGATGAGTCCTTCGGCTTCGCTAACAATGGCACCGACAGAACGGCTGGCCTCACTCCGGGCTACGCTTACCAGGATACCTCCGCACGTACCTTCAGCCGCGGCGATGATGACGAGTGGACCTTCGGTGCCCAGATGGAAATCTGGTGGTAAGACAGAGTTGATGTAACGCAATACCAGAGAGGGGCTTCGGCCCCTCTTAACTCAGTAAAGATCCATCTCTGACGCGGCGCGCTATTGCCTGGCTACCGTCCCGTCATCTCTACAGAGGTCACCATAATGAAAATGAAAAAAACGCTTCTCGCGCTCTGCCTCGGTGCAGGGCTACTCGCCTGCGTGCCCGCAGTCAGCTTCGCTGACGTGAATCTGGTCCCGCAGGATACATCCGCCGCACCGGCCATCCCAACAGGGACGCTCCAGCAGCTCGCCTGGACGCCGGTCGCCAATTCACAAACCCAGACCACCAGCCTGGCAACGGCAGGTCAGACCCTGAACGTGCCCGGTATCACCGGTAAAGTGGCTGCCTACAGCGTGCCGGCCAACATCGGTGAATTAACCATTACCCTGACCAGCGTCGCGGATAAGCAAAAATCGATCTTTGCCCCCAACGTGCTGGTGCTGGATCAAAACCTGACCCCCGCCGCGTGGTTCCCGAGCAGCTACTTCACCTATCAGGAGCCGGGCGTGATGTCCGCCGACCGTCTTGAAGGGATCATCAAGCTGACGCCCGCGCTGGGCCAGCAAAAGATCTACCTGCTGGTCTTTACCACCCCGGAAGATCTGCAGCGCACCACCACCATGATCAACCCGGCGAAGGCCTACGCGAAAGGCGTGGGTAACGCGGTACCGGATATTCCGGATCCGCAGGCCCGCCATACGCCGGATGGCACGGTGAAACTCAAAGTTAGCACCAACTCCGCGTCGAGCATTCTGGTCGGG
>NZ_DAMACX010000085.1:0-7815 GCF_031998825.1 Pseudescherichia sp.
AACTCGCGACCCCGACCTTGGCAAGGTCGTGCTCTACCAACTGAGCTATTCCCGCATCATCAGGTGAATATGCTAATCACTTGATTTTACTCTCATCTGGCAAGCTGTGCTGCCGTCTGATGCGATGCATTCTACTTACCTGACGCACTGAGTCAACGATATTTTTTAAAACCGGGATCGTTTGCTGAAAATTAAGCCGAAACGATCACTGTTCCAGCAGATCGCCCCGCGCCGCGTTTAAATACTGGAACATAGACCACAGCGTCAGCACCGCAGCCACCCACAGCAGGCCGATTCCCGCCCACTCCACCCAGGCGTTCGGTCGCCACAGCATCCACACCAGCGAGGCCATCTGCGCGGTGGTTTTCACTTTCCCAATCCACGACACCGCTACGCTGCTGCGCTTGCCCAGCTCCGCCATCCACTCGCGCAGGGCAGAGATGATGATCTCACGTGCGATCATAGTGGCAGCGGGCAGCGTCACCCACCAGGTGTGGTAGTGCTCGGCCACCAGCACCATAGCAATGGCCACCATGACCTTATCGGCCACCGGATCGAGGAAGGCCCCGAAGCGGGTGCTCTGGTTCCAGCGGCGGGCCAGATAGCCATCAAACCAGTCCGTCACCGCAGCGACAAGAAAGATCAGCGCACATGCGAAGGGAGCCCAGACCACCGGCAGGTAGAACGCCAACACAAAGAACGGGATCAGGATGACACGGAAAAGCGTGAGCAACGTTGGGATATTGAATCGCATAGTGGCAGGTAACTGTCTGTTGTCAGTAAAAATTAGCCCTATGTTGCTACAGAGCCCTCAATGTTTCAACGAGTAGAAGATCTTTTCTGCCAACCCTTGCGAAATACCCGGCACTTTTGCAATGTCCTCAACGCTGGCGTTGAGCAAACCCTGCAATCCACCCATATATTTCAACAACATCTGGCGGCGCTTCGGCCCGACCCCTTCAATGGTCTCCAGAGTACTGGTATTTTTCACCTTCGCGCGTTTTTTACGGTGCCCGCTAATGGCGTGATTGTGCGACTCGTCGCGGATATGCTGGATCACATGCAGCGCCGGTGAGTCTGGCGGCAGGTTAAAGCCCTCCCCCTCCGGTTCGAAGAACAGCGTCTCTAGCCCCGCCTTACGGTCGGTGCCTTTGGCGACGCCCAGCAGTAACGGATGGTGCTTATCCCAGGAGACATCCAGCTCGGCAAACACCGCCTTCGCCTGCCCCAGCTGCCCCTTACCGCCGTCGATTAAGATCACGTCCGGCACCTTACTCTCTTCAATATCCTTTCCGTAACGGCGGCGCAACACCTGGTTCATGGCCGCATAGTCATCGCCTGGGGTAATACCGGTAATATTGTACCGGCGGTACTCGGCACGCAGCGGCCCGTTGGCGTCAAACACCACGCAGGAGGCCACGGTCTGCTCACCCATGGTGTGGCTGATGTCAAAACACTCCATGCGCCGCACCGCAGGTAACTTCAGCAGCGTAGCGAGGGCCACCAGACGTTGGCTTACCGTTGACTGCTGGGAGAGCTTAGTGCTAAGCGCCGTAGCGGCATTGGTGCGGGCCAGCTTCAGGTAGCGCGCCCGATCGCCGCGCGGTTTGGTCTGCACGTTGACACGGCGGCCCGCCAGCTCGGAGAGTGAATCGGCAAGCAGGGTTTTATCATTCAGGTCGAAGTCGAGCAGGATCTCCCCCGGCAGGGTACGCATCTGACTGCCCTGCAGGTAGAACTGGCCAACAAAGGTCTCCACCACTTCACCCAGCTCGGTGCCGCCCGGTACTTTCGGGAAGTAGCTCCGGCTGCCCAGCACCTTGCCCTGACGAATAAAGAGCACGTGCACGCAGGCCATACCGGCGTCGAACGAGACGCCAATCACGTCGAGATCGTCCCCGGTATTAGAGACAAACTGCTTCTCGGTGACGCGGCGTACGGCCTGGATCTGATCGCGAATGCGTGCCGCCTCTTCAAAGTCTAGATCGCGGCTGGCCTTCTCCATGCGTTCAATCAGCAGGTTCAGGACCTGGTCGTCCTTCCCCGCCAGGAAGAGGCGAACGTAGTTAACCTGCTGAGCGTACTCCTCCTCGCTGACCAGTCCCTCGACGCACGGCCCAAGGCAGCGGCCGATCTGATACTGCAAGCAGGGACGGGAGCGGTTGCGGTAGACGCTGTTTTCACACTGGCGAATAGGGAAGATCTTTTGCAGCAGCGCTAAGGTCTCGCGCACCGCGTAACCGTTGGGGAACGGTCCAAAATACTCCCCTTTCGCGTGCTTAGCGCCCCGGTGCGTCGCCAGACGCGGGTGGGTATCGCCGCTAAGAAAAATGAACGGGTAGGATTTATCGTCGCGCAGCAGCACGTTGTACCGGGGCTGGTACAGCTTGATATAGTTGTGCTCAAGCAGCAGCGCTTCCGTTTCCGTATGGGTCACCGTCACGTCGATCTGCTGGATCTGAGATACCAGCGCTTCGGTTTTTCGCGAGGCAAGGTTGCTACGGAAGTAGCTGGACAGGCGCTTCTTGAGATCTTTGGCTTTACCGACGTAGATGACAGTACCGCCGGCGTCATACATGCGATAGACACCGGGTTTACTGGTAACCGTACTCAGAAAGGCTTTTGAATCAAAAACATCACTCACTGACTTGTTAACGTCTCCGCATTACACAGACCATGACGAATGGCCAGGTGGGTCAGCTCTACGTCGCCGTGGATGTTCAGTTTACTGAACATCCGATAGCGATAGCTGTTCACCGTCTTCGGGCTGAGATTCAACTGCTCGGAAATCTCATTCACCTTTTGGCCTTTGGTTATCATCAGCATAATCTGCAATTCGCGTTCAGACAAACTGGCAAAGGGAGATTCGGTCTTCTCTGGCTCAATCTGGCTGAGCGCCATCTGCTGGGCAATGTCTGAGGCGATATAGCGTTGGCCGGCATAGACGGCGCGAATAGCGTTTACCATCTCTTTCGGGGCGGCTCCCTTACTGAGGTAGCCTGATGCGCCCGCCTGCATTACTTTGGCAGGCAGCGGATTTTCAGTGTGAACGGTCAGCATAATCACTCTGGTATCGGCTGTGGATCGCGCAATTTTACGCGTCGCCTCAAGACCACCAATACCGGGCATGTTCATATCCATCAGCACCACATCCACAGGATGGGCACGGCACCATTTTACGGCATCTTCACCGCAACAGACCTCGCCGGAAACTTTTATGCCTTTAATATCTTCCAGAATGCGTCGTATCCCTGCGCGCACCAGCTCGTGGTCATCAACAAGAAGAACGTTGATCAAAGCAAATCTCCAAAAAGGGATAACGCGACTGACAGTAAAGTCGCTCTATATTAGCGTTATTTTGGCAAAAACTAAAAGATTAATTGCAATGCGTACGATTTCGTTCGCAATTCTGGAAATAAAGCTGTACAAAACGTGGAAAGAGCCCCGTCTCGCTTGCCTTTAAAACAGGTCTTTTAAATACCACTTTTCAGGCGGTTATCGGCGGTAATATTATTTCGCCGCTGTAAAGACCCCATTTTTCTTTGTAACAATAATTAACGCCTTTTATACCTCTTTTAAACATATACTCCACGTTATAAATTAGAGTAAATCGTAATAACACCCTATTTACACGCGGACTTGTATGGCGCACAAAAAACAACCAGTGCTATTTTCTGTAGCGCTTGTGCTATACTCCGCCGCCTTCACATTCACGGGCGCGCAGCAGCGCTGTAACAAATCGAGGAAAATAGATGAGCACTCCTGACTTTTCTACTGCGGAAAATAATCAACAACTCTCCCAGGAAGTCTCCTGCCTGAAAGCAATGGTTACCCTGATGCTACAGGCGATGGGCCAGGCAGACGCGGGCCGGATTATCCTAAAAATGGAGCGACAGATCGCCCAGATGGAAAACGAAGGTCAGGCTGACGTATTTGCGAATACGGTTAAGCAAATTAAACAAGCCTACCGTCAGTGATGGGTTACCGGCTGGCAGACGAACTGTCAGCCGGTGTTGCGTTCGGCACGCGAAACGCAGGCAGCGTTCATATAAATCCGGTGGCCGCCGCATAGCAGGCAATCTGCGTTTTATTGGGTGCGTTAAACTTCTTCTGCATGTTTTTCTGGTGGAAATTCACGGTGTTTTCTGAGATCGACAGAATCATTGCGATCTCCGCCGAGGTCTTCCCTTCCGCCGTCCACTTAAGGATTTCACACTCGCGCTTGCTAAATTTCATCTCAGGTGACATCACGATCTCCTCTTCCAGACGTGAAAGCGTCACCATGCTTAGCTGCACCAGCAGCTGCAAAGAGAGCTCAATTTCATCAGCGCTCAGGCATTTACCCCGTACCGAGGTTTTTGATACTGACAGGAAACCGGTAGCACGGTTGGGCAGCATTAGGCACTGGGTGTAACCCTTGCGTAGCCCATGATCGCGTGCGTCATCCCACATGCTCTGCGCGTTTTCAAACAGGCGGTCGTTCCAGGGAAGATGACCCTGACTAAAGTTATCCGGCTTCAGCACGGGATCAACGGCAAAATAGTTTTCCGCATAATATTGCGTCGTCCACGTATCGGGATAGGACGTTTCAAGGAAAATTTTAGGCCGTGTGAACGGCACCGGATGGCGTACGCACAAAGAGTAGTAATCAAATTCCATCCGCTGCGTCTGACTCTCTAACTCTTTGTAAACCTCATCTGCTGTCGTCATCTCATTAAAACGCCGCAGCAGCTCCCTCCGCCATGTGAAAAAATCAATATCCTGCATACTGACCGCTAAAGCCCCGTTCGTTATATATTTATTATGTATGTATAAAACTATCACATAAATCTTATTTATAGATCCAAATTATCCCACTCAGGGGAAATTAACTGAACGTATATGCCAACCGAAGCCAGATTAGCGGGAGATATGGCGGGTCATTAGCAGGGGATTAATAACGGCGCGGGCCGCTGCGCCCACCGCCGCTATAAAGTGGGTAGGCGCATGAGCAGAACGCTATTGCATGAGGAATTTTTCCAGGAACTGACGGGTCCGCGGCTGCTGGGGGTTGGCAAACAGCTCTTTAGCTGGCCCCTGCTCCACAATCCGGCCCTGATCCATAAAGATGGCCCGATCGGCTACATCTCGGGCGAAACTCATCTCGTGAGTCACAATTACCATGGTTCGTTTTTCCTGCGCCAGCTGGCGAATAGTGCTCAGCACCTCCCCCACCAGCTCAGGATCCAGCGCCGAGGTGGGCTCATCAAAGAGGATCACGTCCGGACGCATCGCCAGCGCGCGGGCAATCGCTACGCGCTGCTGCTGGCCGCCAGAGAGGCGTTTCGGATAGCTGGTCTCTTTGCCGCTCAATCCGACTTTCGCAATCAGCTCCCTGGCACGCGCCTCGGCCTCGGCTTTCGCTTCGCCCTTCACAATCACCGGCCCCTCAATGATATTCTCCAGCACGGTGCGGTGAGGGAACAGATTAAAGCTCTGGAACACAAAGCCAACGTGCTGGCGCAGCTGGCGGATCTGCCCCTTCTGCTGGCTTAAGGCCCGCGCCGTATCGATGGTGATGGTGCCAACGCGGATGCTGCCACTCTCCGGGTGCTCTAAAAGGTTAATGCTACGCAGCAGCGTCGTTTTGCCGGAGCCGCTGGGGCCGATGATCGCGACCACCTCCCCCTCGTTAACCTCGAGATCAATGCCGTGCAGCACCGTCTGGCCGTGAAACTTCTTCACCAGGTTTTTCACTTCAATCGCACTCATTTCGGATCGCGCTCCTGACGGTTAAGCTGGTTTTCAAAATAGTTCTGCAATGCAGAGAGTACCGTCGCCATCACCCAGTAGATCAGGGAGGCGGCAAGATACATGGTAAAGACCTCCAGCGTCCGGGAGGTGATCAGCTGCGCCTGGCGGAACAGTTCCGGCACCTGGATAGTCGCCGCCAGCGAGGTATCTTTTACCAGGCTGATAAAGCTGTTGCTCAGCGGCGGCAGCGCTACCCTGGCCGCCTGGGGCAGAATAGCGCGACGCAGGGTTTGCCATGGGGTCATGCCGATACTGGCTGCGGCCTCCCACTGCCCCTTATCGATCGAGGAGATGGCAGCACGCAGCGTTTCTGAGGTATAGGCCGCCGTATTAAGCGACAGACCGATCATGGCTGCCGGGATAGGATCCAGCTCGATGCCAAACTGCGGCAGGCCGTAGTAGATCATAAACAGCTGAGCGATCAGCGGGGTACCGCGAAATATGGAGATATAGAAACGTGCCAGCCAGCGAACCGGCGCAATGGCCGACATGCGCATCAGCGCCAGCACAAAGCCGAGCAGCAGGCCAAAGAACATCCCGCCGATGCTGAGCTGTAATGTGAATACCGCCCCCCGCAGCAGGTACGGCAACGACTCTATTACCAGTTGTATACTCTCTTGCATTATGGTTTTTCTGCCTGAAGTTTAAACGTGGGGGTGGTAGGCAAAGAGCGCAGGCGCGCCGCCGGTATGGATAAACAGGATCGGTCCATGATCTTTGAAACGGTTCTGGTTGATGCCATCAATCAGCCCGGCCATAGCCTTACCGGTGTAGACCGGATCCAGCAGAATTCCCTCAAGACGGGCCAGCAGCTTGATGGCCTCCACCCCCTCCTCGTTCGGCGTGCCGTAACCGGGAGCAAAGTAATCATCCCAGAGCACGATATCTGCCGTCGCCTGGACCTCAAGCTCGCGGGCAACCGCCTGCTGAAGCGCAACGACTTTCGGTTTCTGCTCATCACGCTTGCGGGAGACGGTAACACCAATCAGCTCCGCCTCCGGCATCAGCTGCTCAAGGCCAACCGCCAGCCCGGCGTGGGTTCCGGCGCTACCGGAGGCCACGACGATCGAAGAGAGCTCCACCGCCCCTTCACACTGCTGGGCGATCTCCAGCGCGCTCTCCACGTAACCCAGCGCGCCCAGCGCGTTCGAGCCACCGACCGGAATGACGTAGGGACGAAAACCCTGGGCTTCAATGCGGGTTGCCAGCTCGCCCAGCTGCGCCACTGGATCGGTCAGGGCGTCGCACATCTCTATCTGGGCGTTAAAGAGATCCAGCAGCAGCCGGTTGCCGTTGGTAAGATAGTTCTCCGCCCGCGTAGCGATAGGATTCTCCAGCAGCGCCACGCAGTGCAGGCCCAGCTTTGCCGCCACGGCAGCGGTCTGGCGGACATGGTTTGACTGGATCGCCCCGGCGGTGATCAGCGTATCGGCCCCTTCCCGCAGCGCATCGGCAGCAAGGAACTCAAGCTTGCGCAGCTTATTGCCCCCCAGCGCCATTGGCGTCACGTCGTCACGTTTGATGTAGATCTCGCGTCCCAGATAGTCAGAGAAGCGCGGCAGGTACTCCAGCGGCGTCGGTGCGCCAATAAATTCGAGGCGCGGAAAGCGGGTCAGGTTTTGCAAAGACATAGGGCCTCCGGTGGCCAATAGTAAACATGCTGCTGTTAATTATGTACCTTCAGCGGCAGAAATAAAAAAGGCGCTTAAATAAGCGCCTTTTTACCGCCGGTGAACCTTACTTCGTCACGTCAGCGCCGAACCATTTTTCTGACAGTGCCTTCAGGCTACCATCTTTCTGCATAGCGGCAATGGCATCATCCACCGCTTTCAGCAGGTCTTCGTTGCCTTTACGCAGCGCGACGCCCGCTTCCTGACGGGAGAATGGCTCGCCCGCAACCGCCAGCGTATCCTTGGTCTTCTTCACCAGATCCAGCGCCGCCAGACGATCCACCAGAATGGCGTCGATACGGCCTACGCGCAGATCCTGGTATTTGGTCGGGTCATCATCATAGGTACGGAT
>NZ_DAMACX010000086.1:0-7559 GCF_031998825.1 Pseudescherichia sp.
ACCTGAGAAGGTAGGTTTAAAAGACGATGGAATAACCAGGACGGGAAAGTAGTATACCGGAACTACGCAGTCGCCACAAACTTTCATTATCCCTCCTCTTCTCATCTTCAGCGAACCACGGGGAGTGAGAAAATAGCTCGTTTGCGGCAAATGTTTTTGACGTAAATCAAGCGCTTGTTATTTAAAAATCCCTCAAATCGCGCTTGATTCACAAAACTCGTTAGAGATCAGTTTCCTGGCGCTTTACCTCCTGCCAGACTTCTTCCATGGTTTCGAGGTCAACGCCGGTCATCGCCAGGCCGCGAGAGGCGACAATTCGTTCAACTTCACGGAAGCGACGCTCAAACTTCAGGTTTGCTTTTTGCAGGGCGGTTTCGGCTTTTACCCCTAAATGGCGGGAGAGATTGACGGTAGCGAACAGCAGATCGCCCACCTCCTCCTCCAGTTTGGCCTGATCCACTACCGCCTGCTGCGCCTCGTGCATCACCTCGTCGATCTCTTCATGCACCTTACCGAGCACCGGGCCGAGCGAGTCCCAGTCAAAGCCCACCGCCGAGCAGCGCTTCTGAATCTTATGCGCGCGCATCAGTGCCGGAAAGGCGTGGGGAATATCGTCCAGCGCCGAGTGCTGGGCTTTTTCGGCCCGCTCGCTGGTTTTGATCTCCTCCCAGCGCGCCAGTACTTCGCTGCTGTTGCTGGCGGTCGCGTCGGCGAAGATATGCGGATGGCGGCGCTCAAGCTTGTCGCTGATAGCCGCGCAGATGTCGTTGAAGTCAAAACGTCCCTGCTCCTGCGCCATCTGGGCGTAGAACACCACCTGGAACAGCAGATCCCCCAGCTCGCCGCGCAGATCGTCAAGATCGTTGCGGGCGATGGCGTCGAGCACCTCGTAGGTCTCCTCCAGCGTGTAGGGGGCGATGGTGGCGAAGGTCTGCTCTTTATCCCACGGGCAGCCAGTTTCCGGGTCGCGCAGGCGCTGCATGATGCCCAGCAGGCGGTTGATTTGATTCATGATTATTTCCTAAAAAAAACGCCGGGTGGCGGTTTCGCCTAACCCGGCCTACAACTACAACGTAACGTGCGGTTAACCGCCGTGCAGACGACGGGCGTCAATCACGTCCGGAACCTGGTTGAGCTTGCCGAGTACACGCCCCAGCACCTGCAGGTTATAGATCTCGATATTCATATCGATAGTGGCAAGCTGCTGCCGGGTATCGCTCCGGCTGGCCACGCCGAGGACGTTCACCTTCTCGTTGGCGAGAATGGTGGTGATATCGCGCAGCAGGCCGCTGCGATCGTTGGCGGTGACGCGCACCACCAGCGAGTAGCCCGCCGAGTAGCTCTCCCCCCACACCGCATCAACGATGCGCTCCGGCGCGTGGGATTGCAGCTCCGTCAGCTGGTCACAGTCGGCGCGGTGAATGGAGATCCCGCGCCCCTGGGTGATAAAGCCAACGATCTCATCCCCCGGGATCGGCTGGCAGCAGCGGGCAATGTGGTGCATCAGGTTGCCGACGCCCTCGACCACCACCCGGCCATTATCTTTGCTGTTACGCCCCTGCGGGGCATAGGTCTTCTGCTGCAGCTGCTTCAGCGCGGCGGCGTCCTGCTCTTCGGCGCTGGGCTTGTTAAAGTGCGACTGCAGGAAGTTCACCATCTGGTTGAGGCGAATGTCGCCCCCGCCGATAGCCGCCAGCAGTTCTTCCATTTCGTTGAAGTTGTAGCGCGGCAGCAGGTGCTTCTCCGCCTCTTTCAGGCTGATGCCCAGATGCGCCAGCTCATCATCGAGGATCTGGCGACCCGCGAGAATATTCTTGTCGCGATCCTGCTTGCGGAACCAGGCGTGGATCTTCGAGCGTCCGCGGCTGGTGGTCACATAGCCCAGGTTCGGGTTCAGCCAGTCGCGGCTCGGGTTCGGCTGCTTCTGGGTGATGATCTCAATCTGATCGCCCATCTGCAGCTGGTAGGTAAAGGGCACGATACGCCCGCTGATTTTGGCCCCGATGCAGCGATGACCGACGTCGCTGTGGATATGGTAGGCAAAATCGAGCGGCGTCGATCCGGCGGGCAGATCCACAACGTCGCCTTTCGGGGTAAAGACATAGACGCGATCGTCAAAGACCTGGCTGCGCACCTCGTCGAGCATTTCGCCGGAGTCCGCCATCTCCTCCTGCCACGCAATCAGCTTACGCAGCCAGGCGATGCGATCCTCGTGGCTGGTGCGCGCCCCGGTTGCCACCGTTCCCTCTTTGTATTTCCAGTGGGCAGCGACGCCCAGCTCGGCATCCTCATGCATCTGTTTGGTGCGGATCTGGATCTCAACGGTTTTACCCTCTGGCCCCAGCACTACGGTATGGATCGACTGATAGCCGTTCGGCTTCGGGTTTGCCACGTAGTCGTCAAATTCATCTGGCAGATGACGATGGTGGGTATGGACGATCCCCAGCGCGGCGTAGCAGTCCTGCAGGCGCTCGGCGACGATACGCACCGCCCGCACGTCAAACAGCTCGTCAAAGGCGAGATCCTTCTTCTGCATTTTGCGCCAGATGCTGTAGATATGTTTCGGACGCCCATACACTTCCGCTTTGACGCCCTCCTGCTTCATCTCGGCGCGCAGGTGTCTGACGAACTCATCAATGTAGCGTTCGCGATCGATCCGTCGCTCGTGCAGCAGCTTAGCGATGCGCTTGTACTCCGCTGGATGCAGATAGCGGAAGCAGTAATCTTCCAGCTCCCACTTCAGCTGGCCGATGCCCAGTCGGTTCGCCAGCGGGGCGTAGATATTGGTGCACTCTTTGGCGGCCAGCACGCGCTCGTCTTCCGGCGCGTCCTTTACCTCACGCAGGTGGGCGACGCGCTCGGCAAGCTTAATGACCACGCAGCGGAAATCATCCACCATCGCCAGCAGCATGCGGCGAACGTTATCGACCTGTTCAGAGGAGACGGCATCGGTATGCGTGGCTTTGAGCTGGCGAATAGCTGCCATATCGCGCACGCCGTAGATCAGCGCGACCACGGACTTGCTCACGCTTTCGCGCAGCACCGCTTCGCTCACCACCTCGGCATCCGCCAGCGGGAAGAGCAGCGCGGCCTGCAACGTGTCGAGATCCATACTGAGCATAGAGAGGATTTCCACCATCTCGACGCCGCGCCACAGCAGCAGCTCGGCGTCAGGGTGGCCCAGGGTGTGTTGCAGGCAGTACGCCCAGGTTTCGGCTAAGCGCTCACACGAGGGCTGGCTGGAGATCCCCAGACTTGCGATCCATTTTTTCGAATCGAATTCACCCGCTCGATTAAGATGTGCACTTCTTACCGCAACCATTGTCCTCTCCTTTCAGGGACGAAGCCTGCCGAATTCGGCAAGCCAGAATTAATCACTCGTGCTCAAACAACACCATGGATTCCAGATGCCCGGTGTGCGGGAACATATCCAGCATCGCGAGGTGCGACATAGTGTAGCCCGCATTTAATAATGCTTCGCTGTCACGGGCAAGCGTCGCGGGGTTGCATGACACGTAGACCACCTTTTTTGGGGATAGTTTTAGCACGTGCTGCATCACGCCAGCCGCACCGGCGCGGGCCGGATCGAGCAGTACCTTGTTAAAACCGTGCTGTGCCCAGGGCTGCTTTGTGACGTCATCTTCCAGGTTTTCATGGAAAAAGGTCACGTTGTGCAAACCGTTCTGCTGCGCATTCTCCTTCGCCTTCTCGACAAGCGCGGCGACCCCCTCCACACCCACCACGCTGGCGGCGCGTTGTGCCAGCGGCAGGGTAAAGTTGCCCATGCCGCAGAAGAGATCCAGCACGCGGTCATCCGGCTGAACGTCCAGCCATGCCAGCGCCCGGTCTACCATCTGCTGATTCACTTTATCATTTACCTGAATGAAATCACGTGGGCTAAAGGTCAGGCGTAGCCCAGCAGAGGTGTACCAGGGTAACTCGCCGGATACCTGCTCCAGTATGGCGCTTTCCGGGGCAAGAAACAGCGCAACGCCCTGAGAATGCGAAAAGCGTTCCAGTTTTTCGCGATCGGCGAGCGTGAGAGGTGCAGTATGGCGCAGCACCATCAGCGGGCCGTTATCGGCCAGCACCAGCTCAACGTGGCCGAGATGGCGTACCCCCTCCAGGCTCTGCAAGCATTCACGTAGTGAAGGAACTAATGCCTCAAGTTGGGGCGTCAGCACCGGGCAGCGCACCACGTTCACGATGTCGCTGGCGCTGGCTTTGCGAAAGCCCATCTCCAGCGTTTGCGTCTTCGGCTGATAGTTGAGGCTCAGCCGCGCCCGTCGCCGATAGCCCCACGGCTCAGCGGCGATAATATCGTCCACCTCGTTTTTCATCAGGCGCGCCAGGGCGCTGCTTTTACTGCGCTGCTGCAGCGCCACGCTGGCATGTTGCTGTTGGCAGCCGCCGCAAACGCCAAAGTGCGGGCACGGCGGCGTTTCACGTTCCGGACTGTCGTTCAGCCGCCGCTTCACCGCCCCGCGGGCGAACTGGCGTTTATCTTCAGTTAGCGTCACGTCGCCACGCTCGCCGGGCAGCAGCCCGGGCACAAACAGCGCTTTGCCGTTATGGCGTGCAACGCCCTGGCCAAAGGGATCCAGGTCGTTTACTGTTACGGTTATGATCTCACGCGTCGTCACGCGCCGTTTTGCAGAGTAGAATTGCGCCATTGCCGGGATTTTTCTCAATCAAACATAATGACTCTAATTGTCCCATAACGGAACTCCATGACCAACTACAGCCTGCGGGCGCGAATGATGATTTTGATCTTAGCGCCAACCGTCCTGATCGGTTTACTGCTCAGCATTTTCTTTGTTGTCCATCGCTACAATGACTTACAGCAGCAGCTTGAGGACGCGGGGGCGAGCATTATCGAGCCGCTGGCGGTGGCGAGCGAATATGGCATGAACCTGCAAAGCCGGGACTCTATCGGGCAGCTGCTCAGCGTTCTCCATCGCCGTCACTCCGACATCGTGCGGGCAATTTCAGTCTACGATGAGCATAATCAGCTGTTTGTCACTTCTAACTCTCATCTCGATCCTAAAGCGTTAAGGCTGCCGGATGGCGCGCCCTTCCCCCCGGGCCTGAACGTCACGCGGCAGGGCGATCTGCTGATCCTGCGCACGCCCATTGTCTCTGAAGGCGACTCCCCGGACGAGCAGGCCCTGCCGGATGCCAAAGCGGCGAACAACATGCTGGGCTACGTTGCGCTGGAGCTGGATCTCCGCTCCGTGCGTTTACAGCAGTATAAAGAGATCTTTATCGCCACCCTGATGATGCTCTTCTGTACCGGGATCGCCCTGATCTTTGGCTGGCGACTGATGCGCGACGTCACCGGTCCGATCCGCAATATGGTCAATACGGTAGACCGCATCCGCCGGGGCCAGCTCGACAGCCGCGTAGAGGGCTTTATGCTGGGCGAGCTGGATATGCTGAAAAACGGTATCAACTCGATGGCGATGTCGCTGGCGGCGTACCACGAGGAGATGCAGCACAACATCGACCAGTCGACCTCGGACCTGCGCGAAACCCTTGAGCAGATGGAGATCCAGAACGTCGAGCTGGACCTGGCGAAGAAGCGCGCCCAGGAGGCGGCACGCATCAAGTCCGAATTTTTGGCCAATATGTCCCACGAGCTGCGCACCCCGCTGAACGGTGTGATTGGCTTCACCCGGCTGACGCTGAAGTCTGAGCTGACGCCCACCCAGCGCGATCATCTGCATACTATTGAGCGCTCGGCTAACAACCTGCTCGCCATCATTAACGACGTGCTGGACTTCTCCAAGCTGGAGGCCGGGAAGCTGATGCTTGAGAGCATTCCCTTCCCGCTGCGTAACGCCCTCGACGAGGTGGTGATCCTGCTGGCCCACTCCGCCCACGACAAAGGTCTGGAGCTGACCCTCAACGTCAAAAACGACGTGCCGGATAACGTGATTGGCGATCCGCTGCGCCTGCAGCAGGTCATTACCAACCTGGTAGGCAACGCCATTAAGTTTACCGAAAACGGCAATATTGACGTGCTGGTGGAGAAGCGCGCCCTGAGCAATAACAAGGTGCAGATTGAGATGCAGATCCGCGATACCGGGATCGGCATTCCAGAGCGCGACCAGTCCCGCCTCTTCCAGGCGTTTCGCCAGGCGGACGCCAGCATCTCCCGGCGGCACGGCGGTACCGGGCTGGGGCTGGTGATCACTCAAAAGCTGGTTAACGAAATGGGGGGGGATATCTCCTTCCACAGCCAGCCCGGTCGCGGCTCGACCTTCTGGTTCCATATCAATCTCGATCTTAACCCCAACGTCAGCAGCGAGGGGCTGCCTACCGACTGCCTCGCTGGCAAGCGGCTGGCCTACGTCGAGCCGAACGCCGCCGCCGCGCAAAGCACGCTGGATCTGCTCCAGGGAACGCCGTTGGAGGTGATCTACAGCCCAACCTTCTCTGCCCTGCCGGAGGATCGCTACGATATCCTGCTGCTGGCGGTGCCGGTGACGCTGCGCGAGCCGCTCACCATGCAGCATGAGCGGCTGGCAAAGGCCGCCGCCATGACCGACTTCCTGCTGCTGGCGCTGCCGTGTCACGTGCAGATCAACGCCGAGCAGCTCAAGCAGGAGGGGGCCGCCGCATGCCTGTTAAAACCGCTTACCAGCACGCGCCTGCTGCCTGCGCTGACTGAGTACTGCCGCCTTAACCGCCCTCGTGAGCAGGCGCTGAACGACGATAGCAAGCTGCCGATGAGCGTAATGGCGGTAGATGATAACCCGGCCAACCTGAAGCTTATTGGTGCGCTGCTCGACGATCAGGTGCAGTACGTCGAGCTGTGCGACAGCGGACATAACGCGATCGATCGCGCGAAGCAGATGCAGTTCGATCTAATCCTGATGGATATTCAGATGCCCGATATCGACGGCATTCGCGCCTGCGAAACCATCCGCCAGCTGCCGCACCAGCAGCAGACGCCGGTGATCGCGGTTACGGCCCACGCCATGGCCGGGCAAAAAGAGAAGCTGCTGAACGCTGGCATGAGCGGCTACCTGGCGAAGCCGATTGAAGAGGATAAGCTCCGCAGCCTACTGCTGCGCTATCTCCCCGGCCCTGGGGTCAGTCAGTGGCTCACGCCGCCGGAGCCGGAGCCGGTAGAAGCGCCGGTGAACCCTGACGTCTCTCTGGACTGGCAGCTGGCCCTGCGCCAGGCGGCAAATAAACCCGATCTGGCCCGGGAAATGTTACAGATGCTGATTGCCTTCCTGCCGGAGATCCGCAATAAGGTCGAAGAGCAGCTGGTGGGGGAAGCGCCCGAGGAGCTGACGGAGGCTATTCACAAGCTGCACGGCAGCTGCGGCTACAGCGGCGTGCCGCGCCTCAAGCAGCTTTGCCACCTGATAGAGCACCACCTGCGCAGCGGCATGCCCGCCGAGGATCTGGAGCCGGAGTTTCTGGAGTTGTTGGATGAGATGGACAACGTGACGCGGGAAGCGCGCCGGTGGATTGGATGATAAATCGGCGTAACGCCGGGCGGCACTGCGGTATGAACCGGAAACATGGGTAACACTTCAGACCGG
>NZ_DAMACX010000087.1:0-7468 GCF_031998825.1 Pseudescherichia sp.
ATCCTGCACGACCCACCAATGTAAAAAAGCGCCCTAAAGGCGCTTTTTTGCTTTCTGCTGTTTGCAATTTAATGCCGGGCGGCACTGCGTTTGCTCGGCCTACGGTTCACCCTCATTTGTAAATACTCTCTCAAGCTCGCTAAAAAAATGCCGATATAAGAGGTTTATGGCAAGAGAGGTTTTACAATGACAACTATTTCAACATCGACACCGTCAGTCCAGTCCAGCAGCGCCGGCAGTTCCTCCAGCAGCAACAGCGATATCGCCTCCCAGATCCAGAGCCTGACCCAGCAGGTCACCAAACTTACCAAGCAGCTGAAAGATGTCGCGAACGGCAGCGGCACAGCGGAAGAGAAGCAGAAACAGCAGGAGCAGATCCAGAACCAGATCAAGCTGCTGCAGGCGCAAATCGCTCAGCTCCAGCGCCGCCAGGCAGAAGAGGCGCAGAAGAGTCAGGAGCAGAAACAGACTAAAGCTGAAGGCGTGAACGCCCCTTCCGCCGAGCATAAGATTGATATCTACATCTAACCGCTCAGAGAGGCGTTATGCCTCTCTAATTTCTCAACAAACGCGATAAATCACTTTTCATTAACATCCAGATAAACGCAAAATGGTGGCACTGTCTTTCAGGAGTCATTATGAAATTTTTACGCGTCCTCGATCCCTTCACGCTTACGCTCATTGCCGTTGTTTTACTGGCCTCTTTTTTTCCGGCCCGCGGCGGCTTCGTCCCCTTCTTTGAAGGACTGACTACTGCCGCTATCGCCCTGCTCTTCTTTATGCACGGGGCCAAGCTCTCCCGCGAAGCCATCATCGCCGGGGGCAGCCACTGGCGGCTGCATCTGTGGGTAATGTGCAGCACCTTCATACTCTTTCCGGTGCTGGGCGTCCTGTTTGCCTGGTGGGCGCCGGTCAACGTCAGCCCTGAGCTCTATACCGGTTTTCTCTACCTCTGTATTCTGCCGGCTACCGTCCAGTCCGCCATTGCCTTTACTTCACTGGCGGGTGGTAACGTAGCCGCAGCGGTCTGCTCCGCCTCTGCCTCCAGCCTGCTGGGTATCTTCCTCTCGCCGCTGCTGGTAGGTCTGGTGATGGATATGCACGGCGCACAGGGTAGCCTTGAGCAGGTTGGTAAAATCATGCTGCAGCTGCTGCTGCCGTTTGTGCTCGGCCACCTCTCCCGTCCGTGGACCGCCGCGTTTGTGGCGCGGAATAAAAAGTGGATCGCTAAAACCGACCAGACCTCAATTCTGCTGGTGGTCTACTCCGCCTTCAGCGAGGCGGTGGTGAACGGTATCTGGCATAAGGTGGGAATGGGGTCGCTGCTGTTTATTGTGATTGTCAGCCTGGTACTGCTGGCGATTGTAATGGGGGTAAATATCCTCGTGGCACGCCTCTGCGGCTTTAACAAAGCCGATGAAATTACCATTGTCTTCTGCGGCTCGAAAAAGAGCCTGGCCAACGGCATCCCGATGGCCAATATTCTCTTCCCTACCTCGGTGATTGGAATGATGGTGCTGCCCCTGATGATCTTCCACCAGATCCAGCTGATGGTCTGCGCCGTGATGGCACGCCGCTATAAGCGTCAGGCCGACGCCCAGCAGGCCCACCAGGCCGCTGACAACAGCTAAGGCCGCCGCAGGGGCTGCACCAGATGGGTCAGCCCCTCGGTTTTGATCAGCAGGGTAAACGCCAGCAGCTGACCCAGATGCCCGGGAGGAAAGGTCTCCTTGCGGGCAAACCAGAGCAGATACTCCTCCGGCAAATCGATCAGCCTCCGCCCCTTATATTTACCAAAGGGCATCTCGGTGTTAGCAATTTCTACCAGCTGGGCCTTATCCATCTCAGGCTCCCATCAGGCGTAGCATCTCGTCTTCGTCGATCACTGCAATGCCCAGCTCCTGCGCTTTTGCCAGCTTAGAGCCAGCCGCCTCGCCAGCGATCACCAGATCGGTCTTTTTCGATACGCTGCCCGCCACTTTTGCTCCCAGCTCCACCAGCCGCGCTTTAGCGTCATCCCTGGACATCTGGCTCAGGCTGCCGGTTAGCACTACCGTTTTACCGGCAAACGGGCTGTCGATCTCTTCGGCATTAACTACCAGCGGTTTCGGCCAGTGAATGCCCACCTCTTCGACCAGATCGCGGATCACCTCGCGGTTGCTCTCTTCTGCCAGGAAGTTAAACACGTGGGTAGCGACGACGATGCCAACGTCCGGCACCTTCTGCAGATCCTCAATCGATGCCGCCTCCAGCGCCTCCAGGGTGCCAAAGTGCGCAGCAAGGCCCGCCGCCGTGGCTTCGCCTACCTCACGGATGCCCAGCGCGTAGAGGAAGCGGGCAAAGGTGGTCTCTTTGGCCTTCTCCAGCGCGTTCACGACGTTCTGCGCCGACTTCGGTCCCATGCGATCCAGCCCCGTCAGCTTGCCCGCCGTCAGGCGGAACAGATCGGCTGGGGTATGGACGTACTCCTTCTCCACCAGCTGGTCGATAATTTTATCGCCCATGCCGTCCACGTCCATCGCCCGACGAGAGACAAAGTGCTTCAGCGACTCTTTACGCTGTGCTCCGCAGATCAGGCCGCCAGTGCAGCGCGCTACCGCCTCGCCCTCAACGCGCTCGACGTCGGAGCCACAGACCGGACAGTGCGTGGGGAACTCGACGTCACGGGCATCCGCCGGACGTTCGGACTCAACCACGTTGACCACCTGGGGGATCACATCTCCCGCCCGACGGATCACGACCCGATCGCCAATTTTTAGCCCCAGACGCGCGATCTCGTCCGCGTTGTGCAGGGTGGCGTTACTGACCAGTACGCCTGCTACCTGCACCGGCTCAAGGCGCGCCACGGGGGTGACTGCCCCGGTGCGCCCTACCTGGAACTCTACGTCCCGTACAAAGGTCATTTGCTCCTGGGCAGGGAACTTAAATGCCACCGCCCAGCGCGGCGCACGGGCAACGAACCCCAGCTGCTCCTGCAGATCGAGAGAGTCGACCTTGATCACTACGCCGTCAATATCGAACCCGAGCGTCGGACGATCCGCTTCTACCTGATGATAAAAGTCCAGCACGGCTTCCGGGGTATCACAGATACGAATGCGATCGCTCACCGGCAGGCCCCATGCCTTGAACTGCTGCAGGCGTCCCAGATGGCTGCGGGGCAGATCGCCTCCCTGGAGGATCCCGACGCCGTAGCAGAAGAAGGTCAGCGGACGTTTAGCGGTCACGCGCGGATCGAGCTGGCGCAGAGAGCCCGCCGCCGCGTTGCGCGGGTTAGCAAACACTTTGCCGCCGGTGCGTCTGGCCTCATCATTAATCTTCTCAAAGCCCGCCTGGGGCAGAAAGACCTCGCCGCGTACTTCAAGCCGGGCCGGAATGTTATCGCCGTGCAGCTTGAGCGGGATTGCCCGGATAGTGCGCACAGTAGTGGTGATATCTTCGCCGGTGGTGCCATCCCCACGGGTAGCAGCCTGAATAAACACCCCATTTTCATAAATAATACTCACTGCCAGCCCGTCGAGCTTAAGTTCACAGCAGTAGCTCAGAGCATCGGTGCTCTTCAGTCGATCTTGCACACGCTTGTTAAAGGCCAGAAAGCTCTCTTCATCAAAGACGTTATCCAGCGACAGCATCGGCACTTCGTGGCGTACCTGGGTAAAGGCGGTCAGCGGCGCGGCCCCTACCCGTTGGGTAGGCGAGTCCGGCGTAATAAGATCCGGATGATCGGCCTCAAGGGCACGCAGCTCGCGCAGCAGGCGGTCATATTCAGCATCCGGGATTTCAGGCGCATCCATCACGTGATAGAGATATTCATGATGGCGAAGCGTGGTTCGCAGTTCAGTCAGCTGTTGTTCGATTGAGTCCATATCGCACCATCAATAGAAAAAACCCCCGACAGGCGGGGGCTTAGTAGAGAGAGAAAACTACCGCAGGATTTACGCGTTCGCCTCTTTCACTTCGCGAATGCGGTCCTGGTACTCACGCAGCTTCTGCGGAGTCATCATTCGACGCTGATCGTCAAGCACCACGCCACCGACCTCATCGGCAATGTACTGTGCGGACTGAAGCATCAGCTTGAAGTTCTGCATCTCATCGCCATAGGAGGGCACCTGCATAAACATGGTGACGCCAGGGGTAGTAAAGTTACCGGTCATCTCGGGATCAAAGGTGCCTGGATTAACCATGTTCGCCAGGCTGAAAAGTGCCGGGCCACTGCCGTCAGGGCTGAGATGGCGATGGAAAATATTCATATCACCGAAAGCGAAACCGGCCTGTTGAATGCTGGCCAGCAGAGCTTCACCGCTCAGTTCGCTGCCCGGGTGCGCGGCAACGTTCATAATGATAACGGTCTCTTTACGCTGCGGCTTCTCGGCTGCGGCAGGTGCTTCCTGCGGTGCAGGCTGCGGAGCGGGTTCCGGGGCCGGCTGCTGAGCGGCAGGCTGTTGAGGCTGAGCCACAGGCTGCTGAGAAAGAGGCTGCTGCTGTGGGTGCTGCTGCACAGGTTGCTGCTGTACCGGTTGAGGCTGGACAGGTTGCGCTGGCGCACTTCTTACCGGCTGGGGTTCAACGCGCGGAGCAGCAGGCTGCTGAGGCGGAACCTGGCGCAGCGGCTCGTCCTGCTGCTGCACGGGAGCGTGCTGGCGAGGCTGAGCAGACGCGTAAGGCGGCTGGTACTGATGCTGCGGCGTTCGCGGCGTCTCTTGCTCCTGACCCACACTTGGGGCGTGGCCCGTTTTATGAACACGCACTTCACCCACGCCTTCATCGACGTTATCTTCGGTATCGTCATCAAACGACTCGTCATCGTCACGACGCGACTTCATGCGTTTCATTGGGCGATCGCCGAACATCGTCGAACGCTCTTTCCGGCTGGTCCAAAAACCGTGAACCAGTAAAGCGATTATGGCGATCGCGCCAACAATGATTAATATCAGACGCAAATCCTGCATCATTATATTCTCTGTTGTTCTAACACCTTGCCACCACGGCAAACATTTACTCACTAAGAGTATTTGCCGTTCACCGCAAGTGCAAGTGCACACACGGCTTTCACCGCATAAAGATGTGTAAAATAGTACTTCTTGCTGTTTTTTCGAACATTTCCGAGCTGTGCGGTCTGCGCGATACGGATATTATAGCCACGCACCCCATTCGGGGGTCATTAAAGGAGTATAGTCCGACTATGGTTTCAACATCGGTCACCCCGCCCCGCAGCGGCGTTTATTACTTTTCCCAGGGCTGGAAGCTCATCACCCTGCCCGGTATACGGCGCTTTGTGATTATGCCGCTTCTGGTCAATATCATTTTGATTGGCTGTGCTTTTGCCTGGCTGTTTACCCGGCTCGATAGCTGGATCCCGGCGCTGATGGGCCACGTGCCGAACTGGCTACAGTGGCTGAGCTATCTGCTCTGGCCCATCGCCGTGATCTCCGTAGTGCTGGTGTTTGGCTACTTCTTTTCAACCATCGCCAACTGGATTGCCGCCCCGTTTAACGGCCTGCTTGCCGAGCAGCTTGAAGCACGGCTAACTGGCGCCACGCCGCCGGATACCGGCATTACCGGCATCGTTAAGGATCTACCGCGCATTATGAAGCGCGAGTGGCAAAAGCTGGCGTGGTACCTGCCGAGAGCTGCCCTTCTGCTGCTGCTCTACTTTATTCCCGGTATCGGACAGACGGTCGCCCCGGTGCTGTGGTTTCTGTTTAGCGCATGGATGCTGGCAATCCAGTACTGCGACTACCCGTTTGATAACCACAAGGTTCCCTTTAAGACCATGCGCGGCGCGCTACGGGCAAGAAAGGTGACCAATATGCAGTTTGGCGCGCTGACCAGCCTCTTTACCCTGATACCGGTTCTTAATCTGGTTATCATGCCCGTTGCGGTCTGCGGTGCAACCGCTATGTGGGTAGATTGCTACCGGCCAAAGCATGCTCTGTGGAATTGAGCGCAATATTCCGTTCTTATTCCATAGTTGTTGCTATTATTTCTCATCAGCATATAGATATGCGAAATCCTTACTTCCGCATATTCCTTAACCGCGTATGCTGATGACGTTCCCAAATTCATACAGTTAAGGACGGGCTATGAGTAAGATTTTTGAAGACAACTCGTTGACTATCGGCCACACGCCGCTGGTCCGACTGAACCGCATCGGTAATGGACGCATCCTCGCTAAGGTCGAGTCCCGTAACCCAAGCTTCAGCGTGAAATGCCGTATTGGTGCCAATATGATTTGGGACGCCGAAAAACGTGGCGTGCTGAAAGCGGGCGTTGAGCTGGTAGAACCTACCAGCGGCAACACCGGGATTGCGCTGGCCTACGTCGCGGCCGCTCGTGGCTACAAACTGACGCTGACCATGCCGGAGACCATGAGCATCGAACGCCGCAAGCTGCTGAAAGCGCTGGGCGCGAACCTGGTGCTGACCGAAGGCGCGAAAGGCATGAAGGGCGCGATCCAGAAAGCTGAAGAGATTGTCGCCAGCGATCCGGCTAAGTATCTGCTGCTGCAGCAGTTCAGCAACCCGGCTAACCCGGAAATTCATGAAAAAACCACCGGCCCGGAGATCTGGGAAGATACCGACGGTCAGGTTGATGTATTTATCTCCGGCGTTGGTACCGGCGGTACGCTGACCGGCGTGTCGCGCTACATCAAAAATACCAAGGGTAAAACCGATCTGATCACCGTGGCGGTTGAGCCGACGGACTCCCCGGTTATCGCCCAGGCGCTGGCAGGCGAAGAGCTGAAGCCAGGCCCGCACAAGATTCAGGGTATCGGGGCCGGCTTTATCCCTGGTAACCTCGATCTGAAGCTGATCGATAAAGTGGTTGCGATCACTAACGACGAGGCGATTAGCGTTGCGCGTCGCCTGATGGAAGAGGAAGGTATCCTGGCAGGCATCTCCTCCGGGGCTGCCGTTGCCGCTGCGCTGAAGCTGCAGGAAGATGAGGCCTTTACCAACAAGAACATTGTCGTTATTCTGCCTTCTTCAGGTGAGCGTTATTTGAGTACCGCCCTGTTTGCCGACCTCTTTACTGAAAAAGAGCTGCAGCAGTAGTCGCGGACTACGAAAATCGCATAAAAAAGCACCTTTCGGGGTGCTTTTTTGTGGCCCACGTCAAACTTTCAACTCACCTGGCATTGATTAGCCCCGTCGGGTCTGGTATTTAACCAGCACATTTATTTTGAAGCGCGAAATTAATCGAATTGTGACTTTAAACTTGCTGAATCGATTTTAGGATTTGGTTGAAGTCTCGCTTTCGCGGCATAATGTTATAGACGAGTACTTGCGACGGTCAGAAGTGCCAGCAGCGGATTGCGCAGGCGAACTTTTGTCCCGTGTCCCGTTATGCCGGCGCTAACAATACAGGCTAAAGTTGTGCCGCCAGGCTAGACTTTAGATCCACAACACTAAACCTATAAGTTGGGGAAATACAATGTTCCAGCAAGAAGTTACCATTACCGCTCCGAACG
>NZ_DAMACX010000088.1:0-7327 GCF_031998825.1 Pseudescherichia sp.
CTGCCTGTCACGCAGGGGGTCGCGGGTTCGAGTCCCGTCCGTTCCGCCACTTATTTTAAGAAGCCGTATCTCTCACGAGATACGGTTTTTTTTTGCCTGCTATTTATCACGCAAACGCCAGCCTCACGGCTGCTGACGCTGCTTCACATACTCGCTAAGAAAGTCGACGAAGGCACGAATACGCGTGCTGACTGCTCTGTCACTATAGTAGACCGCGCTAAAGGGCATCTCAACCGGCAGGCGTTTATCCGCCAGTACCTCGACCAGTTCGCCGGTGGCAATCTCACTGTCCGTCATATAGTCAGACAGGCAGGCAATACCGTTGCCGGAAAGACAGAGATACTTCAGCGTTTCGCCGCTGTTAGATGATATGCCGCTGTTGATTTCATATAGCTGACCATCCTCACAGGCTATCGGCCAGGTATTAAGCGACACAGGCTCAGTGAAGCCCAGGCAGGTGTGATGTTTAAGATCGTCTACGCTCTGCGGCGTACCGTATTTAGCCAGATAGGCAGGGGAGGCGATCATCCTGCGGGAGCTTTTAAACAGCGGGCGGGCGCGTAGGCTGGAGTCCGTCAGCGTGCCAACGCGTATAGCGACGTCCACTTTCCGCTCGATCAGATTAATAAAGGTCTCCGATGAGACCAGCGAGAGGGTCATCTCCGGGTAACGCTCACGAAACGGCTTAATCATCGGCATTAAAAAATGCAGCACAACCGGTGTGGCTGCATCGATACGCAGCAGGCCGCGTGGCGTGTGCTGATGCTCCATCACCTCGTTTTCTGCCGCCGCCATCTCCTGCAGAATAAGCTGCACGCGACGGAAATAGCGCTCACCCTCTTCGGTCAGGCTTAAATGGCGCGTAGTGCGGTTAAGCAAGCTGACGCCCAGCTTGGTCTCCAGCTTCTTTACCGCTCGGCTAATGGCCGAATTGGCCTGTCCAAGCTGCTCAGCGGCACGGCTAAAGCTTCCGCTCTCTACCACGGCGACAAATATAGCCAGCTCTTCTGATGTTGCCTTCATTTTTGCACCCGTAGCAAAATTTTATCCGTATTTTATCGCCTATTGTTATTTAACCACGCGTCTGCGCCGGGTGTCACTCCCTTATCAAAGTAACTGTTTTTCCAGGCAGCGTTGAAAGTGTGCGCTAAAATCCCTATAACAGAAGGAGTGGCCCTGGTATCCAGGGTAAACAGGTTACAGAGGTAAAAAGCCGAAAGTGCGAAAACATACCCATGCCATGCGCTATATCGCAGGACAGCCCGCCGAGCGGATCCTGCCGCCCGGGTCATTCGCGAGTATTGGCCAGGCATCACCTCCAGGCGCGCCGCTGAGTGAAGAAGAGAACATTCGCGTCCTGGTGTGGAATATTTTCAAGCAGCAGCGCGCGGAGTGGCAGTCGGTGCTGCAAAGCTTTGGTAAAGATGCTCATCTCGTGCTGTTGCAGGAGGCACAAACCACGCCTGAGCTTATCCGGTTTGCAACCACTAACTATCTGGCGGCAGATCAGGTTCCGGCGTTTGTGCTGCCTCAGCACCCCTCTGGCGTCATGACGCTGGCGTCGGCCCATCCGGTCTACTGCTGCCCGCTGCGCGAGCGTGAGCCCATCCTGCGGCTGGCAAAGTCCGCCCTGGTGACGGTCTACCCTCTGCCTGACGGACGGCTGCTGATGGTCGTTAACGTGCACGCGGTTAACTTTAGCCTGGGGGTTGATGTCTACAGCAAGCAGCTGCTGCCTATTGGCGATCAGATCGCCCAGCATAACGGCCCGGTGATCATGGCTGGCGATTTCAATGCCTGGAGCCGTCCGCGGATGAATGCGCTTTACCGTTTCTCCCGGGAGATGTCCCTGCGCCAGGTACGCTTTACGGATGACAACCGCCGCCGGGCGTTTGGCCGTCCGCTTGATTTTATCTTCTATCGTGGTCTCAACGTGAACGAAGCCTCGGTGCTGGTCACGCGCGCCTCCGATCACAACCCGCTACTCGTTGAATTCAGTCCCGGCAAACCTGATAAGTAGTGGTGCGTCAGGTCTGCCGTAGGGCAGGCCTAAACGGGTGCTGCCCTCTTTCTCACTTAACTAAAAGGACAGCACAATGGCAGCAAAATCCCATCATGATAACGTCGAAGATCAGTTTGGCTCCCAGGCCAGCGCCTACTTAACCAGCGCTGTGCATGCCGCAGGCCGTGATTTAGAGCGGCTGCGCGAACGCCTCCAACGCTTCCCTCAGGCCCATGTTCTGGACGTCGGCTGCGGGGGAGGGCATGCCAGCTTTACTGCCGCCACAGCGGTAGAGCAGGTGACGGCATACGATCTCTCCAGCGATATGCTGGGCGTCGTGGCCTCAGCGGCAAAAGAGAAAGGCTTAACCAATATCAATACCCAACAGGGCTATGCGGAGAGCTTACCCTTCGCCGACAGCACCTTTGATGTGGTGATTAGCCGCTATTCAGCGCACCATTGGCAGGATCTTGGCCTGGCGCTGCGCGAGATTAAACGCGTGCTGAAGCCGGGCGGAACGGTATTCCTGATGGATGTGATGTCAACCGGTGAGCCGGTTCGTGATATCTGGTTGCAGACGGTTGAAGCCCTGCGCGATACCTCTCACGTACAAAACTACTCAAGCGGTGAGTGGCTGACACAGGTTAATGAGGCGGGATTGATAACATGCGATTTAGTTACCGATCGTCTGGTGCTGGAGTTCTCCTCCTGGATCGCGAGGATGCGTACGCCTGATGCGCTGAGCAAGGCAATTCGGCTCTATCAGGAGAGTGCATCGCAGGCGGTAAAAGCCTACTTCGAGTTACAGGCTGACGGGTCGTTCACCAGCGATACGGTGTTTATTGAGGCGAAAAAGCGCTAATATCGGCAAAAAGCAATAAAAAAAGCACCGGGGGAAACGGTGCTTTTTTATATGAAACGGTTCGATGATCAAGAGTCTGGCGTGGCGTTGTTCTTCACAAACAGCGTCAGCTGATCGCCTGGCTGTAAGTTATCCGTATCGTCATTCCAGCGCATAACATCCTTAATATTTACGCCGTAATCTTTCGCAATACTGGACAGCGAATCGCCTTTACGCACGCGATACTTAACGCTATCGCTGTTGCTGGCAAGACGCTGTGCGCTGCTGCCCGCACCAACGGTCAGGCTCTGGCCCACCTTCAGGGTTGATCCGCGCAGGCTGTTCCACTGCTGGAGGTCCTTAGCGCTCACGCCGAGGCGTGAAGCAATACCGGACAGCGTATCGCCAGAACGTACCTTATAGCTCTTGCTGGTCAACGGGGTGTTATCCGCCATCAGCGTAGGCTGTACGGCAGCGATCTCACCCGAGGCCAGTGATTCACGCAGCTGGTCTGCATGCTTCTGCGGCACCATTACATACTGCGGTCCACCTGAGCCGAGCGTCGAGCCCTTAACGCCAGCGTTAAAGGTTTTTAGCTTGCTTACCGGCATGCCAGCCATATCAGCCAGCTGGCTCATGCCAACCGGGCTGTTGAGCCGGACACGTGCCAGCGCGCGGCTATCGTCAGGCGTAGGCAGACGCACACCGTAGCGCTTGCTGTTTTTGAGAATATCGCTCAAAGCCAGCATTTTAGGCACGTAAATTTTCGTTTCCTGAGGCAGTGACAGCGACCAGAAATCGGTAGGTTTACCCCGCGATTTATTCGCTTTCATTGCCTTCATGACACGCCCTTCGCCGCTGTTATAGGCAGCGACCGTTAACAGCCAGTCGCCGTCAAACATACGGTTAAGACGCTGCATCATGTCGAGTGCGGCGGTGGTAGATGCCACAACGTCACGACGCGCATCGTAAGTGCGAGTCTGTTTCAAACCGTAGTTGCGCCCCGTGCTCGGAATGATCTGCCAAATGCCTGCGGCATTGGCGCCAGACGTCGCGTGCGGGTTAAAAGCGCTCTCCACTATGGGTAGTAGTACCAGTTCCATGGGCATGTTACGTTTCTTAACTTGCCCTGCTATCCAGTACATATACGGCTCTGCCCGTAAAGTTACATCGTGGAGATAGCTCTTGTTTCTTAAATACTTCTGCTTTTGTTCGCGAATCCGGTCGTTTTCCGGAATTCCCATCTTCAGCTCGTCGCTAATGGCAGCCCACAAGTCCTGATCCTGCGCGAGGGATGTTCCATCGTCCATCCACCGCGCCTGACTTGTAAACTTACCTGCTTCCCCTTGACTAGCTGCAGAAAGGCTCTGTGCGTGCTGTTGTACGTTGCCATCGTGATTCGACGCCTGGCAACCCACAAGCAGGACAGAGGCGAGTAAGATCGCTTGTGCCTTCATGTGTGTGAGTCAATAGTTGCTTAAAAGACGAGCAATCATAACGGCGAAGGATCCAGATGACAAGTATGAAATTTCAGAATGCGTCTTTCTTTGACCTCAACCATGCAAAACGCGTATTAGGCTGTTGCAATTTTGTTTCTTTATCAATAACACTAATCAAATCAGGATCTTCAGTACGGAGAAAAACATTAATACGACGCTCATTTTCCAGCGTTACGGGCAGCGTTGTTTGACTTTTTGTGCGTAACTGCTTCACTTTATTAAGATAATCCTCAATAGCCGGGTCGTTGGGCAGAATATGCTGGGCAAACTTCATATTCGCTAATGTGTATTCATGGGCGCAACAAATGACCGTTTCCGGCGGAAGCGCGTTAATTTTCTGAAATGATTGATACATCTGATCCGCTGTTCCTTCGAAAAGTCTGCCGCAACCGCCTGAGAACAGCGTGTCGCCGCAAAAAAGGTAAGGAATTGTGTAGTAAGAAACATGACCCAGCGTATGACCCGGCGTTGCAATAACAGAAAATTCGTCGCCCAAAAGAATGAGCTTATCGCCCTCGACTACGCATTTCGTTGCCCCTTTATCTTGTGTCTCTTGTGGGCCATATACCACTACGTCCGGGAACCGCTGGCGCAGTTCTTTCACGCCGCCAACGTGATCGTGATGGTGATGGGTGAGCAGGATCGCCTGGGGTTGCCACTGGTTTTCTTCAATAGCATGAAGCACCGGAGCCGCTTCGCCCGGATCGACAATCACACAGTGACCTTCGTCATTGCTTAACACCCAGATGTAGTTATCCTGAAATGCGGAAATACTGTTAAGATTCATATAATACCTCTCAAAGCGTAGCGGAAGGTTGTGATGAAACCGGCAAGGACACCTCGAACGTTCTCAGCACCCGCCCACTGGGCTGAGTTTTCCCGTGGCGAATACTACCGCGAGGCGCTGGAGCAGCAGCTTAAGCCCTGGTTCGCAAAGATTTACGGATTTCACCTGCTTAAGATTGGCAATCTCAGCGCGGAAATCAATGCCGAAAGCTGCGCTATCTCGCATCAGGTTAACGTTTCATTACGTGGGGAGCCTGCGCAGGTTAGAGCCGATCCGCTGCATCTGCCCTTTGAGAATAAATCCGTCGATGCCTGTCTGCTGGCGCATACGCTTAGCTGGTGCCAGGATCCGCATCGCCTGCTAAATGAAGCCGATCGCGTGTTGATTGATGATGGCTGGCTGATATTAAGCGGGTTTAATCCCGTTAGCCTGCTTGGATTACGCAAGGTGCTGCCAATCAAACGTCGGTCAGCGGTCTACCGCAGCCGGATGTTTACGATGATGCGCCAGCTCGACTGGCTGGCGCTGCTCAACTTCGAGGTAGTGCATCATAGCGGTTTTCAGGTGCTGCCCTGGACGCGCCAGGGGGGAAAGGTGCTGAGCACCCATCTGCCCGCGCTGGGCTGTATGCAGCTTATCGTCGCCCGCAAACGCACCATTCCCCTGACGCTCAATCCAGCGAGGCAGAGCAAGGCGAAGGCGCGCGTGCCTCAGGCGGTGGGTGCCACGCGGCAGTACCGTAAACCCTGATTAGCTCTCTGGCTGGTAACCGACATCTTCCTGGGTAGGATTCATCGCTGCGCTGCGGGCCAGCTCGTCGCAGCGTTCGTTTTCCGGATGGCCCGCGTGGCCTTTAACCCACTCCCAGCGGATCTGGTGCTGGCTGAGCGCCGCATCCAGTCGCTTCCAGAGATCGACGTTCTTTACCGGTTTCTTATCGGCCGTCTTCCAGCCGCGCTTTTTCCAGTTGTGGATCCACTGGGTGATCCCCTGGCGGACGTACTGACTGTCGGTGCTCAGCACCACTTCGCAGTGCTCTTTCAACGCCTCAAGAGAGACGATGGCCGCCATCAGCTCCATCCGGTTGTTGGTCGTGAGACGATATCCTTCGCTGAAGGTTCTTTCATGCTGTTGATAGCGTAAAATAGCGCCGTAGCCGCCTGGTCCTGGGTTACCTAAGCAAGATCCATCGGTGAAAATTTCTACCTGTTTGAGCATCTCTGGTAGACTTCCTGTAGTTGAAATCGACGTAAAACGACAAGTCTGACATAAATGACCGCTATGAGCACTGCAATTACACGACAGATCGTCCTTGATACGGAAACCACCGGTATGAACCAGATCGGTGCCCACTATGAAGGACATAAGATTATTGAAATCGGCGCGGTAGAGGTGATCAACCGCCGTTTGACCGGCAATAACTTCCACGTCTACCTCAAGCCGGATCGGCTGGTGGATCCGGAAGCCTTCGGCGTGCATGGAATTGCAGATGAGTTTTTGCTGGATAAGCCGCTCTTCAGCGACGTTGCCGATGAGTTTATCGACTATATTCGCGGCGCTGAGCTGGTGATCCATAACGCATCGTTTGATATCGGCTTTATGGACTATGAGTTCAGCAAGCTGAACCGGGGCATTCCTAAAACGGATACCTTCTGTAAGGTGACCGACAGCCTGGCGATGGCCAGAAAGATGTTCCCCGGCAAGCGCAACAGTCTTGATGCGCTCTGCTCACGCTATGAGATCGATAACAGCAAGCGAACGCTGCACGGCGCACTGCTCGATGCCCAGATCCTCGCCGACGTCTTCTTGATGATGACGGGTGGGCAGACCTCAATGGCCTTCTCCGTTGAGGGGGAAAATCAGCAGGCGCAGGGAGAAGCGACCATTCAGCGCGTTGTGCGCCGGGCAAATTCGCTTCGCGTGGTGTTAGCCAGCGATGAAGAGGTAGTGGCCCATGAATCGCGTCTCGATCTGGTGCAGAAGAAGGGGGGATCCTGCCTGTGGCGGGCCTGAAACGCCTTGTTTTGTCGATAAAAACAGCTTGCGGGCGATTTTTGCAGCAAACGCATCAAATCCTATGAAAAAGCGTTGACGGCGTGCGCGGCAGTACGTAATATTCGCCTCGTTCCCAAGGGAACACAACGCGGAGCGGTAGTTCAGTCGGTTAGAATACCTGCCTGTCACGCAGGGGGTCGCGG
>NZ_DAMACX010000089.1:0-7149 GCF_031998825.1 Pseudescherichia sp.
GCTGGAAAACGCCGCTCCGTTCCCGCGTCCTGATTACCTGTTCGCAGATATCGTCGGGACCGGTGGCGACGGCAGCAACAGTATCAACATCTCCACCGCAAGCGCCTTTGTGGCGGCGGCCTGTGGGCTGAAGGTGGCGAAACACGGCAACCGCAGCGTCTCCAGCCGTTCCGGCTCCTCGGATCTGCTGGCCGCCTTCGGTATCAATCTGGATATGAATGCAGAGAAATCCCGTGACGCGCTGGACGAACTGGGCGTCTGCTTCCTGTTCGCGCCGAAATACCACACCGGGTTCCGCCATGCGATGCCGGTGCGTCAACAGCTAAAAACCCGCACCCTGTTTAACGTACTCGGGCCGCTGATTAACCCGGCGCATCCGCCGCTGGCGCTGATTGGCGTCTACAGCCCGGAGCTGGTGCTGCCGATTGCTGAGACGCTGCGGGTGCTGGGCTACCAGCGGGCGGCGGTGGTGCACAGCGGCGGCATGGATGAAGTCTCCCTGCACGCGCCGACGCTGGTTGCCGAGCTGAACAACGGGGATATCAGCAGCTACCAGCTTGAGGCTGCCGACTTTGGCCTGACGCCCTATCGTCAGGAGGCGCTGGCGGGCGGCACGCCGGAAGAAAACCGTGACATTCTGACGCGCTTACTCCAAGGTAAAGGTGAAGCCGCCCACGAGGCCGCCGTCGCGGCAAACGTGGCGATGCTGATGCGTCTGCATGGAGAAGAGGATTTGCGGACCAATGCGCAAAAGGTTCTGGACGTACTGCGCAGCGGTGCTGCCTATGACAAAGTCACCGCACTTGCGGCAAGAGGATAAGTGATGGAAACCGTTTTAGCGAAAATCGTCGCGGATAAGGCGATTTGGGTCGCCGCCCGTAAACAGCAGCAGCCGCTGGCCAGTTTTCAGAGCGACATTGTGCCTGCCACGCGCAGCTTTTACGACGCTCTGCAGGGTGCACGTACGGCGTTTATTCTCGAATGTAAAAAAGCCTCGCCCTCTAAAGGGGTGATCCGGGACGACTTCGATCCGGTGCGGATCGCTAACATCTATAAACACCATGCGTCGGCCATCTCCGTGCTGACGGATGAGAAGTATTTTCAGGGCAGCTTCGATTTTCTGCCGCTGGTGAGCGCTGCCGCGCCGCAGCCAATCCTGTGTAAAGATTTTATTATCGAGGCCTACCAGATCTACCTGGCCCGCTTCTATCAGGCGGATGCCTGCCTGCTGATGCTGTCGGTGCTCGATGACGATCAATATCGCCAGCTCGCCGCGGTGGCCCACAGCCTGAAGATGGGCGTGCTGACCGAAGTCAGCAATGAAGAGGAGCTGGAGCGCGCCATTGCCCTCGGGGCAAAGGTTGTCGGTATTAATAACCGCGACCTGCGCGATCTCTCTATCGATCTGAACCGCACTCGCCAGCTCGCCCCGCGCCTTGGCGCAGGCGTCACGGTGATCAGCGAGTCGGGGATCAACACCTATGCCCAGGTGCGCGACCTGAGCCATTTTGCCAACGGTTTTTTAATCGGTTCGGCGCTGATGGAGCAGGACGATCTCGCTGCCGCCATCAAGCGCGTGCTGCTGGGCGAGAACAAAGTCTGCGGGTTGACGCGCTCACAGGATGCGCAGGCCGCCTTTGAGGCCGGAGCCCTCTACGGCGGGCTGATCTTCGTCCCGGAATCCCCACGCTTCGTGACCGATGCCCAGGCCGAGACGGTGATTGCCGCAGCGCCTCTGCGCTACGTGGGTGTTTTCCGCAACGCTACCGTCGAGGCAGTGGTCGAGAAGGCAGCCCGGCTCCAGCTTGCTGCCGTGCAGCTGCACGGTGCTGAAGATCAGACCTATATTGATGCCCTGCGCGCCGCGCTGCCTGCCGAGGTGGCGATCTGGAAAGCGCTGAGCGTCGGCGATACGCTCCCACCCCGCAATCTGAACCATGTTGACCGTTACCTGTTTGATAACGGCCAGGGCGGCAGCGGGCAGCATTTTGACTGGTCCCTGCTGGCGGGCCAGACGCTGGATAACGTTATGCTGGCCGGTGGCCTCGGCGCAGATAACTGCGTCACGGCAGCCCAGGCGGGCTGTGCCGGACTCGATTTTAATTCAGGTGTGGAATCTGAACCGGGTATTAAAGATGCCAGTAAGCTGGCCTCGGTTTTCCGTACCCTGCGTGCCTATTAAGGAATCTGTAATGACTACTTTGCTTAATCCCTACTTCGGTGAATTTGGCGGCATGTACGTTCCGCAAATTTTGATGCCTGCCCTGCGCCAGCTGGAAGAGGCCTTTGTCAGCGCCCAGAAAGATCCGGCGTTCCAGGCCCAGTTTAGCGATCTGCTGAAAAACTATGCCGGACGCCCGACCGCGCTGACCAAGTGCCAGAATCTGACCGCCGGAACCAAAACCACGCTCTACCTTAAGCGTGAAGATCTGCTCCACGGCGGCGCACACAAAACTAACCAGGTGCTGGGCCAGGCGCTGCTTGCCAAGCGCATGGGTAAAACCGAGATCATTGCCGAGACCGGCGCGGGCCAGCACGGTGTCGCCTCGGCCCTTGCCAGCGCCCTGCTCGGCCTCAAGTGCCGGATCTACATGGGTGCCAAGGACGTGGAGCGCCAGTCGCCGAACGTTTTCCGTATGCGCCTGATGGGTGCAGAGGTGATCCCGGTCTACAGCGGCTCCGCCACACTGAAGGACGCCTGTAACGAAGCGCTGCGCGACTGGTCCGGCAGCTACGACAAGGCGCACTACATGCTCGGCACGGCGGCGGGTCCGCACCCGTTCCCGACCATCGTGCGTGAGTTCCAGCGCATGATTGGCGAAGAGACCAAAGCGCAAATCCTCGAAAAAGAGGGTCGCCTGCCGGATGCGGTAATCGCCTGCGTCGGCGGTGGCTCTAACGCCATCGGCATGTTTGCTGACTTCATCGAAGAGAGCAGCGTGGGGTTGATCGGCGTTGAGCCGGCAGGTCACGGCATTGAGACCGGGGAACACGGTGCACCGCTGAAGCATGGCCGGGTGGGTATCTACTTCGGCATGAAGTCGCCGATGATGCAGACCGATGACGGGCAGATTGAGGAATCCTACTCTATTTCCGCCGGACTTGATTTCCCGTCTGTGGGGCCGCAACACGCGCATCTGAACAGCATCGGCCGCGCGGACTACGTCTCGATTACCGATGATGAAGCGCTGGCGGCGTTTAAGCTGCTGTGCCGCAGCGAAGGGATCATTCCGGCGCTGGAGTCCTCACATGCGCTGGCCCATGCGCTGAAGATGATGCGCGAAAACCCGGAAAAAGAGCAGCTGCTGGTGGTTAACCTCTCTGGCCGCGGCGATAAAGACATCTTTACGGTTCACGATATTTTAAAAGCACGAGGGGAGATGTGATGGAACGTTATGAGCAGCTGTTTAAGCGCCTGCATGAACGCAAAGAGGGAGCGTTTGTTCCCTTTGTTACCCTGGGCGATCCCTCTCCTGAACAGTCGCTGAAGATTATCGATGCGCTGATTGAGGGCGGTGCCGACGCGCTGGAGTTGGGGATCCCCTTCTCCGATCCGCTGGCGGACGGCCCCACGATTCAGAATGCGACTCTGCGCGCCTTTGCCGCTGGCACCACCCCGGCCCAGTGCTTTGAGATGCTCGCCGCCGTGCGCCAGAAGCACCCGAATATCCCTATCGGCCTGCTGATGTACGCCAACCTGGTCTTCAGTCAGGGCATTGATGAGTTCTATGCTAAATGTGAAAAAGCGGGGGTTGATTCGGTGCTGGTGGCGGACGTACCGGTAGAGGAGTCGGCCCCGTTCCGTCAGGCGGCAATGCGCCATAACGTTGCGCCGATCTTTATCTGCCCGCCGAACGCCGATGACGATCTGCTGCGCCAGATCGCCTCTTACGGCCGCGGCTACACCTACCTGCTCTCTCGTGCCGGGGTAACCGGGGCGGAGAACAGCGTCGCCCTGCCGTTGCAGCATCTGGTTGAGAAGCTGGCTGAGTACAATGCTGCACCGCCGCTGCAGGGCTTTGGGATCTCCACGCCCGAGCAGGTAAAAACCTCGCTGGAGGCTGGCGCAGCCGGGGCAATCTCCGGCTCCGCCATCGTGAAGATTATTGAGAATAACCTTGATAAGCCCGTTAAGATGCTGACCGAGCTGAAAGAGTTTGTGCAGAGTCTGAAAGCGGCAACGCGAGTAAGTTGATTCGTCAGGGTGAGAAACAGGCTTTAACAGCCAGTTTCTCACCTGAGGTCTGGATCAGAAGCGGTAGCCCGCTGAGAACATAAATACCCATGGGTCGAGGCGCGTATCGACGGTCTGCTGTACCCCGCCCGCCTTGAATTTCACATCGGTGTCGATATCCATGTACCACACCGAGGCGTTAATCAACCAGTCACGGTTGATCAGATAGTCCAGCCCCACTACGCCCGCCGCCCCCCAGGAGTCGCTCAGGCTGAGGTCGGAGAGGCCCGCCGCTTTCCCGGTATCGTTAAACTTCTCATCAAAGAAAGTGGTGTAGTTCACGCCTGCGCCAATATAGGGACGTACCTTGCTGCTGCTGTCGCCAAAGTACCACTCGGCCACCAGAGTTGGCGGCAGATGCTGCACGGTCGCAATATCGCCGGTCGGGCTGGTACCCACATGGTGACGGAACGGCGTAGCAGCCAGCAGCTCAATGCCGACGTTCTCTGTTGCCATATACGTGAAGGTCAGGCCCAGCTGGGTATTGTTGCTGACGTTAAACCCACCCAGGCTGCCCAGCACGTTATCGGAGCCTTCGGTCGGTCTTACCGTCGCCGAACCGGCACGTACAAAAAACTCGCCCGCATCATGGGCATATGTCCCAGCTGAAAATGCACTTAATACCAATGCTGCCACCGCTAATTTTTTCATTTTTCCCGCTCCATCTATAGGGTTATTTATTCTGGCGCGGTGAATATACCTATATTGAAGTACAAAGTGATCTAACGCAGATCACATTTAACCCTGTAAAGTAACATTCATTGATCTGGATTAATTTTCCTTAATAATCAGCAAAATCCTCGTTTCTGATGTGGATCAATTTTCGCAAAATCTTTCAAAAAGTCATTTAGGTTACAAATTACTCAATTTGGATGGGCAGTGGACGCCGCTTTACAAAGCTATGCTTTTCCATACATGGCAGAGTGCTGCCACTCCGCCGCTAACCAGGTTACAATTGCCAGCAAATCAACACCGGTTTACTCAAGGAGAGTGCATGTCTATCACGGCGAAGTCCGTTTACCGTGACACGGGAAATTTTGTTCGCAATCAGTTCGTCACCATTTTGCTGATCGCCTTATTGTGTGCCTTTATCACGGTAATGCTTGGCCATGTTTTTTCACCCAGCGACGAGCAGCTCGCAATTCTACGGGAGGGGGATAACCTGTCCGGCAGCGCGGGGCTATTTGAACTGGTGCAGAATATGACGCCGGAACAGCAGCAGGTGCTGCTGCGCGCCTCTGCTGCCTCCACCTTCTCCGGGCTGTTTGGCAACGCCATCCTGGCGGGCGGCATACTGCTGATGATCCAGCTGATTTCAGCAGGCCAGCGGGTAAGCGCCCTGCGGGCGATTGGAGCCAGCGCTCCGGTGCTGCCGAAGCTGTTTATCCTGATCTTCCTGACTACCTTTATGGTGCAGATCGGCATCATGTTTATCGTGGTTCCGGGGGTCATCCTTGCGATCCTACTGGCTTTTGCTCCAGTAATGATGGTGCAGGATAAAATGGGCGTCTTTCAGTCGATCCGTAGCAGCATGCGCATGGGCTGGGGCAATATGCGTCTGGTTGCCCCGGCGGTGATGGGCTGGCTGCTGGCGAAAACGCTGCTGCTGATGTTTGCCCCTAACTTTGCGGTTCTGACGCCGACGGTAGGCGCTATCGTTGCCAATACGCTCAGTAATTTGATCTCGGCGGCGCTGCTGGTTTATCTCTATCGTCTCTATATGCTGATCCGCTCTTAACATCCCGCAGCCTGCTATACAGGCAGGCTGCGCCTATAACGGAATCGAAGAATGAAGCAGTTTCTTGATTTTTTACCGCTAATCGTCTTTTTTGCCTTCTATAAGCTCTATGACATCTATGCTGGTACGGCTGCGCTGATCGTGGCGACGGCGGTAGTGCTGGTCTACAGCTGGGTGCGCTACCGTAAAGTTGAAAAGATGGCGCTGGTCACCTTTGTGCTGGTCGCGGTGTTTGGCGGGTTAACGCTCTTTTTCCATAACGATGAGTTTATTAAGTGGAAAGTGACCGTAATCTACGCCCTGTTCGCCGGTGCGCTGCTGTTTAGCCAGTGGGTAATGAAAAAGCCGCTGATCCAGAGCATGCTGGGGAAAGAGATTGCCCTGCCGGAAACGGTCTGGTCTAAGCTCAATATCGCCTGGGCGCTCTTTTTTATCCTCTGCGGGCTGGCCAATATCTATATCGCGTTCTGGCTGCCGCAAAACATCTGGGTTAACTTCAAGGTATTTGGTTTAACCGGCCTGACGCTAATTTTTACTCTGCTCAGCGGGATCTATATCTACCGCCACCTGCCGCAGGAAGATAAATCCTGATGACCAACGTAAACGAAGCAGCACAGGGCGAGTTGGTATTACGTACCCTGGCGATGCCAGCCGATACCAATGCCAACGGCGATATTTTTGGTGGCTGGCTGATGTCGCAGATGGACATGGGCGGCGCGATCATGGCAAAAGAGATTGCCCATGGCCGCGTGGTCACCGTGCGGGTCGACGGCATGACCTTTTTACGTCCGGTTGCCGTAGGTGACGTAGTGTGCTGCTATGCGCGCTGCATCAAACGCGGCAATACGTCGGTGACCATCAACGTTGAAGTATGGGTGAAAAAGGTCTCATCGGAGCCTATCGGCCAGCGCTACAAGGCTACCGAGGCGCTGTTTATCTATGTCGCGGTAGACAGTGAAAGTAAGCCCCGCGCCCTTCCCCCTCAGGCATAAAAAAAGCCTCCGGAGGGATAATGCCAGTCAGTTTAGTTGACTGGCATTTTTTATTGGGAAAGCGTAAGAATATGCGGATCTGGCTGAGTTTCCGTTCACTTCATACACTCTGCTTATCTCTTCCGGCTTTCGGGTCGGGCGAGATGCAACGTCCCTGTAAGTCACGCCCTCAGCCCGCATCCATG
>NZ_DAMACX010000090.1:0-7066 GCF_031998825.1 Pseudescherichia sp.
AAGTTAAAATCGTTAAGTTTCGTCGTCGTAAACACTACCGTAAGCAGCAGGGCCATCGTCAGTGGTTCACTGATGTTAAAATCACTGGCATCAGCGCTTAAGACTAGGGGAGCAGATTTAAATGGCACACAAAAAGGCTGGCGGCTCAACTCGTAACGGTCGCGATTCAGAAGCTAAACGTCTGGGCGTAAAACGCTTTGGCGGAGAAGCAGTACTGGCAGGTAGCATCATCGTTCGTCAACGTGGTACCAAATTCCACGCTGGCTCTAACGTAGGTTGCGGCCGTGACCATACTCTGTTCGCTTTGACTGACGGTAAAGTTAAGTTCGAAGTTAAAGGTCCGAAAAACCGTAAGTTCATCAGCATCGTTGCTGAATAAGTTTTTCGCGTCCCGGTAACGGATGAAAGCCCCGCAATACGTTGCGGGGCTTTTTACATTCTGTCCCGGTAAATTATTTGCAGGGAATAGGGCATGAAGCAGCAGGCAGGCATTGGGATCCTTTTGGCGCTAACGACAGCCATGTGCTGGGGTGCATTGCCCATTGCCATGAAGCAGGTGCTGGAGGTGATGGAACCGCCCACAATCGTGTTCTATCGCTTTTTAATGGCGGCGATAGGTCTCGGCGCTATTCTGGCCATCAAAGGCAAACTGCCACCGATGCGTATTTTCCGTCAACGCCGCTGGCTGGTTTTGCTCGCTATTGCCACCGGGGGCCTGTTCGGGAATTTCATTCTCTTCAGCTCCTCTCTGCAATATTTGACCCCGACGGCCTCGCAGGTGATTGGACAACTCTCACCGGTGGGCATGATGGTGGCTAGCGTCTTTATCCTGAAGGAGAAGATGCGCGGCACCCAGGTCATTGGGGCGATAATGCTGCTTTGCGGGCTGGTAATGTTTTTCAACACCAGCCTGATAGAGATCTTCACCAGACTGACCGATTACACCTGGGGTGTGATCTTCGGCGTCAGCGCCGCCGCGGTCTGGGTGAGCTATGGGGTCGCGCAAAAGGTGTTATTACGCCGGTTGGCCTCGCAGCAGATCCTCTTTTTGCTGTACACTTTATGCACAATAGCACTGCTGCCGCTGGCGGAGCCTGCCACGATAGCCCAGCTTAGCTCCTGGCAGCTGGCCTGCCTGATCTTCTGCGGCCTCAATACGCTGGTAGGATACGGCGCGCTCGCTGAGGCGATGGCGCGCTGGCAGGCGGCGCAGGTGAGCGCATTGATCACGCTTACCCCGCTGTTTACGCTGTTGTTTTCGGATTTATTATCACAGGCCTGGCCCGATGTTTTCGCCAGACCGATGTTAAACCTTTTAGGTTATCTCGGTGCGTTTGTCGTGGTTGCGGGCGCTATGTATTCCGCCATAGGCCACCGCCTCTGGGGACGCTGGCGCAAGCGTGAAGTGATTGTCACTTTACCCCGCTCAGGCGAATGAGTAACGGAGAGTAAAATGAAGTTTGTTGATGAAGCTACGATTCTGGTCGTGGCAGGTGACGGCGGTAACGGCTGCGTAAGCTTTCGTCGTGAAAAATATATTCCGCGTGGCGGCCCTGACGGCGGCGACGGTGGTGACGGTGGCGATGTCTGGCTGGAAGCGGACGAGAACCTCAACACCCTGATCGACTACCGTTTCGAGAAGTCTTTCCGCGCCGAGCGTGGGCAGAACGGCCAGAGCCGGGACTGTACCGGCAAGCGTGGTAAAGATGTCACCGTTAAGGTGCCGGTAGGAACGCGCATCATTGACCAGGGCACCGGCGAGACCATGGGCGATATGACCAAACACGGTCAGCGCCTGATGGTGGCGAAAGGCGGCTGGCACGGTCTGGGCAACACGCGCTTTAAATCCTCCGTCAACCGTACCCCGCGTCAGAAAACGATGGGCACGCCGGGCGACAAGCGCGATCTGCAGCTCGAGCTGATGCTGCTGGCCGACGTCGGGATGCTGGGCATGCCTAACGCCGGTAAATCGACCTTCATTCGCGCCGTCTCCGCAGCGAAGCCGAAAGTGGCGGACTATCCGTTCACCACTCTGGTGCCGAGCCTTGGCGTAGTGCGTATGGACACCGAGAAGAGCTTCGTGGTTGCTGACATTCCGGGCCTGATTGAGGGCGCGGCAGAGGGTGCAGGGCTGGGTATTCGCTTCCTGAAGCACCTCGAGCGCTGCCGCGTCCTGCTGCACCTGATCGATATCGATCCGATTGACGGTTCCGATCCGGTTGAAAACGCGCGCATCATCATTGGCGAGCTGGAGAAGTACAGCGAGAAGCTGGCCGCTAAGCCGCGCTGGCTGGTCTTCAACAAGATCGATCTGATGGATAAGGCTGAGGCCGAAGAGAAGGCGCAGGCGATTGCTACGGCGCTGGGCTGGGAAGATAAGCACTATCTCATCTCTGCGGCCAGCCAGCAGGGCGTAAAAGACCTGTGCTGGGACGTTATGACCTTCATCATCGAGAACCCGCTGGTTCAGGCTGAAGAAGCGAAGCAGCCGGAGAAAGTCGAATTCATGTGGGATGATTACCACCGTCAGCAGCTTGAAGAAGCTGACGTCGAAGAAGACGATGAAGACGACGACTGGGATGAAGAAGACGACGAAGGGATCGAATTCATCTACAAGCGTTAATCCAGTAGAAACCTCGCCCGTAGGCGTAATGCCAGTCAGTTAAGCTGACTGGCATTTTTTTATTGGAAAACATGAAGAATATGTAGGTCTGACTGTGTTTCCGTTCACTTCTAATCTCCTGCTTATCTGAAAATTCTGCACACGTGAACGTGCCAGGGTGGCTCGCCGCCACCACCCTGGCGACCCGGGCTCCCGGCAGGGAAAATCGCCGCTGCGCGGTTCCCTCGGCTTATCCCTTCCGGCTACCGGGTCGGGCGAGATGCAACGTCCCTGTAAGTCACGCCCTCAGCCCGCATCCATGCGGGCTGCCCCGGCCAGAAGTGAACGCCTCGGCGATTTTCAGCCGGACCCAACACCTCGCTTTGATATCGTGCTTATAGCGGCTTCAATGTTGCTGTAAGTTCCGGTCTAACAGCGCGGGTGTTGAGTCCCCGCTGAAACCGGCGAACCGGAGACCGGATGACAAGGACTGGACGCCAGGGAGGGCGGCCAGAGGCGAAACGAGACACGACGTCGAGTCGAGCCGGCCGTCGGTCAGCCGGACGGGAGGTGAGCGCAGTGCGCAGCACCGGTTTCCCCGCGGGGCCGCGGGGATCGATAAGGGGGCCGCGGTGGCCCCCTTATCCCGTTCACGTGTGACGTGCGTTATATATTCAGTCTAATTTGAGGTGAACGGAACACATATGCCAGAGTCACATATTTCCCTTCTTCTTCAGCTTAACTAAAAAGCATTATGACCATGAGCCGGGGTTTTTGTTTGTTGACGTCGGCGAATTAATTATTCTGGTAAACGTCTTTGTAGAGCCGGCTCTCGAAGCGTACCAGTGGAATACGGCGGTTACGCTGGTCGGCAGGCTCTACCGCATAGCCGGAGAGATACTGCACAAAGGCCATGCGCTGGCCGCTGGCAGTGGTAATAAAGCCCGCCAGGTTGTACACCCCCTGCAGGGAGCCTGTCTTCGCCGACACCTTGCCGTCTACGCCTGCCGCATGCAGACCGGCACGGTACTGTAACGAGCCATCATAGCCCGCCAGCGGCAGCATTGAGATGAAGTTCAGCTCGGTGTCATGCTGGGCGATATACTGTAGCACCTGCATCATGGTAGCCGGAGAGATCAGATTATGGCGCGACAGGCCGGAGCCATCCACCACAATGCTGTTACCCAGATCGACTCCCGCCTGCTGGCGTAGGATCTGCCGTACGGCATCCGCCCCCGCACGCCACGTGCCCGGCACGCCAAAGCGCGCATGGCCAATGGTGCGAAACACGGTATCAGCGATCATGTTGTCCGACTTTTTCAGCATAATCTTTAAGAGATCGTGCAGCGGCGCGGACTGCTTGCTGGCGATCACCGTTCCCGGCTCGTTAACCAGCGTCTGGCGCAGCAGCGTACCGCTGTAGGTAATCCCGGCCTGCTTAAGCTCATCCTTAAGCACGGCACCGGCGTAGCTCGCCCCGTCCTGGATGGCAAAGGCCAGCGGCAGCGGGTCGGCGCGCTGGGTCAGGCAGCCGGTCAGCGTAAAGCGGTTGAGATCGCCCGGGACGACGTCCAGCTCGCAGTACTGGGCATCAGGGGAGCCTTTCGCCAGCGTGCGCACCTGGCTGAACATGGTGACGGGGTAGTAGGAGGCGATGCGGATAAACGCCAGCTCGTTGGCCTTCTGGGCGCTATAGAGCGATACCGAGAAGCAGTTGCGATCGATAATCGCGGCGGCAGGCGGCGCGCTGAAGCACTGGGTCATGTCGTTCCACGGCCAGCCGGGGGCTTTATCGTGGCTGGCAAACACCGAGGTATCGATCAGCACGTTGCCATCGATCTGCTGTACGCCGGATTTTTTCAGCACCGCCACCATATTGCGGATATCCTGACGTTTTAGCGTCGGATCGCCGCCAAATCGCGCCACTAAATCCCCTTTTAGCACCCCGTTCGCAACATTACCTTTACTCTCAAGCGTGGTGGTAAAACGGAAATCTGGCCCGAGCTGCAGCAGGGCAGCCAGGCCAGTGATCACCTTTTGGGTACTGGCGGGCAGGGCCATCTGCTGGCTGTGGTAATCAATATCGGGAGCCTGGGCACCAACCTTCTGCACCATCAGGGCGAGGTTTGCGCCAGCAGGGAGCTGGTTAATGTACTCATCAACGTTCGCAGCCTGCACATTCAACGCTATACTGGTGGTCAATCCGATGACATATCTGGAAAATCGCATAATCTCGCGCTAGAAACCTGGAAACAGGCCGTCATACTACGGTGCATCGCACCGGAAAGTAAACGATGACCCATAAGGAACTTCCGGGTAAAATGCGTATCAAATTGAAAAATTGCTGCTGACCTGGAGCCTTGTCTCCGGGTCGGTTTTCTTTTGCTTTTGTCCCCCCTCCTTTGCGCGGTATGCGGGGGTAAAGCTGCCGGGGCGGGGCCACCGCTCCCTACAGGAATGTTTAAGAGGTATAACAATGCAAGCTATTCCGATGACCTTACGTGGTGCTGAAAAATTACGCGAAGAGCTGGATTTCCTGAAGTCCGTGCGTCGTCCTGAAATCATCGCTGCGATTGCCGATGCCCGTGAGCATGGCGACCTGAAAGAGAATGCCGAGTACCATGCTGCCCGCGAGCAGCAGGGGTTCTGCGAAGGGCGTATCAAAGACATTGAAGCCAAGCTCTCCAATGCGCAGGTGATCGACATCACAAAAATGCCTAACAATGGCCGCGTGATTTTTGGCTCGACCGTTACCGTGCTGAATCTCGATAACGACGAAGAGCAGACCTACCGTATCGTGGGTGATGACGAGGCGGATTTTAAGCAGAATCTGATCTCGGTAAACTCGCCGATTGCCCGTGGTCTGGTCGGCAAAGAGCAGGACGATGTGGTCGTCATTCGCACGCCGGGTGGCGAAGTGGAGTATGAGATCCTCAAGGTAGAATATCTTTAATTACGCGCCAACCTGTAATATGTTGACGTAATGTAAAGATAAGAAAAAGGCCGCATAGCGGCCTTTTAACAACGTCAAGAGCGTGGCATTTTGCTTGTCAGCTTGCGGAAAACCCCTCGTTTTACACAGATTTTGTGTTCTATCCAGGATATTCTTAGCGTGGCAGCGAAATTTTACGCTCCTTCGATGGGCGGTACAGCACCAGCGTTTTACCGATGACCTGTACGTTAGAGGCGCCGGTTTCACGAACAATCGCTTCCACGATCAGCGTCTTAGTTTCGCGGTCTTCGGTAGCGATCTTGACCTTGATTAGCTCATGGTGCTCTAGCGCTTGTTCAATCTCGGCCAGTACCCCTTCGGTCAAACCATTGTTGCCAAGCATAACTACAGGCTTGAGCGGATGTGCCAGACCTTTAAGGTGCTGTTTTTGTTTAGTACTCAGATTCATCGTATATTTTTGCTTACGTTGGGATTGAAAACGGTTCATTCTACCGCCATCTCCAGTGTATCGCCAAATCGGCTGTGCTGATAGTTGATAGCCTGCTACTCACGATGAACAACTTGGATATAGAGATGACAGGTAAAAAGCGTTCTGCCAGTTCAAGCCGCTGGCTTCAGGAACACTTTAGCGATAAATATGTGCAGCAGGCGCAGAAAAAAGGGTTACGTTCCCGCGCCTGGTTTAAACTTGATGAAATACAGCAAAGTGACAAGCTTTTTAAGCCAGGCATGACGGTTGTCGACCTGGGGGCAGCGCCGGGCGGCTGGTCACAGTATGTGGTCACGCAGATTGGCGGCAAGGGGCGAATCATCGCATGCGATCTTCTTCCTATGGATCCCATCGTTGGCGTCGACTTCCTTCAGGGCGATTTTCGTGATGAATTAGTCGTAAAGGCGCTGCTTGAGCGCGTTGGCGACGAAAAAGTTCAGGTGGTCATGTCTGACATGGCCCCCAACATGAGCGGAACACCGGCGGTGGATATTCCCCGCGCCATGTATCTGGTGGAGTTGGCGCTGCAGATGTGCCGCGACGTTCTCGCACCGGGCGGAAATTTTGTAGTGAAGGTGTTTCAGGGCGAAGGTTTCGATGAGTACCTAAGAGAAATTCGCTCTCTGTTTACGAAGGTAAAAGTGCGTAAACCGGACTCTTCGCGTGCACGTTCACGCGAAGTGTACATTGTAGCGACCGGGCGAAAATGATAAACCGTTGATATCAAACCCAGGTTTGAATGAGACGGGATACAGAGTATCCTGACGCTGTTTTTAACACAGTTGTAATATGAGGTTAATCCCTTGAGTGACATGGCGAAAAACCTAATACTCTGGCTGGTCATTGCCGTTGTGCTGATGTCAGTATTCCAGAGCTTTGGGCCCAGCGAGTCGAGTGGCCGTAAGGTGGATTACTCTACCTTCCTGCAAGAGGTCAATCAGGACCAGGTTCGCGAAGCGCGTATCAACGGACGTGAGATCAACGTTACCAAGAAAGATAGTAACCGTTACACGACTTACAT
>NZ_DAMACX010000091.1:0-6982 GCF_031998825.1 Pseudescherichia sp.
CGCTGCTGCGCGCATTACAATAACTCTCATAATGGGAAGCCATAATGACGGAACAACAGAACTCCTCTGCCGTGGTTGAAGAGACCAGGGAGGCCGTGGATACCACGCCACAGCCAGAAAAAGCTGAGAAGAAGGATCGCACCAATAAGACCAGCCTTGCGCTAAGTGCGATTGCTATCGCCATTGCGCTGGCGGCTGGCGTGGGGCTTTATGGCTGGGTGAAACAGCAGACCTCAACGCAGTCCGCTACCAGCGCTGAGCTGGTGAGCCAAATCACTGCCCTGCAAAAGGCGCAGGAGACGCAAAAAACGCAGTTTGAAGCGGTCATCAAGCAGCAGAGCGATGCGCTGACAGCAGCAGATCGTCAGCAGGCCGAGCTGAATAAGCAGCTTGATGAGCTGTCGCAGAAGGTAGCGACCATTTCGGGAACCGATGCTAAAACCTGGCTGCTGGCGCAGGCCGATTTCCTCGTGAAGCTGGCCGGGCGGAAGCTGTGGAGCGATAGCGACATCACTACCGCCGCCGCGCTGCTGAAAAGCGCCGACGCGAGCCTGGCCGATATGAACGATCCGAGCCTGATTGCCGCCCGCCGCGCCATCACCGATGACGTGGCCAGCCTATCCGGCGTGGCGCAGGTGGATTACGACGGCATCATCCTCAAGGTTAACCAGCTCTCCAACCAGATCGACAATCTGCGCCTGGCGGATAACAACGACGACGATGCGCCGATGGATAACGACAGCGGTGAGCTCTCCAGCTCACTGAGCGAGTGGCGGGTAAACCTGCAAAAGAGCTGGCACAACTTTATGGATAGCTTTATTACTGTCCGCCGCCGCGATGAGACCGCGGTCCCCCTGCTCGCTCCGAACCAGGATATCTACCTGCGAGAGAACATCCGCTCTCGCCTGCTGGTTGCTGCGCAGGCCGTGCCGCGCCATCAGGAAGAGACCTACAAGCAGGCCCTGGATAACGTCTCAAGCTGGGTACGCGCTTACTACGATACCGATGATGCGAGCACCAAAGCGTTCCTTGAAGAGGTCGATAAGCTCAGCCAGCAGAATATCACTATGGAGCTGCCGGATTCGCTGCAAAGCCAGCCGATTCTGGAGAAGCTGATGCAGACGCGCGTGCGTAATCTGCTGGCACAGCCAGGGGCGGCAGCAAATGAAGCAACGCCAGCTCCGCCGGCGAATGAAGCAGCGCCTGCCGCTGCGCCGCAGCAGGGGGAATAATTATGCTTAAAGTATTGCTCCTCTTTGCACTGCTGCTTGCCGGGATCGTTGTCGGACCCATGGTCGCCGGCCATCAGGGCTACGTGCTGATCCAGACCGATAATTACAATATCGAAACCAGCGTGACGGGTCTGGTGATTATCTTGATCCTCGCCATGGTGGTGCTGTTTGCCGTTGAGTGGCTGCTGCGCCGTATTTTCCATACTGGTGCGCGCACTCGTGGCTGGTTCACGGGCCGCAAACGCCGCCGCGCCCGCAAGCAGACCGAGCAGGCGCTACTCAAGCTGGCCGAAGGCGACTATCAGCAGGTTGAGAAGCTGATGGCGAAGAATGCCGATCACGCCGAGCAGCCGGTAGTTAACTATCTGCTGGCCGCCGAGGCAGCCCAGCAGCGCGGCGACGAAGCCCGGGCTAATCAGCATCTGCAGCGCGCCTCCGAACTGGCCGAACACGATCCGATTCCGGTGGAGATCACCCGTGTGCGTCTGCAGCTGGCCCGTAACGAAAACCATGCGGCACGCCACGGCGTGGATAACCTGCTGGAGATTACGCCACGCCACCCTGAGGTGCTGCGTCTGGCCGAGCAGGCCTATATCCGTACCGGAGCATGGAACTCCCTGCTGGACTGCATCCCGTCTATGGCGAAAGCTGGCGTCGGCGATGAAGCGCACCGTGAGGCACTGGCCCAGCAGGCGTGGATTGGCATGATGGAGCAAGCCCGGGCCGAACGGGGCAGCGATGGCCTGAAAACCTGGTGGAAGCATCAGAGCCGCAAAACCCGCCAGCAGGTTGCGCTCCAGGTGGCCATGGCCGAGCATCTGATTGAGTGCGACGATCATGACACCGCCCAGGAGATCCTGCTCGACGGGCTGAAACGTCAGTATGACGATCGTCTGGTGCTGCCGATCCCGCGTCTGAAGACCAACAATCCGGAACAGGTAGAGAAGGCGCTGCGCCAGCAGATCAAAACCCAGGGCGATCGTCCGCTGCTGTGGAGCACGTTAGGTCAGTCACTGATGAAGCACGGTGAATGGAAAGAGGCGAGCCTGGCATTCCGTGCCGCGCTGAAGCAGCGCCCGGATCCGTTTGACTATGCCTGGCTGGCCGATACCCTTGACCGTTTACAGCAGCCGGAAGAGGCCGCAGCCATGCGCCGTGACGGCCTGATGCACACCCTGCAGAACAATCCCCCGCAGTAAACCCGCCATAAAAAAACGCCCGCTCTGAAACCAGAGCGGGCATTAAACAGGTCTGCGTGACAACAAATTGGTGCTTCACTCAACGTTGTGTCCATGGTGTTTGATGAGGCCGGAGCGACATCTGTCTGTGGACGATAAGCACCATTAAACGGCTCTGCGTCATTCCCGAGTTTATGAAGCCTGGCGGCGAGCATAAGAGATGGAATGAGCATCTACAGGTATATTATTGCACAACCCGTGCCACTTTTTCACTCCTAAAACTAGCAGCCTGTATTCATTTAAGAATTATGGAAGGCGTCACGAAATCGCGCCGAAAAGCAGGGTGAAGTGCGGATAAAACAGCGAAAGTGTCGCTTTATGGCGACGAAAATAACACCTAATCAATAATCTTTTTTAAAACAAAATATTACATGTCTTTAATTAACGACATCTGATGTCTATCTTGTCTCCTTAATAGTTTCCCGCCACTCTATTTTGCTCATTTCACCAGGCCAGGATCCTGTACCTTTTGTTTAATATTGCACCAAGTGCGCTTTATAAAAATAAAAAGGTAATCGAAATGAGCAATCCAAACATCTCTACCGGTACGCCGGTAGTCAGCGTTAATGATAACCGGGGGCTGGCCGTACGTGCCCTTAACTGGAACCGGGAGCAGGACGGCGATCCGCTGCGCCTGCTGGTCAGCCATTCATATGTGGATAACGCCAGTCGGGTAGTGTCGCACCGCGACCCGCGCCTATATGCGCTGTGGACTGATGACAGCGCAACTCCGGCGAATCTTCGGACCACGCCCTCGCTGGCAGGCCAGGTGCTGCGGCGGGAGAGCAGCGACAGCGGCAGCCAGGTGACGCTGTTTGACGCGGCGGGCCGCCCGGTATGGGTCCGGGACGGGCGCGGCACGGTGCAGACCGTGGCGTATGATGCACTGGGACGTCCTGAGAGCGGCAGCGAGCAGCTGAGCGGGAGCAGTGAAATCCGTGTCAGCTGGCGTAGCGGCTACGGCGATGCCGGGCCAGTGGATGATGGCTCCCAGGGGAACAATCTGCGCGGCGTGAATATCGCGCACTATAACGGTGGTGGCCTGCTCCAGGTCAATTCAGTGGCGCTCAGCGGGGCGGCACTCCGTCAGGCGCAGCGCTTTCTGGCCTCGGCGGAAAGTCTACCGGACTGGCCGGAGGATGACACGGCGCGGGAAACGCTGCTGGAGGCAGATGGGTTTACCACAACCACTGCCGCCGATGCCCGCGGCGCAACGCTGAAGCAGACGGATGCCATGAGCCATATTCAGCAGTGGCGTTATGACGTCAGCGGTAATCTCCGTCACCAGACGGTGACCCCGGCTGGCGGAGAGACACAGGCTCTGCTGACAGATGTGGCATGGAGCGCGGCGGGCCAGATACTAACGGAGTCAGCCGGCAACGGGGTGACCACCACTTACGGCTACGACCCGCAGAGCCAGTGGCTTGCTACCATCAAGGCGCAGCGTTCCGATAACACCATACTTCAGTCACTCAGCTACGGATACGATTTTACCGGCAATGTCACCTCGCTGAGCGACGGCACCGTGACGGCGGGCTACTGGCGCAACCAGTCTACCAACGGTGCCCGGCAGTTTACCTACGATGCGCTCTACCAACTGATGAGCGCCACCGGACGTGAGAACGCAAACAATACCGCCATGCAGTACAGCACGCTGCCGGTGATGTCTGACGGCAGCCAGTATGTCAACTACACCCGCAGCTATGTTTATGACGATAGCGGTAACCTGAAGAGTCTGAAGCACACCGGCGCGGGGAACTTTACCCGCACCATGACTACAGATACCACATCCAACCGCAGCGTGCAGCAAAACGACGGCGGGCCGCAGACCCCGGATGAGGTGGCGGGTTGGTTTGACGCTAACGGCAATCTGTTAACTCTCCAGGCCAGCGCCGCAGGCAGTGACGGTCTGGCGTGGGATGGCAGTAATAACTTACAGCAGGTCACTCTGGTGAACCGCAGCAGCGGCGACAATGACCGGGAAATCTACCAGTACAGCGGCAGCCAGCGGGTGCGCAAGCAGACGCGAACCCTGGTAAACAGCAGCAGCGGTTTATGGAATGTGGACGAGGTACGTTACCTGCCGGGGCTGGAGCTGCGCAAAAGCTGGCAGGAAACGGCGGGCAGCAGCGCGACACCGTCACTGACGGAGGAGCTGCATGTGGTGGCCAGCCAGGCAGGGCGGGCCGGTATTCGGGTACTGCACTGGGAAACCGGAAAGCCGGACGGTATTGATAATAACCAGGTGCGCTGGAGCGTTGATGACAATATCGGCTCGCTGTCGCTGGAGCTGGATGCAGAAGGTCAGCTTATCAGCCGGGAGGAGTACTATCCCTTCGGCGGCACGGCGGTGTGGGCGGCCAGAAGCGAGGTGGAGGCGGAATATAAAACCGTGCGCTACTCCGGCAAGGAGCGGGACGGCACCGGGCTGTACTACTACGGTCATCGCTATTACGCCCCGTGGCTGTGCCGCTGGGTGAGCGCCGACCCGGCAGGCGAGGTGGACGGGCTGAATCTGTTCCGGATGGTCGGCAATAACCCCGTAACATGGATGGATGCGGCAGGGTTGGAAATAACGATAGTTGATACAACTGGTCATATAAATAATCGGTTTAGAGATCAGATCATAGAGGATTATCTGAGGGACAGTGGAGATAACCGAGCTATTGCTGAAGAAGTAATTAATAAATTGCGGAATGATGATTCTAAATTCCAAAGCAAGCAACATTTTATTGACATAGTGTCTTATAAAGTTGAAATGGCTATAAAGTTACAAGAGAATAATGCTGATGCACTTGCTCAACAAAGATTCATGACGTTTAACGCAATAGAAAAAACCGTTAAAGATAATGCGACTAAGAAATTGACTTTTGGGGATATAAAGTCAGGTAAGCACATGAAAGGATATAAATTTTCCACTCCCAAAAGTCCTATTGACGTTATTGACAAGCTCGTGGAGGAGAATGCAAAAAGTGACGAGGGTGTGATAAGAATATATCGATCGATGCCAATCGCAGAAGCAAAGAAATTCCTAAACCACGGGGCGGGTATAAATGACTATAACTTCAATGCGTTGAGCGGCCATTTTGGGGATTATGCTCAAGCAATGACTTATTATCATAACCATCCTCATGACCAAGTTTTGCTAGAATTTGTATTGAAAAAAGGCGCCGCTGGCGTGTTATTTAGCCCAGCTGCCTCCGCAATTCAGGAGACGGGTAACGTCCCTAAATTTTTAGCGGCGATGGCACTACAAAACAAACAGGGAAACTACCCAAAAGGCACCCAGAACGAGGGGTTACTCGATGGTTATATTGGTATAAAATCAGAGCAGCGTGGAGAGGCACAGTTTAGTCTGGGTGTGGGTGGCAAGAAAAAATCTAAGCAACTACTCGGTAAATTGACACAGAGTGTTAACATAATTCAAGGTCACAATAACCTATAGCGAATAGAGAAGGGTTATATCCAGTCCGCTCCTTAAATCGGTAGGTACGCTGTATATTTGTGCCAAAACTGAAAAACCCCGCTATAAAGCGGGGTTTCGAAATGTGGTCGGCGAGAGAGGATGACTCGCCACTCCGTGGCTCGCCCTGCGGGTCGTTGCTGAAGCAACGTTCTTTCGCTTCGCTCAAGTCGAACCTCCTGCCCCGGAGGTTCTCATCCTCTGTGAAATTTGGGCGAAAAAAACCCCGCTATAAAGCGGGGTTTCTAAATGTGGTCGGCGAGAGAGGATGACTCGCCACTCCGTGGCTCGCCCTGCGGGCCGTTGCTGAAGCAACGTTCTTTCGCTCCGCTCAAGTCGAACCTCCTGCCCCGGAGGTTCTCATCCTCTGTGAAATTCAGGCGAAAAAAAACCCCGCTATAAAGCGGGGTTTCTAAATGTGGTCGGCGAGAGAGGATGACTCGCCACTCCGTGGCTCGCCCTGCGGGCCGTTGCTGAAGCAACGTTCTTTCGCTCCGCTCAAGTCGAACCTCCTGCCCCGGAGGTTCTCATCCTCTGTGAAATTCAGGCGAAAAAAAACCCCGCTATAAAGCGGGGTTTCTAAATGTGGTCGGCGAGAGAGGATTCGAACCTCCGACCCACTGGTCCCAAACCAGTTGCGCTACCAAGCTGCGCTACTCGCCGATGTACTGCTTTTTGAATTTTTAGTTCAATTCATTTTAAGTCGTGGTGCGAGGGGGGGGACTCGAACCCCCACATCCTAAGGACACTAACACCTGAAGCTAGCGCGTCTACCAATTCCGCCACCTTCGCATTTCACAACTTTAAATAATGGGGTGGCTAATGGGACTCGAACCCACGACAACTGGAATCACAATCCAGGGCTCTACCAACTGAGCTATAGCCACCACTACTCATTCTTTTACGCGGTCCTGTTTGATTTCACAGTCCACCGCAGCTCCAGCACCGGGTAAAATGGTGCGCCCGACAGGATTCGAACCTGAGACCTCTGCCTCCGGAGGGCAGCGCTCTATCCAGCTGAGCTACGGGCGCTTAGCGCCGTTGCGGGG
>NZ_DAMACX010000092.1:0-2864 GCF_031998825.1 Pseudescherichia sp.
AACAAAATCCGCTTACTTTACCAACCACACGCAGCAGCGACAAGGCGCAAAAATCATCTGCTACGGTGAAAATTAGTGCAGTTCGTTTCCTCTGTTACAAATTGGCCTGACTCCTTCAGGACTCCACGGTATAGCAGCGCTCCTCGCCTCATCATTTTGTAACGCATTTAAGGACGTTCACTGTCTTAAGCTGTTCGGGCTGGCAGGCAGACATGCACACCCCCAGGCGATACAGCGCGCGTTATTCTACGTGAAAACACATTAAACGGCAGGTCAAACCGAGTATCTTTGTGAATATTTTTTCACGCTTGCATCAAGCGGTTCCGACGCGGCAAAGAAATCTCCCTGCCCGCCCGCTACGCCACGGTCAATCAGCGTCTGCCATTCGCCTCTGGAGCGGAGACCCGTAGCGAAGACGCGAGTATGCGTGCCTTTGCAGGTCTCTACCAGACTCTGCACCAGCAGCTGGTTCTCGGTGCGCTTCTCAATATTGCGTACCAGGCTCGGATGTAGCTTTAACAGCTCGGCGTCCAGCGCCTTGATCCAACTGGTGCTGACCAGCGTCAGGCCTGCCTGAGTTACCGCAACCCGGGCACCTAATGCATTAATTAATCTTACCACCGGCTGTAACCGACTGATGTGTTGACAAACATCTGCCTCAGCAAGTTCAAAAATAATGCGTTTTCGCTTCGATTTTTCACACTGCATCAGCGTATCCCGCAGCCAGCGCTGAAAACGCGGGCGAATCAGTGACTCCACGGTGATCTGCAGAGCCAGCGTCTCCTCCGGCCAAAAGCCTAAAAATGCTACCAGCCGGGTGATGAGCTGCCGGTCATACTCTTCCGAAAGGCCAAACTGCAACACCATCGGCATATACTCGGCGGAGATCACCTCCTGCTCGCCGTCAAACAGCCGGCACATCAGCTCGCGATGGTGGACGCTGCCGTCACGGTTAATGGCGGGCTTATGATACAGACGCGGCCCGCCCCGGCTGAGCATCTGTTCGATAAGGGTTCGCCAGCGCACGTTGCCGCGCCCCTTCTCCGGCAGGCTGTCATCGTAGACCGCCCAGCTGTTCGCCCCCTGCAGCACCGCGGTACGCGTTGCCGCCTCGGCGTGCTCCATCACCTGCTCCGTACTCTGCCCGCTACGCCAGGCGCAGATGCCGATGTGCATCATATCTTCCCGGTCGAGCATCTTTGACGGCGGCAGAACGTCGATGGACTTCAGCAGTTGGGCAGCGATGCTTTCGGACTCCTTGAGGGTGCGGTGGGAGAGCAGTACTGCAAAGTCGCTGCGGTGGTAGCGGGCCAGCAGCGCGCCGGGGTAGCGCATAATAAAGGTTGAGAGCAGGTTGATCAGAATGAAGAGGTGCTCTTCCGTGGCCGCAGCTCCCCAGCTGTCCCGCAGCAGATCGAAGTCCGGCAGGCGGATCATCATCACTACCCCGTGCGACCCGACCCTCTCCTGATCCTCCAGCAGCGTCGCCAGCTGGTTATCAAAAAAGAGCCGGTTGTTCAGCCCGGTTTTGGTGTCCTGAGCGGCATAGGAGCGGATCAGGGTATCCATGCGGCTGCGCTGCTCGCCAGCAAACTGGATCTCGGTTAGCAGCAGATCGAGCGCGCTGCTGGCCCGGGCAGGCCACTCGTAGATGCTGCCCCGCACCCGCTGGCCGCGCTCGCCGTTAAGGATCCGGGTAGCCCGCATCTCTAACAGCTCCTGCCCCGCCAGCTGACGGCGCTGCCAGCGCACCGCCAGAAAGATAATGATGACCATAAAACCAACGGCAAGGGTCAACGGCGCGGTGGTGATCACCGAGTGAAAGTAGTTGGCCATCGGATCCTGATAGACCAGCAGGATGCTTGTGCCAGGATTTTTAACCGAGGGAATAACGCGTTCACGGTGTAGATCGCTGCTGCCTGCAGGACGGTAGCTGCCGCTGCGCGTATGATCGAGCAGGGTATGTTCCCCCTGCTTTACCACGACACGCACAATATCAATGGGCACCATCAGCTCATCTAGCTGGACCGCGAGCGCCGAGGGTGGCTGTGCAACCAGCCGCGTGTCTATCACCGCCGCGACCGAGCCTACGCGCTCGGCAACCTTCAGCTCAATCGCACGATAGAAGCTGAACGAGCACCCTACCAGCGTGACAAAGATCGCCAGCCCGGTTAGCAGGGTTATAAAAGCCGAGAATTTCGTCGTTAAGCGCATCCGTGTGTTAACTCCGTGGGTTAAGAGCTGACGCCAGTACCGGGCAATCTGGCAATTTGTTGCGTTAAATCGGCATAGCGTTTTAATTAGCGAGTATAGTCTTCAGAAATTTTTTGCCAATCATCAAGCAACCGGAGAAGAGATATGCAGGCCTTGATTTTAGAACAGCAGGATGGAAAAACGCTCGCCTCGGTGCAGGATATTGCCGATAGCCAGCTGCCGCAAGGCAATGTGACGGTAGATATTGCCTGGTCCAGTCTGAACTATAAGGATGCGCTGGCGATCACCGGCCAAGGTAAAATTATTCGCAACTTCCCGATGGTCCCCGGGATCGACTTTGCCGGTACGGTTCACGCCAGCGAAGATCCGCGCTTCCATGTCGGACAGCAGGTGCTGCTCACCGGCTGGGGCGTCGGAGAGAACCACTGGGGCGGCCTGTCACAGCGGGCGCGCGTCAACGGCGACTGGCTGGTAGCGCTGCCGCAGGGGCTGGACGGCCGTAAGGCGATGATCATCGGCACGGCGGGCTTTACCGCCATGCTCTGCGTGATGGCACTGGAAGAGGCGGGCGTGCGCCCTGCCGACGGCGAGATCGTCGTGACCGGGGCCAGCGGCGGCGTGGGCAGTACGGCAGTGGCCCTGCTGCACAA
>NZ_DAMACX010000092.1:2874-6428 GCF_031998825.1 Pseudescherichia sp.
ACAAGCTCGGCTACCAGGGGGCGGCGGTCTCTGGCCGGGAGAGCACCCACGACTACCTTAAGCGCCTCGGCGCCAGCCGCATTCTGGGCCGCGATGAGTTCGCCGAAAGCCGTCCGCTGGAGAAACAGCTCTGGGCTGGCGCGGTAGATACCGTTGGCGACAAAGTGCTGGCCAAGGTGCTGGCGCAGATGAACTACGGCGGCTGCGTGGCAGCCTGCGGCCTGGCGGGTGGCTTTGCGCTGCCAACCACGGTGATGCCGTTTATTCTGCGCAACGTGCGCCTGCAGGGCGTCGATTCCGTCATGACGCCTGCCGCAAAACGTGCCGCAGCGTGGTCGCGTCTGGCGCAGGATCTGCCTGAGTCGTTCTACGAGCAGAGCGCAACGGAGATTACCCTTGAACAAGCGCCAGAGTTTGCCAACGCGATTATCAACAACCAGTCGCAGGGCCGCACGCTGGTCAAAATCGCCTAGTCGGCAATTTTTTATTACCGGCTCGCACTAACGCAACTCCTCCATCATGCTTATAGTCTTAGTCACTTTGTATGAGACGCTGGCGGAGGGTGTAATGAATAAAAGAAAGCTGAGGGAAGCGGACGTCACGGCGGAGTCCGTTTTTATGCTACAGCGTCGGCAGGTGTTAAAAGCGCTGGGCATCAGCGCGACGGCGCTGTCGCTCTCATCTGCCGCCCATGCCGACCTGCTCGACTGGTTTAAAGGCAACGATCGCCCGAAAGCCCCGGCGGGTAAGCCGCTTGATTTCAGCAAGCCTGCCGAGTGGCAAAGCACCCTGCCCCTCACCCCTGAGGATAAGGTCACCGGCTACAACAACTTCTATGAGTTTGGCCTCGACAAGGCCGATCCCGCGGCCAACGCGGGCAGCATGAAGACCGATCCCTGGACGCTGAAGATTGACGGCGAGGTGGCCAGGCCGCTGACCCTCGATCATGACGATCTGACCCGGCGCTTTCCGCTGGAGGAGCGTATCTACCGGATGCGCTGCGTCGAAGCCTGGTCGATGGTGGTGCCGTGGATCGGCTTCCCGCTGCACAAGCTTCTTGAACTGGTGCAGCCCACCAGCAAAGCCAAATACGTGGCGTTTAAGACGCTCTACTCCCCGGAGCAGATGCCCGGCCAGAAGGACCGCTTTATTGGCGGCGGGCTGGAGTATCCCTATGTAGAGGGCCTGCGCCTCGACGAGGCCATGCACCCGCTGACCATGCTCACCACCGGCGTCTACGGCAAAGCGCTGCCGCCGCAAAACGGCGCACCGGTGCGTCTGACCGTGCCGTGGAAGTACGGTTTTAAGGGCATTAAGTCGATCGTCAGCATCACGCTAACCCGCGAGCGGCCGCCAACCACCTGGAACCTCTCTGCCCCTAACGAGTACGGCTTTTTCGCTAACGTGAACCCGCACGTCGATCATCCGCGCTGGTCGCAGGCCACGGAGCGGTTTATCGGCTCCGGTGGCATACTCGACGTCAAGCGCCAGCAGACTCTGCTGTTTAATGGCTACGCCGATGAGGTAGCTTCGCTCTATCGCGGTATCGATCTACGGGAGAATTTCTAGGTGCGGCTCACGGCAAAACAGATCGTCTGGCTCAAGGTTGTCCTGCACCTGGCAGGCCTGCTTCCTCTATTATGGCTCTTCTGGGCGGCCAGCCAGGGGTATTTCAGCGCCGATCCGGCGAAAGATATCCAGCACTTTACCGGCAGAATGGCGCTAAAGTTCCTCCTTGGCTCGCTGCTCATCACCCCGCTGGCGCGCTATGGTAAACAGCCGCTGCTGATCCGCACCCGACGGCTGTTAGGACTCTGGTGTTTTGCCTGGGCTTCGCTGCACCTGGTGAGTTACTCGCTGCTGGAGCTGGGGATCAGTAATCTGGCGCTGCTCGGTCAGGAGCTGGTGACCCGTCCCTACCTGACGCTGGGAATTGTAAGCTGGCTGGTGCTGCTGGCGCTGGCGCTGACCTCCACCCAGGCGGCCCAGCGCAAGCTGGGGCGAAACTGGCAGCGTCTGCACAACTTCGTCTATCTGGTCGCGATCCTGGCGCCCATTCACTATCTGTGGTCGGTTAAGGTCCTCTCCCCCCAGCCCCTTATCTATGCCGCTCTCGCCTGCATCCTGCTTGCCTGGCGCTACAAGAAGTTTCGCCAGTGGTGGCGATAGCGCGGCGATCGTACGGTAATGTGTGCGGTTTGCCACAATTCTGATAGTCTTTACGCCCGTTTTCCGGCGGGCGTAAGATAATCTTCCCTGATAAGACCAGTATTTAGCTGCCAAATGCTACGAAATCGTTATAATGTGCGACTTTGGTTTTCACGACAGGGCATTTCGTGCGCTGAAAACGTGACAACCATGCAACGAAGGTATATTTTGTTTTTTACCGGAGATTTGCAGGAGATAGCAGCATAATGGCGGACAAGTTGCACATTTTGCTCTTAAACGGCCCCAACCTGAATATGTTGGGTACACGTGAGCCAGACAAGTACGGCACGCTGACGTTAACAGAAATTGTTAACCGATTAACCGCTGAAGCGGAGGCGCTGAACGTCGGGTTAGAGCATTTACAGTCGAACGCAGAGTACGTACTGCTCGACCGCATTCATCAGGCTAAAGACAAGATTGACTATATCCTGATTAATCCGGCCGCGTTTACGCATACCAGCGTAGCCCTGCGTGACGCGCTGCTCGCCGTGGATATTCCGTTTATCGAGATCCACCTGAGCAACGTCCACGCACGCGAACCGTTCCGCCATCACTCTTATCTCTCCGATATCGCTGCTGGCGTCATCTGTGGATTCGGCGCTGACGGCTATTCATACGCATTACAGACGGCAGTAAAACGCCTGTCACAAACACACTAAACAAGAGTACGGAACCCACTCATGGATATTCGTAAGATTAAAAAACTGATCGAGCTGGTTGAAGAATCAGGCATCTCCGAACTGGAAATTTCTGAAGGCGAAGAGTCTGTTCGCATCAGTCGCTCTGCACCTAACGCAGGCTATCCAGTGATGCAGCAGGCCTATGCCGCACCGATGATGCAGCAGCCTGCGCTCTCTACCGCCGTTGCACCGGCACCGGCTCCGGTAGCCGAAGCACCTGCTGCGGCGCAAATCAGTGGCCACATCGTACGTTCCCCAATGGTCGGGACTTTCTACCGCACCCCTAGCCCGGACGCGAAAGCCTTTATCGAAATCGGCCAGAAAGTAAACGCGGGCGACACCCTGTGCATCGTTGAAGCGATGAAAATGATGAACCAGATCGAAGCCGATAAGTCCGGCGTGGTGAAAGCCATTCTGGTGGAAAGTGGTCAACCGGTTGAATTTGACGAGCCACTGGTCGTTATCGAGTAACGAGGCGCACATGCTGGAAAAAATTGTCATCGCTAACCGTGGCGAGATTGCTCTGCGTATTCTGCGTGCCTGTAAAGAACTGGGCATCAAGACCGTCGCCGTGCACTCCACTGCGGATCGCGATCTAAAACACGTACTGCTGGCGGATGAGACGGTCTGTATTGGCCCGGCTCCGTCCGTAAAAAGCTATCTGAA
>NZ_DAMACX010000093.1:0-5970 GCF_031998825.1 Pseudescherichia sp.
GTGGCGCCAGGCTCAGCGTAGCGCGGTGCGGTCGGTTCACGGGCCACGGGCGGCTGCGCAAACTGGTTTTTACCGGCGGCGATGCGGTTCTCAGGAACCTGGCGCGGCGCGGGTTCGTCCGCCAGCGCCAGCGGCGCGGCAATCTGCTGCTGCAATACGCTGGCAACGCCCTGGTAAATAAAGTCATGCACCAGCCGCGACTGGTGGAAGCGCACCTCGTGCTTGGCAGGATGGACGTTAACGTCGACCTGGTGCGGATCGATCTCAAGGTAGAGCACAAACGCGGGCTGCTGATCTGCGCCCAGCTTGTCTTCACAGGCCTGGCGGATAGCGTGGTTGATGAGCCGGTCGCGCATCATACGGCCGTTGACGTAGCTGTACTGGATCTCTGCCAGCGCCGCCGTGGTGGCTTTTGGATCGGCCACCCAACCGCGCATAGCTAAGTCGCCGTGCTGCCACTCAATCGCCAGCGCCTGCTCCATAAACGGCAGGCCGCATATCGCTCCCAGCCGGCGTTCGCGCTGCCCGCCCGGCGGCACGGCGCGATACTGGCGCACCATCTTACCGTTGTGGTTGAGGTTGATCGTAACGTCGAAGCGCGCCAGCGCGATGCGGCGGATCACCTCGTCGATATGGCCGAATTCGGTCTTTTCAGTGCGCATAAACTTGCGGCGCGCGGGGGTGTTATAGAAGAGATCGAGCACCTCCAGAGTGGTACCCGGCGGATGGGCGGCGGGCTTCACCGTCACCTCCATGTCCCGCCCTTCGGCGTAGGCCTGCCAGGCCTCCGGCTGATCGGCGGTGCGGGAGGTCAGCGTCAGTCGGGACACCGAGCTGATACTGGCCAGCGCCTCGCCGCGAAAGCCGAGGCTGACAATGGCCTCCAGATCGTCCAGCGAGGCGATCTTGCTGGTGGCATGGCGCGCCAGGGCCAATGCCAGCTCATCTTTACCGATGCCGCTGCCGTTGTCCCGAATGCGAATAAGCTTCGCCCCGCCGCGCTCAATATCGATATCGATGCGGGTTGCCCCCGCATCAAGGCTGTTTTCAACCAGCTCTTTCACCACCGACGCAGGGCGCTCCACCACTTCGCCAGCGGCGATCTGGTTCGCTAGCTGCGGCGGCAAGACCTGAATCGGCATGAAATCTCCTTAGTTAATAAAACTGTTCCCCGGCGATCCGGCGCTGGCTGTCTGTGCGCCACCACTCTGCGGCGATGACTGCATCGGATGCGCCTGGAAGTAGCTCTGCAGCCCAGCATAGATGGCTTCCGCCAGCTGCTGCTGATAGTCGTCGCTGTCCAGCAGGCGCTCTTCGCTGCGGTTGCTGATAAACCCGGTCTCCACCAGCACCGACGGGATATCCGGCGAACGCAGCACGCCAAGGCTGGCATGTTCCGGGCGGCGCTTGTGCAGCGAGCCGATGCGCGACAGCTGGCTGAGCATATTGGTGGCGACATCATACCCGACGCGCTGGGAATGGCCGAACTGCAAATCGAGAACCGCCTGGCTTAGGTAGGGATCGGACTGGCTGTTCGCCAGCACATCGCCCGCCCCGCCCAGCAGCTCAGACTGCTTCTCATGCTGCTCCAGCCAGCTCGCCATCTCGCTGTTGGCGCGGCGGTTGGAGAGCACCCAGACCGATGCGCCGGTGGCGTCGCGGTTTGGCGCGGCGTCGGCGTGAATAGAGACCAGGAAATTGGCGTTTTGTTTCCGCGCCACGTCAGACCGACCCATCACTGAGATAAAGTAGTCGCCGTCGCGGGTCAGCACGCCCTTAAACATCGGATCGCTGTTCAGCAGCGTGCGCAGCTTGCGCGCCACGGAGAGGGTGATGTTCTTCTCACGCGTGCCGCCGGGGCCGATAGCGCCCGGATCCTGGCCGCCGTGTCCGGCGTCAATGGCGATAATCACCTTGTCGCCCGAGGCAGAGCTGGCGCGCATGGCCGGACGCGTCACGGTATTGCTGCTGGTGACGCTGGTCACTCGGTCATTTTCGTTTTTAAACGGATTACGCGCAGGCTCAGCAGGTCGCGGTGCAACTGCCGGGGTCTCGACGCGTTTCGCCACTACCGGTGGCGGCGGTGGCGGGGGTGGTGGCGCATCGGCATCAATGGTAAACACCACCGTATAGTTTGCGCCATTCTGCTGTTTTACTGCCCGGGCCTTGCCGTTTTCGGTCAGATCGACCACCAGCCGTAGCGACTGGTTATCTTTCGGCGTCCCGGAGCGAATGCTCTTTACCAGATTGTTGCCGCTGAACTGCAGCGGCAGGCCCTGAATCACGCCGGTCTGTTTGATATCCAGCGCCACGCTGCGTTTGCCCTGCTGGGAAAAAGCATACTCCGGATCGCCCATAAAACTTAGCGTGATACGGGCCTGGTCATCGCCATTGGAGACCTGAATATCCGACAGACTTGCGGCGGTGGCCTGCGTGCTTAGCGCAACCAGCGCTGCCAGGGCCCAGCATTTTACGCGACTGATCATCCCGTCATCCTGTAGTTACAAATGCGTAGTTACAAATGCGTAGTTACAAACGCGTCAGTAAAGACTCACCCGCAGAGGAGACGGCCGCAATGCGCGCCTCTCGCCCCTGGGCCTGGTATTCTAAATGGATTTCGATATCCGGATCGGGCAGCACGCCCGAACCCTGCTGCGGCCACTCGACGAGGCAGATGGCATCGTTGGCAAAATAGTCACGAATGCCCATAAACTCCAGCTCTTCGGGATCGGCAAGGCGGTAGAGATCAAAGTGGTACACCATCAGCTTATCGAGGGTATAGGGTTCAACCAGCGTGTAGGTTGGGCTTTTCACGTTCCCCTGGTGGCCCAACGCCTGCAGGAAGCCCCGGCTCAGGGTCGTTTTACCCGCGCCTAAATCACCGTACAGGTAGATAACGGTTGCGCCGGTGCAGGCCTGCGCGACGCGCTCGCCCAGCGTTAAGGTTGCCTGCTCGTCGGGCAGAGGGATCACTCGATTAATCATGGTCTACGTCAATCACATCCGGGTTAATAACACGCATCAGCGCAGAAAAAAGATCGGTTGCCAGCATCCCGCGCGTGCCATAACGCGCCGCACGGTCGTCAGCTGCCGCACCGTGCGCCACACAGCCCACGCAGGCGGCCTCATACAGAGAGAACTTCTGCCCCAGCATGGCACCAATGATACCAGAGAGCACGTCTCCCATCCCTCCGCTGCCCATCCCGGCGTTGCCGGCATCCACGATGCCGATTTCGTCTGCGCTCGTTACGATGGTGCCTGAGCCTTTCAGCACGGCCACGCCACCGTAACGTTTTACCAGACGCTGAGCAGAAAGTAAGCGATCGCTTTCAATTTCTGCAACGTTACAGTTAAGCAGACGTGCAGCTTCGCCAGGGTGCGGAGTGATTACGCGATTGTGACGTTTATCGGGATTGATTGCCAGAAGGTTAAGCGCGTCCGCATCCCACAGCATGGGTTTACGAAAATTCTCAATTTTTTGTAGCGCCTTTCTGCCCCACGCCTGCTGACCAAGGCCGGGACCGATCACCACCACGTCTGCCCATTCAAGGCTCTCCTCCAGCAGCTTTTCCGTTAGCTCATGCACCATCAGCTCCGGACGGGCGGCGATCAGCGGGGCGATATTTTCGACGCGCGTCAGCACGCGTACCAGCCCGGCCCCTGCACGCAGCGCCGCCTCGCCGGTCATACGGATCGCCCCGGCGGTACCATGATCGCCGCCAACAATCACCAGCCGCCCATTATCACCTTTATGCGATGTAGGGCGGCGCGGCGGCAGCCACTGCGCAAGCTGCGACGCCTCCAGGCGGTGGATAGCGATCGCCTGCGCTGCCAGCCACCCCTCCAGCCCCAGCGCGTTATGGTGAAGCATGCCGGTAACATCGCGGGCTTTCCCGGTAAGCAGGCCAGGCTTGAGGGCGATAAAGGTCACCGTATGCGCGGCATTGATTACCGCGCCAGGGGTAGTACCGGTCTGGGCATTCAGCCCGGAGGGGATATCGAGAGCGATAACCGGGGCGGCGTGCGCATTGGCACGTGCAATAAGGCTCGCGGCTGGCTCACGCGGGGCGTCGGTCAGGCCCGTGCCCAACAGGCCATCGATAATCAGATCGATCTCTTCCGGCCAGCTGCTATCCGCAGCATGGATCTCACCGGCGGCGTTCAGCCAGGCCGTACGCGCCTGCTCCGCCTCTTCCGGCAGCGGCTTATCGCTCTCCAGGGCCAGCAGCGTCACATCAATGCCCGCCGCCTTCGCCAGCCGCGCCACCACGTAGCCGTCGCCGCCGTTATTACCGTGGCCGCAGAGGATCAGCCAGCGGCGCGAGTGCGGATAAGCAGCGCGCGCTACGCGAAAGGCCGCCTCTCCTGCCCGCAGCATCAGTTCAAACAGCGTAATCCCTAAGCTATCCGCCGCCTCTTTTTCTGCCTCGCGCAGCGCCTGCGCAGGCCAGACAGAGTGTGGTATAGTGGTACGGTTTTTATTCAGTCTACTTTTCAACGTATGGTCCGTCATGTCACAGCCCCTCGATCTCAATCAGCTAGCGCAAAACATTAAGCAGTGGGGCACCGAACTGGGGTTTCAACAGGTCGGCATCACCGATACCGATCTCAGCGCCAGTGAACCCAAACTCCAGGCATGGCTGGATAAGCAGTATCATGGCGAAATGGCATGGATGGCGCGTCACGGCATGATGCGCGCCCGGCCGCATGAGCTGTTACCCGGCACGCTGCGGGTGATCAGCGTGCGCATGAACTACCTCCCGGCCAATGCCGCCTTTGCCAGCACGCTAAAAAATCCTGCGCTCGGTTACGTTAGCCGTTACGCCCTGGGCCGTGATTACCACAAGCTCCTGCGCAACCGCCTCAAAAAACTGGGTGAAACTATCCAGCAGCACTGCGTTTCGCTGAATTTTAGACCCTTTGTTGACTCCGCGCCGCTGCTTGAGCGTCCGCTGGCGGAAAAAGCTGGCCTGGGATGGACAGGTAAGCACTCACTTATCCTTAACCGCGAGGCGGGCTCGTTCTTTTTCCTCGGCGAACTGCTGATCGATCTCCCCTTGCCGGTCGACAAGCCTGTTGAGGAGAACTGCGGGAAGTGCGTGGCCTGCATGACCATCTGCCCCACCGGGGCGATCGTTGAGCCCTATACCGTCGATGCCCGGCGCTGCATCTCCTACCTGACGATTGAGCTGGAAGGATCGATACCCCCCGAGTTCCGGCCGCTGATTGGCAACCGCATCTACGGTTGCGATGACTGCCAGCTGATCTGCCCATGGAACCGTTTTTCGCAGCTTACAGACGAAGAGGATTTTAGCCCGCGTAAGGCGTTACACGCCCCGGAACTGATCGCACTGTTTGGCTGGAGCGAGGCGCATTTTCTGAAGGTCACGGAGGGGTCGGCCATTCGTCGCATCGGTCACCTGCGCTGGCTGCGTAATGTGGCGGTCGCGCTGGGCAATGCCCCCTGGGATGAGGCCAATATTCGGGCGCTGGAACAACGCCGGGGTGAGCACCCACTTCTGGATGAGCACATAGAGTGGGCGATTGCGCAGCAGATTGAGAAGCGAAATGCCTGCGTGGTTGAGGTACAGCTCCCGCAGAAGTTAAGGCTGGTCAGGGTGATCGAAAAAGGGCTCCCGCGGGACGCCTAAGCTTTCCACAGGGTGTGCATAAAAATAAAAATCTATTGCGATTCAACACTGAAAAATTCGTCAAGCGATCGCATTAACATCCTGTAATAATATTTTATTATTAAAATTCATAAGGTTAAGAAGATATTATTTACATTGTTAACATTTAAGCGCAGGGGGAGATGGAGGTAGCCTTGTGGATAACTCTGTTTACAAGAATATGACAAAACGGAAATAAAACGATGCCAGCAGGCGTTTGCGCTGTGGATAATTAATTCAGAAGAGAAAATTTGGAGCGGGAAACGAGACTCGAACTCGCGACCCCGACCTTGGCAAGGTC
>NZ_DAMACX010000094.1:0-5642 GCF_031998825.1 Pseudescherichia sp.
ATAAGTTGGGGAAATACAATGTTCCAGCAAGAAGTTACCATTACCGCTCCGAACGGTCTGCATACCCGCCCTGCTGCTCAGTTTGTGAAAGAAGCGAAAGGCTTCACTTCAGAGATCACTGTGACCTCCAACGGCAAAAGCGCTAGCGCAAAAAGCCTGTTCAAACTCCAGACTCTGGGCCTGACCCAGGGTACCGTTGTAACGCTGTCCGCTGAAGGCGAAGACGAGCAGAAAGCCGTAGAGCATCTGGTAAAACTGATGGCTGAACTCGAGTAAGCTCCGGGTTCTTTTAAAAAATCAGTCACAAGTAAGGTAGGGTTATGATTTCAGGCATTTTAGCATCCCCGGGTATCGCTTTCGGCAAAGCACTGCTGCTGAAAGAAGACGAGATCGTCATCGACCGGAAAAAAATTTCTGCCGATAAGGTTGATCAGGAAGTTGAACGTTTTCTGAGCGGTCGTGCCAAGGCATCTGCGCAGCTCGAAACGATCAAAACCAAAGCTGGTGAAACTTTTGGTGAAGAAAAAGAAGCCATCTTCGAAGGCCACATCATGTTGCTGGAAGATGAGGAGCTGGAGCAGGAAATCATAGCCCTGATTAAAGATAAGCACGTGACTGCCGATGCGGCAGCGCACGAAGTTATCGAAGGTCAGGCAACTGCCCTGGAAGAGCTGGACGACGAGTACCTGAAAGAGCGTGCCGCTGACGTGCGCGATATCGGTAAACGCCTGCTGCGCAACATCCTTGGCCTGGCTATCATCGACCTGAGCTCTATTCAGGAAGAAGTGATTCTGGTTGCGGCGGATCTCACTCCGTCCGAAACCGCACAGCTGAACCTAAACAAGGTGCTGGGCTTTATCACCGATGCGGGTGGACGTACCTCTCACACCTCCATCATGGCGCGCTCCCTTGAGCTGCCTGCCATTGTGGGTACCGGTAGCGTCACCGCCCAGGTGAAAAATGACGACTATCTGATCCTCGATGCGGTGAATAACAAAGTTTACGTTAACCCGACCAACGAAGAGATCGAAACCCTGCGCAGCGTGCAGGAGCAGGTGGCTTCCGAGAAAGCCGAACTGGCGAAGCTGAAAGATCTGCCGGCGATCACCCTTGACGGCCATCAGGTCGAAGTGTGCGCCAACATCGGTACCGTACGTGACGTAGACGGTGCCGAGCGTAACGGTGCAGAAGGCGTAGGCCTCTACCGTACCGAATTCCTGTTCATGGACCGTGACGCCCTGCCGACCGAAGAAGAGCAGTTTGCCGCCTATAAAGCGGTGGCGGAAGCCTGTGGCTCCCAGGCCGTTATCGTTCGTACCATGGACATCGGCGGCGATAAAGAGCTGCCGTACATGAACTTCCCGAAAGAAGAGAACCCGTTCCTCGGCTGGCGTGCCGTGCGTATCGCCATGGATCGTAAAGAGATCCTGCGTGACCAGGTGCGTGCTATCCTGCGTGCCTCCGCGTTCGGCAAGCTGCGCATCATGTTCCCGATGATCATCTCCGTTGAAGAGGTGCGCGCCCTGAAGAAAGAGATCGACATCTTCAAGCAGGAGCTGCGTGACGAAGGTAAAGCCTTTGACGAGACCATTGAAGTGGGCGTAATGGTAGAGACGCCTGCCGCAGCGACCATCGCTCGTCACCTGGCGAAAGAAGTGGATTTCTTCAGTATCGGAACGAACGATTTAACCCAGTACACCCTGGCAGTTGACCGCGGTAATGATATGATCTCCCATCTGTATCAGCCGATGTCGCCGTCTGTATTGACCTTAATTAAGCAAGTTATTGATGCTTCTCATGCTGAAGGCAAATGGACCGGCATGTGTGGAGAGCTTGCAGGCGACGAACGTGCTACACTTCTGTTGCTGGGGATGGGTCTGGATGAATTCAGTATGAGTGCCATTTCTATCCCGCGCATTAAGAAGATTATTCGTAACACGAACTTCGAAGATGCGAAGGTTTTAGCAGAGCAGGCTCTTGCTCAACCGACAACGGACGAGTTAATGACGCTGGTTAACAAGTTCATTGAAGAAAAAACAATCTGCTAATCCACGAGATGCGGCCCAAATTACTGCTTAGGAGAAGATCATGGGTTTGTTCGATAAACTGAAATCTCTGGTTTCTGACGATAAGAAAGATACCGGAACCATTGAGATTATTGCTCCGCTGTCTGGCGAAATCGTCAACATCGAAGATGTGCCGGATGTAGTGTTTGCTGAAAAAATTGTTGGTGATGGCATTGCTATCAAACCAACCGGCAACAAAATGGTCGCGCCTGTTGATGGCACCATTGGCAAGATTTTTGAAACCAACCATGCCTTCTCTATCGAATCTGATAGCGGCATTGAGCTGTTCGTTCACTTCGGTATCGACACCGTTGAACTGAAAGGCGAAGGTTTCAAACGCATCGCCGAAGAGGGCCAGCGCGTGAAGGTTGGCGATCCGGTGATTGAGTTCGATCTGCCGCTGCTGGAAGAGAAAGCCAAGTCTACCCTGACGCCGGTTGTGATCTCCAACATGGACGAGATCAAAGAGCTGAACAAGCTGTCCGGTAGCGTAACCGTGGGCGAGACCCCGGTGATCCGCATCAAGAAGTAATTCTGGCCGGAATACAAAATGGCACCCACGCGGGTGCCATTTTTGTTTCTTATCCTGAGTAAATCAGGCGGGTAAAATCAGCTCGTCATAGCCCGCCTGCTGGGTGTATCTCATCACCTCGGTTACCCGGTCGCCTGCACGGCCAATCGCCTCTGCCACGCTTGCCCCCTGCACTATCACGCTCACCAGCTCAGAGCAGAAGAGATCGCCGGTGCCTTTCAAATCGGTAGCTACCCGCGGATGCGCGCTGACCGTTACCGCATCTTCAGTCACCAGCACAACGTGAATAGCGTCCGGCTCGCCGGCAACGGGGGCGCTGGTAATAGCCACCCACTTCAGCGTCTCCGACAGCAGCCCTTTCGCCGCCGCAATTGCGCTCTCAGGATCACGGCAGGGCTTGCCGCTCAGTATCTCAAGCTCATAGACGTTGGGCGTAATGCCCTGCGCCAGCGGCAGCAGATGTTGCCGATAGGCTTCGGGGATATCGGGATGCACGTAGGTGCCGCTGTCGATATCGCCGATCACCGGATCCACCAGAATCAGCAGGTCCGGATGCATCTCTTTTACCGCGCGGAGCCACTGCGCCAGCAGCGCAATCTGGCTGGCGCTGCCCATGTAGCCGGTAGTCACCGCCTTCAGCTCGCGCAGGATCTCCCGCTCATCCAGTGCCTTCAGGTAGCCGCTGAACCACTCGTCGGGAATGACGCCACCGTAGAAGGTGTCATAGTGCGGCGTGTTACTGAACAGCACCGTAGGCACCGCCGTCACGGTTAGCGGGTATCGACGGATATTGGGCACGGCGATGCTGTTACCCACGCTGCCGTACACCACCTGAGACTGCACCGCCACGATATCCGTCTGCTGCGCCCGGCTTTTATCCCGAAATAAGATCATCTCCATAATGTTTAAATCCCCGCCCCCTGGGCGTAGCTCTCCTCACCAAACACGCCGGTCGAAAGGTAGCGATCGCCACGGTCGCAGATAATCGCCACCACGATCGCCCCCGGATTTTCATTGGCGACGCGGATTGCCCCAGCAACCGCCCCGCCGGAGCTGACGCCACAGAAGATGCCTTCCCGCACCGCCAGCGCCCGCATGGTATTTTCCGCTTCGCGCTGGTGGATATCCACGACCCGATCCACCAGCGAGGCGTTGAAAATGCCAGGCATGTACTCGGCTGGCCAGCGGCGGATGCCGGGAATGCTGCTCCCCTCCTCCGGCTGCAGGCCGACGATGGTGACGGGCTTCTCCTGCTCGCGTAGAAAGCGCGATACGCCGGTAATGGTGCCGGTCGTGCCCATGCTGGAGACAAAGTGGCTGATGCGCCCCCCGGTCTGCTGCCAGATCTCTGGCCCGGTGGTGGTGTAGTGGGCGTACGGGTTGTCAGGGTTATTGAACTGGTCGAGAAGCTTCCCTTCCCCGCGCTGGGCCATTTCCGCAGCCAGATCCCGCGCCCCCTCCATGCCCTGCTCGCGGCTCACCAGAATCAGCTCCGCGCCGTAGGCGTACATCGCTGCACGCCGCTCCTGGCTCATATTGTCCGGCATCAGCAGCTTCATGCGGTAGCCTTTGAGTGCGGCAATCATCGCCAGGGCGATGCCGGTGTTGCCGCTGGTGGCCTCAATCAGCACGTCGCCGGGCTTTATCTCGCCCCGCTTCTCTGCCTGCACGATCATCGAGAGCGCGGCCCGGTCTTTTACCGAACCGGCAGGGTTATTGCCCTCCAGCTTGACCCAAATTTCACTGCCGTTGTCGGGAGCCATGCGCTGAAGTTTAACCAGGGGAGTGTTGCCGATGGTGTGTTCGAGTGTGTTCACGATTTTTACTCAATAAAAAAGCCGGGTGGCGCTTCGCTTACCCGGCCTACAAGACACTGTGATAATTGTAGGCCCGGTAAGCGTAGCGCCACCGGGCGATAAACATACTCGTTAAACTATCAGGCAGAGTGCGCCAGAGCAAGATCCCCGCGTTCGGCAAGACGCTCTTTACCGTTATAGAGGCGAGCATTCTGCAGGCCGATAAACAGCCGGTCGCCGCGCTGCGGCGCATCCTCTCCGCGCAGCACCACCGACAACGGTTCGTCATACCAGCCCTGGGGCTGCACCACCAGCTGCGTATAGTGCCCTTTCGGGCTGGCCTCGACGACGACTACCGGTAGCGGCGCGTCCAGGCTGGTTCGACGGCTAATATCCACTTCCCACGGACGCAGGAAGAGATCGACTTCGCCCTGGTGCGCCGGGGTGTAGCCCAGCGGCCAGCGGTGCGCGCCGACGTGGAACTGACTGCCGCGCACCACGCCGTGCAGACGATTAACCTCGCCCATAAACTCCAGCACGAAACGAGTGGCTGGCTCACGCCAGACCTGCTCCGGGACATCAACCTGCTCGATGTTCCCCTGGCTCATCACCACCACGCGATCGGCCACCTCCATCGCCTCCTCCTGATCGTGAGTGACGAAGACGCTGGTAAACTTCAGCTCTTCGTGCAGCTCACGCAGCCAGCGACGCAGCTCTTTACGTACCTGGGCGTCCAGCGCGCCGAAAGGTTCATCCAGCAGCAGGATCTGCGGATCCGGAGCCAGAGCGCGTGCCAGGGCAACGCGCTGCTTCTGTCCACCAGAGAGCTGGGCCGGGTAGCGATCCGCCAGGTGCGCCAGCTGCACCATCTCCAGCAGCTTAGTGACTTTAGCTTTGATCGCCGCCGCGTTCGGCCGCTCGCGTCGCGGCAGCACCGTCAGGCCAAAGGCGATGTTGTCGAACACCGTCATATGGCGGAACAGCGCGTAGTGCTGGAACACAAAGCCGACCTTACGGTCGCGGGCATGCAGACGGCCCACGTCGGTGCCGTGAAAACGAATATGCCCGCTGGTCTGGTGTTCAAGCCCGGCAATAATACGCAGCAGCGTGGTTTTGCCCGAGCCGGATGGCCCCAGCAGTGCGACCATCTGTCCGGAAGGGATATCCAGCGAGATATCATTCAGCACCTGGGTGCGACCAAAGGACTTCTTAATATTGGCAATCTCAATGCTCATGATTTCCCTCCTG
>NZ_DAMACX010000095.1:0-5452 GCF_031998825.1 Pseudescherichia sp.
TGGCGGATGAGACGGTCTGTATTGGCCCGGCTCCGTCCGTAAAAAGCTATCTGAACATCCCGGCTATCATCAGCGCCGCTGAAATCACCGGCGCGATGGCAATCCATCCGGGTTACGGCTTCCTCTCTGAGAACGCCAACTTTGCCGAGCAGGTTGAGCGCTCTGGCTTTATCTTTATCGGCCCGAAAGCTGACACCATTCGCCTGATGGGTGACAAAGTGTCCGCGATCACCGCGATGAAGAAAGCCGGCGTCCCGACGGTACCCGGCTCTGACGGCCCGCTGGGCGACGACATGGATGCTAACCGCGCCCATGCCAAACGCATCGGCTACCCGGTGATCATCAAGGCCTCCGGCGGCGGCGGCGGTCGCGGCATGCGCGTCGTACGCAGCGACGCCGAGCTGGCGCAATCTATCTCCATGACCAAAGCGGAAGCGAAAGCCGCGTTTAACAACGACATGGTCTACATGGAGAAGTACCTGGAGAACCCACGCCACATCGAAATTCAGGTGCTGGCAGACGGTCAGGGCAACGCTATCTATCTGGCAGAGCGCGACTGCTCCATGCAGCGCCGCCACCAGAAAGTGGTCGAAGAGGCACCGGCGCCGGGCATTACTCCAGAGCTGCGCACCTTCATCGGCGACCGCTGCGCGAAAGCGTGCGTGGATATCGGCTACCGCGGGGCAGGCACCTTTGAGTTCCTGTTCGAAAACGGCGAGTTCTACTTCATTGAGATGAACACCCGTATCCAGGTTGAGCATCCGGTTACCGAGATGATCACCGGCGTGGATCTGATCAAAGAGCAGCTGCGTATCGCTGCCGGTCAGCCGCTCTCCATCAAACAAGAAGACGTGGTGGTGAAAGGCCATGCGGTCGAGTGCCGTATTAACGCCGAGGACCCGAACACCTTCCTGCCGAGCCCGGGTAAAATTACCCGTTTCCACGCGCCGGGCGGCTTTGGCGTGCGCTGGGAGTCCCATATCTACGCCGGTTATACCGTACCGCCGTACTATGACTCCATGATCGGTAAGCTGATCTGCTTCGGTGAGACCCGTGACGTGGCGATTGCCCGCATGAAGAACGCCCTGCAGGAGCTGATCATCGACGGCATCAAAACCAACGTTGATCTGCAGACCCGCATCATGAACGACGAGAACTTCCAGCACGGTGGCACCAACATCCACTATCTGGAGAAGAAGCTCGGTCTTAACGAGAAATAAGCGCGCTTGTCGCATCAAGGGCCGGATCTTCCGGCCCTTTTTTATTTCTGGGGATCGCAAAGTTCCATAGGGTACAATCCCCGCTTTGCTGATTTACGAGGAACGATAATGGATCAACGTTTCGTTCAGGCACACAGAGAGGCCCGCTGGGCGCTGTGGCTTACTCTTTTTTATCTTGCCGCGTGGTTAGTAACTGCTTACTTACCCAGCTCGGAGGCAGGTTTTACCGGCCTGCCGCACTGGTTTGAGATGGCCTGCCTGCTGATCCCGCTGCTATTTATTCTGTTGTGTTGGGCAATGGTGAAGTTTATCTATCGCGACATCCCGCTGGAGGATGATGATGCAGCTTGAAGTGATCCTGCCTCTGGTTGCCTATCTGCTGGTGGTGTTTGGCCTGTCGGTCTATGCCATGCGCCAGCGTAAAACGGGAACGTTTCTAAACGAATACTTCCTCGGCAGCCGCTCCATGGGCGGCGTGGTGCTGGCGATGACGCTGACCGCCACCTATATCAGCGCCAGCTCGTTTATTGGCGGTCCCGGCGCGGCCTATAAATATGGCCTCGGCTGGGTGCTGCTGGCGATGATCCAGCTGCCGGCGGTCTGGCTGTCGCTGGGTATTCTGGGCAAGAAATTTGCCATTCTGGCCCGGCGCTACAACGCGGTAACCCTTAACGACATGCTGTTTGGCCGCTACCGGAGCCGCCTGCTGGTGTGGCTGGCAAGTATTAGCCTGCTGGTGGCGTTTGTCGGCGCAATGGCGGTGCAGTTTATCGGCGGCGCACGGCTGCTGGAGTCGGCGGCGGGTATTCCTTACGAGACCGGCCTGCTGATCTTTGGTATCAGCATCGCGCTCTACACGGCCTACGGCGGCTTTCGTGCCAGCGTGCTCAACGACGCCATGCAGGGCATGGTGATGCTTGTCGGCACCATCGTGCTGCTGATTGGCGTGGTGCATGCGGCCGGTGGCCTCGGTCATGCCGTAGAGACCCTGCGGCATATCGATCCGCAGCTGGTGACCCCTCAGGGCGCTGACGACATCCTCTCCCCGACCTTTATGACCTCGTTCTGGGTGCTGGTCTGTTTCGGCGTGATCGGCCTACCGCACACCGCCGTGCGCTGCATCTCCTATAAGGACAGCAAGGCAGTGCACCGGGGGATTATTATCGGCACCGTGGTGGTCGCGATCCTCATGCTCGGGATGCATCTCGCGGGCGCGCTGGGCCGGGCGGTGATCCCCGACCTGACGGTACCGGATCTGGTGATCCCGACCCTGATGGTCAAAGTGCTGCCGCCCTTTGCCGCCGGGATCTTCCTCGCTGCGCCGATGGCGGCGATCATGTCGACAATCAACGCGCAGCTGCTGCAAAGTTCCGCTACGATCATCAAAGATATCTACCTGAACCTGCGTCCGGAGCAGATCCACAACGAGCGCCGCCTGAAGCGGATGTCGTCGGCGATCACCCTGATCCTGGGGGCACTGCTGCTGCTGGCGGCCTGGCGTCCGCCGGAGATGATCATCTGGCTGAACCTGCTGGCCTTTGGCGGGCTGGAGGCGGTCTTCCTCTGGCCGCTGGTGCTGGGGCTGTACTGGGAGCGGGCCAACGCTGCCGGGGCGCTGAGCGCGATGATCGTGGGCGGCGTGCTGTACGCGCTGTTAGCGACCTTTAAAATTCAGTACCTCGGGTTCCACCCGATTGTACCGTCGCTGCTGTTAAGTTTGCTGGCGTTTGTAGTAGGGAACCGTTTCGGTCACCCTACTCCGGAAGCCAACGCTATTTCAATTGATAATTAAAGAGTTTTGCCATGCCGTGGATCCAATTAAAACTGAATACGACCGGTGCCAATGCGGAAGAGCTGAGCGATGCCCTGCTGGAAGCGGGCGCGGTCTCTATCACCTTCCAGGATACGCACGATACGCCGGTATTTGAGCCGCTGCCGGGTGAGACCCGCCTGTGGGGCGATACCGACGTTATCGGCCTGTTTGATGCCGAAACGGATATGAACGAGGTGGTGGCTATCCTTGAGGGACACCCGCTGCTGGGGGCTGGCTTTGTGCATAAAATCGAGCAGCTGGAAGACAAGGACTGGGAGCGCGAGTGGATGGAGAACTTCCACCCAATGCGCTTTGGCGAGCGCCTGTGGATCTGCCCGAGCTGGCGCGACGTGCCAGATGCCAACGCGGTTAACGTGATGCTCGACCCAGGCCTGGCGTTTGGTACCGGCACGCACCCCACCACTTCGCTGTGCCTGCAGTGGCTTGACGGCCTCGATCTAGCGGGCAAGACGGTGATCGACTTTGGCTGCGGCTCCGGCATCCTGGCGATTGCTGCGCTGAAGCTGGGCGCGGCGAAGGCGATTGGCATCGATATCGATCCGCAGGCCATTCAGGCCAGCCGCGACAATGCCGAACGTAACGGCGTCTCCGATCGCCTGGAGCTGTATCTGCCCCAGGATCAGCCTGGCGAGATGCAGGCCGACGTGGTGGTGGCCAACATTCTGGCAGGTCCGCTACGCGAGCTGGCGCCGCTAATTAGCGTTCTACCGGTAAGCGGTGGACTGTTAGGGCTATCCGGTATTCTGGCCAGCCAGGCCGAGAGCGTATGTGAAGCCTACGCCGATCCGGTGGTGGAGAAAGAGGAGTGGTGCCGCATTACCGGGCAAAAAAGGTAATCTCTCCAGCGTGGCCTACGGGCCACGTTTTTGTTTGTAAATTCGCCAAAGCGATAATGAGAAATGAGAGCACGATCGCATTCGAAAGTGCTTTTTTGCTTATAAAAACAGCGAATTATCCCGTCAGAGCCGTCGCGAATGCAATAAAAACGGATAACTTTCAGGAAAATATTAGCGGTTAAAAAAAGTGCGATTTACTTTAAAATCATGATTCCTAATGATATTTATTTCTTGCACTCAACCTTACTTATGATTCCTTGATCTGCAACAGAGGATTGTTCAAAGTTTGGCCTTTCATCTCATGCAAAAAATGCGTAATATACGCCGCCTTGCAGTCACAGTATGGTCATTTCTTAACTCATGCGAATCGGACACCACCAGCTCAGAAATCGCCTGATCGCAGCACCGATGGCAGGCATCACCGACAGGCCATTCAGGACGCTGTGCTACGAGATGGGAGCAGGTTTAACCGTATCCGAGATGATGTCCTCTAACCCGGAAGTGTGGGCGAGCGACAAATCACGTTTACGAATGGTGCACGTTGATGAGCCTGGGATCCGCACGGTGCAAATTGCCGGTAGCGTCCCTGAAGAGATGGCGGAAGCCGCACGTATCAACGTGGAAAGCGGTGCCCAGATTATTGATATCAATATGGGTTGCCCGGCGAAAAAGGTGAATCGCAAGCTGGCAGGTTCAGCCCTGTTACAGCACCCCGATCTGGTGAAGTCGATCCTGACGGCGGTGGTGGCAGCGGTGGAGGTTCCCGTCACGCTGAAGATTCGCACCGGCTGGTCGCCGGAGCACCGTAACTGTGTAGAAATTGCCCAACTGGCTGAAGACTGTGGTATCCAGGCTCTGACCATTCATGGACGCACTCGCGCCTGTTTGTTCAACGGAGACGCGGAATACGACAGCATTCGGGCAGTTAAGCAGAAGGTTTCCATTCCGGTTATCGCGAATGGTGACATTACTGACCCGCTTAAAGCCAGAGCCGTGCTCGACTATACAGGGGCTGATGCCCTGATGATCGGTCGCGCGGCTCAGGGAAGACCCTGGATCTTTCGGGAAATCCAGCACTATCTGGACTCTGGGGAGCTGCTGCCCCCCCTGCCTCTGGCAGAGGTTAAGCGCTTACTTTGCGCACACGTTCGGGAACTGCACGACTTTTACGGTCAAGCAAAAGGGTACCGAATTGCGCGTAAACACGTCTCCTGGTATCTCCAGGAGCACGCTCCAGATGACCAGTTTCGGCGCACATTCAACGCCATTGAGGATGCCAGCTTACAGCTGGAGGCGTTGGAGGCATACTTCGAAAATTTTGCGTATTAGAAATAAAGAGCTGACAGAACTATGTTCGAACAACGCGTAAATTCTGACGTACTGACCGTTTCTACCGTTAACTCTCAGGACCAGGTAACTCAAAAACCCCTGCGTGATTCCGTGAAACAGGCACTGAAGAACTATTTTGCTCAACTGAACGGTCAGGATGTGAATGACCTGTATGAGCTGGTACTGGCTGAAGTTGAACAGCCCCTGTTGGACATGGTGATGCAATACACCCG
>NZ_DAMACX010000096.1:0-5408 GCF_031998825.1 Pseudescherichia sp.
TCACATTTTCCTCAGTGTATGAGTAAAATGTGTCAACGCTATTCAGGACGGGTCATTTAAACAAAAAAAGCCGCTGATTTCTCAGCGGCTTTTTTGTTGGCTTGCGTTTCCCAGTACCGTTACGCGGAGGCTGTTTGAGACTCGGCTAAGTCTTTCTCATCCATCTGCGTCATACGGTTCAACTTCGACGCCGTCAGCAGCATCAGCACCGCAATAACGGCGGTCACCATACCAATCTGCAGGAACACGCGGCCGTAGACGTCAAGCGACATCAGCGGATCGGTCACGTTTTCCGGAATAGCCATCATGTTAGCCACGTAGCCCGCGATCAGGTTTGCCCCGGCGGTCGTCAGGAACCAGCTACCCATAATGAAGCCCATCAGACGCTGTGGAACCAGCTGGGCCACCATCGCCAAACCAAGGCCGGAGATCATCAGCTCACCGATGCTCTGGAAGGCGTAGCTCGCAATCAGCCAGTTAACGGAGACAATCCCGGCATCGCTGGCAAATTTAGCCCCCAGAGGCAGGATCAGGAATGCGGCTGAGCAGAGCACCATCCCAAAGGCGAACTTAAACGGCATCGGCAGCGTGTCGCCCATCTTGTTATAGATAGCGGCCAGAATCGGGCTACCAATAATAATCCAGAACGGGTTCAGGGCCTGATACTGTTCTGGCTCGAAGGCGATACCCAGAATAGAGTGCTCAACGTTGCGAATAGCAAAGAAGTTCAGCGAGGTCGGCATCTGGCTGTAGAGGATGAAGAACACAATCGCCTGCAGCATCAGGATGAAGGCCACAATCATCTTACGACGCGCCGCGCCGTGCATTGAGAAGGTCTCTTTGGCAAAGATAATCACGATACCCAACGCCACGACCGCCAGTACCAGACGGGCAATGCCCTGGTTGTGCAGCAGCCAGGTTGCAGCGGCAATGAGGACGACAACGCCAGCAATGGTGGCCAGCAGGCTACCGACGCGCAGCGGTTCAAAGTCTGGTTTCGAGCCGTACTGTTTAACCCAACGCTTACAGAATAAAAAGTTCACGACGGTGATCAGCATCCCGACCACGCTCAGCGAGAAGGCCACGCTCCAGCCAAATTTCGCCGCTAGCCACGGCGTCGCCAGCATAGAGAAGAACGAGCCGATGTTGATGGACATGTAGTACATGGTGAATGCGCCATCAAGACGCGGATCGTCTTTCGCATAGCAGGTAGAGAGCAGCGAAGAGGGGTTGGCTTTGAACAGGCCGTTACCCACGGCAATGGTCGCCATACCCATATAGACAACGGCCGCATCGTGGCCGGACCATGCCACCAACGCGTAGCCGATCGCCAGCACAATGGCGCCCAGCATGATAACGCGTTTGGTACCCAGGATCTTATCACCCAGCCAGCCGCCGATGGCCACCAGGCCATAGACCAGGGCGCTGAAGGAGGAGAACAGCGTAATAGAGTCGGATTCGGACATACCCAGCTGTTTCACCAGGTAGACCGCCATAATTCCCTGCAGGCCGTAGAAACCGAAACGCTCCCAAAGCTCAATGGAGAAGATCAGGTAAAACGCCTTGGGCTGTTTGAAAGCGTTCAGGCTAACGCTTTCAGTTGGTTTGTTGTTTGCAGTCGACACATATACCTCTTTTTTTACATCCCATATTAACGGGGGTGTTCAGTGCGCGATGGCCAGAGCCCATCGAGCTTATAGTTATAGGGGAGGGGAAACGGCAGGTAATGTTCCCTATCCTAGACCCGGAGGCAATACCTTTGTAATGATCTGTTACATATAAAATGTTCGCTATAAAGCTCCGGCAGGAAGATTGTTATTCAGCGTTAAATTTTGGCATAAGCATTTTGATAGTTTTTTCCACTAATTGAAATCGAAGAGGTGGGGTGCATGGCAATATGTTCTGCTATTTTATGCTATGGGCAGCGCAATGACCCACTATTGCCAAAAACAGTGGTTTAATCTACCGCTGATTGCTTATGGAAGGCCGTCTGGTGCAGGTACCTGGCTAAAATTTTAAACATTTTTTTAACCTTAAGACCCTACCGTGATCTCTATCACAAACGTATAGAAATTTTTTGTATTAAAAAAACGATTAACCTTAAAAAGTAATAACCAGCCGAGTTTTATCACGCTCTCCTGGAGCGTGAAAACATAAGCTGGCGTTATAAAGAGGAAAAGCAGCGAGGGGGCAAATTACTCGTAAACCTTCTCCCGATACTCGCACAGATCTTCGATAATGCAGGAGCCACAGCGGGGTTTACGGGCAATGCAGGTGTAGCGGCCGTGTAAGATTAGCCAGTGATGGCAGTCGACTTTGAATTCAGCCGGCACCACCTTCAACAGTTTCTCTTCCACCTGCTCAACGTTCTTCCCTGGGGCAAATAGCGTGCGGTTGCAGACGCGGAAGATATGGGTATCGACGGCAATGGTTGGCCAGCCAAAGGCGGTGTTAAGCACCACGTTGGCGGTCTTGCGTCCAACGCCAGGCAGCGCCTCTAGCGCGGCGCGATCCTCTGGCACCTCGCCGCCGTGCTGCTCCAGCAGGATACGGCAGGTCTTGATAACGTTCTCCGCCTTGCTGTTAAACAGGCCGATGGTTTTGATATAGGACTTTACCCCCTCGACGCCAAGCGCCAGCATCGTCTCAGGGGTATTGGCGACGGGATAGAGCTTCGCCGTCGCCTTATTGACGCTAACGTCCGTGGCCTGTGCAGAAAGCAGAACCGCAATCAGTAACTCAAACGGCGAGTTAAAGTTCAGCTCGGTGGTAGGGTGCGGATTGTTCGCGCGAAGCCGGGTCAAAATCTCCAGCCGTTTTACTTTATTCATCAAGCCTTCCCGGGCGCGACAGGGGTTTCTACTGCAGGCGTAGCTACAGCAGCAGCCGCCCGGCGTTTTTTAGTCCGTTCATCAATCAGGTACTTCACCGCCAGCATCATGCCCAGGCCAATAAACGCACCCGGGGGCAGCATCGCCAGCAGGAAAGGCGAATCGGTATGAAATACCTCAATGCGTAGCACCTTCGCCCAGCTGCCCAGAAGGCCATCCGCGCCATCAAACAGCGTGCCGTTACCTAACACTTCACGCAGGGAGCCGAGCACGAACATAGCGCAGGTCGCCCCCATGCCGATTGAGAAGCCGTCCAGCGCCGAGAGGGCCGGGCCCTTCTTCGCGGCAAAGGCCTCCGCACGTCCCACCACAATGCAGTTGGTGACGATCAGCGGGATAAAGATCCCCAGCGACTGATAGAGACCAAAGGCATAGGCGTTGATCAGCATCTGCACCGCGCTGACCACCGAGGCGATAATCATGACGTAGATTGGGATACGGATCTCCGCAGGCGTCCAGCGGCGCAGGGCGGAAACGGCCAGATTGGTCAGGGTCAGCACCAGCGTCGTCGCGAGGCCAAGACCCAGCGCATTAGTCGCGGTGGAGGTCACGGCCAGCAACGGACAGAGTCCCAGCAGCTGAACAAGCGCCGAGTTATTCTTCCACAGCCCCTGAACAATAACCTCTTTTATTTCGCTCATGGTCTACTCTCCGCAGGACGGTAAAGAATTAAGCCGATCGGGCAGGGTCTGCGCATACAGTCCGGCACGTTTAACGGCGTTCACCACCGCGCGTGGGGTGATGGTTGCGCCAGTAAATTGGTCAAAATCACCGCCGTCTTTTTTCACCGCCCAGTGGCTGTCAGACGCGCCTGCAATCGTCTTGCCGCTGAAAGAGGTGATCCAGTCTGAGAGGCGCAGTTCAATCTTATCGCCCAGGCCCGGTGTCTCATGGTGTTCGGTCACCCGCGTACCCAACACCGTGCCGCTAAAGTCAGCGCCAACCAGCAGCTGAATAGCGCCGGAGTAACCGTCCGGAGCCGTGGCCTCCATGACCGCTGCAACGGGCTTGTCGTCCTGGCGGGCAATGTAGATCCGACGCTCACCCTTGCCCAGCGCAGGGGCGTTAACCAGGAAACAGCTCTGGCTAAGATCGTTATTATAGATATTGTCCGGCACCACCTGGTCGAACAGCGCCTTCTGCTGAATAGCGGCCTGCTCGGCAATGGTCGATTTGGTCAGTTGGGCGATTGCCGCCGTCAGGCCGGTAGAGCAGGCGGCAAAGATCGCCAGCGTCACGCCGTGTTTCTGCATGGTCTTTAACATGGCGCTCTCCTCAACGATGGCCGTAGACGCGCGGACGCGTATAGTAGTCAATCAACGGCACGGTAATGTTAGCCAGCAGCACCGCAAAGGCGACGCCGTCCGGGTAGCCGCCAAAGCTACGGATCAGCCAGACCAGCACCCCGGTCAGCGCGCCGAAGATCAGGCGACCTTTGTTGGTCGTCGAGGCAGTTACCGGATCGGTCAGGATAAAGAACGCGCCGAGCATCGTTGCTCCGGAAAAAATATGCAGCAGCGGCGAGGCCAGACTCTCGGGCGAAAAGACCCAGCCCAGCGTGGCGCAGAGGGCCAGCGTAACAAGGAAGCTTACCGGAATATGCCAGCGGATAGCGCCTTTCCCCAGCAGGAACAGCCCGCCAAGCAGATAAGCAAGGTTGACCCACTGCCAGCCCGCACCCGCCAGCACGCCGCTGTAGATCGGGTACTGCATAATCTGGTCTACGCTATGCCCGGCGTGCAGTGAGGTCTTGAAAGTATCCAGCGGCGTGGCCTGGCTCACGCCATCAATGCCCATCCGCAGGGTATTGATATCCCCACCCGTGCTATGTCCGGTGAAGATAACCTGTAACGCATCCATAAATCCAGGCACGTTAGCGGCAATCTCGTGAGGCGGTAACCAGCTGGTCATCTGCACCGGGAAGGAGATGAGCAGCACTACATAGCCGATCATGGCCGGGTTAAAGGGATTATGACCAAGGCCGCCGTAGAGCTGCTTGGCAATAATCACAGCAAACACGGTACCCAGCACCACCATCCACCAGGGCGCGAATGACGGAATACTGATCGCTAATAGCAGGCCGGTAAGCAGGGCGGAGTTATCCTTGAGGATCGCCCCTGCGTTCTGCTTACGCAGCTTGAGTACCAGCCCTTCAGCAGCCAGAGCGCTTATGCCTGCCAGCAGGATCTGCAGCAGCGTACCCCAGCCAAAGAACCAGGTCTGCACGGCAATCCCGGGTAGGGTCGCGAGCAGAACCAGCATCATAATCCGTGATGTCTGGCGCTGGTTGTGTGTATAGGGTGAGCTTGCGATTCGAAAGACCATCTATTCCTCGTTAACTGCCTGTTTTGCGGCTTTTTTGGCCTGAGCTCTGGCAATAGCCGCAGCGATGGCCGCTTTACGCGGATCGTCATTAGCCGCCGGGGTGTCTATTACTTTTTCAACGACCTGCTGCTGTGCCTTACGTGCTTTCGCCCGCGCAATAGCGGCCTCAACGGCGGCTTTACGCGGATCGAC
>NZ_DAMACX010000097.1:0-5271 GCF_031998825.1 Pseudescherichia sp.
TGGAAGTCATCGACGACGGGCGCGGTATGCCGGTGGATATCCACCCGGAAGAGGGCGTTCCGGCAGTTGAGCTGATCCTCTGCCGCCTGCACGCGGGCGGTAAGTTCTCGAACAAAAACTACCAGTTCTCCGGCGGCCTGCACGGCGTAGGGATCTCGGTGGTTAACGCCCTGTCAAAACGCGTTGAAGTCAACGTCAAGCGCGACGGCAAGGTCTATAACATCGCCTTTGCCAACGGCGACAAAGTAAAAGATCTCTCCGTGGTCGGCAGCACGCCGAAGCGCACCACCGGAACCAGCGTTCACTTCTGGCCTGACGAAAGCTTTTTCGACAGCCCGCGCTTCTCGGTATCGCGCCTGACCCACGTGCTGAAGGCCAAAGCGGTGCTCTGCCCCGGCGTGGAGATTATCTTTAAAGATAAAGTTAACGACAGCGAGCAGCGCTGGTGCTACGCCGACGGCCTTAACGACTACCTTGCCGAAGCGGTTAACGGCCTGCCGACCCTGCCGGAGAAGCCCTTTATCGGCGCTTTTGCTGGTGACACCGAGGCGGTGGACTGGGCGCTGCTGTGGCTACCGGAGGGCGGGGAGCTGCTCACCGAGAGCTATGTAAACCTGATCCCCACCATGCAGGGCGGGACGCACGTTAACGGCCTGCGTCAGGGGCTGCTGGATGCGATGCGCGAGTTTTGCGAATACCGCAACATCCTGCCGCGCGGCGTCAAGCTGTCGGCGGAGGATATCTGGGACCGCTGCGCCTACGTGCTGTCGGTGAAGATGCAGGATCCGCAGTTTGCCGGGCAGACCAAAGAGCGTCTGTCGTCGCGCCAGTGCGCCGCGTTCGTTTCCGGCGTGGTGAAAGACGCCTTCAGCCTGTGGCTGAACCAGAACGTACAGGCGGCAGAGATGCTGGCCGAGATGGCGATCTCCAGCGCCCAGCGTCGTCTGCGGGCGGCGAAGAAGGTGGTGCGTAAAAAGCTCACCAGCGGCCCGGCGCTGCCCGGCAAGCTGGCGGACTGCACCGCGCAGGATCTCAACCGCACCGAGCTGTTCCTGGTCGAGGGTGATTCGGCAGGCGGCTCGGCCAAGCAGGCCCGCGACCGTGAGTTCCAGGCGATCATGCCGCTGAAGGGCAAGATCCTTAACACCTGGGAGGTCTCCTCTGACGAGGTGCTGGCCTCGCAGGAGGTGCATGACATTTCGGTAGCCATCGGCATCGATCCAGACAGCGAAGATCTGACTCAGCTGCGTTACGGCAAGATCTGCATCCTCGCCGATGCGGACTCCGACGGCCTGCACATCGCCACGTTGCTCTGCGCGCTGTTTGTGAAGCACTTCCGCACGCTGGTGAAGCATGGTCACGTCTACGTCGCGCTGCCGCCGCTCTACCGTATCGATCTGGGCAAAGAGGTCTACTACGCCCTGACCGAAGAGGAGAAGGCGGGCGTGCTGGAGCAGCTGAAGCGTAAGAAAGGCAAGCCTAACGTCCAGCGCTTTAAAGGGCTGGGGGAGATGAACCCAATGCAGCTGCGTGAGACGACGCTCGATCCAAACACCCGCCGCCTGGTGCAGCTCACCATTAGCGACGATGACGATCAGCGCACCAACGCCATCATGGATATGCTGCTGGCCAAGAAGCGTTCGGAAGACCGTCGCAACTGGCTCCAGGAAAAAGGCGATATGGCCGATATCGAAGCCTGATAAACCAGCCCCGCGATGCGGGGCTTTTTATCGCATGATTTCCATCGCAGCGCTTTACGCTATGCGCGAATAAAAATCATATGCAATAATTAAACTGGTTAATATAATAAATGAAACTATATAAACCAGTAAGACAGCCTCATAAATTGTGCGGTAAGATGATATTTTTAGATAGCACTCCCTGCGATAACCCCTGATAATAGAATTAAACATTGCCTTGACTTCTGGAACATCATTTACCGATCGTAGATTATGTTTTTTACAGTATCGTCTTTTCTCTCTGATAGGTAACTCTTCACAACTAACAACAAAAATTATTACTTGCAGCAGCGTCACAGTTATAAACCAGAAATAATACCATGTTGCGTATTTAGCTATTACGTGAAAAATAGCCATCATTAATACCCTCTCATATGCTTCATTGCTCTCTTCTCCATGAAAAATGTAATCAAAGCGCCATACGCCATGCAAAAAATAGAAAAAAAACCGATAACGATAAGAAACCAGCCATCCGAAAAAGCATCTTTTTTATCATATAAACAAAACCCAGAAACAGAAGTAGTACCAAACATAAAGCCAGCAAGTAAACCGTATAGCCAGGGATACATATAAATTACCGGCTGGTAAGATATTGGCTCAGGAGTTAAATGCGATGATAACGCCGTTATTGCCATGCGGGTAATCTCCCCAGCGGCAACCAGCTGATTACCCTGTGCGTACATTGTTGCATCAGCCGCAAGCGCCAGGGCCAGCCATTGGTAGCCTGCTGTTTTTTCGCCAAATGACGCTTCAATATCCAGCCGATTCGCTACAATTTTTTTCTCATCCAGCACCTGTAACAGCGGGTATTTTTGTGTCCTGGAAAGTCCTGTATACCAGAGCGTTTTAGGGGCGCTGACAGATTCCGCATACAAATAGATAGGCAGCATTTCTTCTACATCAACGATTTCGGTTAACGGTCGATAGAGATATACCGGAAATTCGCCTTCGATTTCGCTGTACTGATTGGTCAACAAAAAAGCACATGCATTTTCCATCGACTTTGACTCGACCTCGTCATCGTGCAGATCAATCGTCACTAAAAGACGGTTGAATATACAATCGCGAGCACAGTCGATCCACTTATCAAGGAGCGAATAGTCCGGACAGTCTGGCAGATATTCGATTTTATTTACCTTTACTCCCTGCCGTTCGAGAATACGCTGTAAGATTTCACTATAGGATTCATCGCCACCCCGCACCCAGATCGCTGCTTCGAAAAACCGGGAGTAATGATTTTTCAGCTTATCTGCCAGTGGGACCACCAATCGCTCAAGCAACATTTCATTCCGGGTAACCTCAAACGCCTCTTCACTGGGGATCATAAGCGGGGTTTTGGGCGCCAGTGGAAAATCGCCTTCCAGCTTGAGCATATTTAGCGCTGGCTCTGCCAGTGGTGTCAGAACAGTCCGGCCCGCAATAATAAGATGATCCCGGGCATACCGTTTTATCTCTTCGTCTTGCTGGTTTTTTATCGCCAGCCGGGTTGCCAGATAATGCCGCACGCTGCTGGCGACAAAGAGAATAAAAAGTCCCAACGTAATAAGCGCAAAGGCAGGAAACATGACGGCCTGCATAAGAAAATCCGCATTAATGTGCTTGTTTTCTGGCCATGTTACGGCTCGGATGGCAACAGAAATAAGAATAATAACGCAAAAAACTGTAACCGTAGGTCGTACAGGCAACCTAAAATGATCCGGCTCTTCCTGTTCATAATAGTACCACCACTTCATCAGACTGCCCCCGCAACAGATAGGGTAGTCCGGATCGCACATCCACATTCCGCTTTGCACCCATCCACGACAACACCACGGCCATTCATCGTCCAGGTTGGGTGGCACTCTGAAATAGCGAATGTTCCTTTGTGCTCAGGGCATTCAACCCTGTCGTCTTTCAGAGCAACAGGAAGCCCCATGAAATTCGCGCCGGATGCGGTAATTACTTTTCCACCGCTTACTAATGGATCATTGAGCCGAATAACACCTTTCATTTTTATCTCCTTATTTTCCTGCGTTTATATTGCACTGCATATGGTCCCAGCCGGTGTAACCCTTTACTTCTGGAATTTGGTCGGGAAGATTTTGATAATTGGTATGATATTTAGCCGTGTCATTTTCAAGTGCCTGTTTCGTGATGTAATCCATTCCCCAGGCGGGTCCTGGAGATTGCGGTGTTATATCCCCCGTGACCCCGTCTTCAAGTTGATAATGAATCCCCGCCCCTCCCGGCAGAATGCGCGGGTCATCAAACGGCTTTGACGACATATACAGCCAGTGTTTCGTCTGCAAAAAACCCTGGTCATTGACGACCGTGAAGGAGAGAACATCTTCCTGCGACGGAGCGTTCATCCCATCAGGTTCATTTGCTCCTGGAGAAAATTGTGCGATCTGCCAGGTTTGCCCATAATCTTTTGAAACCCGAAACCCGCCAGCTCCCCAACCAGTAATGGCGATATAACGTTCAGACGGATGAACATATTTTTTAGTAAATATCCGGTAAAACTGACTCACCGGCTCAGTGTGAATGCCGCGCTGCGTATCGGTGTACCAGAGTTCACCTTCGCAGTCCCACCCCTTCAGCTCCAGATAGCGGTGATCGTCAAAACGGTACACTACCTGGATCGGCGGCTCTTTGGCTTTCGCCTGACAGCCAGAAATTACCAGCACCGCTGCCAGCGTGATGCCTGTTGCATATTTCAGATTCATATCAGCGCCCCGCATCCATATTGCACTGCATATGGTCCCAGCCGGTATAACCTTTTATTTCCGGTGCTGTGGCGGGAAGGTTCTGGTAATTAGCCTCACGACGCATGACTTTTCCCTGCAACCCCTCCTGAGTAAAATAAACTAACCCCCATCGCCATCCTGGCGCATCTGGTGTGATTTCATCTGTTTCGCCACTATCTAAGCGATATTGAATCCCCGCCCCTCCCGGCAGAATACGTGGGTCATCAAACGGCTTTGATGACATATACAGCCGGTGTTTCGTCTGCAAAAAACCCTGGTCATTGACCACCGTGAAAGAGACAACATCGTCATAATAGGGAGCATTACTTCCATCAGGTTCATTTTTACCAGGAGACATGGACGCACCACCCAACTCCCAGGTTCGTCCATAATCTTTTGACACAGAAAAGCCGCCCGTTATATCTCCCCACCATGGAATCGCAATATAACGTTCTGAGGGATGAACATATTTTTTGGTAAAAATACGATAGAACTGACTGGCTATTCTTGTGTGTATCCCTCGTTTAGAATCGGTGTACCAGAGTTCCCCCTCGCAGTCCCAGCCTTTCAGCTCCAGATAGCGGTGATCGTCAAAACGGTAAACCACCTGGGTCGGCGGCTCTTTGGTTTTCGCCTGACAGCCGGAAATCACCAGCACCGCTGCTAAGCTGATCCCCGTTGCATATAGCGGTTTCATGATTCCCACCACCGTTTCTGACTGATGATACCCAGGCTACGGTCAGACTTTGGTTTCGGCATATCCCACTGCAGGTTTGCCACTTCCTGATTACCGGCGGCCAAATCAC
>NZ_DAMACX010000098.1:0-5167 GCF_031998825.1 Pseudescherichia sp.
GCTACGCCGAAGTCCCGGAAGAGATGAAGATCAAATGGCAGCGCGCCCTGGGTGAGTATCTGGAGAAGCGCCAGTGCCTGCAGGGCGTGGTGATCCTGATGGACATTCGTCACCCGCTGAAGGATCTCGATCAGCAGATGATTCAGTGGGCCGTTGAGAGCAATATTCAGGTACTGGTACTGCTGACCAAAGCCGATAAGCTGGCGAGCGGCGCGCGCAAGGCACAGCTGAATATGGTGCGTGAGGCGGTGCTGGCGTTTAACGGTGACGTCCAGGTTGAGGCGTTCTCATCCCTGAAGAAGCTGGGCGTGGACAAGCTGAAGGCGAAGCTGGATAGCTGGTTTAGCGATTTGACGCCGGTAACCGAAGCAGACGCCGAAGCGTGATCCAATAAAAAACGCCCCAGTCATTACTGACTGGGGCGGCTAAAATATTCAGCCAAATCCGATTACGTGAAGTAAAAGGTCTGAAAGATAGAACATCTTACCTCTGTACCCTACGTCTTTAACTCTACTCTTTTTTTAGACAGTTACAAACGCTTTTTGTAATTTTTTTTCACCCTTTACATAGGGAATTCTAATGATCATCACAAAAAGCTCTATCTTATGTTGCTTACTTACATAAAACTGCGCGATTACGCCAAAGGCTAGTGCGCCAGATCCCAGTTTTCACCACTGCCAACTTCCACCAGCAGCGGTACATCCAGCTGGGTGCTGTTCTCCATCAGCTCATGGATCTTCTGGGAAACCTGCTCCACGTCGTCTTTGTGTACTTCAAACACCAGTTCATCGTGAACCTGCATAATCATACGCACGCGCGGCTGCTCCGCCTGTAGCCAGGCATCCACGGCGATCATGGCCCGCTTGATGATATCTGCCGCCGTCCCCTGCATCGGGGCGTTAATCGCAGCACGTTCAGCGCCAGCCCGGCGCGCCGCATTGCTGGATTTGATGTCCGGCAGATAGAGGCGACGACCCTCTAACGTTTCAACGTAGCCCTGCTCTTTCGCCTGTGCCCGGGTGCGTTCCATATATTCACGCACGCCTGGATAGCGCTCAAAGTAGAGATCCATGTACCGCTGCGACTCTTTACGCGGGATGTTCAGCTGGCGCGACAGACCAAAAGCGCTCATGCCGTAGATCAGACCAAAGTTGATCGCTTTCGCGCTGCGGCGCTGGTCGTTCGATACGCTCTCCAGCGGCATACCAAATACCTCTGCCGCCGTGGCACGGTGGATATCCTGCCCCTCGGCAAAGGCGGAGAGCAGACCCTTATCGCGCGACAGATGCGCCATGATGCGCAGCTCAATCTGCGAGTAGTCCGCAGAGACAATGACGTAATCCTCAGGCGCGATAAATGCCTGACGGATGCGCCGCCCCTCCTCGTTACGCACGGGGATGTTCTGCAGGTTCGGATCGGTAGATGAGAGCCGCCCCGTTGCGGTGACCGCCTGATGATAGGAGGTGTGCACGCGCCCGGTTTTAGGGTTGATCATCAGCGGTAGCTTATCGGTATAGGTCGATTTCAGCTTCGACAGGCCGCGATGCTCCAAAATGACCTTCGGCAGCGGGTAGTCCAGCGCCAGCTCCTCCAGCACCTCTTCTGAGGTGGACGGCGCGCCACCCGGCGTTTTCTTCAGCGGCTTAATGCCCTGCTTTTCAAACAGGATGACCTGCAGCTGTTTGGTTGAGGAGAGGTTAAACGCTTCGCCTGCGATCTCATGAGCCTTTTTCTCCAGCTCGGCCAGACGCAGGGTGATCTCCCCAGAGTGCTTATGCAGCACCGCCGGATCGATCTTCACCCCGTTACGCTCAATGCGAGAGAGCACCGGCACCAGCGGCATCTCGATATTCTGGAAAATATTAAGCGGACCGGCATGTTTCTCCAGCTTTGGCCACATCCTGAGATGCAGCTGCAGCGTGACGTCAGCGTCTTCCGCCGCGTAGTGTCCGGCCTCTTCCAGCGCGATCTGGTTAAAGGTCAGCTGGTTTTTACCTTTGCCGGCTATCTGCTCAAAGGTCACGGTCTGGTGCTTCAGCCAGCGAGCGGAGAGGCTGTCCATATCATGACGTCCGGCAACGCTGTCGAGAATGTAAGACTCAAGCATGGTGTCAAAAGCGATGCCGCGCAGCTCAATGCCGTAGTTTTGCAGAATGCCGCGATCGAACTTAAGGTTCTGCCCCACCTTCAGCGCTTTTTCATCTTCCAGAATCGGCTTTAACAGCTCCAAAACGCGATCGCGGGAAAGCTGCTCTGGCGCATCCAGGTAGTCATGTGCGACCGGGATATAGGCCGCCAGACCAGGCTCGGTGGCAAACGACAGGCCCACCAGCTGGGCGCTGACATTGTCCAGGCTGTCCGTTTCGGTATCGAACGCAAACACCGGCGCTTTCTTCAGTCGCGTAATCCACTCGTTCAGCGTCGGCTCATCAAGAACGGTGACGTAGTGCTCTGCGGAGAGCGGCGTGGCAGGCTCATCGTCTTCGTCTTCAACTTCAACAACGGGTGCCGCCTGTGGCTTCGCGGCCGGTTTTGCCCCTTTCCCCTGCAACCATGTTCCCGCTTCAACATCTGTCGTCCAGCGTTTGAATTCGTATTGTTTAAACAGGCTCAGCAGCGCATCAGCGTCAGGCTGCTGCACCGTCAGCTGTTCGCAGGTGAGATCCAGCGCGACGTCGGTCTTGATGGTCGCCAGCTGATAGGAGAGGCGAGCAACCTCTTTATTCTGCTCCAGCTTCGCCGCCATGGTTTTTGCACCGCGGAAGCTCAGGCTGGCAATCTTATCGGACTCACTAAATAGCGTTTCCAGACCACCCAGCCCTTGCAGCAGCGCCTGCGCCGTTTTTTCACCCACGCCAGGCACACCGGGGATGTTATCTGAGGAGTCCCCCATCAGGGCAAGGAAATCGATGATCAGCTCAGGCGGCACGCCATATTTGTTGATCACCTCTTCCGGACCAAGAATGGTGTTGGTCATGGTGTTAATCAGCGTCACGTTCGGCGTAACCAGCTGGGCCATATCTTTATCACCGGTACTGATCAGCACCGGGCGACCCATTTTCTCAGCCTCAAGCGCCAGCGTACCGATAACGTCATCCGCCTCAACGCCGGAAATAGCCATCAGCGGCAGGCCCATTGCTTTCACCATTGCATGCAACGGCTCGATCTGCGAGCGCAGGTCGTCAGGCATCGGCGGACGGTGGGATTTATAGTGCTCAAACAGCTCGTCACGGAAGGTCTTCCCTTTGGCATCAAACACCACGGCGGCATGCGTGGGCTGATACTGCATGATCAAGCTTCTGAGCATGTTCAGCACCCCGTACATTGCGCCGGTTGGCTCTCCCGCGCTGTTGGTCAGCGGTGGGAACGCGTGATAAGCGCGATAGAGGTATGACGAGCCATCAACGAGGATTAGCGGGTTTTCTGGGATCTGAACCATGATATCCGTGCCTGTTTAATAATTTATGGTTAAAGGATGCCACATACCGGACGAAAACTTGAGTTTTTCACGGTAATTCGTGGAAAAGATTTCCGGATCGTCGCGATCGTTCGCATTATTATCCTGTGGATAACTTTGTGCATGCTTTTTTGCTGAAGAAATAATAGACCATGTAATATTGGCGGGGTTGTTTATTTATCTATTAAAATTATATAGATAGAAAAAGGATCGCGATCCTTATGTCAGTTAAACGGCAATTTACTCCATGTGGATATAAGGTTTTGCCCATGCGTTTGTTTGGTACAGCAGACGGTCAGTCACGCTTAATTCAGCCTGCGCTCTGTTTTTGAACAACATCAATATGTCGTACCGCAGAATCTATAAAAAAGCCGGTCATTGACCGGCCTTATGATTACTTCTGGCCAACCAGATATTTTACCGTTGCAGCATACTGCTGGACGAAAACGTCCATGCTGCTGGTATCCATTCCCTGCGGGTTAACCTGATATTTGCCGTTAACAAACATGGCCGGCACACCCTGCAATTGCAGATCGGCGGCCGCTTTCTCCTGCTGGGCAACCAGGGATTTCACCACAAAGCTGTTCCATGCGGCGTCGTAATCTTCGCCTTTAATACCCGCATCAACAAATACCTTGCGGATATCGGCTACGCTAGTGACGGTCTGGGTCTTCTGCACTGCTTCAAACATCGGAGCGGTGATCTTATCCTCTACGCCCAGCGCCATCGCCACAGCCCACGCCTGAGTCAGATCTTTGCCCAGCGGACCCAGAAATTCGACGTGGTATTTGGTCATTTTGGTGCCTTCCGGCAGCTGCTGTTTCACCGTGTCGGAAACGTGCCATACGCGTTCAAAATCGTAGCAGTGTGGGCAGTAGAAGGAGAAGAACTCCAGCACCTGCGGCTCTCCCACCGCTGGCTTATCAAGGGCAATGTACTGTTTTCCCTCAGTGAACTGAGCCGCAGAGGCGCTAAATGCCAGAATAAGACCTGCCAGCGCCAGCCAAATTTTCTTCATGGTTAATACTCTCCTGAAAGTGTCAAATTAATACATCGGCGTAAGTTGCAGAGGCGGTTCTTGCAGAACCTTAACCTGCTCAATAAAGGTCAGAGTTTGCCTGTGCCAATAGTCTTCCCCGGTAAGCCACGGGAAATTTTTGGGGAATGCGGGATCGTCCCAGCGGCGGATCAGCCATGCCAGATAATAAACCATACGCATGGCGCGTAAAGGTTCGATGAGGGCGATTTCATCGGTTTTGAATTCGCTAAGCTCTTCATAGGCCTCAATAATCGTCTCAAGCTGCATACGCCGCTCGGCCTTGTCGCCGTTGAGCAGCATCCACAGATCCTGAACCGCAGGGCCGTTACGCGCATCGTCGAGATCGACAAACAGCGGTCCGTCGCGCCAGAGAATGTTCCCGGCATGGCAGTCGCCGTGCAGCCGCAGCAGATCGAAACGCGTATGCCACTGCGCCATTACCGCCTCGATAAGAGAATCCGTGGCGTTGAGGAAAGCTGCTTTCAGACCCGAGGGGATAAGCGTCGACAGTTCAAAGACGTGACGAGGTTCGATCAGATACTCATTGACGTCGATAGAGGGGCGGCTGGTGAACGTTTTTTTACGCCCGGTTTGATGCAGGCGACCAAGATAACGCGCTACCCACTCCATCTGATCGAGATTATCAGCTTCGAACTGGCGACCACCGAGGC
>NZ_DAMACX010000099.1:0-5018 GCF_031998825.1 Pseudescherichia sp.
TGAGCTTAGAAGGCCCGGTCACCTGGTTCGCTATGCTCCCGGGCATTTCTTCCCTTGCCGCCCTGATGCATCCTGAATGATTTTGTGTACATGTAACAAATGCGTCACGTGATTTATGCTGCAAAAACGATAACTCTTAATGCGTCATCTCGTATCGGGGTATAGCTTTGGGTAATATGTGCCGAAATTTGCCGAGTCTGGAGAATTGCAATGCGTGGTGATTTTTACAAACAGTTAAACAGTGACCTGGAAACCGCGCGTGCGGAAGGGTTGTTCAAAGAAGAGCGAATCATTACTTCCGCTCAGCAGGCCGATATCACCGTTGCCGACGGCAGCCATGTGATTAACTTCTGCGCCAACAACTATTTAGGTCTTGCGAATCACCCTGAGCTGATCGCTGCCGCGAAGGCGGGCATGGACCCCCACGGTTTTGGCATGGCCTCCGTGCGCTTCATCTGCGGCACCCAGGACAGCCATAAGGCGCTGGAGAGCAAGCTGGCTGCGTTCCTCGGCATGGAAGATGCGATTCTGTACTCTTCCTGCTTCGACGCCAACGGCGGTCTGTTTGAGACCCTGCTCGGCGCGGAAGATGCCATTATTTCCGATGCCCTGAACCATGCGTCGATCATCGACGGCGTGCGTCTGTGTAAAGCGAAGCGTTTCCGCTACGCCAACAACGATATGGTTGAGCTGGAAGCGCGCCTGAAAGAGGCCCGCGAGGCGGGTGCGCGTCATGTGCTGATCGCCACTGACGGCGTGTTCTCTATGGACGGCGTGATCGCCAACCTGAAAGGCGTCTGCGACCTGGCGGATAAGTATGAAGCGCTGGTGATGGTCGACGACTCCCACGCGGTGGGCTTTGTTGGTGCTAACGGGCGCGGCACCCACGAGTACTGCGAGGTGATGGGCCGGGTTGATATCATTACCGGCACGCTGGGCAAGGCGCTTGGTGGCGCATCCGGCGGCTATACGGCGGCACGTAAAGAGGTGGTGGAGTGGCTGCGTCAGCGTTCGCGTCCCTACCTCTTCTCCAACTCGCTGGCCCCGGCGATCGTCAGCGCCTCCATCAAGGTGTTGGAGATGCTGGAATCCGGCGCGGAGCTACGGGAAAAACTGTGGGCTAACGCCAGCCTGTTCCGTGAAAAAATGAGCGCTGCGGGCTTTACCCTGGCCGGAGCCGATCACGCCATTATCCCAGTGATGCTGGGCGATGCGGTAGTGGCGCAGAACTTTGCCCGCGAGCTGCAAAAAGAGGGGATCTACGTGACCGGCTTCTTCTTCCCGGTGGTACCAAAAGGCCAGGCGCGCATTCGTACCCAGATGTCGGCGGCCCACTCCCCTGAACAGATTGAACGTGCGGTGGAGGCCTTCACCCGCATCGGTAAACAACTTGGCGTGATTGCCTGAGGATTAAAGATGAAAGCGTTATCCAAGCTGAAACCACAGGAAGGGATCTGGATGACCGACGTGCCAGAGCCAGAGTTGGGCCATAACGATCTGCTGATCAAGATCCGTAAAAGCGCGATCTGCGGCACGGACGTACACATCTATAACTGGGACGAGTGGTCACAAAAAACCATTCCGGTCCCGATGGTGGTCGGTCATGAGTACGTTGGCGAAGTGGTCGGTATTGGCCAGGAGGTTAAGGGCTTTAAGATCGGCGATCGCGTCTCCGGTGAGGGCCACATTACCTGCGGGCACTGCCGTAACTGCCGCGGCGGCCGCACCCATCTCTGCCGTAATACCGTTGGCGTCGGCGTTAACCGCCCTGGCTCCTTTGCCGAATATCTGGTTATTCCGGCGTTTAACGCCTTTAAAATCCCGGACAACATCTCTGACGAGCTGGCGGCAATTTTCGATCCGTTTGGCAACGCCGTACACACCGCGCTCTCCTTCGATCTGGTGGGTGAAGACGTACTGGTTTCCGGTGCGGGTCCTATCGGCATCATGGCGGCGGCGGTAGCGAAGCACGTTGGCGCACGCCATGTGGTGATCACCGACGTCAACGAGTACCGTTTGGATCTGGCGCGCAAAATGGGCGTTACTCGGGCGGTTAACGTGGCGACCGAAAGTCTGGATCAGGTGATGGCCGAGCTGGGCATGACCGAAGGGTTTGACGTGGGTCTTGAGATGTCCGGCGCACCGCCGGCGTTCCGCACGATGCTCGATACCATGAACCACGGCGGTCGCATTGCGCTGCTGGGTATTCCGCCGTCGGAGATGTCTATCGACTGGAACAAGGTCATCTTCAAAGGCCTGTTCATTAAAGGCATCTATGGCCGCGAGATGTTTGAAACCTGGTACAAGATGGCGGCGCTGATCCAGTCCGGGCTGGACCTCACCCCGCTCATCACCCACCGCTTCAGCATCAATGAGTTCCAGCAGGGCTTTGACGCGATGCGCTCCGGCCAGTCCGGGAAGGTGATCCTGAACTGGGATTAACGGCAGGCCGTCTTCCAGTACTCCCCGGTAGCGCTACGCTTACCGGGGATACACGCTAGTACCGGCAGGTGACGGCATGGTGCACGTAGTCGTGCAGATCAGGCATGCGAGGTAGATTTGCCCCGCAGCTTGCGTGAAAGCTTACGAATATCTTCTTTTAGCTGGATCAGATGGTACACCGCACCCTGGCCCTCTATCTCGATATGGTATTTTTTGCGCAGCGTGAGAATATCGTTTGCCTGGCAGACGCGCATACTGCCGCGGCAGGAGAGATCGATAATCTTCAGTTTGCCCTCTGGTGTGCGAATAAAATTCCCAGCATGAATATCATTTGATGCAAGCCCTGCGCGGTGCAGCATCAGAATGCAGTTTTTTATCTCTTCGCGATTAGAATCGTCTATTGCCTTAAGGGGCGTTCCTTCGACATATTCATGAATGGTATAGACATCAACACACTCGCGCCCGACCATTTTTTCCGCGACATAATAGAGATCGGCCGTTCCGGTATAGCCCTGAGCGATAGCGCGATCGGTGGCGTAAATCAGCTTCGAGAAGAACGGGCCAGAAAGATAGTTTTGCAGCCGTTTCTCCAACCGTTTATCTTTTTCGCGATCGTTTTTAACGATGTACTTTTTACCTTTATACTCCACTACGGCGACCGTTCTATCTTCGTTGCCGCTGCCTAACGACGTAGATGGCAGCTTCCCCGCCAAATACTCTTTCAAGACCTCACCAAAGCGGACCTCCGTTTCCTTTTCATAAATAGTGAAGCCGTTTTCTTTACTGGTAACGATAGCCATATCACGTCCGATCGGGTGGTTACATACAATAATTTCTCGCAGTATCATACCTTAACCTGCCGTAATCTGTTGTCGTCAAAGCTTAACAATAACTGCTTATTCTTAATGCGTTCTTATTTTCTCTCCTAAAAATCAACCGGAACAACAAACCGTGCGGCAGCTTAAGGTTGCCTTAAGAAACGATGCATAAAATGTGACCGCATATCCATTGTTAAGCAGGTGATTATTAAGATGATTCATTCAGGCAAACTGAGCGTCATTATCCCTCTCTATAATGCTGGCGAAGCATTTGCCGCCTGTATGGAGTCGCTGGTGGCGCAACGCTGGGCTGCGCTGGAGATTATTATCGTTAATGATGGATCAACAGACTGTTCCGTCGGGATAGCGCAGCAATATGCTGAAAAATATCCGCATATCCGCCTGATTACTCAAGCAAATGCGGGGGCTTCGGTCGCGCGCAATCGTGGCATGAAGGAGGCGACAGGAGAGTACGTCGCTTTTGTCGATGCAGACGATCTCACCTATCCCGGAATGTATGAGACGCTCATGACTATGGCGCTCCAGGATGACCTTGATGTGGCCCAGTGCAACGCCGACTGGTGCGACAGCGAGACGGGGCACAGCTGGAAATCGATCCCGCTTGACCGTCTGCGTTCTACGGACGTGCTGACCGGCCCGGATTGGCTGCGCATGGCGCTGGCCTCCCGCCGCTGGACACATGTCGTGTGGATGGGCGTGTATCGTCGGCAAATGCTTGAGGCGTGCGGGCTGACCTTCGTGCCTGGCCTACATCATCAGGATATCGTGTGGTCTACCGAGTGCATGTTTAATGCCCGCCGGGTGCGCTATACCGAAGAGTCCCTCTATAAATACTTCCTGCATGACGCCTCGGTAAGCCGACTCAAACGGCAGGGTGAGAAGAACCTTGCCTACCAGCGGCACTACATCAAAATCACCCGCCTGCTGGATAAGCTAAACCGCGACTATGCGGATCGCATCCCTATCTATCCGGAGTTCCGCCAGCAGATAACCTATGAGGCGCTGCGCGTGTTTCATTCGCTGCGTAAAGAGCCGGATACCCTGACCCAGCAGCGTATGATTGCCGAGGTGTTCACTTCCGGGATGTTCCGCCGGATGCTCACCAACGTGCGCAGCGTCAAGTTGGCCTACCAGGCGCTGCTCTGGTCGCTGCGGCTCTATAAGTGGCGCGACAAAACGCTGTCGCACCACCGTATCGCCCGTAGAGCGTTAAAGCTCGGTTAACGTTGGCCCCAGCCCTGCCACTGCTGCTGGAACCAGGCCGTGATCGAACTTTGATTGATGCTTTCGCCCAGTACGGTAAAGAAGCGGCTGGCATAGACCGGCTGTATAGGCTGCTTCGGTTTACACAGCTTCACGCCGTGGAACGGATTGCGCGGTGCGGCAGGTTGTTGCCCGTTGCCAGCCGGCGGCGTCAGGTTTGGTCTTGAGGTGTCGATCTGTGGTTCGTTAAGCAGACTGCTTGGGCGCACCAGAGTGATATCCCCCGGCAGGCTGTAGATCATCTGCTGCAATACGCGCACCGTGTTAGGGTGCGGGTGGCCAATGGCGATCGCCGAGCCATTGCGGCGAGCCAGATCCACCGCCCGGTTAAACTGGCGGCGAATATCCCCTTCGTTCTGCGTATCATCAAGAAATACCCGACGCTTGATCACCTTCACGCCCGTCCCGGAGGCGGCGCGCATTGCCTGGCTGTTGCCGATGGTCATGCTGTCGAGGAAGTAGAGGTTATAGCGC
>NZ_DAMACX010000100.1:0-3965 GCF_031998825.1 Pseudescherichia sp.
AGGAGCGAATCCATGAAACCGTATCAGCGCCAGTTTATTGAGTTTGCGCTTAACAAGCAGGTACTTAAGTTCGGCGAGTTTACGCTGAAATCCGGGCGTAAAAGCCCCTATTTCTTCAACGCCGGGCTGTTTAATACCGGGCGCGATCTGGCACTGTTAGGCCGTTTCTATGCCGAAGCGCTGGTAGATTCCGGTATCGACTTCGATCTGCTGTTTGGCCCTGCCTATAAAGGCATTCCCATCGCTACCACTACGGCGGTTGCGCTGGCGGAGCACCACGAACGTGACGTGCCCTACTGCTTCAACCGTAAAGAGGCCAAAGACCACGGTGAGGGCGGCAATCTGGTGGGCAGTGCGCTGCAGGGTCGCGTGATGCTGGTGGATGATGTGATCACCGCCGGAACCGCTATCCGTGAGTCGATGGAGATTATCCAGGCTAATGGTGCGACGCTGGCCGGGGTGCTGATCTCCCTTGACCGCCAGGAGCGCGGGCGCAGTGATATCTCAGCGATTCAGGAGGTCGAGCGCGACTACGGCTGCCAGGTGATTTCTATCATCACCCTGAAGGATCTGATTGCTTATCTGGAAGAGCGCCCGGAGATGGCGAACCATCTGGCGTCGGTGCAGGCGTATCGGGAAGAGTTTGGGGTTTAAGCGTTAAGCTGCCCGGTAGCGCGAACGCTGACCGGGCTTACGCATTAATGTAGCTGAGCCACCATCAGCGGCCAGCGGACGTCAAAATCGTCCGTGGGCCGGTATTTGAACTCGCTGCGTACAAAGCGCGACAGCATGCCTTCACACTGGGCCAGCAGCTGGCTCGCCAGCAGCGTTTCATCCACGGTAAAACCTTCACCCTCGCGCATTTTCCGTTCGCGCAAAACCTGCCTCAGCTGCGACTCAATTCGCTCAAACAGCTGGTTAATACGGCTCTGGAGGCGATCCTGCTCAAACATCAGCGCGTGACCGGTGAGGATCCGCGTCAGCCCTGGATTACGCTCGCCGAAACCTAAAATCAGCTGAATGATGAGACGCAGGCGTGCCAGCGTATCTTTCTCATCTTTTAGGATTAAGTTGATACGCGTCGTCAGACTATCTTCGATAAACTCGATCAAGCTGTCAAACATGCGCGTTTTGCTTGGAAAATGCCGATAAAGGGCCGCTTCGGAAACACCTACCGATGCAGCCAGCTTCGCCGTGGTAATGCGTTGGCTGCCATCGCTGGATTCAAGCATTAGCGCCAGAGACTGGAGTATTTCTTCGCGACGATTCCTTTTCGCGGTTTGTTTTTCTGCCATGTTTTAGACGCATCCTGGATGATATAAGGATGAGGCGACTTACTGACGCCCGGAATGGCCGAAGCCGCCTTCACCACGTTCAGAGCTGTCAAACTCTTCTACCAGGTTAAACTCTGCCTGCACCACCGGCACAAATACCATCTGTGCAATACGTTCGCCCGGCTCAATCGTGAAGGTTTCTTTGCCACGGTTCCAGACGGAGACCATCAGCTGCCCCTGGTAATCCGAATCAATCAGGCCAACCAGGTTGCCCAGCACCACGCCATGCTTATGACCGAGGCCCGAGCGCGGTAAAATCACGGCGGCCAGCGACGGATCGGCAATGTGAATAGCCAGGCCGGTCGGCAGCAGCGTCGTTGCGCCCGGCGCCAACTCTACGGCGTCATCAAGACAGGCTCGCAGGTCAAGACCGGCAGAGCCGGAGGTGGCGTAAGTTGGCAGCGGAAACGCTTTACCAACGCGCGGGTCCATAATTTTAACGTCGATTTTTTTCATCATAACGGGTAACGATCTCGTCCAGTAGTAGTTGTCCCAGAAGTGCTTTGCGCTCAAGCGGCAAGACTTTGTCGCCGTCCTGCCAGAAAAGGTGTAATGCGTTGCTGTCGCTGTTAAACCCTTGATTTTCACCAGATACGTCGTTGGCGCAGATCAGATCAAGGTTTTTGCGGATACGTTTTTGCCGGGCGTATTCTTCCACATTATTTGTTTCGGCGGCAAACCCTACCACATAGGGGCGGTTGGTACTCAGCGCGGCAACACCGGCAACGATATCCGGGTTTTTAACCATTTTTATTGTAATTTCATCGGTTTGCTTTTTGATCTTCTCATCGGCAACGACGGCGGCGCGGTAGTCAGCGACGGCAGCACAGCCGATAAAAATCTGCTGCGACTGAACCTGAGCCTGTACGGCGGCGTCCATCTCCAGCGCGGTCATGACATTAACGCGCTTCACCCCTGCTGGCGTCGGCAGCGAAACCGGGCCGCTCACCAGCGTCACGTTCGCGCCAAGGCGAGCAGCGGCGGCGGCAATGGCGAAGCCCATCTTGCCAGAGCTTTTGTTGGTGATGTAGCGCACCGGATCCAGCGGCTCCTGCGTCGGTCCAGCGGTAATCATGATATTCAGATGTTGCAGCGTTTTGACAGGCGAAAAATGCGCTGCGGCCAGATCGACGATAGCCAGCGGGTCAAGCATCCGGCCTGGGCCGACGTCACCGCAGGCCTGGCTGCCGCTGTCCGGCCCCCACTCCAGCAGGCCACGGGCGGTCAGCACGCTCAGGTTATGCTGCGTGGCGGCGTTGCGGTACATCTGCTGGTTCATCGCTGGTACGACCGCGACGGGTGACGGGGTGGCCAGGCAGATCGTCGTAACCAGGTCGTTAGCCATACCGGCGGCCACGCGGGCAATCAGGTCGGCAGTTGCCGGGGCGAGGATCACCAGGTCGGCCCACTTGCCCAGCTCGATATGTCCCATTGCCGCTTCGGCAGCCGGATCCAGCAGGCTATCGGAAACCGGATAGCCCGATACCGCCTGCAGGCTGAGGGGGGTGATAAAGGCTTTGGCACCCTCTGTCATTGCCACACGCACCTCTGCGCCGCGATCGCGCAGACGACGTACCAGCTCCGGCGTTTTGTAGGCAGCAATACCGCCACTCACGCCAAGAACGATTTTTTTACCGGCCAGGCTCATCATGATTCATTCCTGTTGGGTTTCACCAGAAGGTGGGCATTTTATCACACTCTGGAAAGTGAGGTGCTTTTGCGCATCACTCCCTTTACGAGCCGCCACGCAAAAGCGAAAACCGCAGGTCGAGCCACCCATCGCACCGTGGCAAAATAGGGTTTTCACAGGGAGGAGCGCTATGGAAACGGCGAGATCGCTGACGTCATATGAGAACATGCCACGTGAAAAGATGCCCCGCGAGAAGATGCTGCGCCTGGGGATTGCATCCCTCACTGACATTGAGCTGCTGGCGCTGTTTCTGCGTACCGGTACGCCGGAGCGCAGCGTGATGGCGTTTGCCGAGTATCTTGTCGCGCATTTCGGTTCGCTTTACGATCTGCTCTCCGCAGATGCGCAACAGTTTGCTGAGGTGTCGGGCATCGGCGTGGCGAAGTTTGCCCAGCTCAAAGGCATTGCCGAGCTGGCGCGCCGCTATCATGCCTCAAGCATTCAGGAGGCGCTGACGCTGGACAGCCCGCAGGCCACCAGAACGTTTCTGCAAAGCCAGCTTGCCGACGAGCCGCGCGAGATTTTTCTGGTCATCTATCTCAACAACCAGAACCGGGTGCTCAGGCACAGCCGCCTCTTTTCCGGCACGTTAAGCCACGTTGAGGTCCACCCGCGGGAAATTGTCCGGGAAGCCATCGCGATCAACGCTGCCGCCGTGATCCTTGCCCATAATCATCCTTCAGGTTATGCAGAACCCAGTTTTGCTGATAAACAAATCACCGAACGTGTGGTAAAATGTTGTGAATTCATGGATATCCGTGTATTAGACCACCTCGTTGTAGGCCGGGGAGAGTGGGTTTCATTTGCCGAACGTGGTTGGATTTAAACCACCCCGCGCGATCCAGCGGGATCTTTGTCTGTTCGGGACTTGAGCACACAGCCGACACAGCGTATACTACGCCACCTTTGAGAATCTCGGGTTTGGCATTTGGGCCTGGCAA
>NZ_DAMACX010000101.1:0-3592 GCF_031998825.1 Pseudescherichia sp.
TTACAAGTCAGTTGCTCTACCTACTGAGCTAAGTCGGCATCAAGTAGCGCGCATTCTAGGGAGACCTGCGGACTCATGCAACAAAAAAATCGCATAAAACGTTCTATCGCTCACATTTTGTGCGCTGACATGAAAAAATGCTGTCATTTCATGCAACGCCGAACAAATATTCAACGTTTGCAGGTTTGTAAAGAGGAGCAGGAACGCTAGAAAGAGACTAAATGATTATGTGCCGATCCTGTTACGTGACGCGTATCAGTGAAAGCACTATTCGCCACTATTTTTTCTTATCCTTACCCGCAATCTGATGTTACCCTCCTGCCCATTGTCCATAATAAACTTCAATGTAGCGTGCCATTGAGCTGTCTTTCAGGACTGCGCATCGCTGAACGTTTATCTCCGATACGGTGACGATCAATGGCAGGCAGAAACATGCTTATGAATGCAGCAGAGCAAATGTTAATGACGCCTTACTTGCAGTTTAACCGCAGCCAGTGGGCTGCACTTCGTGCTTCAGTGCCGATGACCCTGACGGAAGGGGAAATTGCGCGGTTAAAAGGTATTAATGAAGATCTCTCCCTTGAGGAGGTCGCCGAGATCTATCTGCCCCTGTCGCGTTTACTCAATTTCTATATAAGCTCCAATCTGCGCCGTCAGGCCGTGCTGGAACAGTTCTTGGGTACTAACGGACAGCGCATCCCCTATATTATCAGCATCGCTGGCAGCGTGGCCGTGGGTAAAAGCACCACCGCTCGCGTATTACAGGCACTGCTGAGCCGCTGGCCAGAGCATCGCCGGGTAGAGTTGATTACCACCGATGGCTTTCTGCATCCAAACCAGGTGCTTAAAGATCGTGGCCTGATGAAGAAGAAAGGCTTCCCGCAGTCCTATGATATGCACCGCCTGGTGAAGTTTGTTTCCGATCTCAAATCGGGCGTGCCGGACGTGACTGCCCCCGTTTACTCCCATCTTATTTATGATGTTATTCCCGATGGGGATAAGACGGTTACCCATCCCGATATTTTAATTCTCGAAGGCCTGAACGTGTTGCAGAGCGGGATGGATTATCCTCACGATCCGCACCATGTATTTGTCTCGGACTTTGTCGATTTCTCTATTTATGTTGATGCTCCGGAAGAGCTATTACAGCGCTGGTATATCAATCGCTTCTTAAAATTCCGTGAAGGGGCATTTAGTAATCCGGACTCCTACTTCCACAGCTATGCGAAGCTCTCTGAAGAAGAGGCTGTTAAGGTCGCTACCTCCCTGTGGCAGGAGATCAACTTTCTGAATTTGAAAGAAAATATACTGCCGACACGTGAAAGGGCTAGCCTGATCATGACTAAAAGCGCTAATCACGCGGTTGAGCAGGTACGGTTACGCAAATAAAAGAGGGAGCACTATGCTCCCTTTTTCATTATTATCCCGCGCTTCTTAGCGAAATTTCACCGCCCATCCAGGCTTTGATTGCCCCATCCTGCTCTAACAGCAGCGCGCCTTGCGCATCTATTCCGCGTGAAATACCGACTATCTCTTTATCGCCAATAATAAGTTTGACCGGACGGTTAATAAAGTTATCCAGCTTCTCCCAGCGGGAAAGATAAGGGGTTAATCCCTCCTGTTCGAATAGCTCCAACGCAGCGCGCAGCTCGTTGATCAGCCGGGCGGCCAGCGTATTGCGATCGATAGCGATCCCCGCCTCCTGAAGATTGATCCACCCCTGGTTGATGACGTCTGACTCAACCTGCCGCATCGCCAGGTTGATCCCCGCCCCGATAACGATCTGGGCTGCGTCACCCGTCTTTCCTGTCAGCTCAACAAGGATACCGGCCAGCTTGCGATCCTGGAGATAGAGATCGTTGGGCCATTTAACACGTACCTGGCTGGCACCCAGATCGCGCAGCACTTCTGCCATCACGATACCGATGACCAGGCTCAGGCCAATGGCAGCGGCTGGCCCCTGTTCAAGACGCCAATACATAGAGAGATAGAGGTTCGCCCCAAAAGGCGAAAACCATTTACGTCCGCGCCGACCCCGCCCTGCCTGCTGATATTCGGCAACGCAGGCATCGCCTGACTGTAGAGTACCGATACGATCCAGCAGGTACTGATTCGTTGAACCAATAACCGGCAGGACCGCTACCTGGCCCTTGTTTATCTGACTGCTGATGAAATCCTGGCTTAGCAGGTGGATAGGCTCCGGCAGACTGTACCCTTTTCCAGGTACGGTAAAGACGTCAACGCCCCAGTCGCGCAGGGTTTGGACATGTTTGTTAATGGCCGCCCGGCTCATTCCCAGGCGCTCACCCAGCTGCTCCCCTGAATGGAACTCGCCGTCGGCAAGGATAGAAATCAGGGTTAATGGAATAGTATTGTCCTTCACGCAATAATCTCCACAGCGTTTACTTCTCCCGTTGGGCCGATAAAACGTACCTCCGGCTCCAGCCAGACATTGAATTTTTCGCCTACCTGCTGGCGTACATGGTGTGCCAGCGCGACTACATCCTTACTGGTCGCCTGGTGCTCGTTGATAAGCACAAGCGCCTGATGGCGATGAACGGCCGCTCCCCCTACCGTTGTGCCTTTCAACTGGCAGCGATCGATAAGCCAGCCGGCGGCCAGTTTGACGGTGCCATTAGCCTGTGGATAGTGCGGCGCTTCAGGATAGTGTGTCAGCAGCTGCTGCGACACCTCTGCGCTCACTACGGGGTTTTTAAAGAAGCTTCCTGCGTTACCGTTTACTTTTGGATCGGGAAGCTTGCTCATGCGCATATTGCAGACGGTATCAAAGATCGCCTGCGCCGTGGCGGTAGCGGGATCGAGACGCGCCAAATCGCCATAGGTTAGTACCGGCTGCCATGCCTTGGGTAAACGTAGCCCCACCGCAACAATGGCATGAGAGTGCTGATACTCATGTTTGAAGATACTGTCCCGGTAGCCAAAGCGGCACTCCTGGGCGGTAAGACGCAGCGTATGGCCTGTAGCAAGCTCAACGCAGTCAACGTAGTCACAGACGCGCTGTAGCTCAACGCCATACGCGCCAATGTTTTGAATGGGGGATGAACCTACGCAGCCCGGTATCAGGGCCAGATTCTCCAGGCCGGGCATCTCTTTACTCAACGTGTACTGAACCAGCTGGTGCCAGTTCTCCCCTGCGCCAACGTGCACATGCCAGGCGTCAGTTTTGTCGGTGATATCGATACCCATGATGCGGTTAACAATAACGGTTCCGGCAAAATCATTCAGAAAAAGAACGTTACTCCCTTCCCCCAGGATCAGTACGGGCTGTTGGATCTGCGCGGCATTCTGCCAGGCGCTAAGGAGCTGTTGCACATTTTCGGCAAGCACGATGTGATTCGCATTATGCGCAATGCCAAAGGTATTCCAGGGCTTAAGGGAGTGATTCATAGACGCCATCCAAAGACAAAAACAGGGCTAGTGTACCCCATATGCCGGACGATCGCTTGTGAATGAGGAGTAATCGCCCGGTGGCGCTGCGCTTACCGGGCCTACGGAGTGCTGATGCTGCCTGCGGCACAACGCAAAAAGGCCATCCGTGAGGATGGCCTTCTGCTTTGTTTGATGCCTGGCA
>NZ_DAMACX010000102.1:0-3336 GCF_031998825.1 Pseudescherichia sp.
GCCGCGTCGCCCTCACCCGCCAGGCTCAGCAGCGCTGCCCCGTCGGCAAACGACAGCCCCAGCCAGCGCGGCACCATCGCCAGACGGTAGAGCGCCGAGACCACCGGCAGCGTCAGCGGGAAGGTCTTCGCCTGCGCATCGCCCTGCGCTGCCGCCACCTTATCCGCCAGCACCCGGAACTGGGCCTGGGTGATGTCCAGCCCGGCACAAATCTGACGTACCGTGCGGGCGCTGTCCCCGGTGACGTCGGTGTAGCTGACATTCTCACCGGTGATAGCGAAAGGCTCATCAAACAGCGACGGAGAGTTGAACACCTGGTCGAGGAACGGCACCGCCGGGGAAATCGCATACGGGGTGATTTCATTCAGCACGGCAGCAAACTGGAACGCCGTGACGCCGTACTTCTGCTGCCAGTGACGAAAGACACCCAGCGCACGCAGGGTGTGGGCGTTGAGGGAAAAGTCTGCGTTATCTGCGCCCTGGGCGCGGATGCAGGCGCTGAGCAGCAGGTCCGTCTCCTCATAGCTCAGACCGAGCCAGCGCTGCAGACGCACCATCCGGTTGATGCGGTCCATGCGGGCATCGGAGAGGTTCTGCAAGCCGTGGTCAAGAGAAGAACTCCAGATACAGGCGGCGGAGAAACCGGAAATATCTGTTTCGGCAACGGGTTTGCCGGAGTTGACAAGCGTATTGATATCCTCAGCCGTCAACGCTCCGTTAAATACAGCAATATCGTCGTAGATGAAATTATTTATGTCGTCTGTCGAATGAACGCCGCGAGATACATCACCCCGCGTGTTAAATGCCCACGTAAAGCCATCCGCAGTAGTAATATCATTAAATGAAGATGCATCAAACGAGACTGAAGGTGCTTGCACGTCTTCATCATAATCTATGACATACCAGTTAGCTTTCCTGTTTATCGCATCCCATGACAGGGCAATGTAATACCACTTTTGTCGTGCCATGCCTTCGCCATTATCCCATGCATTGTTTTGTGTTTTGCCTGCATTATCTGAAAGCACATAGTCTAATGTATAGTTATTGTCTTTGGTGCTTAAACTAAACCCTGATGAATAAGCTTCATAATTTGCATCACCACCATTACTGAAAATAGGTATTATTTCTGCGGCATAATTATTACCATACCCCCAAAACCCCAGCGTAAAAGACTTATCCCCTTTCATCGCCTGCGCCACTTCCCCGTCAGGCTGAAAATAGAAATAGCTGTCGTCTGCACTGCGGGTCTGGATGCCCTGGCCGAATTTTCCGTTAACATAGGTGCAGTTGGAAAAAACGAGTTCAGGAGAGGCAGGCTCAGCCACTAAAATAGCAGGCTCCATGGCCTCATTAATATATGAGGCACCATACTGGCTTTGGGAAGCAACGGTATCAAACGTATAGTAGTGCACCATCCCTGAGAGGGAACTGGCAGGCAGGCCACTGACAATATAATTTTCTAACGTAGGATCTGACAGGTCCGCATCCCATGAAGCGATATCATCATATTCAATGATGGTTTGACGCTCTGGATAGCTGTTATAGTAATTATTATCTTTATTGCCGTTAAAGCCCCAACTTTCACTTGCAAGAACAATAGAATTCAGCGAAGAAATATTTATACTACTTTTGATTTGCATTGTCGCATGATCAACACTTCCTCTTATGTATAGATTATTATCTTTATTATTATATTGCAATGCGATAAAGCACCACACATCAGGGATGAGATGAGTATTTAAAGTAAGAGCTACAGGATCGTTTGAGCCATCGCTGGCGGTAAGCTCCAGCTGATAAGCATCCCCGCTATGTCTCGCAAATAAAGTAATACCTTTTGAAGAACGCGCATACTTGTCTGTTTTATTTGTCACTATAATCGCCTGATCCGGAATATCCGCCGGGATCTTGCACCAAAATGACAAAGTGAATGGCTTCATATTTGTACCATCCGAGCTGATATTATCTTCGATATACATTTCAGCCTGTTGAGTAGCGTCACACCTGATACCGCCAGAAAATTCCCCTCGAATTATATTTAATCCATTATTGCTAAGCGTTAATGGGATCGGATTGCTACCGGTATCCAGCGAAGCGCTGGCGATGGCATCTTTAGTTGAAAAAGTAAAACCTACCGGGCAGTTATCCGATATTGCTACCGACGTCCCTCCCGCATTTCCCGCCACCAGCGCCTCCACCTGCGGCACGGTTAGCCCCAGTTGCCGGGTAAAGGTGTCGAGGTTTTCAAACGGCGTATAATCCGCCGTTGCCAGCCCGAGGTTAGTTTTATAGAAATCTGTCAGGTCAGAGGCGGTGCTGTTATCCGCCTCGGTCACCAGCGTCTGCTGCTCCGGGGCCAGCCTGCTGGCCAGTTCGGTGCTGCTGGTACTACGTGCGCCCTGCCATGCATCATTCAGGAACCACGGCCAGTCGGTTGCGGACTCGCCGATGATCTCCTCTAGCGCTACGTCAGCGTTCTCAAGTGCAAGCGCTACCTGATCATGCGGGAAGTGATACGGCAGCAGGGTCGGGTAGCGGGTCTCCGCCAGCGTCTCATCCACGCTTTTTTCCGAAGGCAGGCTGGAGGTAATGCTGTTCTCAAGGATCTCATTCACCAGCTGTAAAGCCGGAACTTCCTGGTTAATGGCATCGTTATCTACCGTCAGGGCAGCGAGGTCCGGGCGGCGCTCGGCAAGAGGGATTACCTGGTCAGCGGTGCCGCTGGCCCTAATCTCCTCTTCAAAGCTTAACGCCTGCTTATAGAGCCAGGTCAGGTAGCTGACCGGGGAATCCACCGCTTCCGGGGTACCGGACTGGCAGTAGGCCTGCCAGTTTTCGGCAAACTGGTTCTGCCATGTCGGGCCATTCTGTACCAGCCCCTGAATGTTATTACTGGCAGAAACTTTCCTCACCGGCTGGCCGCTCAGAGTCTGCCGCTGCACTTCTTCGCGAATTTGGTGAGTCAGCGTTTTTTCCCGGAACAGGCGGCGAATGTGCTGGGCCTGCCCCACGGCCAGATCCCAGGCTTTACCGCCGCGCAGGCCCAGCCACGACATATTGTCGGCGATAAACTGTTTACGGGACGTGCGGGCAATGTCAAAGACAGAGCGATAGTTATTTTTTGCAAAGCTGCCAGGGGTAACCTTAAGCGCGGTTTCCACCTGCTGAAGCGCAGGGCTATCTAAAAGAGCCATAATTTATCTCCAGTTAAAAATATTTCTGTAACGGCGCGGGTACGCGCGCCGTATATAAATTACTGTTGGGCGGCGACCAGCGACTCGCCCGCCGACTGCCAGGCGTCCCAGGTCTCCGTCACGCCACCGGGCGCGAGTTCACCCG
>NZ_DAMACX010000103.1:0-536 GCF_031998825.1 Pseudescherichia sp.
CTGCAGCTGTGCTATTTCATCCAGTTGATCCTGCAGATTGAGTCCAACGGCCACTCGGTGTCGTTTGCCCGTATGGACCAGTATCTCTACCCGTACTACCGCCGTGACGTGGAGCTGAACCAGTCCCTGGATCGCGAGCACGCCATTGAGCTGCTGCACAGCTGCTGGCTGAAGCTGCTGGAAGTGAACAAGATCCGCTCCGGCTCTCACTCTAAAGCCTCTGCCGGTAGCCCGCTGTACCAGAACGTCACCATCGGTGGCCAGATGCTGGTCAATGACGTGCCGATGGATGCGGTCAATCCGCTCTCCTATGCGATTCTGGAATCCTGCGGGCGTCTGCGCTCCACCCAGCCGAACCTGAGCGTGCGCTACCATGCGGGCATGAGCAATGACTTCCTCGACGCCTGCGTGCAGGTGATCCGCTGCGGCTTCGGGATGCCAGCCTTTAACAACGATGAGATTGTCATTCCTGAGTTCATCAAACTCGGCATCGAAAAAGCGGATGCCTACGATTACGCCGCCATCGGCTGCATCGA
>NZ_DAMACX010000103.1:634-1175 GCF_031998825.1 Pseudescherichia sp.
CCACCAGCGGCACCGTGTTCCTGCCGCAGGAAAAAGCGCTGTCCGCGGGCAATTTCAACACCTTCGACGAGGTAATGGCCGCCTGGGATAACCAGATTAAATACTACACCCGTAAATCCATCGAGATTGAGTACGTGGTGGACACCATGCTGGAAGAGAACGTGCATGACATTCTCTGCTCGGCGCTGGTAGACGACTGCATTGAACGCGCGAAGAGCATCAAGCAGGGTGGCGCGAAATACGACTGGGTATCCGGCCTGCAGGTAGGCATCGCCAACCTCGGCAACAGCCTGGCGGCGGTGAAGAAACTGGTCTTCGACCAGGGCGCGATTGGTCAGCAGCAGCTGGCGGCGGCACTGGCCGATGATTACGAAGGGCTAACCCACGAGCAGCTGCGCCAGCGTCTGATCAACGGCGCACCGAAGTACGGTAATGACGATGACAGCGTGGATCTGCTGCTGGCGCGTGCCTATCAGACCTACATCGAAGAGCTGAAGCAGTACCATAACCCGCGTTACGGCCGCGGCCCGATTGGCGGGAA
>NZ_DAMACX010000103.1:1185-3208 GCF_031998825.1 Pseudescherichia sp.
GACCCCGGATGGACGTAAAGCGCACACCCCTCTCGCGGAAGGGGCCAGCCCGGCTTCCGGCACTGACCACCTGGGGCCAACCGCGGTTATTGGCTCTGTCGGTAAACTGCCGACCGAAGCGATCCTCGGTGGCGTGCTGCTGAACCAGAAACTTAACCCGGCGACGCTGGATAATGACAGCGACCGCCAGAAGCTGATGGTGCTGCTGCGTACCTTCTTCGAGGTGCATAAAGGCTGGCACATCCAGTACAACATCGTCTCCCGCGAAACGCTGCTGGAAGCGAAAAAACACCCGGACCAGTATCGTGATCTGGTGGTGCGTGTGGCGGGGTATTCTGCGTTCTTCACCGCTCTGTCCCCGGATGCGCAGGACGATATTATTGCGCGTACCGAGCATACGTTGTAACGGTGTATCCCCTCTCCCTTGCGGGTGAGGGGGAAATGCGCACGCTGATGCCCTCACCCCGGCTCTCTCCCACGGGGAGAGGGAAAACACTAAAAACGGCAACCTGGGTTGTAATGACAGTCAGCTAAGCAACTCGGTATTTTTGAATGACTGAAGTGGAAGAGTTCCGTTCACTACAGCACCTCTGCTTTATGCCCCCTCCGCTGCGGTGAACGTGCCAGGGGGGCTCGCCGCCTCCCCCCTGGCTACCCCGGCTCCCGGCAAAGAAAATCGCCGCTTCGCGGTGCACTCAGCTTATTCCTTCAGGCTTTCGGGTCGGGCACCAGCCTGCATCCATGCAGGCTATGCCCTCTCGGCGCGTCCCTGCGCCTCGCCCCGGCCTTACGGAAACGCTTCGTCGATTTTCAGCCGGATTCACGCTCCCTCACGCTTCTCAGTCGCCTGAATGTGGCACGGGTGTTGAGTCCCCGCTGAAACCGGCGAACCGGAGACCGGATGACAAGGGCTGGACGCCAGGGATGGCGGCCAGAGGCGAATCGAGACAGGATGTCGAGTTGAGCCGACCGCAGGCAGCCGGTCGGGAGGTGAGCGCAGTGCGAAGCACCGGTTTCATTGCGGGGCCGCGGGGATTGACAAGGGGGGCCCGGCGGCCCCCCTTGTCACGTTCACGGGTTGTGGAATGCCATGTTCTACTGAACATGAGGTGAACGGAACAATCCACCGGGCTTAACTGACTGGCATCACAACCCGGGTTGCCGTTTCGCTTTTACTTTCGAATGAAATTAAATTTGTGGTTTTAGTCACATTGTTATTAGAATGTTGCTGGTCGCAGTAACATCCAGGAGCGCAATGTATGACCGTTAAAGTTATCGTCACAGATATGGACGGAACTTTTCTTAATGACGCCAAGCAGTACGATCGTGACCGCTTTCAGGCGCAGTTCCAGCAACTTCAGGCCCGTAATATTGAGTTCGTTGTCGCCAGCGGCAACCAGTATTACCAGCTTATCTCCTTCTTCCCGGAGCTGAAATCGCAGATCTCCTTCGTGGCGGAAAACGGCGCGCTGGTGTTCGATCACGGCGAGCAGATTTTCCACGGCGAGCTGACGAAGCACGAATCGCAGATTGTGATCGGCGAGCTGCTGAAAGATAAATCCCTGAACTTCGTCGCCTGCGGTCTGGAAAGCGCGTACGTGAGCGACCAGGCACCCGAGGCCTTCGTCGCGCTGATGTCGAAACACTATCACCGCTTAAAGCGCGTCAGCGACTACCGCGACATCGACGATGTGCTGTTTAAATTTTCCCTGAACCTGCCCGACAGCGATATCCCGAACCTGATTGACGCCCTGCATGTTTCGCTCGACGGCATCATGAAACCGGTGACCAGCGGGTTTGGTTTTGTCGATCTGATTATCCCCGGCCTGCATAAAGCCAATGGCCTCAGCCGTCTGCTGAAGCGCTGGAATATCTCCCCGCAGGCATGCGTGGCGATTGGCGACAGCGGTAACGACGCCGAAATGCTGAAGTTTGCCCACTACTCTTTCGCCATGGGCAATGCTGGCGAGAGCATTAAAGCCATCACCCGCTATCAGGCCGACGACAATAACCACCAGGGCGC
>NZ_DAMACX010000104.1:0-3080 GCF_031998825.1 Pseudescherichia sp.
TCGAGATCCGCTTCGTAGCGCTCAATTTTCTCCTGCTGACGCAGCGCGGTTTGCACCAGGTTCAGGTGGTCGCTGGCGGCCTGGTGATCCGCTTCGAGATCCCCCTCCGCACCGGTATGCTCATGCAGCTCCCGCGCCATCTCAACGTGCTTATACTGCTCGGCGGCCAGCTGCGATCGGGAGGTGAAGAGATCCCGGCGGAAGGCCAGGGCCTGATCGAGATGCACCCGGCGCTCGTTGGCGTGGCGCATGTAGTCTGAGGCCACGTAGTTGGTGGCTTCGCTGATCAGGTGCTTGAAGAGATCCCTGTCCGACTGGGTAACGCGGATCGCCTCGAGCGTCATGCGGTTCTCGCGCAGCGCGGCTTCCATATCCTGGAATGCTTTCCGCACCCCGCCGTTTTCCGGCAGCAGGTAGTCGCGCAGCGAGCGGGTAATGGCGCTGGAGATCCCGCCGTAGAGCGAGGCCTCGATCAGACGGTAGAACTTGCTGCGATCCGAGGCGGAGCGCAGGCGACGGGCCACGATGCCCAGATCGAACATCAGGGCGTGGTAGTCGGTAATCGAGTTGAACTGCTTGAACTGAACGCCTTCGATCTCGTCCAGCTTCTCTTTCAGCTCGGTCAGGGTTAATACGCGCGCCTGGCGCTCGTTGAGGGTCTCGGTCAGCAACGTCGTTGGCTGGATGCTGGTCGGCAGGCCCTGAATCGCAAAGGGTTTAATATCGACCTTGCGGTCGCGCCCGGCGACCTGCTGCAGGCGCACACCGACTACCACGCGCTGGTTGCGGGAGTTAATCACGTCCAGCACCGAATAACAGACGCCCGCCTTCAGCTTGCCGTGCAGACCTTTGTCGCGCGAGCCGCTGGTGGCCCCCGCTTCGGTGGTGTTACGGAAGTGCAGCAGGGTCAGATCCGGGATCAGCGCCGTAACAAAGGCCGCCATGGTGGTGGATTTACCCGCCCCGTTACCGCCGGAGAGCGTAGTGACCAGCTCGTCCAGGTCAAAGGTCCGGGCAAAAAAGCCGTTCCAGTTAATCAGCGTTAGCGAGCGAAATTTACCGCGATCAATCATGACTCTTCCTCCGCACTGTCCGGCTGATTCTCGTCTTGCTCATCATTGAGCTGCAGGTGGTTCTCTACCGGCATGGCCTCGCCGTCGCGGATCATGCGCAGCTGCGCTTCACGCAGGTCGTCCCCGCCGCGCACGTCAGCGCCGAAGCGGAACACCGACTCGGTGATACGGAACTTGCTGCTGTCGTTGCCCATAAACCAGACCATGCCCAGGCGGCGCAGACGGTTCAGCGAGGAGCGCATCTTCTCCTGAAGCTTCTGGCGATCGACGTCAGAGCCGGTGGAGCGGTTGTTGACCAGCTTCAGCAGCTTGCTCTCATCTGCCAGCGACAGCAGCTCGTCGTAAAGCTCCTGCTGGGTAAAGATGCCTTCGTTAGCCAGGCGCTCCGGGCTGAGATAGAGGTAGCAGAGGATCTTGCCGACCATCATATCCAGCTCTGAGAGCACCGAGCGCGGGATCAGCGTTGTGGAGCGCGGGCGCAGGTAGAAGAACCCTTCCGGCGCGCGGATCAGCTCCACGTTATAGCGAGCGTAAAACTCCTCCAGATACTCCTGGAAGTCCATTAAAAATGCGTGATTGTCCAGCTCATCAAGACCAATGTGGCGACCGGCGCGCAGCTGACTGTCCAGCGCCGGGAACAACGGGTTAGCCAACGCCTGCGCCAGCTTGACTGGCATCACTTGTTCAATATTTGTCAATGACATGCGCCTGTACCCTGGCTCCGTAATCATTAATTGGCTGCCATTTTGCTGGCAGCCCGGTGAAATCGCCCTGCGCTACGCCGAGACGTACCGCCTGATCAACCACAATTCGCGCAACGTCAAAGTGACGCGCCCGCGGATATTGCGCCAGATATTCGCGCACCACGAGACCGAGATCCAGTGGCACTTCTCTGGTTTTATACACCGCCAGCTGCGCTTCAATCATGGCGGCAAGCTGCTCGCGAATTTCGTTAAACTCTTCAAACTCGAGATCCGGCGGCAGTTCGCCGGTCACCTCTTCATCGCGCAGCGTCATCTCTTCGTCGCGCATATCCAGCAGACGATCGGCGCTGGCGTAGGTCAATGCCCACGGCGCATCAAAGTAGGACTGCACCGACTGGCGCAGGCGCTGGGCAAAGACGCGGTTTTTATCCATATCGATAGCGGTACGGATAAACTTATGCACGTGGCGGTCGTAGCCAATCCACAGATCGATAGCCTGCTGGCCCCAACTGATGATGCGATCCAGCTTGCTTTGCAGATCGAACACCAGCCGATCGACAAACTCGAGATCGTTGTGGGCAAGGGTCGCATCCTGGATGCGCAGCAGGTTGGCCTGCAGCTTATCCCCCGCCGCCTCCAGCGTGTCCTGCAGCTCGCGCAGGGTCCCGGAGGTCTCCGACAGCAGTAGCTCACAGCTGGAGATCGCCGCCCGCCAGTCTTTGTTCAGCAGCTGGGCGATGTCATCCTTCACCAGCTGCTGCTGTTCATCCATAATGCGCTGGGTCAGATCGATACTGTCGAAAATCTCCGCAACGGAGTATTTCAGCGGGGCGTAGACGTGACGATGCCAGTGGAACTCGTCTCCGCCTTCGGCCGCAGCGTCAGCGGCGCGTTTCAGCTCGCTGGCAACGATAGAGAGCTGCATCGAGAGGCGCAGGGTAGAGAACTCGCGCTGGCGAATGTAGTAGTCCGTGATGCCGATACCGAGAGGCGTCAAACGGTAGATGGCGTTCCCCTCAGCCTGCTCGCTGGTAAAGCGGTTCAGCAGGCGCTGGCGCACCATATCGTTGATGGCGTTATTGGCGCGCACGCCGATGGTTTCGCTGGTCTGCTCAAACGCCTCGCTGACGTGGCGAAACGCGTCGATCAGCTCCCCTTCGCTCATCTCACCGTCCAGCCGCTCGCCGTTAAGCGTGGCGACGGCCAGCAAAAAGGAGAGCCTGTCTACCGGCAGCGCGATCGAGAAATCGTTTTTTCTGGCCCAGGCAACCAGTTCGGGGACTGTCTGGGAAAATTCACTCAT
>NZ_DAMACX010000105.1:0-2951 GCF_031998825.1 Pseudescherichia sp.
GATCTGACCACCGAGATGGTTGAGCACTTCTTCCGCTCCCTCTCCTACACCATGGCCGTTACCCTACACCTGAAAACCAAGGGCAAGAACGATCACCACCGAGTGGAGAGTCTGTTTAAAGCCTTTGGCCGCACGCTGCGCCAGGCGATCCGGGTGGAAGGCGATACCCTTCCCTCCTCAAAAGGAGTGCTGTAATGAACGTGGTGATCCTCGATACCGGCTGCGCCAACCTGCACTCGGTGACATCCGCCATTGCCCGCCACGGCTACGAGCCGGTGGTCAGCCGCGATCCGGACGTGGTCCTGCGCGCGGACAAGCTCTTTTTACCCGGCGTGGGTACGGCGCAGGCCGCCATGGATCAGATCCACCAGCGCGATCTGGTCAACCTGATCAGAGCCTGCACCCAGCCGGTGCTAGGCATCTGCCTCGGCATGCAACTGCTGGGCAGCCGCAGCGAAGAGACCCACGGCGTGGATCTGCTGGGGATTATCGATGAGCCGGTGGTCAAGATGGAGGACGTCGGCCTCCCTCTACCCCACATGGGCTGGAACCGCGTCTACCCGAAAGCGGGGGATCGCCTGTTTCGCGGCATTGAGGACGGAGCTTACTTCTACTTCGTGCACAGCTACGCCATGCCGGTGAATGCCCAGACCATTGCCCAGTGCCACTACGGCGCGCCCTTCACCGCCGCCGTGCAGAAAGATAACTTCTACGGCGTCCAGTTCCACCCGGAACGCTCGGGCGCGGCGGGCGCGCAGCTGCTGAAAAACTTCCTGGAGATGTAATGATTATTCCGGCTTTAGACTTAATTGATGGCACGGTAGTGCGCCTGCACCAGGGGGACTACGCGCAGCAGCGTGACTACGGCAACGATCCGCTTACCCGCCTGCAGGGCTATGCCGCGGAAGGCGCAGAGGTGCTGCACCTGGTCGATCTCACCGGGGCGAAAGATCCCGCTAAGCGACAGATCCCGCTGATTAAAACCCTGGTGGCCGGGGTAACCGTGCCGGTGCAGGTCGGTGGCGGGATCCGCACGGAAGAGGACGTTGCGGCTCTGCTGGCGGCGGGCGTCGCTCGCGTGGTGGTCGGCTCGACGGCGGTAAAATCTCCCGAGGTGGTTAAGGGCTGGTTTACGCGCTTCGGCGCAGAGGCGCTGGTTCTGGCGCTTGACGTGCGTATTGACGCCGAGGGCGTTAAGCAGGTCGCGGTCAGCGGCTGGCAGGAGAACTCCGGCGTCTCGCTGGAAGAGCTGATTGAAACTTATCAGCCCGTTGGCCTGAAGCACGTCCTGTGCACGGATATCTCCCGCGACGGCACGCTGGCTGGCTCCAACGTCTCGCTGTATGAAGAGGTGTGCGCACGCTATCCACAGATCGCCTTCCAGTCCTCGGGGGGCATCGGCGGGCTACAGGATATCGCCGCCCTGCGCGGTACCGGCGTACGCGGCGTGATCGTTGGCCGGGCGCTGCTGGAAGGCAAATTTAACGTAACGGAGGCGATCCAATGCTGGCAAAACGGATAATTCCCTGTCTGGACGTGCGTGACGGCCAGGTGGTAAAAGGCGTGCAGTTCCGCAACCATGAGATTATTGGCGAGATCGTTCCCCTGGCGAAACGCTACGCGGCGGAAGGCGCAGATGAGCTGGTGTTTTATGATATCACCGCCTCCAGCGATGGACGCGTCGTAGATAAAAGCTGGGTCTCTCGGGTAGCGGAAGCGATTGATATTCCCTTCTGCGTGGCGGGCGGGATTAAATCCGTTGACGATGCGGCGCAGATCCTCTCCTTCGGCGCGGACAAGATCTCCATCAACTCGCCAGCGCTGGCCGATCCTGAGCTGATTACCCGCCTCGCCGACCGCTTTGGCGTGCAGTGTATCGTGATCGGCATCGACACCTGGTTTGACGAAGCCACCGGCAAATATCACGTTAACCAGTATACCGGCGACGAGAGCCGCACTCGCGTTACCACCTGGGAGACGCTGGACTGGGTGCAGGAGGTACAGAAGCGCGGCGCGGGTGAGATCGTGCTCAACATGATGAACCAGGACGGGGTGCGCAACGGTTATGACCTGACGCAGTTGAAGAAGGTTCGCGAGGTATGTCATGTTCCGCTGATCGCCTCCGGCGGCGCGGGAACTATGGAGCACTTCCTGGAAGCCTTCCGGGACGTTGATGTGGACGGCGCGCTGGCCGCTTCCGTCTTCCACAAGCAAATTATTAATATTGGTGAACTAAAAGCGTACCTGGCACTGCAGGGCGTGGAGATAAGGATATGTTAACAGAGCAACAACGCAGCCTGCTGGACTGGACTAAAACCGATGGGCTGCTGCCTGCCGTGATCCAGCACGCGGTGTCCGGGGAAGTATTAATGCTGGGCTATATGAACCAGCAGGCGCTGGCGAAGACCGAAGAGAGCGGTCTGGTCACCTTCTACTCCCGCACCAAGCAGCGCCTGTGGACCAAGGGTGAAACTTCTGGCAACGTGCTCAACGTGGTTAGCATTACCTCCGACTGCGATAACGATACGCTGCTGGTGCTGGTCAACCCTGTCGGCCCGACCTGCCATACCGGCACCACCAGCTGCTTTGGTGAAGAGAAGAATCACCAGTGGCTATTCCTCTATCAGCTGGAGCAGCTGCTGGCCGCGCGCAAAAGCGCCGATCCGGCCAGCTCCTATACCGCCAAGCTCTATGCCAGCGGCACCAAGCGCATCGCGCAAAAGGTGGGTGAAGAAGGTGTTGAAACCGCACTCGCTGCCACCGTTCACGATCGCGAGGAGCTGACGAACGAAGCCTCGGATCTGATCTACCATCTGCTGGTGCTGTTGCAGGACCAGGATTTGGATATGACGTCGATTATTGAGAACCTGAGAGCGCGGCACAAGTAGTGTCGCCATGACTAGTCCTGGAATAGGTTGACACTTTTCAGGCCTGTAACGCCCGGTGAACTT
>NZ_DAMACX010000106.1:0-2950 GCF_031998825.1 Pseudescherichia sp.
AACCGCTGACCTCTTGCATGCCATGCAAGCGCTCTCCCAGCTGAGCTATAGCCCCGTTGCGTAAAGCTGTCGTGTTGACGGGCGGCATAATATGAATTCCTTTGCCAGGTGTCAACGGCAAAATCTCTCTCTGCCTCTCAACCGCTGAAAAAGCAAACAAATGAAAGACATTGCGGGCTCGCTCGCAGCCAGGAGTTAAACCCGTCACACTTTCGCGTAAAATGGTGCTATAAAATGAACCACTAATTACCCCTACTGCTCGTCAGGAAATCGCATGATCAAGGAACGAATGACGCCGGAAGAGTTAGCCAGGCTGACAGGCTATAGCCGTCAAACAATCAATAAGTGGGTACGTAAAGAGGGATGGGCAACGTCACCCAAGCCTGGCGTACAGGGTGGGAAAGCGCGCGTGGTGCATATTAATGAGCAGGTGCGTGAGTTCATACGCAACGCTCGCCGGGTTGCCGACGCCACCCTCTACGCTGAAGCATCCCTGGATACATCACTTGATGTTCTGCTGGTGACGCTGGCGAAAGAGATGACCCCTTCAGAACAGAAACAGCTGACCTCCCTATTGATGCGTGAAGGGATCAGCGGCTTACTCCAACGGCTCGGCATTCGCAGCAGGGAAAAATAAGATGAAGCTACCTGATAAAATGACGCCTGAAGAGATGGCGGACTATCTTGGCGTTGCCAGACAAACCGTTAATCGCTGGATCCGCGAACAGAACTGGACAACCGAGACGTTGACCGGGGTAAAAGGCGGCCGGGCGCGGCTGATCCATATTGATGAGCGCGTGCTGGCCTATATGCGCAAAACGCCGGTCGTTCGTCACCGCCAGTCGGCATGGTCAATGGCGGAACCCTCCGCCGACTACAGCACGCTGTTTCAAACGGCCTCGCTGCGGCAGATTGGCAACGTCCTGCAGAATATGACGCCCGCAGAGCAGGAGCGACTGGAGCGCTTTCTGGCGCGTGAAGGCCTGCGCGGTTTTTTGACCCGGCTGGGCATTGCCGATACCGAGCAGGCATAAAAAAACGGCAGGTTAACCCTGCCGTTTCTGTTTAGTGCGGTTATCGCCTGCTTACTGCTGGCTTTCGCGCTCCGCGATAAAGCCCAGCGCGCGGTTGATACGCTCAACGCTGCGGGTTTTACCGATCGCATGCACGGTAACGTCCAGCGCAGGGGACTGCCCTGCCCCGGTCACGGCAACGCGCAGCGGCATTCCCACTTTACCCATCCCCACTTCCAGCTCATCGGCGGTAGCCTGAATCGCATGGTGGATATTTTCCGCCGTCCAGTCGGTAATGGCGGCCAGCTTGTCGCGCACCACTTCCAGCGGCTGACGCGCAACCGGACGCAGATGCTTCTTGGCAGCGTCGGCGTCGAACTCAGCAAACTCCTCATAGAAGTAGCGGCAGCTCTCGGCAATCTCTTTCAGCGTCTTGCAGCGCTCGCCCAGCAGAGCGATCAGCTCGGACAGCTGCGGACCGGTACGGGTGTCGATGTTTGCCTGCTCGATATGCCATTGCAGGTGTGTCGCCACGTACTCAGGTGCCAGAGTATTGATATAGTGATGGTTCAGCCACAGCAGCTTGTCGGTGTTGAACGCGCTGGCGGATTTGCTCACCGCACCCAGTGAGAAGAGGTTGATCATCTCTTCGCGGCTGAAGATCTCCTGGTCGCCGTTGGACCAGCCCAGACGTACCAGGTAGTTGAGCAGCGCTTCCGGCAGGTAGCCATCGTCACGGTACTGCATAACGCTCACCGCGCCGTGGCGCTTGGAGAGTTTTTTGCCATCGTCGCCGTTGATCATCGAGACGTGGGCATAAACCGGCACCGGCGCGTTCAGCGCTTTCAGGATGTTGATCTGGCGAGGGGTGTTGTTGATATGATCTTCACCACGGATCACGTGGGTGATCTGCATATCCCAGTCGTCTACCACAACGCAGAAGTTATAGGTTGGGGAGCCGTCGGTGCGGCGGATGATCAGATCGTCCAGCTCCTGGTTGCTGAACTCGATCGGGCCACGGATCTGATCGTCAAAGATCACCGACCCTTCCTGCGGGTTAGCAAAGCGCACAACGCAAGGCTCATCGGCAGCATGTTCGCTGTGGTCGTGGCGGCAGCGGCCGTCATAACGTGGCTTCTCGCCGTTCGCCATCTGCTCTTCACGCAGCGCGTCCAGACGCTCTTTAGAGCAGTAGCAACGGTAGGCGGTGCCCACTTTCAGCATATCGTCGATCACTGCGTTATAGCGATCGAAACGTTTGGTCTGGAAATAGGGGCCTTCATCCCACTCCAGATTCAGCCAGTTCATGCCATCCATAATGGCTTCGATAGCCTCTGGCGTAGAGCGTTCGAGATCGGTGTCCTCGATACGCAGCACAAACTCACCGTTCTGGTGACGTGCGAAAAGCCAGGAATAGAGTGCGGTACGCGCACCACCGACGTGCAGATAGCCGGTCGGGCTTGGCGCGAAGCGAGTTTTGATTTTCATGAAATGGCCTTACGTTGATAACGATGCCGACAGCCGGCAAGTCCTGGAAAACAGAATGGGCAATATTCTATCACCCTGCGCTGATTCCTCAATGTTGTTACTACTATGGGTGCGTCAAAGCCGTTTTTTGTTTAGAAATCATGCGTACGCAGCCATTTATGCGCCGCTTTGTCTAAATTTACGACGAACAAACAAAATCTTGAGAAAAGGCGTTGACTCATTTTCAACTCTCCCTATAATGCGACTCCACACAGCGGGGGTGATTAGCTCAGTTGGTAGAGCATCTCCTTTACACGGAGGGGGTCGGCGGTTCGAGCCCGTCATCACCCACCACTCGGGTCGTTAGCTCAGTTGGTAGAGCAGTTGACTTTTAATCAATTGGTCGCAGGTTCGAATCCTGCACGACCCACCAATGTAAAAAAGCGCCCTAAAGGCGCTTTTTTGCTTTC
>NZ_DAMACX010000107.1:0-2892 GCF_031998825.1 Pseudescherichia sp.
GGATGAAATCACTGTTTAAAGTAACGCTGCTGGCGACCACGATGGCCGTTGCGCTGAATGCACCTCTCTCTTTTGCTGCTGACGCCCCGGCTAAAGCCCCGGCGACCACCGACAGCAAAGCGGCATTCAAGAATGACGACCAAAAATCAGCCTATGCGCTGGGCGCGTCACTGGGTCGTTATATGGAAAACTCCCTGAAAGAGCAGGAGAAGCTGGGCATTAAACTGGATCAGGCTCAGCTGATTGCTGGCGTTCAGGACGCCTTCGCCAATAAGAGCAAGCTCTCTGACCAGGAGATCGAACAGACTCTGCAGGCCTTTGAAGCACGCGTGAAGGGTGCCGCTCAGGAGAAGATGGAGAAGGACGCGACTGAGAACGAAACCAAAGGCAAAGCCTTCCGCGACACCTTTGCTAAAGAGAAGGATGTGAAAACCTCCTCTACCGGCCTGCTCTACAAAGTAGAGAAAGAGGGTACCGGCGACGCACCGAAAGATAGCGACACCGTAGTAGTCAACTACAAAGGTACGCTGATCGACGGTAAAGAGTTTGATAACTCCTACACCCGTGGCGAGCCGCTCTCCTTCCGTCTTGATGGCGTGATCCCGGGCTGGACCGAAGGCCTGAAAAACATCAAGAAAGGCGGCAAGATCAAGCTGGTTATCCCACCGGCGCTGGCCTACGGTAAAACGGGCGTTCCGGGCATCCCGGCTAACTCCACGCTGGTCTTCGACGTAGAGCTGCTGGATATCAAACCGGCACCGAAGGCGGACGCACAGCCGAAGGCGGAAGCGGCAGCACCGGCAGAGCAACCTGCCGCAGCGGATAAAAAGTAAGACGCTGAGAGCCGCCGCCTGACCAGGCGGCGGTTTTTTATTACAGGGCAGATATAATTAACACTGGAAAGCGCTATAGGCGCTGTATTAATTTAGATGTCCCTGTAAATGATGAGCCTGCCCTGAAAACATAACGACAGGCTCCTGAAAAGGAGTGTTTTTTTTCATGTCCAGGTCGCTATTAACCAACGAAACCAGCGAGCTCGATCTGCTGGATCAACGGCCTTTTGATCAGACCGACTTCGATATCCTGAAATCCTACGAAGCGGTGGTCGATGGGTTAGCGATGCTCATTGGTGCCCACTGTGAAATCGTCCTGCACTCCTTGCAGGATCTCAAATGCTCCGCCATTCGTATTGCCAACGGTGAACACACCGGGCGTAAGATTGGCTCGCCGATTACTGATCTTGCCCTGCGCATGCTGCACGACATGACGGGGGCGGACAGCAGCGTCTCTAAGTGCTACTTCACCCGCGCCAAGAGCGGCGTGCTGATGAAGTCGGTCACCATTGCCATTCGCAACCGCGAACACCGGGTGATTGGCCTGCTGTGCATCAACATGAACCTTGATGTACCTTTCTCGCAGATTATGAACACCTTCATTCCACCGGAGACGCCGGACGTTGGCTCCGCCGTGAACTTTGCCTCCTCGGTGGACGACCTGGTGATGCAGACCCTGGAGTTCACCATTGAAGAGGTGAATGCCGATCGTAACGTCTCGAACAATGCAAAAAACCGTCAGATCGTGCTGAACCTCTACGAAAAAGGCATCTTTGACATTAAAGATGCAATTAACCAGGTCGCCGATAGGCTGAATATCTCCAAGCATACGGTCTACCTCTACATCCGCCAGTTTAAGAGCGGTGATTTTCAGGGGCAGGATAAGTAATGCGCTTTGCCTTACTGGTGACAGGGCCCGCCTACGGCACGCAGCAGGCCAGCAGCGCGTGGCAGTTTGCCCAGGCGCTACTGGCGGCGGGCCACGAGCTGGCGAGCGTCTTCTTCTATCGGGAAGGGGTCTATAACGCCAACCAGCTAACCGCGCCCGCCAGCGACGAGTTCGATCTGGTCCGAGCCTGGCAGGCGCTGCACCTTGAGCATCAGGTGGAGCTGCATATCTGCGTCGCGGCGGCGCTACGGCGTGGCGTGACCGATGAGAACGAGGCCCAACGAGCCGGACTGGCAGGGGCCAATCTCCAGCCGGGCTTTATGCTCAGCGGCTTAGGTGCGCTGGCCGAGGCCGCTTTAACCTGCGATCGTGTGGTACAGTTTTGATGAAAAGCGTGGCATTTGTTTTTAACTCCGCTCCCCACGGCTCCTCTGCCGGACGGGAAGGGCTGGACGCGCTGCTGGCGATGTCGGCCCTGACCGAGGAGATCGGCGTCTTTTTCCTTGGCGACGGCGTTTTCCAGCTGCTGGTCAACCAGCGCCCCGACGATATTCTCGCGCGGGATTACATCGCCACCTTCAAGGTGCTGCCGCTCTATGATATCGAACAGCTCTGGCTGTGTGCGGCCTCGCTGCGCGAGCGCGGGCTGAGCGCCTCAACCACGTTTATTCTTGATGCCCAGCCGCTGGAACCTGAAGCGCTGCGCGAGTGTCTACATCGCTATGACGTCGTCATGACGTTCTGAGGCTGTTATGCTGCATACTCTTCGTCACTCTCCCTGGCAGTGCGACATCGCTACGCTGCTGCGCACGATGCAGGAGGGTGACGACCTGCTGCTGCTCTCTGATGGCGTAGCGGCGGCGGTAAAGGGAAGCCGTTACCTTGATTTACTGCTGGCTGCCCCCATATCCGTTCATGCTCTGCAGGAAGACATTGATGCCCGCGGTCTTTCTGGTCAAATTTCGAACAGCGTCGTGCTGGTTAGCTATACTGATTTTGTTAGCCTGACGGTAAAACACGCTGCTCAGATCGCCTGGTAAGGCGAGATCGCTGTATATTTCTTGACACCTTTTGAGCACAGCCCTAAAATTCCGCGTCCTCATATTGTATGAGGGCGTTTTATTACGTGTTTACGAAGCAAAAGCTAAAACCAGGAGCTATTTAATGGCA
>NZ_DAMACX010000108.1:0-1638 GCF_031998825.1 Pseudescherichia sp.
TCGATCCGAAGAAAACCAGCCCGTATAAGTTCTACCAGTTCTGGATCAACACCGCCGATGCAGACGTCTACCGCTTCCTGAAGTTCTTTACCTTTATGGATATCGCGGAGATCAATGCGCTGGAAGAGGAAGACAAGAACAGTGGTAAAGCGCCGCGCGCCCAGTACGTACTGGCCGAGCAGGTAACCCGTCTGGTGCACGGTGAAGAGGGGCTGGAGGCGGCGAAACGCATTACCGCCAGCCTGTTCAACGGCACCCTGAGCGATCTGAGCGAAGCTGACTTTGAGCAGCTGGCGCAGGACGGTGTTCCGATGGTTGAAATGGAGAAGGGCGCGGATCTGATGCAGGCGCTGGTGGACTCTGAGCTACAGCCATCCCGTGGCCAGGCACGCAAGACCATCGCCTCTAATGCGGTCACCATCAACGGTGAAAAACAGTCCGATGCGGAATACACCTTCGCCGACAGCGATCGTCTGTTTGGTCGCTATACGCTGCTGCGTCGTGGTAAGAAAAATTACTGTCTGATCTGCTGGAAGTAATGCACTAAGCACAGGGAGTGAGAAATCACTCCCTTATTTTTATGTCCGGGTAAGAAAATGAAGAATATCCTCGCCATCCAGTCTCACGTCGTCTTTGGTCATGCCGGCAATAGCGCCGCTGAGTTCCCGATGCGCCGCCTTGGCGCAAACGTCTGGCCGCTCAATACGGTTCAGTTCTCTAACCATACCCAGTACGGCAAGTGGACCGGCTGCGTAATGCCGCCCGCGCACCTGACGGAGATTGTGCAGGGCATTGCTGATATCGATAAGCTTAAGACGTGCGATGCAATCCTGACAGGTTATCTTGGCTCTGCCGAGCAGGGCGAGCATATTCTGGGCATCGTGCGGCAGGTTAAAGCGGCGAACCCGCAGGCGAAGTACTTCTGCGATCCGGTGATGGGCCATCCTGAGAAGGGATGCATCGTTGCGCCCGGCGTCGCGGAGTTTCATGCTCGCTATGCGCTGCCCGCCAGCGACATTATCGCCCCGAATCTGATTGAACTGGAGATGCTGTGTGGTCATCCGGTTAACAACATCGGCGAGGCGGTTGCCGCCGCCCGCGAGCTGATTGCTCAGGGACCGGAGATTGTGCTGATCAAGCATCTGGCCCGTGCGGCCAAAAGCATGGAGAGCTTTGAGATGCTGCTGGTCACGGCGCGGGAAGCCTGGCATATCAGTCGCCCGCTGGTCGATTTTGGCATGCGTCAGCCGGTTGGCGTAGGCGACGTCACCAGCGGCCTGCTGCTGGTAAAACTGCTTCAGGGCGCGTCCCTGCGTGATGCGCTGGAGCACGTGACGGCGGCGGTATATGAGATCATGCTCACCACCAAACAGATGGGCGAGTATGAGCTGCAGGTGGTTGCCGCCCAGGATCGCATTGCCCGGCCCGAGCATCTGTTCCGCGCCACAGAGGTTTAAGCTGTGGTGTAAAACGTAGGCCGGGCAAACAACGTGCCGCCCGGCGTTGTATAGAGCCCAGCCTACGCTCGCCCGGTGGCGCTGCGCTTACCGGGCCTACAAAATCCCGTATCCTGCAGCTCCGTTTTGACTAGTCCTGGAATAGGTTGACACTTTTCAGGCCTGTAACGCCCGGTGAACT